>CAVGND010000020.1:0-29404 GCA_963630555.1 Roseburia intestinalis | reverse complement strand
GCAGCGTGAGCAGGTTGTTACTACTTTACCGTCTTCGGTACATTTGGCGTCGGTTTTGGTTTCAACATACTTATGTCCGAGCGCCGCTATGGTCGTTCCGCCCGAAATGGTCTTGCCGCATTCATTACAGATAACCTGTGCGGTTTTGCCCGCAGACGTACAGGTGGCAGCAACCGCAGCGATTGTTCTGGTACTGCTATGTTTGCACTCGCTTCCGCTTACCGGAATTTCATATTCAACCGTTGCGCCGAATAGTTCGGAAGTGCCTTCCTGATTTTCAAACAGGTTATTGAAGGTGTAATTGTAAAGACCGAACTGCGGTTTGAAATCGGTATGTTTAACCGTAGTTTTATCGGCAAAATTGGTATCGCTGTAAGTTGAAGCGTTGGCGGTTATGATATCAAGGTCGAACGAGCGTTCTGCCGTGGTAACATCAAATTCAACAACATCTGCATGTTCATTTGATTTAAAGCTGTAATGGATATCTGCCGATATAGTAATAACGCCGTTTTCAACATTCAGGTGATAATCATATGTTGCGTATTTCTGGCCGTTTATGGTCGGGGCGGATTTAACAAAATCGCTAACGGATTTTGAAGTTATTGTTTCACCCGTTTTGTAAGATTTACCCGTAAGCGGCAACGGCAGTGTTTTGGGTTTGAGCGACCATCTTGATCCTACGCCCTTTACGGTCGTTCCCGATTTGTTATATTGCAGGTAGTAAATCTCTTCGGCTATCGACCCGACTTCATTTATATAAAGGCGGTATACATACGCACCGTTTGAATCGGTTGCGAATACTACGCCGGGAACGGTTATGTTGTTCCAATACGGGTCACCCTTAACGCTTATATCGGCAGCAGCGAACGAGCCGTCTGTCGGAATGGATTGCGTCATAACGGTATACGCGCCTTTACCGTAATAGGGGATAACATAACTGTTTTTGTCCGATGAATAGGTGTTTTTGGAAGTGTTTATGTTAAGTTCGCTTAAAGAGTTAAACTCGGCAGCGCTTGCGGCAGCGGTTGATTTATCGGTGAAATCCCATGAATAAACCGTGCGCTGATTTATCTTCTGTTTGCAGACTGTGCAGTATCTCTCTTTTTCGCTGCCGGAAGTTACCCATTCGCCCGGGGTGTGACCGGTAGCCTTAATTACGGCGTTATCGTCATGCGTTCCGCAAACCGAGCAGGTTGCCGAAGCGACACCCGCAGTTTTGCAGGTGGGCGCAGTTATCATTTTTTCTATGTTCCAGACATGGGCGTTTTCATCAATCGCAAGTGCCGTGGAAGAAACGGTTGTACCGCATTCCGTGCATACTTCGCTTACTGCGGCAGCGGTTTTACAGTTACCCTCGGTCTTGACCGTTTTGGTTTTAATGTGACCCGTGGCATCCGAAGTTGTGTAAACCGTTTTATCACCGCAAACCGCGCATTTAATTCCGGTTTCTCCGCCTTCTAAGCAGGTGGCTTTTTTAACATAGTTGCGGTAAACATGTGAAATTCTGTCAATATTAACAATCTCGCTCTTACCGCAGCCGTTTGCGCAGACATAGCCTTTGTATCCCGCCGTTGAGCAGGTGGGTGCCTGATCGTACCCGTCGGCAATCTGCATATTATGTCCGAAAGCCTTTTTGTAATCACCGTTATATGTAACGCTGCAGCCGGAATCCGAACATTTATAAACGGTATATCCCGACGTAGTGCAGGTCGGGGCGACTACTGAAGTGCTTACGAATTTATGGGTTGAACCCGTAATTGTAAAGGGAACCCACAACTCACCCGTATAATTGGTGCCCGAACCGGTAATTACGGCGTAAGCCGTACCGTTCATATTGCCTACATAACTTACCGTGTAATCGGAAGTTGATACTACCGAAGTTCCGCGGTAAACATATTTTACGGCAGGTTTCTTTGCGGTACCGTCATATTTAACGGTGTTGTATTCAAGAACCGCCGTGCAAATATCCATCGGAGCAACAACGATTGAATATGTAAGGGTGATAATTCCGGTATATTTGCCGATACCTACAAGTTTGCAGGTAACATTATCGGCAATCTTGCCCTCACCTACAATGGTATTGTCAAAATAGGTGTAATCCTTGCCGCATACAAGCGTGTAATCGCCGTCTTTAAGGGTTACGGGCGGATATACGGTTTTGCCGCCGTTATAATACGCTTCGCCCTTGTAATCAACAAGCATCGAATCGCTTATAATTCCGCCTTTTGTCCCCGAGATTGACTCGGCGGTTTGACTTGTTGAAAGCACCGCTGTCATATCTCCGTCATTCATACAAGTTCCCGGAATAACATATTCGGGAGCGTGGAGGAAGGTTATACCGTAATTTATATAGTTGCCAGTGGAATTTTTTGCGTCGAGCGTTTTGTAAAGGCATGTATCGTCAAGGTCAAACTGCGGATATTTCGCCAAAAGCTGACCTTCGGTTGTAAAGATATTATTTGATGTATTATTGGAATAATTATATCTGTTGCCGAAAACGGTCATGTTTTTAAGGGCTTTTGTGCCGTTTGCGTTCGCCTTTGTTGTTTTACCTTCGAAGTATATGGCCGGACTGTCCTCAGCATTTTCAGAGAAGCAGTTTGCTATAACCGACGCACCCGATGACAGGTGATATGTACCTACCGAGCGGGTTTCCATACTCTTTGTGGGATTGGTAATACCCTTATCGTTCCAGCGCAGATTCCATTTGCTTGAGTGATAGTTTGCGTTGCTTATGGCAATATCGCCGGCACCCAAACGGATCTCCGTAGTATAGTCAAGCAGGTTGCCTATGTAAAGCGAATTTGTTGAGGGGTAGCCGTTGTTCTCGTACCAACTGCCATCAGAGAAGCGCATAAATTCAGACCAGTTGTTCTGGAATGTTGAATTAACAAAACCGGTGTTATAGAACAGCCAGCCGACATCTGTTCTGCTTGTGTCGCCCTCTTCCTGAGATTTTACCCAGCCTACATGGCAGTAGTTATCTATAAACAGGGAGTTATGAACATACGAATTATAGAACTGGCGAACCGATTTTGAAAGGTATCCGCCCTGGAATATGCTCGATTCGATATTGCAATTATCAAACAGCGAGTATCCGCCGCCGAGCATACACTTATCAAACATAAAGTTTTTAAAGTTTATACCGTAGAATACCGATCCGGATTCACTTGAAGTATAGGAATTCTGAACATTCCTGATATTTATCATATAGCCGCTGACATCACCCTCACCCTCCTGATAGAAGAAGGCGCCCGATTTCATATCGCTGCCGGAATTGTTAAGCATTACATCTTCAAGACCGCGGACGCGATAGGTAGAACCGCCCTCAAGGTAAATGCTGCCTGTTTTATATCCGGCATACGCAAGGTCGCGATTATATGCGAAATTATAAGTACCGCGCTCAATAACCAGTTCCATATTTTTATCTTTAACATAGTTAAGAGCGGTTTGCAGCGCAATAGTATCGTCATAATAATCTTTGCCGCCGTATGTTATTTTTCTAAGATCGCCGAATTTTTCATTGAAATATACTTTTTCAATCTTATCCGGATTGTTAAAGCTTGTTTTTGCGTTGATTGCAGCCGCAACGGTATCGTAATCCGCACCTGCCGCCGTATAGTCAACCGCGGTTTTAACCTTGTTTATACCCTTGGAACCGCCGTTTGACATACCGTTGTATTTTTCAACCTTAATCGGCGGAACAACAACCTCTACGGGGGAGGAAGAAGATGCCTTGGTTGAACCTACAAGCACCGTGATTTTTGCGTTGTAAAGTGCAGATTCGCTGCCGCCGCCCACTTTATATATCATACCGTCGGTAGTGTTGAAGCCCGCATAAATCGACTGTATTCTTTTGCCGTCTATTATGGCAAAAGAACCGTCTTTATTGTAAAAATCAACACTGTAACTTACGGTTTCGCAGTTGCCCGATAAAACTTCGGCATCACCCTCAGTTGAAAAACGGTAATATGCGTTTACATCAAAATTCTCAATAGTATAGGTGCAAACAGCCCTGTCGCCCCCGCTTGCGGACGTTGCGGCGGTGAATTTGACATTCATCCTTCCGTCAGACAGAACTTTACGGGTTTTGCCGCTGCCCGCGGCAGTCCACGAACCGTATCCGGGAACGGCGCAATCGGTGTAACCTATATCGTTGCCGTCCGCATCAAAGAGGCTTGTGCAGCCGTAAGCCATTTTGTTGCTTGTTGTGTTATTTACGCGGACATAAACGCTTGCGCCGTTAAGATTCAGGTGTGTTCCGCTATAGTATGTATTTGCCGGAACATATGAAAGCGGAAACGCCGAAAGGTCAATATCCGTATGGTTGAAAGAGTTTTGGATTTTATTGTTCTTAAACAGATGGTCGCATCCGATTTTGCCGAACTTATAGGCATTTTCGGTTGCTTGCCCGCAGTCCGATGACATAAGATATGTACCCGTCATATCGTCGGCGGAAAATTTATTTACACTGGCGGCGGATTCAATAACTATAGCGTCAGCCGAAGTGTAGGTTGAAGATACCGTCCCTTTGGTTTTAAGGAAATCGGTCATATCTTTTTTGGAACAGCGCGCAAATATATTGCCGCTTATCGAATCAATATTTTTCAAGCCGTAAACACGGTCACACGTATTGTTGGAAAAAGTTGTGGTGCTCTGGCCGGTAAGTTGGCGACGCCCGGCACGGTTTGTACCGTCAAATACCATATTTGATATTTTGTTGTTTGAGATTATGCCTGCGCAGAAAGTCGACTGCGGCATAAAGTAACTGGGTTCATAACCGTCGTCGGTTTTATAACCGTAAGCTTCAAATATATTGTTAGTGACCTTCATATCAACAAGGCCGCAGCCCTGGAAAGCAGCGTCGGCAAAGTCGGTATATGTGTTATTTGTAAGATACGGGCCCGTAAGTGAAGAACAGCCTGTAAAGAGTGAATTAAATCCCTTGACCGTACAGTTGTTCATTTTAAACTGCCAAAGGTTTAGGCACAGGTTGTTACCGTTTTCCTGCACGCCGCCGTCAACAAAATTGATGGTCTGGGACGGTTTGCCGGTATCCTTGAATGTTTTGGTCATAAAGGTTATATCTACAAGCGAACCGTAAAGCATAGACCAGGTTTTGTTGTTTACGCTCGTGAACATACCCTTCTCGGTAGCCGTGGTATCGTCAATAACAAAGGTGGTTTTATCTTTTACACCATTAAAGGTAAAGCGACCGTAATATTTCCAAGAACTGTCCTGAAATACATTCATTCTGAAAGCGTCATCAAAATAGAATGTACCTTCTCCGAATGATATTTCGGATATAACTTCCTCGTGGCTTACATTATAACCGTAGTCCTTTTGCTGCCTTATATATTCATAAAGAACCAAACGGTTATTTTCGCCCGCTGTCGGGTCGTTAGCCTTACCGCCGAGATCCTTTACAAAATCTATGGCTTGATCCGAAACCGGAGTGTCGTTCAATATAGCGCCGACATTTGAATTGGTATTGCCGAACTTGTAGCCGCCGTTCGGCGTACTGTCAATATTTGTCAGCATACCTTTCATGGTTTCGGTTACGGTATTTCCGCATTTTGAGCAAACGCCGGTGCGCTGCCCGTCCGATGATTCCGAAGGTGCCGAAACAAGTGTGTACACATAACTGTGGTCACACGCAGCGAACGCCGTCGTCGGTACTGCCAAAGCCGTAACCAGCATAGCCAGCGTAAGCATAAAGGCAAGTGTCCTCTTTAAATTCCTCATATTTTCCACCTCTTGGATTATAATGTATGCACAAATCATTGTCTTAAAATTTGTCAGTTTTCACAAAACAAGACATCATATCACGCATACTATACACATATTATACAATTTAACCGTAAAAAAGTAAATAAAAAAATTACAAAACGGTATCGGGTGAAAATTAGGTTTAAGGGCGAAACTATACAATTTGAGCAATATAGCGTTGCTTTTGCGGCTAATATATTGATAATATTCCAGAATCTACTGAACACAGTACAATATTTGCAATGAATTTCTGTAATTTTTGCAAGATACATTGTAGTTTTGAGCAAATTTGCACCTGTATGAAGTTAACTAAAAGTAATTAATATTTTTGTACATACTGACAAGTCGCGCCGTATTATGATTGACTAAACAGTAAAATAATGATATAATATTCGCAAACGGCAGCACCAAAAATCGGCGTGGTTGTTTTTCCGGTTTTACGATGGGTTGCCGCGTTTTGCCTTTCGGCTGACCGCCGCAAACGGCAAACTATTTGCTTTACAAACGAAAAGGAAACGGATATGAAACATTTAGGTCACGGATTCGCCGCTTTTCACAATGCGGCAAGTCACAGTGCCGGCAGCGAACGGTCGGCTATTATATGGAATATGATAGGCAGCGGTCTTAACGCTTCCATGACTTTTGTTCTTACGCTTTGTATAACCCGTTTTTGCAATGTCGAAATGTGCGGCGTGTTCGCCATAGGTTACGCAATTGCCCAACTTATGTGGACGGTGGGAATGTTTGAAGAAGGCACTTATCAGGTAACCGATGCGTCGGGAAATCTGACTTTTCCGCAATATACCGGGTTTAAAATAATCTCCTGCGTGCTTATGGCAATAATAAGTCCGCTTTATGTATTGTATATGCACTTTACAATGTACAAAGCCGGCATAGCGATACTTTTATGTATGCTTAAAATGACCGACGCCGCCTCAAACCTTTATTTCAGCCTGTTCCAACAGCATGGGCGGCTTGATATAAGCGGTTTTTCAATGGCGGTTCGCGATGCGCTTGCCATGGTGATGATAGCCTTAACGCTGTGGATAACGGGCGGAACGGAAGCCGGACTTGCACTTAGTATATTTTTGGCATCTGTGGTTTCGGTTATTTGGATATTTCTTTACGAAGTGCGCGAAGCGAAAGCCTTTGCACCCGTCCGCCCCGATTTCAACCCAAAAGCGATGCGCCGCCTGTTTTTCCAGTGCCTTCCGCTTTTTGTAAGCACCTTCCTTATAAACTATATATACAATATCCCGAAATACGGAATAGAAGATTTTTTTGACGATGTAACGCAGGCACACTTTAACTATGTCTACTCGGTAGCGTTTATAATGAATCTTTTCAGCCTGTTTGCCCTTAAGCCCCTGCAAACCAAACTCACGGCATTCTGGGCTTCGGGGGAAGACCGCAACTTCCAAAATTCCGTTTTGAAGGTCTGCGGAGTTATGGGAACAATATCGGTGGGACTTGCCGCGCTTTTCTCGGTATTCGGGCCTACGGTACTCGGCTGGGTCTATGGGGTCGACCTTTCGGCATATAATTTAAGTTTTTTCCTTGTCCTGCTCGGCGGCGGAATAAGTGCGGTAATCAACGTTTTATACAATGCGGTGACGGTTATGCGCCTTCAAAGATTTTTGCTTATCGGATACGGCGGTTCCGCCCTGCTTACGCTTATACTGTCGCCGTATCTTATATCGGCTTACGGCGTACTCGGCGCCTGCTGGTCGTTTATAGCGTCAATGCTTATAATACTTGTGCTGTTTGTAGGCATATTCTTCCTCGGACTGCAGCGCAAGGAATTCAGTATAGTGAAATTTTTTAATTTTATGAAAGAGGGGCTTTCCGGTTATGAAAAGAAATAACTATCTGCAATGGGATGAATACTTTATGGGAATAGCGCTGCTTTCATCAATGCGGAGCAAAGACCCGAGCACACAGGTCGGTTCCTGCATAGTAAATGATGAAAATCGCATACTTTCGGTAGGATATAACGGAATGCCGACCGGTTGTTCCGATGATAATTTCCCTTGGGATCGGGACGGCGGCGACGCTTTGGGTACGAAATATGTATTTGTATGCCACGCCGAACTTAACGCCATACTGAACTACGGCGGCGGAAAACTGAGGGGCAGCCGCATATACACCACGCTTTTCCCCTGTAACGAATGTACAAAAGCCATTATTCAGACGGGCATAAAAGAAGTAATTTATTACGCCGACAAATACCCTGACAGCGACAGTGTTAAGGCGTCTAAAAAAATGCTCGATACCGTTGGCGTTAAATACCGTAAATACGAGCTTTCGGGCAGAGAGGAAGAACTTAAACTGTGAAAAAGAAATTTTTAAGCTCTGTGCTGCTTGTTTTTATGATTTTTTCTTCGGTTTTTTTATCTGCCTGCCGTAAGGAGGCGGAGGCTTTTCAATCGGTAAGCGGAGTATGGAAAATACACACCTACGCCGAAGACGGCGCCGAAACGGGCACCGAAAACGCCGAATATGACCGCCTTACCACATCGGTTGACGGCAGCTGCGTCCTTTGGAATTCGGAAAATTCCGACAAGGCACAGCGCGGAACCTATGAACCCGACGGCGACAAAGCGGCGGCAACCTTCGGCAAAACCAAGGTGACTTTTACATTTTCAACCGACCGCAGGATGGTAACAGCCGCTTATAAAAAAGGCGGCAAAGAGATTATTGCGGTATATACAATAGAATACAGAAACTGACAATCCGAAAGGACGCATAAAATGGACAGCAGAGATAAATATATTTCCCCACTTTCAACACGGTATGCAAGCGATGAAATGCAATTTGTTTTTTCACAGAATTTTAAATTCCGCACCTGGCGCAGACTTTGGATTGCGCTTGCGAGCGCGGAAAAGCAACTCGGCTTGCCGATAACGGATGAGCAGATTGCCGAACTTAAAGCGCACCGTGACGATATAAATTATGATGTTGCCGAGCAGCGCGAAAAAGAGGTTCGGCACGATGTTATGAGCCATGTTTACGCTTACGGGGTACAATGCCCCAAGGCAAAACCGATAATTCATCTGGGGGCGACAAGTTGCTATGTCGGCGATAACACCGATATTATAATTTTAAAAAAAGCGTCCGAAATCGTGCTTAAAAAGGCAGCACAGGTTATTAAAAACCTTGCCGCTTTTGCCGAAAAATACAAGGATATGCCCTGCCTTGCCTACACGCATTTGCAACCGGCGCAGTTAACCACCGTCGGCAAGCGCGCGACCCTTTGGATGTACGAACTTATAAACGACATGGAAAACCTCGAATTTCAACTGTCACGCCTTAAACTGTTGGGTTCAAAAGGCACTACCGGAACACAGGCAAGTTTCATGGAACTGTTTGACGGGGACGAAGAAAAGGTTAAAAAACTTGACCGGATGATAGCGGATGAAATGGGATTTGACGGAACCGCAGCTGTATCCGGTCAGACCTATTCAAGAAAGATTGACGCCTATTTTCTTTCGGTTCTTTCGGGATTTGCGCAAAGCGCGTACAAATTTTCAAACGACCTTAGGATATTGCAGTCGTTTGAAGAAATCGAAGAGCCGTTCGGCAAAAATCAGATAGGTTCGTCGGCCATGCCGTACAAGCGCAACCCGATGCGAAGCGAGCGTATATCGGCACTTGCAAGATATATTATGACCGATGTGCTGAACCCGACATTTACCGCAGCAACACAGTGGTTTGAGCGCACATTGGATGACAGCGCAAACAAACGCATCTCGGTAGCCGAAGCATTTTTGGCGACCGACGCAATACTTAACATATACATAAACATAACAGAGGGGACGGTAGTTTACGACCGTGTAATACACCGCCGCGTTATGGAAAAACTGCCGTTTATGGCAACCGAAAATATTATGATGGAATGTGTAAAGCGGGGCGGCGACAGGCAGCAGCTGCACGAAAAACTGCGCTGCCATTCACACGCAGCGGCGGCTGCCGTTAAACTTGATGGCAAGCCCAACGACCTAATAGACCGCATAGCGGATGACCCCGATTTTCTCATCACCCGCGAAGAAATAGAAGCGCAGCTCGACCCCGTAAAATATGTAGGCCGCGCGCCACAACAGGTAACGGATTTTTTGCGTGATGTTGCCGCCCCCGTAATCGAAAGATACAAGGGCGAAATACAGGCAAAACTCAGCGTATAAAACACATAACAAAAGGAGTTTCTGTAATATGAAAACCGATATTGAAATAGCGCAGTCCTGTGATATGAAACCGATATCCGAAATTGCAAAAAATTGCGGAATTGACGAAAAATATCTTGAATATTACGGCAGATACAAAGCAAAAATCAACCTTTCGGTTATGCGCGAATGCGAAAGACCCGACGGAAAACTGATACTTGTAACTGCGATGACACCGACCCCGGCGGGCGAAGGCAAAACGACAACAACAATCGGTTTGGCGGACGGATTGCGACGCATCGGCAAAAACTCGGTTGCCGCCCTGCGTGAACCGTCGCTCGGCCCTGTTTTCGGCATAAAGGGCGGCGCAGCGGGCGGCGGATATGCCCAAGTTGTGCCTATGGAGGATATTAACCTGCATTTCACGGGCGATTTTCACGCAATCGGAGCGGCGAACAACCTGCTTGCCGCTATGCTTGATAATCATATTCAGCAGGGCAACCCGCTCGATATAGACGTTCGCCGCATAAGTTGGAAACGCTGTGTTGATATGAACGACCGTCAACTGAGATTTATTGTTGACGGGCTGGGCGGCAAGGTCAACGGTGTGCCTCGTGAAGACGGATTTGACATCACCGTTGCAAGCGAAATAATGGCAGTGCTCTGCCTTTCCTCCTCAATTTCCGATTTAAAAGAGCGGCTTTCAAGAATGGTTGTGGGATATTCGCACAGCGGCGAGCCCGTAACCTGCGGCCAACTTAAAGCCGCCGGCGCAATGGCGGCACTGCTTAAAGACGCGGTAAAACCCAACCTTGTGCAGACGCTTGAAGGAACACCCGCATTTGTCCACGGAGGGCCGTTTGCCAACATAGCGCACGGCTGCAACTCGGTTCTTGCAACGCGCCTTGCATTAAAAATGGGCGATTACGCCGTAACCGAAGCAGGATTCGGCGCAGATTTGGGTGCCGAAAAATTCCTTGACATAAAATGCCGTGCGGCAGGACTTACACCCGACGCGGTTGTGGTGGTTGCAACGGTGCGTGCGCTTAAAATGCACGGCGGACTTGCAAAGGCCGAACTTGACACGGAAAATCTTGCGGCACTGCAACTGGGTTTGCCGAACCTTATGCGGCATATACGCAACATAACCGAGGTTTACGGTCTGCCCTGCGTTGCCGCAATAAACCGTTTCCCGACCGACAGTGACGCGGAAATCGCGCTTATAACCGAAAAATGCCGTGCTGCCGGCGTAAACACCGTGCTTTCCACCGTCTGGGCAGACGGAGGGCGCGGTGGCGAAGAACTTGCGCGCGAAGTTGTGCGTATATGTGACGGCAAAAAACCGAAAATGCATTTTGCCTACAGCCTTAACGATTCAATTGAAGATAAAATCAAAGCCGTAGTGCAAAAAGTTTACGGCGGCGACGGTATAATCATCGAATCGGCGGCACAGAAGCAGATAAAGGAACTTACCGAACTCGGCTTCGGCAGCCTGCCGGTCTGCATTGCCAAAACGCAGTACAGTTTTTCGGACGACCCGACGCGTCTTGGTGCACCCGACGGATTTAATATCACGGTTAAAAGCGTGAAGGTTTCGGCAGGCGCAGGATTTTTAGTTGTGTTGACCGGAAATATCCTCACGATGCCGGGATTGCCCAAATCCCCTGCAGCAGAGCGGATAGACATAGATGAAAGCGGAAAAATAACCGGACTTTTCTGATTTTACAGCAGGTCAAATTCATATATCCCGCGTATTTATTAAAACAGCAGTGCCGCACCGCGACAAAATTTGTCGCGGTGCGGCTGATTTTACTTTTTATTCAATTTTCACCGGTATTTTCGTCGGGTTTCGGGTCGGTTTCACATTTCACGCGGTCTGCAAGCAACTCGGCATTTTTAAAAATCATTTGCCGTTCATCTTCCCGGCAGGTAGTCAGCCGATGCTTTTCGGGCCGTCCCCAAATATTAAAATATCTCGGCCCTATCCACTCATTTTTTTCTGTAGAATCAAACATCCCGTACACAATATTCCGCGCCGCAACACGGGGCGGCGGAAAAATAATCTTCATAGGGTGCTTGATAACGGCGAAAACCGCCGGAGGATAATGGTCGGTTATTCCGGTAAATGTTATGCCCGGGTGGGCTATTGTAAACGACACGTGCGGTTCGTTTTTTAAAAGTTCCGAAAGGGCGAACATCAGGTATCTTTTTGAATTACCGTAGACCAAAGCGGAGGACGCCCTGCCCGAAAAGTCAATGTCATTTTCGTTGGTTCGGGAATAATTATGAGCGATACTGCCTACCGCAACCACTTTTGCGTTTGCCTTGCGAAGATCGGGTAAAAGCACACGGACAAGCAAATAGTGCGACAAAAAATTTATCATAAACACATTGTCGATGTTCCCGGTACATTTATACCGCGGCACATGATAAACTCCCGCATTAAGTATCAGGTAATCCGGAGAATATGCGGCAATCTTTTTCGCCGCACTTTTTATTTGCTCGGGATGCGAAAGGTCAAGTTCCACTCTGTGCATTGCGGCACCGATGCGCACCTTTGCAAGTTCGCGTTGCAGAACCGAGGATTTTCGGGCGTCACGGTCTATTAACACAATGTCCGCGCCGAGCGAAACAACCGCCTTGCATATTTCGCGGCCCAATCCGCCGGTTGTACCGGTAACTGCAACCGTTTTGCCGATTAAACCTGTAATTTTATTCATCTTTGCCGCTTTTACCGTCCTCACCAGACCCTGTTTCATTTTTCTTGCAAATATAATTATAGCAGATCAACCCTGCCGCGCTTATTGCAATCGTAACCGCGAAGACGGCAACGGTAAGTCTGATATTGCCGCCGCTCACGGTTGAGCCGCCGAGCGTTGATGTTATCACGGACGGTATGCGCGCAATCACGACGATAAGCACCCATGTTGAAAACTTAATATCGGTAAGGCCGACAAAGTATGAAATTAAGTCCTTAGGTGTGCCGGGGATAAGCATAAGAATAAAAACAAGGCTGTTGAGTTTCCGCTTCTCGTGCAGAAAATTCAACTTTTGGGTATCGTGACGGGCAAAGAAAAAGTTAATGGCACGCGTGCCGAATCGCCTGACGATCCAAAACACGACAATACTGCCGACAGTTATGCCGATAAGGCACAAAAGCGTTCCCTCAATAACGCCGAAAGCGTATCCTGCCGCTATTTCAAACGGCTCACCCGGGATAAAGGCGATAACAACCTGAACTATTACCATTGCGATAAAAGCCAATCTTGAAAGAATGTTCCATTTGCTTACCCATATGCGGATTTTATCCCTGTCAAGAATAAATTTGATTACGGGCATTACGCTTTTATAACATATGATAACAACCGCCGACAACGCAAGAACAACCAGAGCGACCGAAAGATATTTTTTGATTTTTGATTTATCGATTTTTCGTTCCATAAGCCAAAACCCATCAATTCCCCGTCATTTCTTTAATAACTGTCGAAGCTATGCGCCCCGCTACCGTAGTACCGCTGCCGCCGTCCTCAACCACTACCGCGAAGGCATATGGGTATTCCTCATTCTTTAAAAAGCCTACAAACAAAGCGTCTTCCGAATCGTTGGCGACTTCGGCAGTACCCGATTTCGCACAAGCGTCAAGATTTGGGAAAAGTCCTGCTCCGTATTCTTTTGTAACGGCTTGACGCATCATTTCCGAAAGTTTTTCGGCGGTTTCTTTTTCTATGAGAGTGCCTGTTGTTTCGGCAGAGAGTTTTGATACCGTCCTGCCGGAATTATTAGTGACTTTATATATAAGCTGCGGAACCGCCGCTTTACCGCCGTTTGCAACCGCACCCATATAAACCGCCATTCCGAGCGGATTCACAAGCACATCCGCCTGACCTATACCTGACCAGGCAAGTTGCATCTCGTTCGCAGGGTCACCGAGCGAACCTTTGGCGGAAGCCACTCCGTTAATATCGTATGACGAATCAAGCCCTGCTTTTTCAAAATATTCTTTAAGCGTAGGTTTGCCGAGTTCAAGCGTAATTTGTGCAAACGCGGCATTGCAGGAATGCACAAGCGCATCGCTTGAAGACAGCGTCCCATGCTTACCTGCACAGGTAACATGGTCGGCACCGATTGCAAATTTCTTTTCGCAAAGCCAGGTGCGGTTCTCCATATCATCAATTTTTTCAAGAGCGGCCGCCATTGTGACGGTTTTCATGGTTGAGCCCGGCGTATAAAGCCCCGATATCGCACGGTTAAGGAATACGCCTTCATATTTTTCGTTTGTTGTAAGGTCGGCAGGCTCGTTATCCGGGTCATATGTCGGGGTAGACACCATGCAAAGTATCTCCCCGCTTTTGTAATTGTAGACAAAAACAGTTCCCTTTCGGTTACCGAGCGCATTATAAGCCGTTTTGTTCCAGTTTGAATTAAGCGTCAGGTAAAGATCGTTGCCCTTGCCGCTGTTAAGTCCCGTCAGACGGTTATAGCCTATCAGGTCGGTTGAATAGGCGTGCAAAGCGCCGATTGAGATATTGCCGTGCCTGTCGCCGACGGCGTGCAGAGTGGCTTTACGCACGGTAACATCATCCGAATAACGGCGGTTACCCTCATCGTCCACATCGCTTAACACCACGCCGTCACGGTCAAGCACGCGACCTTTTGACGGCAATCCGTTTTTATATATGTCACGGTTAAAATCCGCTGTTGCCCAATCCTCCCCGAGTACTACCCATTCTATGCAAAAAAAGGCTGTTCCGGCAAGCATAACGACACACAAAACCAAACAAATAAGTGCGCGGCGACTGATTTTTTTCATTTATCCTTACCCGCCTTTCCGCTTTTTTTGAAGTAGTTTTCAAAAACTTTTACCGCTATATTTGAGTTGGGGCGTGCGTCGGTTGATTTTAAAAATGCCAGCAATCCCCAGCAGCAAATCATGGATGAACCGCCGTTTGAAACGAAGGGGAAGGTAACGCCGGTAAGCGGAAGCAGATCCACAGTACCGAAAACATTAAGCATCATACCGAAAACAAGCAAAGAGGTCGCCGCACAGGCGGATATTGTATAAAAACTTGAACGGCTGTTTTTAGAAGTGCGGACGGCAAAAACACAAAGCACAACCACCGATATCACCGCCAATACGGCAATTATAAGTCCCCATTCTTCGCACAGCATACCGAAAACCAAATCGGTATCGGCGGCAAATACGTTTTTAAGCCACCCGTTGCCGGCACCTTTGCCCACAATACCGCCCGATGCGGCGGCGGACATGGCACGAGTTTGCTGGAAGCCCAATGAATCGGTAAATTGCCAGACTTTACCCCACGCCTCAAACCTGCTTACTATATGCGATTTAAATTTAAGCAGCAGGACTCCGCCGAAACCTGCGGCGGCGCATATCATCATTACCGCGGTATAATCTCCCGAACGCAGGAATATTATAACCAAAAATACTATAAAGAATATAAGCGCCGTGCCAAAGTCGTTCATAAGCGCCAAGCAGCCGAGGCAGAGCATTGTAAGCAAAATAAACATACCGAAGTTGCGTTTTACAAAAAGTCGGTCAAGCGTGGCGGCACCTGCAAATATATAGAATACCTTTGCGATCTCGGACGGTTGAAACGAAAATGTGCCGAGCGATATCCACGCCGTTGCACCGTGGCGGTTTGTTCCGCAAACTATGGTAAAAAACAGCAGCCCGACCGTTGCGGCGGCGGCAAGCCAGCGCAATTTTTTTACACGCTTTAAATCTCTTATAAACAGTTCTACGGCTATCATAAAAATTATGCCTGCACATATTGTGGCAAACTGCTTGAACATTGATTCCGGTGCGGCGGACGCCGTAACCGACAATGACAGTGTGGAAAGCCAGAAGGCTATTTCCTCCATTTCAAGCCCTCCGCAGCCGAGTATCCTTAAAAATATAAAATAAACCCACATAACAATTGTAAGCCCGGGGCAAAGGAAATACAGGCTGCTCGGTGCGGCGGAACCGTATGACACGGTTAACTGTACAAGGGCTAAAAGTTGGAACAGGGTTATTACCAAAAACGAGCCTACGGGATATTTTGCGCGTTTTCCCTCAGCCTTTTTACGGTTTGAAGAATAAAGGTCTTCGGTTTCCGGGGGCGGCAGAAGCGTAATCTCGGCGCCACCGAGCGTGAAAACATCCCCATGCTTCAGGCGGCGGCGGATTATCGGCGTATCGTTAACGCAGGTGCTTTTTTTGCCCGCAAGGTCGTGCAGCGTCCAACTGCCGTCCTCATTCCTTATAATTGCCGCATGTTGCCGGGATATTGTTGCAAATTTAAGTATTACATCGCTTTTACCCGATCTGCCTATAATGTTTTCCCAGTTTGATAACGGGCAAACGCTGCCGTCCGGCATTTTAAGCCGCGCCCAGACTTCAGGCTTATTGGGAACCTTTAAAAGCCTTTTTACCGCGCTTACTATTATTATGAGTGCAAGCACGGGAAAAACAAATTTAAGGACGCCGACGGAGGTATTAAAAATCGAGGGGTACCGCTCAGCATAAGCACCCAGCATCTTTATAAAACCGGTGGTTGGGAATAACTGCTTGTACATAAGACGTTACCTCTCGTTTGACTGTTTTTATGAATTTTCAGAATAAAACCTAAATATTAGTCTTTAACCTGTTCCATTATAATACTTTTTACGGCAGATTTCAACTCCTCTGTTTTATCGGTCTTTTCCCACTCAACCCCGAGGTCTTCACGCCCGATGTGACCGTAGGCGGCAAGACGGCTGTAAATGGGTCGGCGCAACTTAAGATTATCTATTATTGCGGCAGGGCGCAGATCAAAAACCTCGGTTACGGCACGTGAAATTACATCGTCCGAATATGCGCCGGTACCGAATGTATCCGCCGTAACCGAAACGGGTTTTGCCACACCTATTGCGTAAGCAAGCTGAACTTCACATTTCTTTGCAAGGCCTGCAGCAACAATATTTTTTGCGGCTTTACGGGCGGCATATGCCGCAGAACGGTCAACCTTTGTGGGGTCTTTGCCGCTGAATGCGCCGCCGCCGTGGCGGGCGTATCCGCCGTATGTATCCACAATTATCTTACGCCCCGTAAGCCCTGTGTCGCCCTGCGGCCCGCCTGTTACAAAGCGTCCTGTCGGGTTTATATAGACCTTCGTTTCTTCGCTCCAAAGTTCTTTGGGAACGGTGGGCTTTATTACTTCATTAAGCACATCTTCACGCAATTTATCGAGTGAAACACTGTCTTTATGTTGGGTGGAAACAACAACCGAATCAACCCGTACGGGAACGCCATCCTCAAACTCAACCGTGACCTGTGTTTTACCGTCGGGGCGCAGATAATCAAGTGTGCCGTTTTTACGCACCTCGGTAAGTTTTTTGGCAAGACGATGTGCAAGCGAGATAGTAAGCGGCATAAGTTCGGGCGTTTCGTCACAGGCATAACCGAACATCATACCCTGGTCGCCCGCACCGTTAAGGTTATATTTATCATCGTCACCGTTTTTAAGTTCAAGCGAACGGTCAACCCCCATTGCGATATCGGGCGACTGCTCGTCAATTGCGGTCATAACGGCACATGTGTTGCCGTCAAACCCCATTTCGGGCGAATCATAGCCTATCTGATTAACAACCCGACGCGCAATTTTCGGAATATCGACATAACAGTCGGTCGTTATTTCACCCATAACGGTTATAACGCCCGTGGTGCAGAATGTTTCGCAGGCAACGCGTGCGTTCGGGTCATTTTTGATTATTTCGTCAAGTATCGAATCCGAAATCATATCGCAAACTTTGTCGGGATGCCCCTCCGTAACCGATTCGGATGTGAAAAGATGTTTGTTCATAAAACGGTATCTCCTTTTTTGCCCTTGAGTACGAAAAAAGACCCGCAACGAAAGCGAGTCCAAATAACCTCATCTTTCGGTTACACCGCAGGATTTAGCACCTTGAAAAACAGGTTGCCGGACTTCACAGGGCCTTGTCCCTCCGTCACTCTTGATAAGGGTAATATTGAATTTAACACATATATAATACCACTATTTTCGCCGTTGTCAATATGCGGGGCGGATTTTTGCACCTGTTTTTATATTTTTTAAGCAAAATACTTTACAAAAGAAAATTTGTATGCTATAATAGCGAAGCTACCGTGTGCTGTGCTTAGGGAGAAAGCCTTTAAAAGGAAGTCACCTACCCTATGCTCGGTTTACGGCGGACAAATTTGAAAAAGGTGAAAATTATGCTTAAAGAAGAAAAGAACAAAATTATTGCGGAGTATGCCACGCACGAAGGCGACACCGGTTCGCCCGAAGTACAGATTGCCGTACTCACCAAAAGAATCAATGAATTAACCGAACATTTGAAGGTTAATAAAAATGACCATCATTCAAGACGCGGTCTGCTTAAAATGGTAGGTCACAGAAGAAACCTTCTGGCTTATCTTCAGAAGAAAGACATCGAAAGATATCGTGCTATTATCAAAAGGCTCGGTATCCGTAAGTAAGAAAAATCAGCTGCCGAACCCGGCACGGGTTCGGTCAGCTTTTTTTACTGTATCGGGCTTTAAACCCGATGTTAAAAAGGGGAATGAAAGATTTTTAGCGGTAAATCGACCTTTCAGGCAGGGTCTGATTTGATTTACCGGTAAACCTGACAGGCGGATTTATTGCTAAACCTCGTCATTCCCCGTGAAAATAAAAATTGAACGGAGGAAAAATTATGTTCGAAAATTACAAGGTTTATGAAACCACGCTTGCCGGCAGACCTCTCAGGCTTGAAACCGGCAAAATGGCGCAGCTTGCAAATGCGTCGGTACTTGCCTGCTACGGTGAAACCACCGTGCTTTGCACCGTTACCGCATCCGCCAAACCGAGAGAAGGGGTTGACTTCTTCCCTCTTTCGGTAGACTATGAAGAAAAAATGTACTCGGTAGGTAAAATACCCGGCTCGTTCGGCCGCCGCGAAGGCAAAGCAAGCGAAAAGGCTATACTTGCGTCGCGCTGCATTGACCGTCCGATTCGCCCGCTTTTCCCGAAAGATATGCGTAACGATTGCTCGATTGTTGCCACAGTTATGTCGGTTGACCCCGATTGCAGCCCCGAAATAACCGCTGCTATCGGCGTTTCGGCTGCCATTGCAATATCGGACGTGCCGTGGGCAGGCCCTATTTCAAGCGTCAGCGTCGGTTTGGTTGACGGTGAAATCGTTATTAACCCGACTTTGGAACAAAGGGCAAAATCCGAACTGGATCTTACCGTTTCTTCGACCGAAGATCTTGTTGCAATGATTGAAGCGGGCGCGAACGAAATTGACGACGACACTATGTTTGAGGCTATTATGAAAGGCCACGAAGCAAACAAGGAAATCGTTAAATTTATAAACGGTATCGTTGCCGAAATCGGCAAACCGAAATTTGAGTTTGAATCAAACGATCCCGATCCGGCAATACTTGAAGAAATTGAAAATTTCTGCATTGAGGATGTTAAAAAAGCACTTGACACAGACGATAAACTTGTGCGTGATGCTGCCCTTTTGCCGATTTACAATGCGGTTCACGAAAAATATGACGCTCAGTTTGAAGGCAAGGAAGCAAAACTTGACGAGATTATGTACCTCATTCAGAAACATGTTGTACGAAACTGGCTTAAAAACGAAAAAAAGCGTGTTGACGGCAGAGAAATTGACGAAATCCGTCCGCTTAATGCACAGATTGACCTTCTCCCCCGTGCGCACGGTTCGGGTATGTTCACCCGTGGTCAGACGCAGGTTCTCTCGGTTGCCACGCTCGGCTCAATATCGGATGCACAGCGCCTTGACGGACTTGACGAGCAGACCGAAAAGAAATACATCCATCACTATAACTTCCCGTCTTACTCGGTTGGCGAAACCAAGCCTTCAAGAGGCCCGGGACGCCGCGAGATAGGCCACGGGGCGCTTGCGGAACGCGCACTTGTTCCGGTTATTCCGTCAATTGAAGAATTCCCTTATGTTATCCGCGTGGTTTCGGAAGTTCTTTCGTCAAACGGTTCAACTTCGCAGGCTTCCATCTGCGGTTCGACACTTGCGCTTATGGCTGCCGGCGTACCGATAAAGGCACCTGTTGCAGGTATCTCCTGCGGACTTATAACGGGTGACCGTGGTGTTTACGGCGACTTTATGACAATGGTTGACATTCAGGGCCTTGAAGACTTCTACGGCGATATGGACTTTAAGGTAGCAGGAACGAAAAAGGGCATTACCGCCATACAGATGGATCTTAAAGTACACGGTTTAACCCCCGAAATAATTAAGGAAGCGTTTGCAAAGACCCATAAAGCACGCAACTACATCCTTGATGAAATCATGCTCCCTGTTATTGCCGAGCCGAGAAAAGAACTCTCAAAATATGCACCTAAAATGCTTACAACCGTTATCTCACCGGATAAAATCGGTGATGTTATCGGAAAGCAGGGCAAGGTTATTCAGTCTATACAGGAACAGTGCGAATGCTCAATCAATATTGAAGAGGACGGTCATGTATTTGTATCCGCAATTGATATTGACAAGGCTCGCCAAGCAATTTCGATTATTGAAACCATTGCCAACGACCCCGAGATCGGCGCAATATACAAAGGCAAAGTAACAAGACTTATGACATTCGGCGCATTTGTTGAAATTGCCCCCGGAAAAGAGGGTCTTGTGCACATAAGTCAACTTGATGTTAAACGTGTTGAAAAGGTTGAAGACGTTGTAAATGTAGGCGATGAAGTTATCGTTAAAGTTACGGAAATTGACGACCAGGGCAGACTTAACCTTTCGCGCCGCGATGCACTTGTTGAGGTTGAAGGTGCAGTTGTAGCCGACGATGCCGACGAAGGTTTCCGTCCGCGCAGACCGCAGAACGGCGACCGTCAGAGAAGAGGCTTTAAAAGAAGATAAGCCTGTCAAGCATGGGCTGTCACTGCCGTAAAAATACAGTAATTTGCCGGTAAACCGGTTAGTGAGGTTTTCCGCGTTCGGGGCAATATCGGCGCGGAAAACCTTTTAAATTTACAGACCGAAGGGCGGCTGAACAATTAAATGGAGATAATATTGGCATCAGCGTCGCCGCGGCGGCGCGAGATACTTGAAAATTTAGGCGTTGAATTTACTGTGCGCGTTGCCGATACGGATGAAAGCAGCGATGTCCGCAACCCCGAAGAACTTTGCTGCCTGCTCTCCCGCCGCAAAGCGGAGGCTGCGGCGCAAAAACTAAGCAGGAATGATATAAGAGGCACGGTTATAATCGGCTGCGATACCGTTGTGGCACTGGGCGGCGAAATTTTCGGCAAACCTAAAACAAAGGATAACGCCCGCCGTATGCTGCGCGCACTTTCCGGAAACACCCACCGTGTTATAAGCGGATTAACCGTTATAAATGGCGGCAATGTTTTAACGGATTTTGAAGTTACCGAGGTTACATTTGACAAATTGACCGAAACGCAGATATCCGATTACATTTCACGCGAATATGTGCTTGACAAAGCGGGCGCATATGCCGTACAGGGATTGGCGGCATGTTTTATAAAGAAAATCAACGGCAGTTATTTTAATGTGGTCGGGCTTCCCGTACGCCTGCTTTACAGATTATGCCCCGAAATTATTGAAGGTGAAAATAATGTTTCAGGAATACTATGAGCAATCGGTCAAATCCCCGAAAACATACAAGACGCGGCTGCGTAAAGTTTTAAGTTGGGTGGTCGGTGTGATAGTTGCGGCATTTATACTCTACCTTATCCGCTACACCGCCGGTACGGTTCTGCCTGTGGTTCAATTCGGCATGGCGGCGATGGCGTTGTATTTTGCACGTATGTCGGCAAAATGGGTCGACAAAGAGTATGACTATACCCTGACCGGCGACCGTTTTACGGTTGATAAAGTAATATCCCAAAGCCGCCGCTATCCTGTTGCGGCAATCAATCTTACGGATGTTGAGGAATTCGGAAAGTATGCGCCCGAAACCGTAAACCCTTCGCAATATAACAAAACGGTATACGCGTGCGGCGGTGAAATGCAGAAACACTACCTTGTTATAAACAGTCGCCGCCACGGGCGCAGTATACTCATTTTTTCGCCCGATGAAACGATGCTTGAAAGCATAAACCGATTTTTGCCGTATAACCTAAGGAATAAAAGACAATGATTAAAACAGGAATAGATTTAGTGGACGTTTCACGAATAAAAGATATATTGGAGAAGCGGGAGAACGCTATGGAGCGTATGTTCGGCAAGGTCGAATGCGAATACCTTTTATCACTTAAAGGCGAACGCAGATTTCATTCCGCGGCGGCGCGGTTTGCGGCAAAGGAGGCGTTCGGCAAGGCGTTCGGAACGGGACTTTTGCGCGAACACCTGCATACGGTACAGGTACAAAACGGCGAAAACGGGCAACCGCATCTGCTGCTTGACGGAGCGGCGGCGGAAACGGCACGCGGTTACCTCATATCCGTAAGCCTGACGCATACCGACAAAACTGCGGCAGCAGTCGTCACTGCTATAAAAAAGGAGAACTGCGGCATATGACAAAATATTCAACCGCAGGCGATATTTCGCCTATAAATATAACCGAAGAATATGTCCGTGCACGTCTGCC
Source organism: Roseburia intestinalis (assembly GCA_963630555.1). Lineage (GTDB taxonomy): Bacteria > Bacillota > Clostridia > Oscillospirales > Acutalibacteraceae > CAVALG01. The sequence continues at coordinate 6,868 of CAVGND010000020.1, read as the reverse complement.
CGAGCGTCCTGCCGACGCTAACAAAGGAACTTTCGGCACGGCAGGACTTATAGCAGGCAGCTACGGTATGGCAGGTGCAGCGATACTGTCGGCACGTGCCGCCATACGCAGCGGTGTGGGCATTGCAAGGCTTATAATACCCGAAAGCATATACCCTGTCGCGGCGGCAGCAATACCGGAGGCGGTTTTTAGATTTTTGCCGCAGAAAGACGGCAAATTTGACGGCGGCGCGGCAGATGTAACAAAAATTATTGATACTGCAACGGACGGCTGCCGTGCGGTTATGCTCGGCTGCGGAATAGGCATAAGTGACGGAACAAAGGCTCTTGTAAAAACCGTTTTAAGCACCGTGAAAAAGCCGCTTGTCCTGGATGCGGACGGCATAAATGTCGCCGTTGACTGCATAGATATAATTAGAAAACGCGGGGCTGACACCGTTATAACTCCCCACCCGGGCGAAGCGGCGCGTCTTTTGGGCGTAACGGCGGCGGAAATACAGTCGGCTCGGCGATCGGCTGCAAAGGAACTTGCCGAGATGACGGGAGCGGTAACGCTGCTTAAAGGTCAAAACACGCTTATAGCTGTACCGCACGGCGATATGTATGTTTGCCGAAAAGGCAACAGCGGTATGGCGACTGCAGGCAGCGGAGATGTCCTTTCGGGCATTATAGCCGCCCTGCTTTGCGAGGGATTGAGCGCAGAACATGCGGCTGTATGCGGTGCATATATACACGCCTGTGCGGGCGATATTGCCGCAATTAAATTTTCGCAAACCGCAATGTACGCCGGTGATATAATAAACTCATTGCCCGAATGTTTTCTGAATTTTGAACATCGGGGTGACTGATTTGGCAACTAAATACCTTAAAAAAACAGTGTGGGCATTGATTATACTCACACTGTTTATTGTTTTTTTCGGGTGCGGCGCAAAAAGCCCGCAAGCAGTTAAAACCGACCGTTACCGCTGCAATTTTTCGGTTTTTGAGGACGGCAAGGAGAAATCAAGCGGCACGCTAACCGCAGACGGTGCAATCACGGTGGAAATACTTGCCCCCGAAACTGTTAAAGGTATGAAGATAATTCGTGAAACCGACGGCAGATTTCAAATTGAGTTTTGCGGCGAAAAAATCGGTTCGCATAAACTGCGCAGTTGCGTAAGTGCCGCGGTATGCGATATAATCAGCGGCGGCAAGGGCAGCGGGAGTTGCGGTTTGGGCGAATTCAAAACAGAAATACGTGCGGACGGATTTATTACCGATATAGAATTCAGCGAAACCGAACAGACCGTGAAATTAACAAATTTTGAATATATTTAACCGTGTGCGGAAAGAATAATATAAAACAGACAGAGAGGTGATATTATGACTAAACAGGCAACATCGTTTATTAAAGGAATGGGTGCGGGTATGGCAGCGGGCGCTGCCGCCGTACTTGTAGGCAAGACGGCGATGAAAAACAAAAAAACTCTAACCAAAAAAGCAGGGAAAGCCGCACGGGCGATAGGCGATATCTTTGACGATATCGGCTGTATGATAAAATAAAGCCCGAAATAAAAGGCCTCGCCGTCCGGCAAGGTCTTTTATTTTTTTAGCCGACGGGAAAATACGGCGGGGAAAAACCGTATGGAGTTTAACTCTCCTCAGCTTAATAATTTGGCGGTTTATTTGCTTTTCACTCATTAATTCCGCACCGTTTCGACAAATAATCTTCTTTGGTCATAAAGCAGTTCGGCGGCTATGCCTGTTACAGCCTGTCCGCAGTTACAGTCAAGTCCCAATGATGAAAATGCTTTTTCCGCCTTTGGGGCTGTTTTAAACTCTGTAAATGCCACCTCGGGTTCGCGCAGTACGCTGTGACCCAAGGCTATAAATTCATCTTTGTTTTTATCTATTGTTTCGCAAATTTTTTCTTTAATCGCACCAAGGCTTTCCATTTGCCGATATCTCCTTTAAAAAACTTTTGCCATATTTAATTATATATGCTGTACCTGTTTTTTCAATATTATATTTAATATTCATATCGGGGTTGACAAAAAATCGTCGTGGTAATATAATAATGGTGCAACATATGTCTTCGGGGCGGGGTGAAAATCCCCACCGGCGGTAATGCAGCACTGCCTGACGAGTCCGCTAACACGCTTTTATGCGTGCCGATTACCGGTGAGATTCCGGAACCGACGGTAACAGTCCGGATAGAAGAAGGCGCAAATAATCAGCGGATTATGCCGCCGGAAGATTGATTTGCCGTCCCGACCTTGGATTTTAAGTGTCGGGACTTTTATTTTTTAAAAGGGGATAATATTATGATTACCAAAACCGCAAACCGGACAGTTAATATTCGTGCGCTGGCTGTCACCGCCGTTATGAGCGCCGTTGCAGTCATACTTATGATTCTTGAATTTTCGGTTCCTTTTGTGCCCGAATTTTTAAAGTTTGACTTTTCCGAACTGCCTGCACTTATAACCTCATTCTGTTTCGGCCCTGTGTACGGCGTTGCCGTATGCCTTATTAAAAATCTTATACATCTCCCGTTCGGCAGTTCGGGCGGCGTCGGAGAACTTTCAAACTTTATTCTGGGCGCTGTGTTTACGGGAACCGCAGGAATCGTATATAAACATAAAAAAAGCCGTTCGGGGGCGCTCATAGGCTCGATTGCGAGCACGGTCGCCATGTCTCTTTTGCAGTTTGTAACCAACTATTACATTGTTTACCCGTTCTACACGAATTTTATGCCGATGAAAGCGATCCTGGGCGCATATTCGGCAATATTCCCGTTCATTGACAACCTGTGGGAAGCGTTGGCGGTGGTCAACCTGCCGTTTACATTTATAAAAGGCGTGCTGATAACGGCAATTTGCTTTATTATATATCCCAGACTGTCGCCGATACTGCACGCACGGTAATTTTATACCCGAACGATGTAATCCGCCTTTCTTTCCGCCGCTTTGCCCTCTGCTTCGGCAGGATATCCGAGCGCGATACTTCCGACACCGCGCAGCGTTTCGGGCAGTCCCCATTCGCTAAGGAGGGCTTTGCCCCTTTCACTGTCGAATATTTGCCGCTCCCTGTGTACCCAGACAGAACCGAGCCCCAGTGAAGCGGCGGCGAGCATCATATTCTCAAGCACGCAGCTGCCATCTTCGACAAAGGTGCTTGCCGCTCCGTCCGCCAATACAAGAATAACGATCGGCGCTCCGTAATACGGGTCGCCGTTGCTGCCCATCACGCCGGCATTCAGTTCCGAAATTTCCCTGCGATACTTTTGGGATGTAACCGCAATGATCGTAGGTGACTGCCGTCCGCCTCCGGTCGGTGCGTAGGTGCCGGCTTCAAGAACCGCATTAAGCAGTTTCGCCGGAACGGCATCGGGCTTATACGCCCGAACGCTTCTGCGTAATTTAATTGTGTTCAATACTTCATTCATAACAATTCCTCCTTAAAAATAAGAAACGCCACACACTCGCAAAGAGTGTATGGCGAAAAATGAGCATAGTATCTCAGAAAAATCCATACTGATTTTGGAATTACAGTGTACCATATAAACGGGGAAAAATCAATACTTTGAGTGAATAAATATTTATTAAGCTAAAAAAGGAGAAAACATAAAAAATAAAAACCGCAAAAACCAATAAAACCGAATTGAACTAATTAAAAAAGAGGTTGTTGCACGCTTCATAAGCCGCAGGCAGTCTTAATTTTCATCAACACCGTACGGAGCAGCCCCTCACGATGAGAATGATTGCCGTAATGAAAAACAGGTCAGCGGGCGCAAAAACGTCCGCTGACCTTCAGAAAGAATTTAATAGGTTAAATTCTTTAATTATTACCCCTCAACCGGGAATTTGTCAATCATCTCTGCACAATAGCGGAGAATGAGTATTGCGTCGGATTCGGTAACAAAACCGTCGTTGTTTACATCCGCTGCTTTAAGGCTGTCATCGGTTATTTCAACCATTTCAGCATTGTAGCGGAGAATAAATATTGCGTCGGATTCGGTAACAATGCCGTCACCGTTCACATCACCGTACAACCAAATTTCCACATTCTGCGTTACGGCAGAACTGCCGACAGTTATTGTGTACTCTCTTGTGGCATGTTTGGTTTTCTTAACCTTCATGGTGTATGTTCCGGCAGGAACCTGCGAGAATGAGTAGGTTGCGGTGTATTTGTTGCCGCTTTGCGTGCCGCCTGAAACGGTAGTTTCGTAGGCAACCTCGGTATGTCCCTGCTCGATGAGCTGAATGGTTACCGCGTCTGTGCCGTTTAGGAAGCTGACCACGCTGCCGCTGACATTACCGTTGGCAGTTTCGCTTCCTATAACCTTTAAGTTGGGAGAAATATATGCCGTCTTTTCGGAGGTGTTAGGAATTGCACCGTAGGTCGTATCCATGCCGAAATAGAAATAATTATCGGTTTCCATACGAAGCGTTATTTTGCTGTGGGAGTACACATTATTGTTCGAATCATATACAGGCTCGCCCTCCTTAAAGGCATAGCCCCACTTGGCGTGTGCGGTAAGGTATATTCTGTATGTGCTGTTAGAGTCAATTCGGTCGTCGGGGGATGCAATTTGTTCTTCTCCATCGCTGCCGATACGCAGTATCTTCAGAACTTCAAAGGTGTACTCTCCGCTTACACGAGGTTCAACGGTGATGTCACGAACATAGTTGTCCTTATGCAAGCCTTTCACCGTACCTACTGCTTCGGCTATCACTGGTGTCGGATAGGAATACAGAGTGATTACAGCAGTGCTTTCGTTAGTAACTCTTACATAATACTCATAATCGCTTGCCAAGCCATCAACTTTAACAGTTGGTTTGTTACTTGAATCAAACGCAAAGCCGTCATTAACTTTCAGCGTAATGCTCTTGGCGTATTGTGTCTTTAAATCGGCAAGGTAATAATCGTTTTTTCCGTTCAGTTCATAGTCTGTATCATTATCTACCCAGCAAGTATCTTTTGTCACACTATAACCACCCCCAACTCCGACTCTGGTTACAGTACCGCTTGTTTTGTCACCCTCCACAAGGGGTGCGGAGATGTCCAGAAATACGCTGCCAATAATGGCTTTTGTACTTTCCGCCACTCTGTATGTCAGCAGATAATCGTTGTGCGTTGCCGTGTCAGAGACGAGTTCGCCATCCTTCATCAGGTCTAATCTGAAGGTGGCCTGCTGCGTGGTTGTATGCGTTTTGGGTATTGTATAATTCCATTCGAATACTGTGCCGTCGGCTGTTGCCGTAGTTAGAATATCACTGCTTGGCACCTCGAATTGGGAAACGGATTGCGTCCCGAAAGTCACCTTATAGGAATACCCAGCGTCCTTCATCTCCTGCGGAAGGTCATACCAACGGAAAGTGAGAATGTGCGTACCTAAGCTGCTTACCGAATAAAACGGAACATTTCCGGTTGTGAACGATCCCCCGTCATCAATATTCTTTGGCTTTTCAACCGGGTTACTATCCAGCAGCACATCTTTCAGTCCAAACGAATTGGGGAAAATTTTGACATAGCCGGCGTCATCATACATAGTTCCTATGTTCGGATATATACCGACTCCGTTACTCATATTTTTTCTTGTAATATAGCTGTATTTTATATCTTTATATTTATATTCATCGGAGCAATATCTGGTATAGACAACACTGTCGCCTATGCAGGCAGCCAATGCGTTTCGGTTCATTCTCGCTTCCGTATTATCCGGTTGTACTACACCATCCTGATGAAAAACTTCATACAGGGAAATCGCTTCGCAGTCGTGTTCCTCAATATTCTTTTTATCGCTTTTTGTGACCAGCGAGGAGAAGGTGCCGCCGCGCATCAAAATCGGAATATAGAATTTTGTGCTGGCGGAAATACCTTTTACGCCGGGATTCACAACAAACCTGTCTTTGAAATTACCGCCGTAAATTGCAATACGGGGGTTAAAGGTGTCAGAGGTTGTCAATTCAGCATCCACCTGTACGCAGTTGTTGAAAACGCCGCCGTTTATCGTAACATCAATATCATTTCCGTCCGGCAGGTCAAGAATTCCGACAACACCTACAAATTCGCCGCCGTTAATGGTCAGTTTACCGTATGACGCAATCGCACAATCGCGTCTGTACAGATTCTCTGTAACTCTTGTATCAAGGGTATAGTTAGCCCCCCTGACAGAGCCCCCGTTTATAATAATTTCAGAGGTTTTATCAGCAGCAATCGTACCGTTCGGCATGTCTGTCTTTGGGTAACTATTGCCAGCGATGGTACAACTTTTTATGAGTCTGGCATCGTTAATCACGACACATGAGTTATCTTCCGCACGAACAAGGTTGTGCGGCTTTGCGTCATCACAGAAGCTCGCATATATCATGTTCCCGCCGAATAGGTGTTCTTGGCTGACGTACGGATTGCTGTCATCTATCGTAAGAGTTGAACCGCCTGTCACACGGAACACATACGGCAAAGCCGGGCCGTCGCTATTCTGCTGAATATTAATGTTTTGACTGCATAAATCCAAGAATATCTTTTTCCCGTCTGTGATATCAATTTTTTTCGCATCCGTGTCACTTTGATTATACTTCAAACTCCGAAACAATTGAAAATAGGTGGATGAGTTGGCAGGTGCTTGTGCAATCCATTGCTGCAGTTCGTCAAAGTCGTAGACAAGATACGGGGATTTTTCTGTGCCGAGTCCCCCTTTGGCATTGGCAGTAAAAGCAGGCAATGCCGACAGCGGCAATATTCCGACCAACATAACAAGGGTCAACAGCCATGATATGACCCGCGTTCGTTTCTTTGTCTTCATTAAAATTTCCTCCTTCATATTGAAGTAACTGTGCTTGTGTGTTTACAGCGCTTCCAGCAGTGCCGGTAGGTACTTGTCGGTC
>CAVGND010000019.1:0-29886 GCA_963630555.1 Roseburia intestinalis | reverse complement strand
TATTCTGCAATACGATTCGGAAATAATATCCGAATTCCCCGCGAATAAGAAGTAATTGACGTAAAAACTAAAAAATGTGCAGGGGTAGGTGCCCTTGCACATTTTTTGTTTATTATAATTATTTGCAGTGCCTGAATTCAACTATATGTGCGATGCCCGGTATGCTCTCGCCCTGAAAACTTACGGTCGGCGACATCAACGCGCCGGTCGCACAGAACAGCACTCTGCCGAGTTCACCGCATTCAATCAGGCGAAATATTTTTGAACACAGCACGCTTGCCGAACAGCCGCAGCCGGAACCTCCCGAATGCACGTCCTGCTTTTCTTTGCAGAATATCATTTTTCCGCAGTCGTTGTGCTTTGACGAAATATCGGCTCCTTCGGCACGCATTACCTTTGCCAGCAATTCCGACCCGACATAGCCAAGATCCCCCGTCAGTATCAGGTCAAAATTTTCGGGTGCGGTTCCCGTGTCCGCAAAATACCCCAAAATACTGTCCGCCGCGGCAGGAGCCATCGCCGCACCCATATTATTCATATCGGTTATACCCATATCAACGATTTTACCGAACCGCACCGAGGGTATGGATATGCGGCTTTTCTTGTTTTCAATTATCGCCGCACCCGCTCCGGTTACTGTCCACTGTGAGGATTGCGGCCTTTGACCGCCGTATTCAAGCGGAAATCTGAACTGTCTTTCGGCGCTGCAAAAATGCGACGATGTAACCGCAACAGCGGTCTTTGCCGCCCCCGACGCTACCAGAATGGATCCCAAGCAAAGCGATAATGCCATTGTTGAACAAGCACCGTACAGCCCCGCAAACGGTATTCCGAAATTGCGCAAACCGTAAGCGCTGCCCACGCATTGGTTAAGCAGGTCGCCCGCTAAAACAATATCAACTTGATCCGGTGTCAATCCGTATTTATCAAGTGCCTTTTTAACGCTTAACTGCTGTAATCTGCTTTCGGCTTTTTCAAAACTCGGTTCCTCCAGCGTTTCGTCACTGAAAACCATATCAAATTCATTGCCGATAGGGCCTTCGCCCTCTAACTTTCCGACAACGGCAGCGTACGATCCGATATACACAGGATCACTCAATATTACGGTTTCACCGTGCCGTGTAAGCATTTTACCACCTCTTTTTCAAAATAGCAAAGCGATGTAATATATCGCTCCGTATATTGCGCCCGCCAAAGTGCCGTAAACTAAAACCGGGCCGGCAATGCTGAACATCTTGACCCCGAGGCCGGTTATCAGCCCTTCTTTTTTGTATTCAATTGCCGGCGAAACAATAGCGTTGGCAAATCCGGTTATGGGTACCAGCGTTCCTGCACCGGCAAATTTTGCAATGCTGTCAAAAATACCGAGTCCGGTAAGCAACTGTGCTAAGAGTATAAGTGTGATTGAAACAAGCGTGCCTCCTTCGGTTTCGGAAAGCCCCGCTCCTATATATAAATCAAGCAGAACTTGCCCTAACACGCATATCAGTCCGCCTGTTATAAACGCTGCCGCAAGATTCTTAAACTTAGGCGATTTCGGCTCGCTGTCCTTTACAAGTTTTCCGTATCCGCTTTCGGTTATACGCACAAAGCATCATCCTTTCACCGTTTGTTTTATTATTACCCCGATTAGGGTAAATATTTTCGACGGCATATTAGTAAACACTATTTTTTTCGAAAAAAGCAAAAAATACTTGAAGACTGCACAAAAAAATGGTATAATTATTTATAATTTTGTGTCGCTTGCGGTAATATTTTCACGGCGCACTGCGAATAGGCTTAAAAACATCAGTTAGGAGAATTATATTAATGGGAACTAAATTGGAACGCAAGTACGGATTATTCACGGCGATATGTTTGGTCGTCGGAATAGTTGTCGGTTCGGGAGTATTTTTTAAGGCGCAAACGATTTTACAAAAAACCAACGGTGATATGCCGCTCGGTATACTTGCATGGGTAATCGGCGGCGCTATTATGATAGTCTGCCTGCTTGCGTTTGCCAATATGGGAACGCGTTTTGAAAAGGTCAACGGCCTTGTCGATTATGCGGAGGCGATGCTCGGCGGCAATTATGCCTACATAGTCGGTTGGTTTATGTCGACAATATACTATCCGGCAATGACTTCGGTGCTGGCGTGGCTTTCGGCTCGCTATACCTTGGTATTTATCAAGTCGGTGAATCCGTCGTTTCCGCTTCTTTCGCTCGGCGGTAAACTTAAAGGGTCGGAGGCGGTCATGGGCCCGGAATGTATAGTGCTCATGCTGTTTTTCCTTTGCGCATCATACACGGTTAATGCTATATCACCCAAAATCGCAGGAAAACTTCAGGTAAGCACTACGGTTATTAAATTCATTCCCCTTGTCCTTATGGCTGTCGGCGGAATAATCTACGGTTTGTCAACCGGGGGACTGGTTGAAAACTTTACGACCGTTGCGGATGTTGCCCAAAAGGATATTGTTAAAAATCCGCTGCTTGCTTCGGTATGTGCTACCGCCTTTGCCTATGAAGGGTGGATAATCGCAACCGCCATAAATGCCGAACTTAAAGATTCAAAGAAAAATCTGCCGCGGGCACTGCTTATCGGCGGCATTATAATAATCGCTATCTACCTTTTATATTACATAGGCGTTGCCGGCGGCGAATCCAATGCCGCACTTATTGAAAACGGCGCAACCACCGCGTTTGTAAATGTTTTCGGCAAAGCGCTCGGCAATGTGCTCAACCTGTTTATTGCAATTTCCTGTATCGGAACGCTCAACGGCCTTATGCTCGGCAGTTGCCGCGGACTTTACTCGGTCGCCAGCCGCGGCAGAGGACCTGCCTGTGAAACCTTTAAACAGGTCGATAAGGTTACGAATATGCCTAATAACTCGGCTGTTTTCTCACTTTTCGTTTGTGCTTTTTGGGGATTTTATTTCTATCTTGCGAATATCGCAAACGGTAAAGCGTGGTTCGGTCGCTTCGTGTTCGATTCGTCCGAGATCCCGATAATTACTATCTACGCTTTCTATATCCCGATTTTTATTATGTGGATGATAAAGGAAAAGGACGTAGGTTTTGTAAAACGGTTTATAATCCCGCTTTTGGCGCTTGCCGGCTCGGTGTTTATGGTGTACGCCTGCATTTTAAGCCACGGTATATCCTGCCTGTATTATCTTATAGTATTTGCGATTGTAATTGCCGTGGGCGCAATATGGATGAAGCCCCGAAAAACTTCACCCGGTGCTGAATCCGAAACAGAAGAACGGACTGATTCCTGACATTCATAAATAAATACAATCAAGTCCGGCGGCGACCGATTATCGGTCGCCGCCGGACTTTGCTCATTTTTAAGCTCAAATTTAATATTTACCGAAACCGCCGGGCAGGAGCAATTTTGCAGCCTTCAGCGCCGCAATTTGTGTTTTTGCGTCCGGTATATCGCCTCGCATCACAAGTGCGATAAGTTCCTGAAGCGATATTGTCACAAGGTCAACAAATTCGCCTTCATCAGGGTGGTTATTCCCCTTGTGCAGCCCCGTTGCAAGATAAATGTGTATTATTTCGTCGGTATAACCCGGCGTGGGATAAATTTTCCCCAGGGTGCGGAATTCGTCCGCCGTTATTCCGGCTTCTTCCTTAAGTTCGCGTTTGCCGCAGGCAAGAGGCTCTTCGCCCGGCTCTTTCTTTCCGGCAGGTATCTCAAGCGTCGCTTCGGAATACGGGTAACGGTACTGCCGCACAAGCGTTACATTCATTTGCTCATCAACCGCTATTACACCGACTCCGCCGGGATGTTCAATAACCTCGCGGGTCGATTTTTGCCCGTCGGGCAGCAGAACTTCATCACGCCGCAGATTTATTATCCTGCCGTTATAAATATATTCTTTAGAAATCGGTTTTTCGTTTAAAATCATATTTTCCCCTTGTAATCTTCGTTCAGGTGCCGCCTGGCTTTCGGGTCGTCAAGATTTCCCGAACCGTCCAGTTGCCACATACGTTTAAGCCAACCGATGCACAGTTCAACCCATTTTGAGTATTCACGGTCATAGCAGCCGGAAATATTCTGCCCTATCGACATACCGTGCAAAGAGTTTGAAAAAATATGCAAATCAAACGGTATGTCATATTTTGCAAGCGCCGCCGCATACAGCATACTGTCCTCCGCAGGTACAACATTATCGGTAAATGTGTGGAAAATGAATGCGGGCGGGGTCTGTTCGCCGACATTGCGGCAGATGTCAATTTTAGGCAAAATATCTTCCTCGCGGCGGTTGCCCAGCACACGGTCATATCCGTTGGGGTGTTGATCCGCCTTCATCCAGGAGGTCGTTATCACCGGGTAACCGAGAATTGAAAGGTTGGGGCGGTTTTCACCGTTTTCACAGCCGCTTTCACGCATAATTTCCGAATCGTTCCACAGTGTGGCAAGACTTGCCGCAAGATGACCGCCTGCCGAAAATCCGCCCACTGCGATACGGTCGGGGTCAAGATTCCACTTTTCGGCGTTTGCACGGATATCTTTCATCGCGCGTGAAAGCTCGATAAGCGGACGGGGGAACTCCGCCCCCTCGTTTGTTGAATAAGTGAAGACAAACGCCTGAAAACCTGCCGCCAAAAACTGTTCGGCTACAATGTCCGCTTCACGCTCCGAAGTCATTACGTATCCGCCGCCCGGGCAGATAACAACCGCAGGTCTGCGATCCATATTTGGCAATTCCCAACTGCTTTTATGGTAAAATGCACGCAGTTTGGTGTTATCTTCGGGGTAAATTAATTCATCGTAATACATTTATAAGTCAACCTTTCATTTTTACCCTACCCATAAAATATAATTAAATTACAAGAGGTGAGTTGTATTTTATGGATATAATTATAAACGGACGGGAAATTGATGTCAACGGTATAATCAAAGTTTGTCAGGCTATGGCTGAAAATTACGATTTTGTACGGTGCGACAGTATCGGCAAATCGGTGGGCGGCAGAAGCATACCTGCCGTTATGATCGGAGATGCCGAGGAATATGTGCTGTATGCCGGCGGATTTCACGGCAGTGAAAGGCTTACAGTGCTTTTGTTGCTTAAATTCGCTGATGAACTCTGCCGATGCCGTAAGGAAGGAACTGCAATATCGGATGTACGCGCCGAGGCGCTTTTGTGGGATAAGGGACTGGCTGTGGTGCCTGTCGTAAATCCCGACGGTTATGAAGTCTCACTTGTCGGGTGGCAGAAGGGAGGAGCGTTTGCCTCTAAGATAAAACGTCTGAGCGGCGGCGATACCACGCATTGGAACGCTAATTTGCGCGGCGTGGACATAAATCATAATTTTAACGCCGATTGGGGGAAAACCGCCGAAGTAACAAAGCAGAGCGGTGTCTGGGGCGCGGGGCCATCAAAATACGGCGGTACCCGACCGGAAAGCGAGCCTGAAACGGCGGCGCTTGTTGCATTTTGCAAAAGGTATAAGTTCCGTCACGCCATAGCGTTCCATTCGCAGGGCGAAGTTATCTATGCGCCCGACGCGGGCGAGGATATCCCGCGCGCCGCAAAGGCGGCGCAGATACTATCTTTTTCAAGCGGATATCCGATTTCCGCCCCAACCGGAACCGCAGTGGGCGCCGGTTTCAAAGATTGGTTTGTTAAAGAATTTCACCGCCCGGCATTTACCGTTGAGATAGGCAGGGGCGAAAACCCGTTGCCGCCCGAAGATTTAACAGAAATATACGACCGACTTAAAGAAATGCTGGTTTTGGGAGTTTTGCTGTAGCGAGTATAAAAGCGATGGGAAATTCAGCGGACGGAATGAGAAAACAAAACGGCAGCCGTATAACAAAAACAGTGTTGAAAAAAACGAAGAATGTGGTAAAATATTAATGGAAATACGCAGAAATCGGAAAGGATGGCGAAAAATGAAACACCAACATAAAAGATGGGGCGGCATACCCGATAAAATTGTAATTTCCTGTTTTTTTATGCTTTTACAGTTTGTTTTTCTTGTCGTCCTTGTTTATCGCTTTTCGCACTGGGCGGTTTGGGTAAACGCCGTTTTTCAGGTGATAAGTATATTGCTTGTAATATCAATTGTCGGTAAACGCGGCAATCCCAGCCACAAAATGGCGTGGATAATATTCATCCTGATTTTTCCCGTATTTTCCGTTCCCGTATATTTTATTTGGAACACAAGCATGACCGTACCGGCGTTTAAAAAACGGCTGCGGCTGCAAAAAAGGCGCTCGGCTTCTTTTTTGCGGCGTGATCCCGAAACCGAAAAGCGCCTGCGCTACGCCGATGTTTTTCATTGGCGGCAGTCGGTCTTTTTAACCAAAGAAAGCGGATATCCGCTTTATACGAATACAGAGGTGGAATACCTTTCTCCGGGCGAAGTGTTTTTGCCGCGACTGATTGAAGAACTCCGCACCGCACAAAAGTATATCTTTCTTGAATTCTATATTCTTGCGGAAGGCGAAATGTGGGATGAAATTTTTTCTGTTTTAAAGCAAAAAGTTCGGGACGGGGTAGAGGTAAAAATAATTTTTGATGATTTCGGCTCTGCCGCACGGCAGTATAAAAAATTCAAAAAAAATCTGCGCGAGGCAGGAATAAGTTACAGCGTATTTAATCCCATTCGACCGTCGTTCGATATTTTTCTTAACAACCGTAATCACCGCAAAATAGTTGTTATTGACGGTAAAACCGCTTTTACGGGCGGACTTAATATAGGCGATGAATATATAAACAAACTTGAAAGATTCGGCTATTGGATGGATTGCGGCGCCTGTTTTAAAGGCGACGCCGTACGCAGTTTCACCGTTATGTTTATAGAAATGTGGAACGCGATAAACAGCCGCAAAAAGTCCGTTAATTACGAAAAATATATGGTTGAAATATTCCCTAAATGTGAAGGGTTTGTTCAACCGTACAGCGTTTCGCCTCTTGACCATGACCGTAATCCGGGCGGCGGACTTTATATGCAGATGCTTAATTCCGCAAAAGATTATGTTTACATTGCTTCGCCTTATCTGGTGCTTGACAGCGAGATGACTGCCGCAGTCTGCGGCGCTGCCCGTTCGGGCATTGATGTTCGGATAATTACGCCTAAAAAGTGGGACAAGTGGTATGTTCACCCCGTTACCCAATATTATTATGAACAATTGCTTGAATCGGGCGTAAAGGTATACGAGTTTACTCCCGGATTTATACATTCAAAACTTTTTGTATCGGATGACAGCGTTGCCACCGTGGGCACGGTAAATATGGACTACCGCAGTTTTTATTATAATTTTGAGTGCGGCGCGTGGATGTGTAATGTCCGTGCCGTCGGGGATATTAAGCGTCATATGCTGCGGATAATGGAAGATTCGGAAGAAATTACATTGTCCGAATGGGAAAAACGCCCCATGTCGCTCAAAGCCAAACAGTTCATACTGCACCTGTTTGCGCCGTTTATGTAATTTTTTCGGAGAGATAAAATATGACAGAACCAAACACCTTAAATGTTTCAAATCTTGCCTTTTTGGGTGACGCGGTATACAGCCTTCTTGTAAGGGAACGGCTTGCCGTAATAAACCGCCCGTCGGGTAAACTGCATTCAATGTCGGTCGATCTTGTACGCGCTTCGGCGCAGGAAAGGGCATTTGAAATAATAGAGCCCTGCCTGACCGAGGAGGAACTTGCCGTTTATCGCCGCGGCAGAAATCGGCATGCCGGTTCGCTGCCCAAATCAGCCACATCAAAAACCTATCACTGTGCAACAGGAGTCGAGGCATTGTTCGGCTGGCTTTATTTAAAGGAAAAACATAACAGAATAAATGTGCTTTTTTCGCTGATATGGGATAATATAAACGGGGATAATAAATAAGGGGTGAGCTAATGGGAAAGTTTGCAAAAATTAAAACCGCAATGATTGACGGATTTTTTATCCTTGCAGGGTGCGTGATTTATTCCGCAGGATTTATTATATTTATTCAGCCCTGCCGCTTGACGCCCGGCGGACTTACCGGTATTGCCGCAATTTTAAACTATATGAACGCCTATATCCCAATAGGCTTAACCGTGATTGTGCTTAATATCCCCATAGTTATTGCGGGGCGGCGGCAGTTCGGTGATGAATTTATAATTAAAACGTTGGCGGGAATTTTAGCAAGCGGTATATTGACAGATGTTTTTCAAAAATATTTACCGAAATATAACGGCAACGATATAATGCTTTCCTGTATTGCAGGCGGAGTTATGATGGGCGGCGGTCTTGCGGCGGTCTTCCTTCGCGGCGCGACCACGGGCGGCGTCGATGTTTTGGCAAAAATCATAGCGAAACGCAAGCCCCATATTTCAATCGGCAGGGTTATGCTGCTGCTTGACGCAGTCGTACTTACAATGGCATATTTAGCCTACGGTAAACTTGACTCTGTGCTTTATTCAATTGTTTCAATGTTTGTCCAGACCCGTATTGTCGATACCTTGGTCTACGGTGCCGACAGCGGAAAATCCGTGCATATAATCACCTCAAATGCAGACGCAGTCTGCAACGCTATAATGAATTCGCTTGTACGCGGAGTTACTCGCATACCCGTCAAAGGCGGCTTTACGGGGGAAGATAAAACAATGGTAATGTGCGCTGTGCGCCGTCACGAAATAGCCGCCGTGCTTGCCGCCGTTAAGGAGAGTGATCCCGACGCATTTATCACGGTGAGCGATGTAGGTGAAATACTGGGCCGCGGTTTCAGGCGAATGTAAAAAATACAATAAAACGGTAAATAAAAACCACCGATTCAATCGGTGGATTTTTATTTATGCAGACTTCGAACGCACGGTTGCGACATATAAAACGCTGTGTTTTGACAGGGGGAATGTTCAATTTTATTTAAGCATCTTATTAACTGATGCGTTTTTTAAGAATGTTGAGCAAAACATATATACCCATAAGCAGTGCCGTTCCGCCGATTAAAACACCGTACATTGCTGACACCGGTACCTGTTTGCCGAAAAAGTAAAGGTTACAGTCAAGCATATCTTCAAGCGCTTTTATTCCGACATCGGGCAGCCCGCTTTTCTTAATTTCCCCGATTGCCCCTTTAAGCGCGTGGTTGCGTAAAAGGCTTGTTCCGTACGTTCCCGGCAGAAAACTTAATACCTTTTGCAAACCGCTGCCGAACTGCGATATCGGCATATATGCGCCGCATATAAACCCGTAGCCTGCGCTTACTATGGTGCCTACCGCCGATATCTGCCCCTGCGACGATAAAAAGAAGTTCACAACCGACGAGAAAGCCGTCCCGAACAGGGTTAAAAGCAATATATCAAGCAGACACAGAAGAATATCGCTTACCGACATATAAAATCCCTTTATCCCTATGTATACAAGGCAAATAGCCGTTGCCGCAAAGCAGATTATAAGGGTGGAAGCAAGGGTGGATAAATAGTAACTCAGTGCCAAGGTTGAGCGCTTTACGGGCGTTACCGTTAAATCCCGTCGTGCCCCCGTAACTTTATCGTTTACCATAATCATATTGCCGCAAAATGATACGGTTATAGAGGATATTGCCAAAAGTGCCGAGAAAAGTTGACATGCAACCGCGCCGCTTATAACCCTTTCGGGCACATTGGTAAATCCGCCCAACATTGCCGTAAGGCTGTCGTGGAATATATCCGATAAAAATGTGCCGTAAAGCACAAGCAGTATTATCGGGGTGATAAGGGATGAAAAAAATACAGCCTTGTCTTTAAAATAGAGTTTGCAGTTACGCACGGTCAGTTGTTTAAGCCCTGTCAACATCATCGCCTCCCGTAAGTTTTTTTCCGGTCGCGGCAAGGAATACATCGTCCATTTTTCCTTTTGTTACCTCATAATCTTTAAACAATTGCGGGTTTTCGACTATAAGTTTTGTGGCAGTCGCCGTGTCCGGAACCGATATTCGTACCGCATTTTTAAGCGTTTCGTACCGTGCACCGAGCGGTTTTACCGCCGCTTCGTCAACACCGTATAAGGTCACAAAATCGCCCGTGTATCGGTTTTTAAGATCAAGCGGAGTGCCTTCTGCCGCAATATGTCCGCCGTCAATTATCACAACATAGTCCGCGTCCGCCGCTTCCTCCATATAGTGCGTGGTAAGCAGTACGGTCATACCGTTTTCACGGCGCAAATTGCTTATAACATCCCATAAAAGTTTTCTCGTTTGCGGGTCAAGCCCCGTGGTAGGCTCGTCAAGTATCAGTATTTCCGGGCGGTGCAAAAGTGCACGTGCTATGTCTATGCGCCGCCGCTGTCCGCCCGATAATTTTCCGAGCGTGCGGTTAAGCAGGTCGCCGAATTGCAAAGTTTCCGCCAACTCGGCAAGTCGCTTTTCAAATCGGCTGCCCGTTATGCCGTAAAGGGCGGCGCGGCTTTTAAGATTGTCTTTCACCGTAAGCGCCGTGTCAAGCACACAGTTTTGAAATACCATACCGATTTTGGCGGTAATTTCGCTTAAATCTTTGTCTATATCCCTGCCGCAGACCGTAACGCAGCCGCTGTCGCGAGATAATTGACCGCAAATCACCGAAAGTGCAGTGCTTTTTCCGGCGCCGTTAACACCCAAAAAAGCGAATAATTCGCCTTTTTTGACGCAAAAAGACAGGTTGTTCACCGCGCGGATATCGCCAAACGATTTATTAAGCCCTTTTATCTCAATAACTTTTTCCGTCATCAGTTCATCCCTCCGTTACCCGTGTAATCATCGGGCTTGGTTCGCCCTGTAAATAAATGTCAACGCATAAATTCCGCTCCCGCATTTTCGGAACAGGTGCAGAATAAAATTTATTCAAGTTCAAACACACCGGTGTACAATTGATAATATTTGCCCTTTTTCTTCATAAGTTCTTCGTGGTTGCCGCGTTCGATAATTTCGCCGTGGTCAAGCAGCATAATAACATCCGAATTTTTAATGGTTGAAAGGCGGTGCGCTATAACAAATACCGTCCTGCCCTTCATAAGTGCGTCCATTCCGCGCTGAACGATCGCCTCTGTGCGTGTGTCGATAGACGAAGTGGCTTCGTCCATAATCATAACGGGCGGATCGGCCACCGCGGCGCGTGCAATGGCTATCAGCTGCCGCTGCCCCTGCGAAAGGTTTGCGCCGTTGCCCGAAAGCGGAGTGTTATACCCCTGCGGCAGGCGGCTTATAAAACTGTCAGCCCCGGCAAGGCGCGCTGCACTTATACATTCTTCGTCCGTAGCGTCAAGTTTACCGTAGCGGATGTTGTCCATTACCGTGCCCGTGAACAGGTTTACATCCTGCAAAACTATTCCGAGCGACCGCCGCAGGTCTGCTTTTTTGATTTTGTTAATGTTTATTCCGTCATAGCGTATTTTTCCGTCGGCTATGTCGTAAAAACGGTTTATAAGATTTGTGATGGTCGTTTTTCCGGCTCCGGTTGCGCCTACGAAGGCGACTTTCTGACCCGGCTCGGCATATATAGAAACATTTTTAAGCACTAACTTTTCATCGGTATATCCGAAATCGACTTCGCGCAGGCGTACATCGCCGCACAGCCGCGTGTAGGTAACGCTGCCGTCAGCCGAATGGGGATGTTTCCATGCCCATATGCCGGTGCGCTCGTTACATTCGACAAGTCCGTTCTCGGTTTCTTTGGCATTTACAAGGGTTACATACCCCTCGTCGGTTTCGGGCTGCATATCAATAAGGTCAAATATACGCCCCGCACCTGCAGTACCCATAACAACGGCGTTTATTTGGCTTGATACCTGCGAAACATTGCCCGAAAACTGTTTGGTCATATTAAGGAACGGTACCACAATGCTTATCCCGAATGCCATACCCGATGCCGACACGTTGACCGCCCCCGACGCGATAAATATACCGCCTACAAGCGCAACTATTACATAAAGCACATTGCCGATATTATTAAGTATGGGCATTAAAATATTGGCGTATTTGTTTGCGAGCTGCGAGTTATTGTAAAGCTCTTCGTTAAGCCTGTCAAACCCTTCCTTGCTGGCGTCCTCGTGGCAGAATACTTTTATGACCTTCTGCCCGTTCATCATTTCTTCAACATATCCCTCAATTTTTGCAATCGATTTTTGCTGACCGATAAAGAATTTTGAGGAATTGCCGCCCACGTGCTTGGTTACAAGTATCATTATAATAACCCCGCCGACAACAACAAACGTCATCCACAGGCTGAAATAAAGCATAACACACAGCACCGTAAGAATTATTATAATTGAGGAAAGAAGGCTGGGTAAACTTTGCGAAACCAACTGGCGCATAGCGTCGATATCATTGGTATAATAACTCATTATATCGCCGTGGCTGTTTGTATCAAAGAATTTTACGGGCAGTTTTTGCATACCGCCGAACATCTTTATACGCATTTTGTTTAAAAATCCCTGCGTCAGAACCGCCATCATTCGTGTGTAGACAAACCCTAAAACGATAGACCCCAAATAAAGCAGAGCAAGTATCAAAACAAAATGCCCTATCTTGCCCGAAACATCGCCCCATTTTTGTTGTTTGGAAACGGCTTGCTCAATAAGACTGATTATATTCTGCATAAACAGTGCCGGTACAGCCGAAACAACAGCGTTGCCGATTATTGCGATTATAACTATCGGCATAGCGACGGGATAAAATTTAAAAAGTGATTTTATAAGCCTGCCGAAAGTGCCTTTTTGCAACTTTGTGTCGGCGGGGGCTTTCATTTTTGCATTATTCCTCATCTGTAACACCTGCCTTGTTCTGCGATTCGTAAACGTCACGGTATATTTCGTTTTCGGCAAGCAGTTCGCTGTGCGTGCCTACGGCGTTAATTTTACCGTCATCCATAACTACTATGCGATCCGCCGACTCAACCGACGATATGCGCTGGGCTATTATTATTTTGGTCGTTTCGGGAATATAAGAAGCAAACGCCGTGCGTATCATAGCGTCGGTCTTGGTATCAACCGCACTGGTCGAATCGTCAAGTATCAGCACTTTTGGCTTTTTAAGCAATGCCCTCGCTATGCAAATACGTTGTTTCTGCCCGCCCGAAACATTGGTACCGCCCTGCTCAATATAGGTATCGTACCCATCGGGAAACGACTCTATAAAATCGTCGGCGGCAGCCATTTTGCAGGCTTCGCGCAGTTCTTCGTCGGTTGCGTCGGGGTTGCCCCAACGCAGATTATCGGCAATTGTGCCCGAAAACAGTTCGTTTTTCTGCAATACCACCGCAACCGCATTTCTAAGTGTCGCTATATCGTAATTTTTAACATCGGTTCCGCCAACCTTGACCGTGCCGCCCGTTGCGTCATAAAGCCGCGGTATTAACTGCACAAGGGAGGATTTGGATGAGCCGGTTCCGCCGATTATGCCTATGGTTTCGCCCGATTTAATATGCAGATTGATACCCTCAAGCGCATTTTTCTCGGCATCTTCGGAATATTTGAATGATACGTTTTCAAAATCTATGCTGCCGTCAGCCACCTGCATAATCGGATTTTCGGCGCGGCGTATAGTCGGCTGTTCGTCAAGAACTTCCACAATTCTTTCGGCGGATTCCAACGACATTGTTATCATAACAAACACCATCGAAATCATCATTATGCTTGCCAATATCTGAAAACCGTAGGTCACCATGGCAGAAAGTTGACCTACGCCCATCGAACCCGTGGTTAATATTATTTTTGAACCGAAAAACAGTATAAGCACCATATTAAGATATATGCACAACTGGAGTATGGGGCTGTTGAGGGCTATTATTTTTTCGGCTTTTGTCAGGTCTATACATACATCTTCCGATGCCGCCGTGAATTTATCGGTTTCATATTTTTCGCGTACAAAGGATTTTACAACGCGCATACCGCGCACATTTTCCTGCACCGTTTCGTTCAGACGGTCATATTTCCGAAATGCACGGCGGAATATAGGCATTACTTTACGCACAATGCATATAAACGCAAAGGCGAGCATCGGCAAAAGCAGCACATAGATAAGCGCAAGTTTACCGCCCATTACTATCGCCATGGTAAACGAGAATATTATCATAAGCGGCCCCCTTACCGCCATTCTTATAATCATCATATATGCCATCTGCACGTTGGTAATATCTGTTGTTAAACGGGTAACAAGCGACGGCGTGGAAAATTTATCGATATTTTTAAAAGAAAAATCCTGAATCTTATAAAAAACATCATGCCGTATGTTTTTTGCGAACCCGCAGGACGCTTTTGAAGCGGTCGCTCCCGCAAGCGCACCGAACAGCAGCGAAAATATTGCCATTATAACAAGTACACCACCGAATTTTGCCGTTTCGATTACCGAGCATCCGCCCTCAATCTTTTCAATAAGTTTGGCTATAACAAACGGGATTGCACATTCCAGCAGCACTTCACCCACTATGAGTATCGGGGTGAGTACGGATACCGTTCTGTATTCCCTTACGCAGCCCATAAGTTTTTTCACCATTTTTTTCATATGTCTTGGCTCCTTTCAATTTTATCAATATCAACCTTAAAATTTTTAAGCAGCCGCTTTAAAAGCGCGGTAAGTTCAGCTTCATCTTTCGGGTTAAGCCCGTTTACAAGTTGTTGCTCCGCATTGCTCATCGCGGTTTCCGTTCTGTCTGTTATATCCCTGCCGCGGTCGGTAAGCACCAAACGCTTATAGCGCTTATCATCGCCGGATTCTTTGGTGATGAATCCGTTCTTCTCTAAATTTGATATTATAGCGCTGATGGTTGACGGGCGAAGCCACATTCTTTGCTCAACATCATTTTGATATGTCGGTTTGTCGCCGCGTTTGGCAATAAACAAAAGTACCCGCGACTGCGGTGTGGTAACACCCGTATCCTCCAACTGCTCATTTACCGCGTGAACAAATGAACGCGAAAGAATATTAAGGTAAAAACCGTTTTTCCGTCTTAATTTTTCCAATGAATCACTCCCTCTGAAAATAATGTTATGCATTTTTGTTTATATATTTCGTGCACGAACTATTTTAACACCGTAAATTTTAATTGTCAACCCGAAAAAAACATAAAATTGATTACGGTTGCGGCGGTAATTTGCAGCACTTTTCATATGTTTTCATTTTTTATTTTCCGTAACATGAATTCCCAAAGTAAATTCCACAGTAGGAAAGCGGTGGAAATAAGTATGGGAAAACAATGAAATTTAGTGTGGGAAATGGGAAAAAGAAACAAAAACAAGGCTAAAAGTAGGGAAGGAAACTAAAAAAGAGCATGCCGAAAAAGCCTGAGAAGGTAATTTTCCAGACTAAATTCCGCCGTATGTAGATTTCACTTTAAGAAAAACACTGTCCGTTTTCTTTGATTTTTGATTTCACATATTCGCTTTGGTCGGGGCGGACATAGTTTTCGGTGAGTATTTTTTTGATTTTCGCAAGACCTACCTGAATTGTTTCCTCGTCATCGGTAGCACAATACATTCCGAGCAAATACTCAAGAACATATGCGGGGGACATTGGCACCCTTTTTCATCAAGGAAGTCAGGTCTTTTCTTACGACCTTGCGGGGGAATTTTCAAGAATTTTTTCGTCAAATTCAGTCATTATTCTGCCTCCCGAAAGTTAAAAATCAAAATCATTGCCAAACATTATATCAAAGAATTTTTCTTTTGTAATATTCCGGCGGCGGAGCGGAAAACCGCTCCGCCAAACTTTTTAATATTCATTTTATCCCCAACTTCGGTTGTTGATTCAATCAATACAATCTATAATGTGCGGTTTCTTTTGGGGTTCTAAATTCTCTGTGGTTTTTTATCAGCAGGGCTTCCGTTGATGCGGCGAACTTTACAAGTTTGATATATTTCCGTATTAATATACTTAATGCTTTTCGGCACCGCAATTTCAGAAACTGCCGTGTTAGCCAATGCATCTTCGTGTATTTCTTCCAGGCTGTCTGGAAGAATTATCTCTTTTAAACTTGTGGCATTACGAAACGCATTTACCCCGAGTACTGTCATATTGGTGTTTGACAAATCAACACTTTTAAGTTGAGAGGTCTTTTCAAATGCAAAGTATCTGTGTGCCGCCTTGCAAAAAAATGTTTTGTTGCAGGGCTTTTTGGTTATGCCTTTATTTGGACGGGATAAATATTTCTTTCACGCTAATTCCTCCTCAAATTTTTAATTAAGCATTTCCTCCAAACGGTCCAAATCCGACTGAGTAAAATTATCAGGGTCGATTCCGCATTTGCGGCAGTGATTTTCAAATGCCTCTCTGTCTAATTCGGTAACGCCTGCCGCCGAAAGCGAATTTGCAACTTTTTCAATATGCTCATCTCTGATTCCGTTATATCCCGCTTCGTCAATTGCGGCTAATTGCCAAGGTTCAAACATAACAAAACACCCTTTCTGAAATTTAATTTTTACATTATAATAAACTATTAAGCAGCAGACTTCCACCATAAAAAGGCAAGGTGTCGGTTAGATTCGACACCTTGATTAAAATTCAGCGTTCCAGACTAATTTATATGGGCTTACAACATATTTGCAGCCGCCGTTACGCAGATGCTTTTCCTTGTTTACGGTATATTCAAAATAATAAAACGAAATTTTCTTGTGCTTGTTTATCGCTTCATTTACGGTATCGGAAACTATAAACGCCATTTCGTTTCCGGCTTTTATCCTTCGTTCAATCGAGATGTTTCGTTTTAAATCCATCGCCTTGTTTTTGCCTGCCAGATTTGCCAGTTTATCAGCCAGAATTTTACTTTTGCTTTTGCTGATAAACCTTGCGGTTTCCACGGCGTCAATCAAGGTTTTAAGTTCGGCGTCGTCAAACTCACGGCTTATAAGATTATATTTGTTTTGCGAAGATTTTGTAATTTGTATATCCATACCGAACTGCCTCAGCACTTCTATATCGTCGGCAATCGTGGTGCGGTGAGCCGAAATGCCGTAATCCGTGTCAAGTTTATCGATTAGTTGCGATGTGGTAAAAAATGGTTTTCATCGGTGCAGTCATATATAATTTTCGCAAGATATAGCGGCCTTAATTTTAATTCTCTGTCCATAGACTCAACCCCTAATCCAATTTCCTTAATCCCCAAACGCCCTTGCCTTTGCCTTCCGCAGAATAGAAAATGTCATTCCCCGTGAAATTTTCACTATCGGATGAATGCGTTTCAATACATTTTCTAATACCTGCTTTTTGGCCCGGAGTGAGTTTGCATTCGGCAATATATTCATATTACTGATAAATCTCTGAATACGGTGCTTTGCCACCTAATTTTTTCAATACTTGAATAATAATTCTAATACAGTCATACCTATCTTCTGCATACCTCTTTGAATGTGAGCGCCCATTTTCGGGTGCAAAATTTAATCTTTTAATTTCTCGAACATCTCTTTAACGGACGGCGCGTTTTTGGTGAGTTTTTTGATGCTGACATCATCAACCTTGTTGTTTGCGGCAATAAGATGTTTTTCTGATGTGGTGAGTGCTTTTTTGATTTTCTCCAATTGGTCTATTGTTTTATCAATACCGTTAATTGCATCGGTAAATCTGTCGCTTGCATTTTTGAAATTTTTTGAAAATTCATCTTTAAAAGTATTTAAATTTGATTCGAAATTTAACAAATCAACCTGTTGATTTCTCACCAGCGCGAGTTCCTTTTGATATTGCAAAGAGTTCATAGCCGCGTTCTTAAGTAACGTAATCAACGGTATGAAAAACTGCGGACGAATCACATACATTTTCGGATATTTATAAGAAACATCGACAATTCCGTTATTATAAAGGTCGCTGTCGCTTTCCAACATAGAAACAAGGACGGCATATTCGCATTTTTTCTCATTGCGGTCTTTGTCAAGTTCTTTAAAGAAATCCTCGTTTTTATGTTTGGTTTTTGTTTCGTCGGCCTCGTTCTTCATTTCAAACATAATGGAAATATATTCGATTCCGTCAGCATAATCCCTAAAAATGAAATCGCCCTTACTTCCGCTTCTGGCATCGTTGTCCTTTTCAAAATAAGCACCGGGAAATGCGGTCATTCTCAGAGAATTGAACTGATTAAAGCAATGCTGCTCAAGGCTTTCGCCAATCATTTTGGTTGATTGGCGTGCTTTGAAATCCTTATAATATTCAATTTGCTCGTCTTTGTCTTTTATTTTGGTTTCATAATTTTCTTTTAACGAACTTATTTTCAATTCGTTCTGGATTTTTTCGCTTTCTATTGTACTTTCAAGAGAAAATATTTTATTCGTTTTTTCGTTGAGTTCTTTATCCTTACTGCTTATTGCCTGAACAATCGCAAGTTCTCTATCCTTTTCGGCAGACGCCAGTTTTGCCTTTAATTCAGTAATTTCTTTTTCTTTATCCGAAATTTCGGCGTTTTTTTCGGCAAGTTCTTTTTCCTGCTTTTGTTCTTCTTTAAGGCGAGCCATTTCCAAGTCTTTTTCTCTGGAACTCTCCAGTTGCTCTTCACGCCTTTTTAACTCTTTTTCGAATTCACTGTCACGAATCTGCGTTACTATCTGAGCATAATCCGAATCATTCACCTGAAAAACTTCTTTACATTTTGGGCATCTTATTTCCGCCATAAAACAAACATCCTTTCGATAAGTTTTGTTTTTTTAATCAAATGAGTTACATCGTGTCCGCTTAATTTTTCAATGAGTTTTTCTCTGACCTCGGCAAGATAATTATCAATATCCTTTTCGCTTTCAATCCTTGCAACAAAGCAAACTCCGGCACGGTTTACAGTGACAGTGCCTGCTCCGGGAACCATCGCCGTTGCCAACATTTTAAGATATTGCCGATGAATATTTGCTGTTTGAATTTTCGCATACCCTGTTCGTCATCAGTGAGGAAGGCATATGTGTCGCCGCTGCGGGCGATATAATTTTGAGGCAGCAGTCTGCCGAGAGAACTCCGAACCTGATTTCTCATATTGATTTTATTCGCACAAATATCATCAATTATCAAAATTGTATATTGTCAACATTCGCCTTATTGTCGACTCCATACCTGATTACGTAAACTAGAGCCAATCTTAAGCCTCATTTTACAACATAATCGGCATTATATTGTATTTTAATTTATGAGCCTCGCACACAAAATTACTTATCATCTAAAAGTATACTACAAAACATAAAAATGTCAACAATTTTTGACATTTAAAGTCGAAATGTAGCGAATGATTATTAAATAGTTTATGACGGGAAAGCCTTTTCCAAGTGTTTTTTTAAATTTAAGAAAATGCCCGGTTTTTGAGCCCGCTTTTTAACTACATAATACACAACCACCATTAGAGCAAGTACAAATACAACATAATGCCTATTATGTAATTTTACCGCCTTCGGGCGGTGTTTTTTAGGTCTGTTTTTTATAAAATCAAATGCATATTTTCTACACGGTGGCGGTGTTCTGTGCCTGTCGAAATTATATAAATTCTTGTGGTATTTATGCTTGAATGACCGAGAATATCCGCAAGTTTGGCAATATCCTTCACCCCCGGAAAAAAGAGTACAATCATATTCACCAAAACCACACATTTTCAAGAAATCCTCTTTTGCGGTACAATGTACTTGCAAAAGAGGATTTTGCTATGAAAGAACAAAAAAGATTTTTGGAGTTATCGGAATTTGAGTGGCGGTTGCTTATCAAGTCCTTAAGGACAAACAGGCGGAATAATTCTTTGTTGAAAGTGATTGTGCAAAAATCTGTCTTTAATATACTCTGCAAACATTTTCTGTGTTAGTTTTAAAAATTTTTCCTTCTGTGATATTTTCATTTTTAAGAAATTTTTCACATTCAACCAGTGGGAGGATCTTTGAAAAATAAAACCCCTGCATCATATCACAATTTATTTTGTCGAGAAAATCTGCTTGTTCCAAATTTTCAACTTCCTCAAAAAGAATCTTTGCGCCGGACTCATGCACAAGTGTTATTATATTTGAAAGCATAGTTTGCCGCCTTTCAGATGTGCAAGAGGCAATAAATTCCCCATCGATTTTTACTAAATCAATTTCATTATCATATAAGTCGGCAAAAGACGAAAATCCCGTTCCCATATCGTCAATCGCTATTTTAAAGCCCGCTCTGCGGCATTTGCTTATATTTTCCGAAACCGCCTTTGAATTTTCAGCAATTGAATCTTCGGTAATTTCAAGGACGAGTCGGCTACGATCAAATTTATAAGCGGATGAAATTTCGGATATGCGGTCAAAAAAATCATTTTGACTGAGCGAATCCCTTGTGAAATTGCAGGTTAAAAAAAGTCGATTATACGGTTCGGTACACCAAGCCTCAAGTTGTCGGCATACGGCAGAAAACATTTTGTAATCGTGTGATATTATTTGTCCGGTTTCTTTCAAAATGTCAATGTATTCGTGTGGACGTAATATACCGTATTCTTTGTTTTGCCAACGTGACAAAGCCTCCGCACCGCAAATTTTTCCGGATTTATTTTCATTGATAAACTGCAAATACACACGAAATTCACCGTCGGTAACCGCTTTGGCAACATCTTTTCGCAATTTTTCCTGTCTTCTGCTCTGTGTCAAGTGGTTTTCACAGGTTATCACTGCAGAAGTATTGCTCCTTAGAGCTGCAAAATAACCCTGCTTTGCATTATAAAATGCTGTTTCGGCATTGCAATCGGGATGTTCACAAAGTCTTGATACTCCTGCTCTGAAAGCATTTGCCATATTTGGATAAAATTTCTGCAAATATAGGTTTAAGTTGTCAACAACCTCGAACACTTTGTTTTCACATTCTTTTTCTGTAGGTGCCTGAATAAGCATTACAAAAACTCCGTCATTTATCCTTGCCAAGTATTCGGCGGAGGCAATTTTTGAATTTAAGTGTGCAGCAGCGTAGCACTCGATTTCTTCAATTGAATTTTCCCCATATTCACCGCTTATTTTTTCAACTTCACATGCCAAATAAAAAACGGCATAAAGATTTTTTGATTGACGGGTCAGCAACTGTTCAAAGGCATAATTATAATATTCCGCATTGCCTATACCCGTCAATTCGTCAATCATCGAATCTTGATTGCTGCGGTTTTTTCTTTTGACTGCAATTACGATAATAATGCTGCAAATTACAATGAAAACAGCGGCTGATGAAAACGCGGTTATTTTTATTACACGGTTCTTGTTATTCACATCAGGATTATTATTTGAATTGGCGAGTAAAAACCCCATTTTTTCCTCTTCGGATATTTCCGAAAAGGCATTTTTTATTTTCCCGATAAGTTCGGGAGAGGTAATTTCGGTAAAGCCTATGCAATAAGTTGTATTTTCTCCTTTGGAATAAAATTCTAAAACCGGCAACAGTTCATCCACTTTGCATTCGCCCTGTTTATCGGAGAGTACTGTCAACAATTCGACCTGATTGTTGCGTGAAAGTTCTTTCTGCCGATTTTTGGAAGAAGCTGAAATATAGGTAAATGAAATGCCCGTTTTTTCGGATACGACCTTCAGCATATCGGGGAAAACACCGCAAAAAGTTTTATCTTCCTTACTGTAATATTCAAGCGGATATGCATTAGGATTTCCTGCAACATAAACGGTGTCCGCCTCACCGCTGTCACTTGGTACTGTATAAACAGCCGCATACACCGGTAAACCGATATTCAATATTATTGCAACAGAAAAAAGGCATATAATTAAACTTTTATAAAACTTTCGGCAATTATTCATACCCTTGCTCCGTCTGCAAATCCGAAATTCTTTTTTCGGCCGAATTTAGCTGCTCTTTAACTTCCTCAAGCACTGAAGCGGTCGCTTTGCGAATTTCTTCAATTCGGTTTTCCAATTCGCTTGATTTTTTGTCGGACAATTCGTATTTTTTCTTCAATTCATCATTAATTCGTTTAAGCTCGGTATTTTCTTGATTTAAATGGGAATTATAATCGTTCAGTTCCTCATTCTTTTTGTTTAGTTCCTCTAATATAACTTTCTGCTCCTTGATTTTGTGCTCTTCCTTTTGTTCATAGATATAGTTCAACTGCGAAATGTATTCGCAAACATCGTTTTTATTAAATCCGAACAATGCGGTTCTTAAATCCTTAAGTTCCATAAAATTTTTCCTCTCATTTAAAGTTGATTTTTTTGCGTTCAATTCGGCCCCACTGCAATTTTTTCTTGCGATAACCGAAAAAAGCCGTTGCCCTGACCCAAGCCAAAACAAACCTAAGACATGTGATTTCAAAAACACACAAAAGGCAGGCTTTAACTGCGTCTGAAAATGTTATTTTCATATCCGAAGTGTAAATTCTTGAAAAAAACGCCGTAAGCGACAATACACTCCCAAATACCGCATAGATAAGGAAAAACAGTACCATAAACGGAATGTTAATCAAATCTATCGCAAAAGCCAAAAGCATTGTCAGAACTCCGAATATTTCTATAAAAGGCGAAAGCAATTCATAAATCAAAAAGTACAAATACGAAATATAACCTACCGCACCGAATTTGGGATTGAAAAGCATTTTTCTGTGTTTAATCATACTTTGAAACAATCCAAGGTGCCAACGCTTGCGTTGCTTTTTCAGATCGCTCAGTTTTTCCGGAGCCTGCGTCCAACAAATGGCGTCGGTTGCATAGCAGATATTGTATTTCATATTATTGACCGTACAGTATTCATGCAGCTTTACCACAAGTTCCATATCCTCGCCCATTGTTTTGTTATTGTAACCGCCTGCGGCTATCACAACATCTTTTTTAAACAAACCGAATGCACCCGAAATAATAAGCGAGCCGTTGAATTTATCGAACATAATGCGTGACGCTAAAAATGACCGGTCATATTCAAGCACTTGCATACAGGCAATGATATTTTTTGGAAGTTGATATTTTTTCACTCTGCAATTCTCAAGCTCAACATCATTTGACAGCCTTATCAACCCTCCGACTGCAACAACATTCGGTTTTTCTAAAATAGGCTGAGAGATGTTTTTAAGTGAATCATACTGAAGTACCGAGTCTGCGTCCATACAGATAAAATAAGGATAATTAGCGGCGTTTATACCCATATTCAGTGCGTCGGCTTTTCCGCCGTTTTTCTTTCGGATAACAGTAAGCGGCACACGGGTATCCCTTGTTTCATAAATAAATTCCTCGGGCTGACATTCAATTTGTCGGCGAATCGGACGTGAAACACGGTGCATGGAAAAAGCGTCTATAACCTTTTTTGCGGTTTCATCACGCGAGCCGTCATCTACTACAATGATTTCGTAAGAGCGATAATCAAGCTCAAGCAGGGACTTAACCGTTTCCACTACGGTTATTTCTTCGTTATAAGCGGGGACTACAATGGTAATCGGTACAAAATAATTGTTCGAGAAAAAATTTTTAAGGCGTTTTCGGCGATGTGTTTTGTAAAGCTCGGAAGAGCCTACCAAAACAGACAGAAACAAAAAAGTTGAATAACCAATCATATAAATAATAAAAAACACACCGACGGCTTTCAGGAATATATCTATTGCTTCTATCATATATGAATCGCCTCCTTTTCCCCCGAATAATCTCGTTGCAGACAATACATGATAATTTCAGAAGCATAACGGTCGTTTCCGTCAATAATATCGCTTAATTCCGAATATGTAATTCCGAGATTTTTCAAACTCGCCGCCGAGTTGAGCCTTACATACCAGTTTCGGCTGTACAGATTTTTCTTTAAAATATGTACGGTATTTTCACACGGATATGAACCGAGAGCGGTTGAAGCAATAGCGGCATATTCCCATTTTTGCTCTGAATTTTCTTCAGCGAAACCGCACAGCGGTTCATACGCCTTTGAAAACGGATATTTGCCGAGATATCGGATTGCCGCATAGTGTATTTCATCATTCAAATCCTCGTTTATCAAAAGCGATAATGCAAACTTTTGATACTCACTGCCTGAAAAGCGCAAATAATCAAGTAATGTTACTTGCATTTCTGCTGAAAAATCAAAAAAATTTTCAACGATTTTTTTGCCCAAAGTATTACCGCTGCCGGCAAAATTCAAAAGACCGTCGGATAACAACTTTCGGTGATAGAATAAATTACTACGGTCAATTATTTTAACAGCTTTTATAATACAGTCAACATCGCCCGTAGTGTAAAGCGCTTGCATAGCATTTTCACGGCAGTAAATGCTCGGTTCGTTCAAAAGCCCAAGTAAAGCCCCCTCAAGGCTGTAAAAGGAGCGATAAGCTATTACTCGGTATTTTTTTATAATATAGGGGAAATAGGCAGCTTCAATTCTGTTTCGCTTCATATAATATGCCATAAGCGATATAAAAACCTCGTCAAGACTATGCAAATAATTGCGAATTTCCTGCGGGCGACTTATATATTCAGCCTCCAGCATTTTGTCAAAGGCTATCATATTCCCGACTTTTCGTAATTTTCGGCTCAGATATAGTTTATGGCTTTTGTCAATGGGAGAGCCTGCTTCCGCCGCTTTAAGCCGGAGCATAACCTCATAACGCAGATATTTGCTTACCTTTTCTGTCTTTCGTTCGCTTTTGCGGAATAAAAGCGCAGTGATTATATTAAAAATAATCATTGCTCCGCATACAAACAGATAGATATACAGCATTATTTCTACTCTCACGGCGACACCTCTTTGTTCCAATAGTTTTGTAATGCATAATAGGAGTTCTTAAGCCTTTCGTGATAAGTCACTTTGTTGCCCCAGCCTTTAAGTTCAAAGGATGAAAGACGGCAGCGGTTACTGCTTTCGGTCATAATTCCGATATTCATTTTATTGATATTTATAAATTTAATTCCGTAATTACCATCATAATAATCATCGAGGATTTCCATTTTAGACGGATCGGAGAAATTAAGCAACTGCCACGGTAATTTCACTTCTATGTAATCTCCGTTTTGTGCAAAGTCCGCAAGCGAGTCAAAGTCGGCGGAATTCGGGTTGGCGTTTCCGTATTTAAGCTTGCCTGTTTCAAACGAAGGCTCCCCGAAATTAAAGAGATTACTGTGTCGCTGTTCCTCTGTAACATTTAAAATTTCAAGGATCATATCAATATTTACAAATTTTGAGGAGTTCCTATCGGGAACATTATCAACAAGATAGGTATCAAAGCCTTTAAGATTTTGCGAATAGGTCGAGCGAAGCACTTCATATCGTTCCTGAACCATAAGCCGACTGTTGTCTTTCCCATTGATTACAAGGACAAAATCCGCTGCCTTATCAAACTTCAAGCCAAAGTTTTCACAGTAATTACTGCCGGATTTCGGCGTAGTATCAATAGGAATAAATATTTTGTCATTTTCAAAATCAAGGTTTTTCTTATAGATTAGAAAATACATAAATCGCTCGTCATAACAGATACTGACAGACATATCACCCGATTGTACTACAGGCTTTTCTCCCGACCATTCCGAAATATCTCCGTCCACATAACTAACGGATTTTTCTTTTCCGGGGTCAAAGGAAAGAAGCCCGAAATACTGCTCGTTTGTTTGATAATCCGACCAATAAGGATTTCGGGTTAAGTTTACGGCATACATAGTATTCCAAGTCCGCTTGAACCATTCGTCCTGCCACGAAAACACGCAGGAGCCTGCACATCCCGCAGCCATTATATCTTCATAGCACCGTATCAGTGCCTGTCCCTGATCCTTTTCGGACATATTGCCTTGATTTCGGTTTGTGTTTAAATCTCTGTGTGCCATTCCTCTGCCTGTTGAAACACCGAATTCAGAAATTACTACGGGAATTGTATGGTGCGAGGTAAGCATACTTAAGTATGCTCGGTAGGTGTTTAATTCTTCACCGTCATAAAACTGAGTTTTGTCGGTGATACCCGAAAAGTTCCAATCGTCGGTCCAGTTAAGATAATCGGGATAGTAAGGATAAACATGATATGAGGCAAATTGTCCTGTAAGCAACTTGTCGGTTGTCTTAATATGCTCAACATCCACATAAGCGCATTTCATATATAAGTTTTTTACAGTTTCGGGATATTCAAAAGGATCGGTGGTCGGCCAATTTGAAAAGGCAATCAGCTTTTGCGTTTTATATCGTTTTGTTTCATAATCTATCAAATGATTTCCAAGCTTGCACAAAAGCGTCTCAAAAACCGAGGAATTTTCTGCCGTATAAAGATATTCTCCTTTAAAAGATGTATACTCCGTCATATTTTTATAGGTTTCATCTGTATAAGCTACCGTCACATCGTCCCACTCAACACCGAGAATATAGCCGATAACCCACTCGGAAACATCCTTGCGGTATGTTCCGTGACCGGCACTGGCAACGCGCCCTAAAGAAAGTTTTTTCTTTCCGTGAATAACATCAATCATGGTAATGCTGTCACGGGAAAAGGTATTGTAAAATTCACTGTCATAAGCGTCTCTGTGAGAATTCTGAACATAATCGTTTACCCACACTCCGTGAATCATATAAAGAGGATCCTGATTTTGATAGTTATATTCATAAAATGCGTTATAAAAGATATCATTCTGAATGGTATAAACACGAATAGTGTTAGCACCCATTTCTTTTATATATTTAAACCATCTCTTATAGGTTTCTTTGTCTATGCTGAAATCCGTGGACCATTCACCCGGCTCGCCCGAGCCCAAGTTAACACCCTTAATTTCAAATTCGTTATATCCTTTTCCGCTGTTAAGCAGAATTTTATTTTCCTTTGTTTTTACAAAGGTTTTCACTTCTTCTGAAGGGTTAAAATCGATATATACTCCCAAACGGTAGTAAGCGGCATCAACACCGACAAATAAAAGAGCAATACATAAAACAACAATAATAAATTTTTTCATATATGCCCCTTTCTAATCTGTTACCTCGGTGTATTTCTTGATTTTTGATGACGCACTGTATTGTTTAAGTGTTTCGATATTTTCGTCAAGCCAAGCGGTACGCACACTGAAAAATGTTTTTAGCTGCGTTACTGCCTCGTTATACGAATGAATATTTCTGTCTTCGGGTTCAAGAAGCGTATCGTCGCTGAAAGACGACGCCCATCGTTCGTTGTTCCGGTCTATTGCCGGCCCTAAAAATTCGGTAACCCCGTCAATATATTCTTCTAAATATTTATCGCTGAATACAGTTTTTCGTAAAGACCGATATTTGCTTATAACACTTTCAACAAAATCTTCATCTTTCATCAGCATAACGAACCATAATTTGTTTTGAATTTCAAAATGCTGTACCGTCATAACGCTTTGTTCTTGGTAGTTGTCACAAGCATTATTAAAATCCCAAACGCACATCTTGTATTTTCCGCTTGTATCCTTATAAATATAGGTGGAATAAGAGCCGGCGTCATAGTTTACAACAAGCTCATGAATGATAAAATAAGAGACGAACGAATCAACATCAATATAATTTTTATATCCGTATTTTTTGTTGTTGAAATCATATGAATAAAGCGCCTTTTCAAAGCGTGAGAAATCGGTTTCAATAGATCTTTTAAGCGTTTCGTTCAGTTTCTGAGATCCGGGATATTCAATCTCTAATTTTAAATCTCTGTCTGCTCTTAAGGTATATTCGGTCAAGTTATTTACACGGTCTGCTTCAATGTCGTTTTGACGGTCCAATCTTAAAAGATAACCGGTGTAGGTGTTATCCTTAGCGTCAACCGACATATTAAGCCTTGCACCGTCTTTGCCTGCTGTAATCAGCTCGGTCAAAACATATACTCCCTCATATTCGCCGTTGATAACAACCTCGCAAAACCGCACATTCGGCGCATAGCCCATAATTTCTCCGGATATGTTATACATCATATAGTTGCGTATCAGTGTTTTATCAAGGTAAGGCCCGTGCAACACCCAGTCTTGGTGTTTATCCATTCCGAGCAATGACTGAGGATTATTGTTCCCATTCTTATCAATAAGTTTAATACGATAACCTGATTTTTCAAAAAACCTCGAACTGTTACCGCGCACATGAATAATTACATCGCTTGAAACCGTAGATTCATCGGAAGTATGATTATATTCGGTTTCCGAATCCATAATCTTCATAGAGGCAGTTATTCGGTCGTTCCCGTCGGGGGTGGAGGAAAATCCGTTGTGTTTCCCGTTTTCGTCTTTCATTCCTTTCCCCGGTATTTCCTGACCGTTTGTATCAATAGAAATAAGCGGGAGGTGAGTGCAAAGTTCGCCGTCATTATGAGTTTGCTCGCATTTTTGTTTTGGCACATAAGATAAATGCTGATGAACGCGTTTTTCGGCTGTAAGACCGAACAGCGAATTCCAATTAAGTGCACTCATAAGCAATATTGCAATGCACGCAACCGCTCCGATAGATTTATATTTCATCTGAAAATCCTCCGTCAGTTGGATATTTCATCGTTCTGCATTACAAGATTTACATATTCTATATTTTCAAGCTTATATATGCTGTCAGTAATATTGATTTCACCTTTTTCTGCTTTTTTAATCATTTTTTGTGTCAGCTCATATATTAACTCCACGGTATCCCGAGTAGTGTTTTCGACTCTTAGAATTGCTTTTCCGGAAAACAGCTTGTAAACCTGCGATTTAATCATAGGCTGTTTTGAACGGTCGGCGCGCACTATAAGAAGAATACGGTTATCGCTTTTAATACAGCCGAGAACAAATATAACGGCAAATGTAACCGCACTGCCTATTGATGCTACCAAATAATCCCCGACACCGCAGCAAATACCTATTATGATCGCCCAAAAAATGTATACCGTATCACGGGAGTCTTTAATAGCTGTTCTGAAACGCACGATAGATAATGCTCCGACCATACCGAGCGATAACGCAATGTTATTTCCGATAACGGTCATAACCGTGCCTGTAAGCACTGTTAAAATAACAAGCGATGCATTGAATTTTTTACTGTAAATAGTCCCTCTGTGGGAAATCAGATACGAAATGAAAATAAACATTCCGAGAACTGCTGCAGCGGATATATTCATTAAAATCTGCTGCCATGTCATATCGCTGGGGTTGGTAAAAAGACTGTAAATTTTCTCTCTCATTTTTTATTCTCCTCCTATAATCTTGTTTGATAACCGTTCTGTCTGGCTAAAACATATTTACTGACTGAAAGCTCGCTTCTGTTAACGGGATTTATCATCCGCTTTATATACTCAAGCAAAAAACCGTTGAACTTGACTTCAAGAACAACATTGTAAGGGTCAAGAACCGGATTCATATTCAGTTTTTCGCTGAATAAATCAAAACAGTTTTCCGTAGAAACAATATGATTGTCGAAGGTTACTCTTATTTTGTTTTCTTTTGCGATATAAGCCTTGCGGTTGTATTCCACAATGGTTTTAGGCAAATAACACATTGAATTCATCAAAGCATAACATTCGGCGGCAAAGGGCTCGGAATATGAAAGCAGCGGAGAGTAGTTTCCAAAGGTCAGCCGAACGGCGTCCTCGCGTTTTAATTTAAGCGAACGCTTGAGCTGATTGGCTCCTTGCTTTTGTTTAATTTCAAGCATGGCATAATCCGCTTTCGGGTCATAGCAACGAAGCCGTATTTTCCGTCTCAGTTCAATGCCCGCCTGCTTTTCAAAGTAATCCCGATCGTAAACGGTGTCGAAATAAAGGGAACGGATTGTGTATCCGTGAGTGCCGTTATGCGGATCGGAAAGCATAATATTTCCTAATTTGTGCGATAGGGAAATAAACTCGTCAATACTGATTAAAAACTTTTTTTCTTCTCTTAAAACACGGTTCAAAAAATCACCTCAATAAAAAAACTGACCGCACCTAAAATGAGTGCGGTCAGTCGATCATACGGAAATTTCCGGTTAGACACTTAACTTTGCGTCCCTGCCTTTCGGCAGGTTTGCCGATATTTTTATCATTATAGCAAACTTTAAAAATAAATACAAGAATTTATTTTAAAAACTTTTAATTTCGTGAATTCCCAAAGAAAATTACACAGTAGGAAAGCGGTGGAAATAAGTATGGGAAAACAATGGAATTTAGTGTGGG
>CAVGND010000018.1:0-29953 GCA_963630555.1 Roseburia intestinalis | reverse complement strand
TAGCTATATTCTACCACAAAACTAATTATCTTTCACTGACAACTATTCTAACACACAGGGAAACCGTGTGGCGATTCACACGGCTTTCAGCTGCACTTCAGTGCAAAAACTTTTTATTTTCTCATAAAAATGCAATGCCCACGCCGTGGCTGACGTGCTCACACCTTCACAAAAAACGTATCCGGCTTCTTTGCATCAAACACCTCATTACAGGTCATCACCGTAACAAGATCCTCAGTCTCACTCAAATTAATAATATTATGCGTCCAGCCGGGGATCATGTAGACAGCTTCGATCCTGTCTCCGCTCACTTCGAAGGAAACTTTCTCGCCGGTGTTGATGTTTCTCTCTTCGATCAGACCGTGTCCATGAACAACAATGAACTGCTCCCACTTGCTGTTGTGCCAGTGCTGGCCTTTTGTAATGCCGGGCTTGCTGATGTTAATGGATACTTGACCACAGTCAACGGTGTGCATCAGCTCGGTGAAGCTGCCGCGATCATCGCAGTTCATCTTCATGGCGTACTTGAACTTTTCCTTCGGAAGATAAGTCAGATACAGGGAAAACAGCTTCTTTGCAAAGGAGTCCTCCGGCATCTTCGGCATCATGAGATTGATCGGCTGGTTCTTAAACTGCTCCAGCAGATCCACGATTTCACCAAGGGTAACCTTGTGCGTGACAGGGACGCAGCAGT
Source organism: Roseburia intestinalis (assembly GCA_963630555.1). GTDB lineage: Bacteria > Bacillota > Clostridia > Oscillospirales > Acutalibacteraceae > CAVALG01. Next base: position 29,259 of record CAVGND010000018.1, on the reverse strand, counting down.
AGCGGCCAACTGTACCCACACCTACGGTACTATCAGATGCCTTGCTGGTACTGTCAGACGACTTGCTGTCGCAGGAAGGTGTAAGCACCGTCTCAACGCCGTCAAACTCACAGTGCTGTTCCTTGCCCTCCAGGAGGTCAAACATTCCCTCTACCAGATCATCAATATACAGAACTTCAAGCTCAGTACTTCTATCGTTCACAGTAAACTCTTCGTCATTCGCCACAGCCCAGCAGAAAGTGGAAATCGCACTGTTATACTTCGGTCTGCTGTGACCCATGAGATTCGGAAAACGGTAAACATAGACAGGCGCACCCGTCTCCTTGCCGTACTCGAAGAAAAGTTCCTCTCCGGCTTTCTTGCTTCTGCCGTATTCCGAATTTCCAAATCTCCCTGCTAAAGTTGCCTGCACAGAGGAAGAAAGCATAATGCCAGCCTTGTTTCCGTGCTTTTTAAGGCACTCCAGCAGCTCTGAAGCAAATCCGAAATTTCCCTTCATGAAGTCTTCCGGATTTTCCGGGCGATTCACACCTGCAAGGTTGAAGACAAAATCGGCTTTATCACAGTACTCATCCAGTTCCTCTGCGGTGCTGTCCTTATCGTACTCATAGATCTCTTCTATCTTGATCTCCGGTCTGGTTCTGTTCTTACCGTCCCGTATGTTTTTCAGATTGTTGCAAAGAGCCGTTCCCACCATGCCCTTTGCACCGGTCACTAATATGTTCACATCCGTTCACCTCACCATTTTTTCGTCACAGCCGCACGCCGTGTTCACTATTCCTCACCATTCCAGAGTCAGTTCATCACAGCCCTGTGTGTCCATCACAAGTCCCGTGCATCTGGATGTCCGGAGAGTGGTGTTAATCCTTCCTCCAAACCATCTTGTTGACCACATTCACATATCCCTGAATGATCCTTACCACCTTCATGGACACTGTTTCATCCACATAGTCTGGGCAAGGCTTGCCAAGAACGCCTTCACGCTTCATCTTGATTGCCATATCTGTGGCATTCAGAAGCTCCTTCGTGGTAATACCGGCAAGGATGAAGTCACCGGCTTCCAACGCCTCCGGCCTCTCTGTGCTTGTTCTGATGCACACAGCCGCAATCGGATGTCCGATGGAAAGATAGAAACTGCTCTCCTCCGGAAGTGTACCGGAATCCGATACAATCGCTAAAGCGTTCATCTGTAACTTATTATAGTCGTTAAATCCCAGCGGTTCATTGACCCTTACTCTTTTATCCAGCTCAAATCCACTGCTCTCCAGTCTCTTCTTGCTTCTCGGATGGCAGGAATAAAGAATGGGCATATCGTATTTCTCAGCCAGAGCATTAATCGCATTGAAAAGGCTTAGGAAATTCTTCTCGGAGTCAATGTTCTCCTCACGGTGAGCAGACAGTAATATATACTTATCCTTCTCAAGACCCAGCCTCTCCAGCACATCAGACTTTTCAATCTTCTCAAGGTTCATCCGCAGCACTTCCGCCATTGGAGAACCTGTCATATATGTTCTCTCCTTCGGAAGCCCTGTGTCTGCCAGGTATTTTCTTGCAAATTCTGAATAACACAGATTCACATCAGAGATCACATCCACGATTCTCCGATTCGTTTCCTCCGGAAGGCACTCATCCTTGCACCTGTTTCCCGCTTCCATGTGGAAAAGCGGAATGTGAAGGCGCTTTGCGCTTATAGCGGAGAGGCAACTGTTCGTATCACCGAGGACTAAATATCCGTCCGGCTGTAACTCACTCAGAAGCTCATAACTTCTCCCCAGGATATTTCCACAGGTTACGCCCAGGTTATCGCCCACCACCGGCACTAAAACATCCGGGCCGAACTCTCCGAATGTATTCGTCAGTTCAAAGTCCTCCCAGAAAACAGTACTCAGATTCCTGTCCCAGTTCTGGTTATAATACACCACACAAGTATCAAAGTACTCACGACATCTCTTTATCACAGCCGCAAGGCGGATGATCTCCGGACGGGTTCCGCAGCCTATCATCACCTTGGTACGGCCATCGTTTTTCCATTTGAATTTATGTTCTAACATTGCTATTCTCCTCCATTTTATGGACGGCTCAAATTTACAGTTTATTTTTTCATATCTGTAATCCATTGCAAATCAAGTATTTTCGCATAATACTTCGCACCATACTGCGTCAGATGCCTACAATCCTGACTAATGAAATGCTGATCATCCGTAAATACTCTGATAGAGCCATCCTCATTTTGAACAGGCTTAATCATGTCAATATAGTGATCACCATATTGTTCACTTAATACCTTGTCATTCTCAAGCACCTCATCACTTAGCGTTACGCTTTGATCGAAATAGTCATCAGATCCTCTGTGAACATATATCATTCCATTCGAAGTTCCAAAATTCTTGTATCCGACAATGTACATTTTATCATCAGGAACAATATCCGGCAAATTTTCTGCTATATCTACCTTTGATACGGAAAAGGTTCTAAACACCACATCGGCTTCAGAAAGTCTCTCCTTGTAGTCGTCATATACGTCTTTCGTCCGAGGATAGATGTATGATATCTCGATCTGATCTGCGATATCTGATTCATTCAATACATTTGCAAAGTCCCTGCCAAAGCTATCGCCAATAACAACAACCTTCACCTTGTCAGTACGCTCAAAGTCTCTGTCCCATGAATACGGCACATCACAGTATTCAGCATGCATCCCTCTATGTACATTTGTTTTATCAACCCCCAATTCAGGTACATCACGGATAACCCCGGCATGCAAGTAAAGAACGCCAGACGAAACCGATGTGAGCAAACACAGAACAACTGAGGGAATAAACACAAGGAGCACATTCTTCTTTTCAGCGCGTCCAATTTGCCTTTCAACTCCAAAATAGGACAAGGCGGAGATTACTGCTACCACCGCACCGAACAGCAATAGCACGATTAAATCTGTTCTTTCTGTCACAGCATAAAACATATATGCTATGATAACCTGATGGCAAAGATAAATACTGAGACTTACTTTGCCAACACCGGAAAGCACTCTAACAAACCAATTCGGCTTTTCTTCTGTATTGGCAAACACATATGTTAAAATTGCCGTTGCACATACCACAAGCAGAAGTTTCAAGGATGCTGCTGGAATTTCAATGTTTACACATATCAGGAGCAATATTATCGCAAGGCAAATTGCTTCTACCGCATATTGTGTTTTCTTGGCGATTTTTCTTGTTGGCGCAAAAGCAATCAAACTTCCCAGAGTGATTTCAAATGCTCTAAAGGGCAAATAATAAAACTTTTCAGCTGTGGAAGCCACTGGGAGAATGTATGCTACCAAAGACAATACAGTGACTGCCACGACAGATATCTTTACCGCATTCAAGTTTCTCTTAGCCAGTTTGAACACGCCTGCGTAAATCAGCGGAAGAATGACATACGCCTGCATTAGAACGCCTACATACCAGGTATGCATCAGCGGTTTAAACACATTTGCGACATCCCAGTAGTTCCTTGTTGTTATACAGGCCAGTATGTTGTTAGCAAAAACATTCGATGCGATAACCGACTCACTCAGATTTTCCAAATCATCCGGCAACATAACGTATAGCCCTGTTCCCAGAGCAATCGCTGTCCACAGCAGCACCATAGGCCACAGCCGCGCAACCTTGCCAATAATGAATCTCCAATAATTGAATGAATTTTGCTGCATAGCCTTTGCTATGCCTTTCATCATAAAGTATCCGCTGACAACAAAGAAGATATCAACACCAAGATATCCAAATGTTAGATACCCCCCCCCGAAATGATAGAGCACTACGGCAATTATCGCAATTCCCTTCAGTGCGTCTATCCTCAAATTTCTGTTCATCGCCTTGATATCTCCTTCCTTTTAAGCATGGTATGACTAAAATTCTTACGCCTCTACCGTGTGCGGCTTTCCTTCCAGCTCTTCTTTCACGTAGTCCGTGCCCATGATCTTCTTGACCACGCCATCAACATCAAGACGGATCGTATTATGGCTTGTGTACGCCTCGTCACCCTCGGTAGTCACAGTGCCCTCAACATAGAACTTGTCGTAGTTCAGTCCGCGGGCATCCGGCATGATGCGGTAGTAGTGGCCCATATCCACGGAGCGGAGCATTTCCTCTCTCGTCACCAGGGTTTCATAGAGTTTCTCACCGTGCCTGCTGCCGATGATCTTGCACTCGGTTTCGCCAAACACCTTCATAACGCCCTTCGCCAAATCGCCGATGGTACTTGCGTCCGCCTTCTGCACGAACAGATCGCCCGGCTCAGCGTGCTCAAACGCGAAGGCAACCAGGTCTACAGCCTCATCAAGGTTCATGAGAAAACGAGTCATGTTAGGATCTGTGATGGTGATAGGTGCTTTTCTCTTAATCTGGTCAATAAAGAGAGGGATAACAGAACCACGGCTGCACATGACGTTACCGTAACGAGTACACGCCAGTACCGTGCCGCCTCTTTCAAACGCCTTCTGCGCTCTCGCCTGAACGACCTTCTCGCCCACAGCCTTGGTCATGCCCATGGTGTTGATAGGGTATGCAGCTTTATCCGTGGAAAGGAACACCACACGCTCTACCTTATTCTCCACTGCTGCCGTAATAACGTTATCCGTACCGAGAATGTTGGTTCTCACAGCCTCCATCGGGAAGAACTCGCAGGAGGGTACTTCTTTCAGCGCAGCAGCATGGAACACATAGTTTGCGCCGTACATGACGTCACGAACGGAGTCAACGTTTCTCACATCTCCCACATAAAACTGCACCTTGCCCGCATGGTCGGGATACTGTGCCTGCAGGGTGTGTCTCATCCAGTCCTGTTTCTTTTCGTCACGTGAAATTATACGAATTTCGCCTATGTCCGTTTGTAAAAAGTGCTTAAGAACTGTTGAACCGAACGAGCCCGTACCACCAGTTATTACCAAAACTTTATCTTTAAATGCCTCTGTAATGTTGTTCATGTTAGATTTAATTCCTCTCTTTCCACAGCCCTGACGGGCAGTTATATTCATCAGCTCCATTTAGGGGCTGTGGTTATCGTGATTTCCTTATAAGTCTCAGCAAACAGCTCGACAGTTTTATTCGATAAGAGTTAAGCTCTCAACCCTCGTCAGCGGCTCGACCTTTGCCATGTTTCTAACCACAGTTCCCATCAAGATATGGCAGCCTGCGCCGATTTCCACATGATGGTCGATAAGTGCGCCGACGTTCAATATTGTAGCTTCGCCTAACTTCACATAGCGGCTGACAACACATTTTGCTCTGATAATGCAGCCTTCCGCAATCTCTGCGTCAGGGCTTATGTACGCTGTCGGGTGGATGAGCGTAGGAATGTTATAACCATTTTCTTTCAGCATCTGATGATATTTCATCCGATTCTTGTTATTACCCAGAGCGACAATCGCCGTGTCATATTTCTCTCTCATCTCGGCAATCTGCGAACATGTGCCGATGACCGGTTTGCTCATCGCTTTATCCGGGTTATCGTCAAGAAACGCTATATCTGTATATCCAAGAAGCCTCGCCAGCTCGTCCACTTCCGGGGAGAAGCTGCCTGCTCCGACAATTAGTAGTGATCTCATTCGTAAACATATCCTTTTAATGCTTTATACCAAATGTTATAAGCCTCCGGTTTTAGGTGAACCCCGTCTTTTGTTAATTCCGGATTCATTGAGCCATCCAGCTCATAAAGATCGTGGATGTTAATGTAAGTCGCGCCTGCCTCTGCTGCCAGTTTCTCAAGCTCTGTATTAAAAGCATCGATAATTGTGTTATCTGCGCATTCCTTTTCTTTCTCAACGCTGATTGGCAGAATCGACTGGACATAGATTTCCGCCTCCGGAACAGACTCGTGAACTTTCTCCAGCATATTCTTATACTGCTTGAGAATCTCTTTGCTGTTATGATCCGTCAGCGAGTTAATCCCACCAAGTATGAACACCTTCTCCGGCCTTACTGATGCAATCATATCTACACGACATGTCATGCCTCGAATGCTGTCACCAGAAATACCAAGGTTTACAATATTCACGTCCTGGAAGGCATCCGCCCACGCACCGCCTATTGTTATGCTATCACCAAAGAACACGATGTCAGCGTCTACATCCATTGCCTTAAGACTACTGCGCCAACTTTCCAACGTCCAGTCTGTAGGAGCTTCATATTCCTTCAGTCCTACCTTAACAAGTGCCTTGTCTACATACCCCCCCCCGATTTATTAGCAGAGCATTACAACTCAGGGAGAGAATGCAGATTACAATAATGACGATTGTCCATCTCTTTTTCTGCATTTTTGCTTTCTCCAATCATTTAAGCATTTTTATTTTTAGATCCTCACACGCAGCTACACGGCGGTTGTATTCTTCGCCGTCTCTTATATACCACGCCTGAGAATGTTTGATTATACTGGCTGGATTTCCGGCAACAAATGAATCCGGCGATTCCACATCTCCATATACAACAGCATTACATCCAACACTTACATTGTTGGCTATTTGAACATCCTTCAGTACCTTTGCGCCTGTCGAAAGATAAAAACCATCTCCTATGATTTTCTTTCCAGTGGTAATGCAAGTTGCAGTGTGCAACACCGCATACCGCCCTATCGAATTTCCAGATCCCACCACAACAGTTCCGTAATGTGGGATGACTAATCCATAATCAAACACGTCCCTAGAAATGCTAAACCCAAGCTTAATACCAAGGCGTTTAAGCTGATATTCGCTTGTTATTCTACCGAGGTTATACCCCCCCCCGACTTGCATAGTATTCACAATGTCTGAGTGCAGATAGATATTTCATGATGTAGTCTGGGAAAATCAATTCCACTACCCTCGACTTTAAGCTTCTTCGTGGTGTTCCCCTATTCATAATTCTATCGGCTGCCAAAAAGAACTTTAATTCCTGTTTTGTTTTAATCATCGTATGCATTCTCCTTTTCCGAGCCGTTGTTAGAAATAAATCCCCTTTGAATTCCCCTTATAGCCATAGTATTTCATAAGAGCCTTGTCCTTCTCTTGACCTTTCAGATGTCCAAGGTGAAGCGACTCTCTTTTCAGCTTTTCCAAGTATTCATCTGCGGTCTTTATAACCCGTGCTGGAACACCAACTGCAACGGAATTATCCGGGATATCTTTTGCAACTATTGCTCCGGCTCCGATGACCACATTGTTTCCGATCGTCACACCGGGAAGAATAATCGCATTGTTTCCTATGTAAACATCATTGCCAACATTAATCGGCTTTGTTATCTCAAGATCAGGTATCTGACTTCTGTAAAGGAGTGTTCCGCCGTCATGAGTGAGGAATTTTACCCCATCGGTAATATGAACATTATTTCCAAGCGAGATTATCCAAGGTTCGCTACTCCATTCAACATGTCCGTATAAGTGTACCCCCCCCCCACTCAAAATTAACGCCCACTAACCTCGCATATTCTAGTGGTTTCATTCTCTTTAACATCATGCAATGTACGCTCTTGAATATACCCACGATTTCATTCTCCTTCTATCATCTCACGTCAATCGGAAATAGCTCTCCGAACTTTCTGTCATATTCCGGCGGATCCAGCTTAAAGCAACCGCCCGTCGGTAAAAATGTCAGTTCTCCAAAGATTACCTTCCCGAATTCATTGTACAAATCAACTCTCACAATGGGGAAATCCTTTGATAGCTTTGATGCATAGTTAAGTAGATCCTGTAAATTGTCCGGTTTTCGAATACTTGGACCCGCATTCGTAAGGACACCATTTCTTACCGGTATCCACTCCCATTCCGGTGTGAAATAATCTAAATTCTCTGTATCTTCTTTTCTGTCGCTGATAACATATATCAGCTTTGGTTCTCCGTAGGAACAGAAAATCTTATAATCTCTCGGTAGCTGTCCGTCTTCTGTCTCAATTATCTTTTCACATATGATTTTGCGAGGAATGCCTTCATAGCTGTATTCAACATGTTCAAGCCCATATTCCTGATACATCCAGTTATCAAGCTTTCTTGCTGCTTCCCTTGTATCGAGTTTGCTCTTATCACGGCAAATTATATTACCACCGCACCCATGGTTGCATTTAAGCACAAAGCTGTCCGGTACCCCCCCCAATCTATCTGGGAGGCATCTTCATATACCGAATACAGTTCATTTAAGATTTCTCCGCAATCCTTAGACTTCACATACTCTCTTACAGCATACTTGTCTGCGCACTGTCGCACGGCGGGGTTCTCATAATAATCATTTATCTTCAGGTACTGCAATTTCTCTGTCAGCGTTTGCGGATTCTCCAAATTCGGTTTCCGCCCCATTCTTTTTTCGTACCATTTAACCGTGGCAACTCTAGGATTTTTCTTGGCAAGCGTAATCCAATATCTTCTATAGAGTTCCCAATATATGTCTCGTAAGAAACGAAATTTCATAGTATCACTTATCCTTCCTAGTCATTTGGGCATAGCATTTAATGTCATCCTCTTTTTAATATGTGTAAGACTTCATCAGTTAACTCCCCAAACAATGGACCATTGTTTATCTGATAAATCAGCACGTCTGGGTAATTCAAGTTATACTCTATCAAGATTGGCTCTCCGCTAGCATCCACAGCAAAGTCCCATGAGATTATTCCAAACCTCGGAAGCGCAACATGTGCTCGTTTAATAATTTCACAAATATCCTGATGTGCCCCCAACCTGATACTCGATAAAAGCTCTCCTGCCGCATTCTTGTAAAATTTTTCTCCAAAAATATTGAATCCTACATCGTTTAATTGGCCGTTTTCTTTTATTCCTATAGTAAATCCCCTTCCACCTGAAGCCGTATCTGTACACGCTCCTGGCGCGCCAACTCTAAGGATAGATGTCAAAATATGAACGTTCCCCTTATACAGGAAGCTGATAATTTTTTCTGTATTAACAGAAGTTTCATTAAATCTACTGTACTGAGGGTGTTGGAGTATCCTTTTTTGAATTAAAAAATCCCTACCGTATTCTTCCAATATCTTATGATCAATGTTTTGTGCGCTAATTAAGCTAACAGCTCGCCCCCCCCGGTTGACACCGATGGTTTTATGATAACTTCCTCATCAAGCTTCGATAGATTTTTTAACAGTTCATTCTCGCTAACCATTCTATCTTTACCATCAAAACAGTATCCGTTTATCTTCTTGAATACGTTCTCAGGCATTCTTATATTTGGTATGAGTTTTTCCATATATGCCTTATCTTCAAAATCCTCAGACCCTCTTGTAAATAGCGGTTCTATGCAGCAATGATAAAGATTCTCAGGGATATTCTTTACATTAAACTCCCCAGTGATTGCATATAGATACTCATGCCATCGGCAATCTACCTTAAGCCCAAATTGTCCATAATATGTTGAAAGTTCCCTTCTTTTGCTATATGAAAGTGCTCGGATCGAAATTGCAGACTTTGATTCTATATCACTGAGTTCTTTCTTGAAATGCTTGTCCAAACTATGTGTTCTATACAGTTGCTTTGCTTTTCGCAATATTTTCATTCTAATCCTATCCTTTTCTTCCCTATTAGCTATTTTAAATGTGAAATGTCTAACCATCTGCCAAATATGGTATCAACATTCTCATTGCTTTCCGGAGGGAATATTTTTAAATCCGTGTCCATTCCAGCAGCCGGTGTGAATGTTAGTTCGCCAAAGTAAATCTTCTCGCCAATAATATAAAGGTCTACTCGAACAAACGGAAATGCAGCACTCAATTTTTCTGCATAATCTATCGCCTCTTTGATACAATCTGGTTTTGGTATTTCCTCTTTCGGGTTTTCTATTGCCTCATGGGAATAAGGATACATAGTCCACTCAGGACTCATAAAAAAATATTTGGCCTTCTTTCCAATCACACGATCTTTGCATACAAGAATGGTCTTACACCTTCCATTCATACAATAAAACTTATAATCCTCCGGTAGCTTATCTTTTCCAGCATCCAGGAATTCTTCCACAATAATCTTTTTTTCAACATCCTTGTATTGCATTTCCGAGTGAGACAAGTAGTAGTCGCTCTGCCCCCCCCACTTTGTCATTTGCTCTATGACTGTTTCTTTATGTAATTGGCTTTTGTCGTTGCAGATTATGTTAAAACCGCATCCAAAATTCCACTTCATTGCAAACCGTTCCGGCAGACTTTCCCAATTAATTTTATCAGGGCTATCATATGCAGCGATGAGCGGAACCAAAAGTTCACCACAGCCGAGTTTTTCAATATAATCTCGAACTAGGTACTTATCTGCGCACTGTTTCACGATAGGACTATTATTGTAATCCTCAAGCTTAAGCTTTAAGATTTTTTCATTAAAGGTTTTAGGGTCCTTTAATTCAAGCTTTTTACCGAATTTTCTACAATAATACGCTTTTGTATTCAACGTCGGCGATATTCTCGTCAATGTCTTGAAGAAAAGAGTTTCTAATCTTCCTGGTATAATACGCATATATACATCCACCTCATCTTTCTTTGATTCGCCTATATAAGACTATAGGATTGATCGCTTCTAATTGCATTTTTGCAAATACTCTCATCGGCTTGAATATAAATGGTGCGACAAAGCAACAAACAAACTCTGTAATTATTGTTGCAACTGCTGCTCCATTCATTCCTATGGTTGGTATCCAGACGGAATTCAATGTGAGATTTATAACCACACCACAAAGCAATATGTATTTAGAATATTTTTGATTATTCTCACAAATCATCCATATTGATTTTGAATAAGACATCGCCGCGAATACTGTTGACCATATTATGAGTATCAGCGGTTCTCGTGCCTGCGCATAGTCTGCCCCATAGAGAATATCAATAATAAAATGTGATAATACTGTAATGCAAATAGCAAATAAAGCGCCCATCCAAAAAATAGTACTACTTAGTTGTTTTATTCGCTTTTTATACAATCTCTCGTCTTTTCCTTTTAAACCGATTATTAAAGGTTGTGCTGAATTTGCCAAGGCTTGCGGAATAAACAGCCACATATGGCAAATCGTTGATGCCGCCGCATAATATCCCACATGGGTCTGGTCTATCATCTTGCCAATCATAATTCGATCCATTTGATTGTATATAACCGCCATCAAGGAGGATATAATTAGATGATAGCTCAGTCCTATCAAATGTTTGCTTACTGTTATATTAAATCTCAGCTTTTGCGTGCCATCCATTCTGTAACGAAGCAAGAACAGAACAGCTATCAAAAGCGCATCCAGAGAAGTTGCAAAAGCAAACCATTCTACACTTTTTCCGGTTATAAGCAACCAAACTCTATACACAGACATTCCGGTGTAAGCAATGCATTTGATGATTGTGGATGTTTTTGATCTCAGATAGGACTGATACCACGTATCTATGATATGAAATGCATTGAAAAGTAAGACTAAGGACTGCATGAAAGCAACCACTAGCAAGACCTGATCCCCTGGATTGGCGATAGTAACAATAGCACATACAGCAATCATTGAAAGAAATCCAGCTGCAAGCCTCATGACAATACTTGACCCAAGAACAACACCTTCGCTTTCTCGGTTGTCAACTATTTCTTTTACCACAATTCCCTCAAGTCCGAGCGCACAAGCAATTGAAAAAAAAGAAATATATGATGCTGCATAGTTGATTGTGCCATAATTACTTGGTCCTAGATATCGCGCGCTGAGAACACCAATAATCAGCGAAAGCATCATTTGGTATATCTGAGCGAACATAATCCAACCAGTATTTCGTATAAATTTGCTTTTTGTTAGTCTCGCCATCAATTTATGCATTTTGCTTATCTACTTCTTTCCTCTCTGAATTTTATTCAATATAGCGTCTATAAATCCACTCCAGCCTACATGCAGCGTTTTCTTCCAATGAAGGCTTCGCACATCATATCTCGTCAAAATATCCTGGTTGATTTTTGGCGCAGCAGCCGTTGTTTTCAAATCATATACAAATACACCCTCACCATCAGATGGCATCACACAGTTCATTTCTATCGGTCGGTAGCGCAGCTGTATAGACTTCACAGCTTTGTATGGCAGAGATCTTGTTGAAACGAGGTAATCAGCATCCTCGTAATTTATCCTGCCTCCATTCAAATCAAGCAGCTTCTTACCTTCAAGTTCTGGGAACACTTCCAAACCTACTCTCTCGAAAAAGACATCATATCTGACAGCCCCTTCAAATTCTGGGAATCGATATTGCAAATCTCCCTCCTCCAGAGAAACCTGGAAGTCGTTATTAGGTATTCGACAGTGCTCCCCTACATCTGATGCATTCGTAGTCAAAGAGAAATATGGATAGATAAAATACTTATCATTCTCCACAATATAGCGCATATAGTATTTCAGCCACGACTGCTTATTCCAATGTGAAACATAAGACGGAAGGATTTCTCCCTCAGACAAATCCTTATCCTCGTTATTTGTATACCACTCGCGAAATCCTTTCCACATTCGCCTTGTCCAGCACTGTCCCCATGACATGGCAAACTGCTGCATATATACATCGTAGCCATTATGTGCCGGTTCAAACGGACGATATATACCTGGGTGTGTTTGGTGTCTATACAGTGAAATTCCGGCAATCCGCTCATCATTCGCATACCGTTCAACAGTCTGCTTTACATAAGAATAGAAATGCGGTGCAACCATCAGATCATCTTCAAGAACAACAACTGCATCATATTTTTCTGTCAAGTCACCACATTGAATAATGTGCGGGCGAAGTCCCTGCCTCTCTGAGAAAGCTCGGATAACCTTCTCTCCGTGTGTCCATTGGAATTCTTCAGCCACCGAAACGATCTCTTGCTGCCGTTGTCCTTTATCAAGACTAATGACAAGATCTACCCTGTCATTTCCATACTCAGCACGCAAAAGTGACTGTAATAATTGTTCAATTGAATCTGGCCTGTTGTAGCCTACAGCCACAAGTGCGATTGTTCCCATGTGTTTCACTCCAATTTCTTTATTAAGTATATCTCGATACTTTATGTTGCATTCCGTAAATCAATAACAAACACCAAATCATGACCGGAACTGATTCCATCACCGGTTCCAAAAGCAACTGAACAAATGTTAATGTGCCAATAAGAAGCAACAGTAAAGCTGTTGAGTTATCTACGGATTCATTTTTTTGCATCCTTTTATAGTCTCTAATAACCATGATTGTAAAAATAATCAAAAGACCAAAAGGGATGATTCCGCTTAAATCAAAAACATTCAAATAAACATTATGAATATTTCCAACATTTGTCCTTGTGTACCCACCTCCCCAGAGACTCTTCCTGATATTCTCGAAAAAGAACACTGTGTTTTTCCAGCGACCATCTTCTGCCATTGTTGGGGCATATCCAAGTAAATATCTTTGACCCAACTGGGATTTATAAAACAGCGTCTGAAGCCCGAATACATCCAATGAAAAAGCAACAGTGGCAAATGCAAGTAATGCAATGGCTCCCAATAATTGATTCAGGTGCTTTTTTGTAAACTCTCCTTGCATTTTTATATTGGAAAAGTATGCAATAATAGCTCCAATCGGTATCAAAAACAAGGCTGTCCGGCTTCCAGTAATAATTGCCACTAGCGACACAAATGAAATCATCAACCATCCACATTTATGGGATTTTTTTGACTCCGCTGCAATTATTAAATATAGCCCATACGCAAGAGGAATAAGTGACATTGTTCCAAAATGTGTTGCTGCTCTCAGTGTTCCTGTCCATATGTTTAATGGATTTCTTGTTATGACAAACTGTCCTTTCAGAGTGCTGTATACCATCGTCACCAATACAAAAGCGGCATATGCGACTGCAATTGTTTTAATGACAGATGTTACCTTATTGCTTCGTTCTTCAATACTTAGTCCATCAAATCTCATGTAAAATCCACATGCATACAAGGAAACGGTTGACAAAGCATACCAAACCTTGTATTCAGTCGATGACTCCAGCTTAGTGTCTATCGCAAAATACAAAACGATAAACAGGAACAGTGTAAGCATCTCTGTATCAATAATGGGACGCCTCTTGTATATCACCATATATATAATTAGCATTACTGTTCCGGCGATAAGATAAAGTTTCAAAAGTGGAACTTCGAAAATCATTATCACCAGAAGTGCCATGCACAAGAATGGTTCTTTATATGAACATTGATTCATGCTATGGCACCCCACTTTCCGGCAAGGCTATTTTTGCCACAGCAAAAACCTATTGTTCTATCTAGCTTTTCTCGTAATTTATCATCATATTTTCCCCAAACCCAATCAATGGTTTGAAGGATCAATACTAGGAGTAGGTACCCCCCCCCGATAGATTTTCTAATCACAGTATTTAAGTACAAAAAAGCGAGACAATAGTCGGATGAATAGAAGAACCATCTCGTACTCGAATTACAAACTTGTACAAAAATCAGGATAAACATGGCGCTCATCAGAAGGTTTCCTCCTTTTCCTCTCTGATAAAGCCTTCTACAAATGTATCCAAACAGCCACGCCTCGACAAAAGTCAGAACATAACCACCATCAATAAGGAAATACCCAAATATAGTAGGCATGGCATTATAATACGTTGCTGGCCCTATTCGCAGGATTTCACAAGCATATGTACCAATAACCGAAAAGACCGCAGGGTACGGAAGTATGTGCAGGAAGGTCAACGCTGCAAATATAGGTATAATGAATCCGGCTATGAAATTTATCCCATAAGTCGAGCCGACAAGTGATGGTGTTTTCTTTACAACTTCTCCAAGATAAGTAGTGCTTCCCACAAAATATTCATAAACAGTATGATAAAGCCGTTCGCCCACCGTCATATCCTGAGTAAGATAGGAGACCCTATCATTGGTTAAAAACACTATTAGATAAGAGAACAGTAAAACAGCTATCACAATGGTAACCTTCTGTTTAATGGTTATCTTTTCTTTATCGCCAAATAATGAATATCCACAAAGCATCATGAAAATTGTATTCATTAGAACATATCTTCCGCCCGTTGTTATAGCCTGAAGAATAACTATTCCAATGGTATTGATTATCAGCCACTTATTACCTTTTTTTCTGTTAAGAACTCCTATAATTGTCGAAATAAGTACAACATATCTTAAGGGTGAAAGCACGTATTCCTTAAAATAATACATATACGTATCTTCACTCGATGTTAGTGTATAATAGTCCGTACGTATTTCGCCAAACGATGTTCCGCTCAAAAACGCTCTGATGGCACTTGTTGCGCCTAGCGCACTCAAGATTAATACTATTAATGACAAAATATACAAGCGATGATAATCTAAGAAATAATCTTCACATTTAAATAGCCCAAGCCCTCTTTTCCCAAATATCAGATTTGGGGTAAACATAGAAAGGTTGAAGCCAATTATGCCCACTAAAACACATATTAAAGCTGTGCCTGTCGGCTCATATACATATTTATTTCCAATGCTGATCAAAACGGCGACAGCTAGCCAAAGAGTATTAAAAGCAACATACGGATTGCTTATACTTTTATTTCTGCTATATGATATAATTAAAAATGCCGCCGGGATCAGAAGAATAGCTAATTTCATTCCTCTCTCTCCATCTCTGAGTTCTTTTTGATGAACTTTTCTATATCTTCGAATTCGTCTGCGTGATTCTTTATCCAGTCAATAGATTTTTCCCACCATCTAAAATTGACAAGCCACTCTATTTGTTCATCTGTAAATCTCTTGCTAATCTCTCGTGCTGGCTGACCAGCAACTATCGTGTATGGTCTAACATTATCCTTTACTAAGGCTCCTGAGGCAACTATAGCCCCATCACCTATTACGACTCCGCCCATTATAGTGGCATTGTATCCAATCCAAACATCATTTCCGATGATTGCTCCATACTTATTCTTCTCGTCTGCGTAAACAATTTCTTTGAATTTCTGTTTTTTCACAAATGTGGTTCCATTTTGAAGCCCCAGTGAAAAGAATACCGGATTTGTTGATACGTACTTATGACTTGGATGGGTTCCTGTAAGAACGGTGACATTGTGCCCAATACTACAAAACCTTCCGACCTTAGCTTTTATCGTGCATTCCTCTCCAATATAGGAGCCATATCCCATGTAGCCCTCAAACCATGAGCCGGCTCCGATTTTGTTCTGCCCTTCAAAGGCTGCATGGCGGTCAATATTAGCCTTGCTCCCAATAATCACATTCGGCGTTTCTTTTTTTACTCTTAAAATCTTTATCAACCGCTTCAGTTCATTAAGCATTTACTTTTCACCAATCAATTCTGAAACTGTAGTAACCCAGTTTCTGTAATCAAATTCTTTTTCAGCAAGCTGACGAGCATTTGCCTTTATCAAATCAATCTGTTCTCTGCTTAGTGATAAAATTCGCTCTAAGCCTTGCGCAAATGTCCTCTCATCATGTCCACTCACAACGATTGCATTTTCTCCATCTTTCAGATACATCCCAAGATCTGAAGAAATATTGCAAAGCATTGCAACACCATGTGACATAGCCTCCACTGATTTTGTTGGGAACCCAGCCTTGGCATATCGTTCTTCTGCCGGTCTAAGAAGCACAGAGAAGTCCATTCCCAGCATTACTTCTTCGACTTGCTCTCTCGGTACCCTACCATATGCTTTTATACATTTTGGAATACTTTGTAGTCTGGTAAGAGTCTTAATCTGATCTTCATTTGCTCCCAGGATATGTAATTCCATCTTATGCTGCGCTGTGTCGGATAGCAAAGCTATTCCAAGAACAATTTCTTTCAAATAATCTTTATTTGCCGGACTTCCTGCGTATATAAGTTTTACCTTGTTATCTGTGTTTAAGGATGTTTTTGCACTTTCTACATCCATTATCACTGGAATACGGATAGATTGAAGTCCCCTTCTTCGAAAATGCTCTGTTAGATAGGAAGAAATACCTATTACCTTAATTGGATTTCTGATAATTCTTTTATTTAGCCTATCTTTCAGAATATACGCCTTATCTAACTTTCCATGAGCAAACTCACATGGCGAATACCACTCTGTACTATCATGAATCATAGGTATGCTATTTTGCTCTGCTGCCCTACGCAGTTCATTTATCACACCATGTGAAATATCGTTTACATAGATGACAGATGGCTGTCCGTTTTGTGCATTTATCTGCTTGATGAAAGACATGTATGTAGCTTTTGAAAAAGCGAAGCGTTTTAAATGGTCGATTTTGTTTTGAGCAGGACGATATGTGCTGAAGTAGTGAATTCCATCCACTTCTCCTTTGTTATTATTTTTCCCAGCTCCTACCAAAAATACATCGTATCCGAGAGTATTGAATATATTAGCAAAAGCCATATCACGAACTGCACCGGCGTCTCCATTTGGAAAATCGCTCGGAACTACCATCAATACATACATGTTAATCTCCTGTTTAGCAAAGTGCTCTCAGCTTTTCATAGAACTCGTTTCGCTTTACTTGTAGCAATGTATTCCTAAACTCTAATGATTTTTTGAAATTTTTTTCACTCATAGCAGTCAGCTCATCTGGATTATCAAGCAATCTACACACCGCATCTGCATAAGCATCTGCATCCATCGGGTCAAACAAATATTTATCTTCGATCACCTCAGGTATGCCGCCCACCGATGTTGAAAGCACCGGCATGCCAATAGCCATAGCCTCCAGTATTCCCCTCGGCAATCCTTCACCCTGTGTTGGAAACACAAACATATCCGCTTCCAACATCACCTTACGCACTTCATCGGAGGATGGGAGAAGTCCTGTGAACCTCACATATTCATAGATTCCAAGCTCTTTGGCATATTGTTCAAAAGAGGGTCTTAACGTTCCATCGCCGATAATGATTGCTCGTACATCATAGCCTTTATCACGACAGATTCTCACCGTTTTGATAAGTACCTTTTCGCCTTTTCTTTCAGAGTTCATAGCCACGCTGGAAAGAACCAGTGTAAGTTTCTTGCAACCATCAAAATTTCTCTTTCCGACAAAAGCATTATCTGATAGAGTGATTGTCGAGTAAGAAGATTCAAAGTGTTCACCGCTCTCGCCATGCAGCCTCGCATACGAGGGATAGTGTTTCTGAATTGAATTCTCTGTGACATATGACACACCGTTTGCCTCAAGACAAAATCTCTTCATATTATTGGATGTAATCACATGGAGCGTCTTGATTAATGGATTTTGACCCGGAAGGTTCACATCGTCCATCACGTCATATACGACTTCACCGGCTAGTGGAAGTCCTTTCCTCAAATGTTTCCATACCATTGTCGCCGTCTGACTTGGCATACGAAGAAGAGCCGCATCACATCCGTTATCGATTCCTTTTAGCTTCCACTGTATCTTCATGTACTGCTTCAGCAACTGCTTAGGTCCTTGATAAAAAGGGATACCAATTACTTCTACGCCGACACCCTCTACCAATAACTTCTTTGAATCAATCTTCTGTACATCTTTAACTCTGGCCACAATACGAACCGAATCAAAAACTTCAAGATAGCGTGTCCAGAAGCTATATCCATAAATACTTTTTGCCCAATGTCGTCCATCAGGAGTCCTAAAAATATGAGCATCTGTTGCTACCAATAATTTCATTTCATCAACCCTTTATCCAACCTATACTTTTCGCAATATCTGCATACTGTTTCTTAACATTCCAAAACTCATTGAGGTATTTGAATGCTTTCTCACCCATAGCTTTGGTATCTGACTTTAAAGACTCTTCTACCACTTTCTCGAAAGCATCGACACTGTTGCTCTCACACCACCAGCCAAAACCACCATCCACCATAACCTTTCCAACATCAGAAATCGGGTCAGTGCATGCCAGCGTAGGGAGCTTGGATTGCATATAATCAACAAGTCTGCTCGGAAAATTTGGAATCGTGAACCGGTAGTCTAAGAAAAGAAGACCAACATCGCAGCTACCAACCATTTTTATGTAATCTTCCTTCGGCAGTTTGCTCATCAACTTTACATTCTTTTGTGGCTCCGCCTTTACCCATTCCTCAATTCTGGGATATTCAGTGCCGGATCCGACAATTAGGAAAAACGCTTTCTCGTTATTTTTCTGACTCTTTAAGCAAGCAATCATATGATCTATACCTTGAGGCTTACCCAGATTTCCTCCATAGAGATAGACCGTTTTATTCTGCGGGATGCCATACTTATCCCGCATCGCTCGCCTGTCATCTTCAGACACACTCATATCTACAACTTCCACACAGTTAGGACTTATTTCCACACATTCTCTTGGTATTTCCGGATTATGCTTCAGCACATATTCCACATTTGCTTGAGACATACATCCTATTCGATCAGACAGTGAGTACAGTTTTTTCTCTTTGGTTCGAAAAGTTTTATAAAGCAACCCTTTCAAACCGGATGTGGTCATCATTCCAATATCTACAGCATTCTGTGGGAAGATGTCCTTTAGCATAAGGTAAGTTGTAGACTTGTCTCTCCTTTTCACATACTCAACAGCATTTGCTATAGTAATGGGTGGTGTGCTATACAGAATGAGCTCGAATTTTATATCGTTAAAATACCTCTTAATAGCTGCTACAAACTGTGACTCCAACATAACCGTGGAGAGGCCTTTTTCTATCAAATTTGTTTTCTGTATATTGCCAGTCTTCACCCTGAGAATAGTACTGTTTTCTTCCTCAATAAGCCCAGTCTCTATACCCTGACGCCTCTCGGCAGGAGACACAACATAGACACGATGTCCTTGCGCGATAAACTCACGCAACAAGTCAGTATAAATATCACGATTTTTTATTGAACTGTAGCCCATCAAGCTTAAAAACAATACATTCATCCAATTCAGCCTCTGTACTTAGGGAAATATCCCTGATTTTCTATCGCAGTTCTCATTCTGAGAAGTGCATCATATTTTTCACGGTTACATATCCGCTTTCCGATATAGAAATGATTTAATTCACCTTTATAAAAGGCTCTCTTAAACCTAAATAAACTGTCCACACCCGATCCGACTCCTCCGCCAAGATACAGAGTTCTACAGCCATTTGCGCAGCCCCAAAGAGCTGCTTTATAAAGAAGTAAATTGGTAGGAGCAAGAGATCTATATTCCTTCAAGCTACCGGATAGGTGATAATTCATATGTCCATTAGCCGCAAGCATAATTGATGCGGCTATCACAACGCTATCCTTCTCTGCAAAGAATACCTGTGCATTCTGCGGCAGATCATCCAACACAGAATCGTAAAACTTCTCGTTAAAATAGTAGTAGGCTTCGGCATTATCTTTATCCATAGTGCCATTATAGATATCTCGGAATCTTCTATAAATCTCCGGGAATCTACCATTGTAAACCTTGATGCCATTCTTCTCTGCTTTCCGGATCATATTGCGGTTCTTGCTTACAATATTGTTCCAGATATCCTCCGGAGAAGACAAATCCATATGAACAACTTCTCCCAACTGAACAATATCGTAAAAATCTCTGCAAGGCTCATGGTTTTGTATCATTGGATGAAATCTAACGAATTCACTAATAATTTCATTTTGATTCATCCACGCTGTATAAGCTTCAAAGAGTTCCTTGCTATCTTCTCCTTCGATAATCCATCCTCCATAGCCATAAGGAGTTGCAAAATCGAAATATTGCCCCTCTTCTAGCGCCCCTCGAAAGTGTTCATCTTTGGCTACATCCCGTTTCATCACCACATTGATTCCACGAGTAGCCCCATTATCAAAGAAGAACAGCAGTGGCTCGCCATCACCATGAATCTGAAATGCCTTTACATATCCGCTTAGCCAGTAGACATCGTGCTTCTTAAATGTTTGTACAATAGAATCCCATTGTCCTGATTGTTCAAGTGTGTATACAGATATCAAGCCGCCACCTCCAAACTTGTCAGAGGCAGCAGTGAGATCTGTTTATGGCTATACCCCCCCCCGATTATGGGAGAGTTCGTCGAAAATTTCCTCACTATTCAATACGATAGGCTCTATATCCACATCACGGAGGAATATGTATGGTTTCTCGAAGTGATGGTACTGATCACGCCTTACATTGTCTGCATTTCCATCTTCATGAATTCTGATCGTATCCTCAATCAGGTCGAAGCCAACATGTGCCATAACACCTGTATAGGCCATATGGCGAATGTTCACTTCAGTCACTTTTAAATTTCCATCCTTGTCTTCTTTCAAGTCGAAAGAAAGAATTCCGTGAGCCGGAACATCGAGCTTATTTTCAAGGTATTTAATGCAACGATCACAGAACTCATTGATATGATTTTCATTAAGAAATCTGCCGAAGTGAGTATTGCCTGTCACGTGGGAAGGAGCCGTGTTAGCCATTACATATTCCACACACTCCAAAGCCGCACCCTTGACATATTCACCGTTATAATAGAGCATCTGGTTAGCAAGGTGGCGTCCTGTCAAAAACTCGCTGACCGTAAATTCAGGTATTCGGCTATTGATAAACAACCATGATTTATAAGAACTAATGTCATCAAGCCGCAGCGACCCAAGACCGCCTGTTCCCTCCGTTGCTCTGATCCAACACGGGAATCCTATCTCCTTCTCAACATCTTCAAAGCGAGGACAGTCCTGAGTAACCTTAATGGTCTTAGGAATAAACTCTGTTCCTTCAAGCAATTCAGCCATGATAGACTTATCCTTTAACGAAACAGAAAGCAATTTACTTCCCATAAAAACAGGGCAGGGATATTTGCCATTTTTCTCATAATAATCGCCCCATGCGACTATCTCCGATTCCGGCTGAACAAAAGCATAGTCAATGCTCTTTTTATCAACCAATTCTTCTATCCAAGGAAAGTAAGAATCGTCATCGCACTGTGGCGCAACAAAATATTCATCAATTAGATTACGTCCTTCTTTGGTCTTCATAAAAAAGCCTATGGCCTTCTTCTCAACGTCACAACCAATTAGTCTATAATCCGGATGATTTTCTCGAATAATTGTCGCAATAGATCTCGGCGTTAAACCACCGATTCCGGTAATTAAAATAGTCTTCATCCTATCATTCCTCACTTACTTAATATCAACTGCTCGGATTTCATCAAGGTATCCCTCATCAATGTCATCTGGGTTTTCCGCCACATCGCTATGCGAAAACACCTTTGAAATCGTCTTTGCGATGATTCTTAGATCTCCTATAAAAGTTATTTTATTTACATATTCAACGTCATAAGCAAGGCGCTGATCCCACTTGACAAAATTCCTTCCATTTGCTTGTGCAAGTCCTGATAGCCCCGGACGAACATCATGTCTGTGCTTCTCTACTTCCGTATATGCGGGTAAATATCTTATTAACAGAGGTCGTGGACCGATGATAGCCATATCGCCTTTTACTATATTAAAAAGCTCTGGTAGTTCATCGAGTGATGTTGACCTCAACTTGCGACCAAACGGAACCAGTCTCATATCATTTGGCAACAGCTCCCCGTTCTCATCCCGTTCATCCGTCATGGTACGGAACTTGTAAAGCTTGAAAATTTTCTCATCTTTCCCTGGGCGCTCTTGGCAAAATAACACCGGACTTCCCAACTTCACTCTTACAAGAATGGCTGTGATCAATAATATCGGACTGAAAACAATCAGTGCCCCTGTTGCCAGAAATGCATCCAGCGGTCTTTTTATGTATTTTTCATATGGTCCGTAGGGCTTGTGACTGCTTTCTCGTCGGCTTATAGCATCCGCTACCCCTGCAATCACAGCAACCACAGCCGCTATAATCACAATCCCAAGGATAATCCAAAGTATTATCATCTATTTTCTTCTGTCTCCATTCAGTGGATAATCTTTCCTATCAAGCAAGAATTTTCATCCAAAACACCGTCTAATAATCTCAATCACGATTTCTTGTTCCTCCGCCGTCATCTTGTTATCGCTCGGCAAACAGCAACCTCTCTCAAAGATATCTGCCCCGACATCCTCACAACCACCGGCGATATAGGCGTTTGTTCTTGCTCTGCCGTTGCCCTCTCGTGTGATAAACGGATGCATCCTATACATTGGCTGGAGATGCATACATTTCCATATCGGGCGTCCCTCAGCGTTGAAATAACTTAACGCCTCCAGTATCTCCGTCGGGCAGGATTTGCCCTTTTCACTCCTGTATAACGCCTTACTATCATCCCTAACTTGCTGACACATGGCCTCTTTATCAATTATTAGAGCAGACAGCCAATAGTTCGGCTGTGTGCCATCTGTGATCGGATTCATAGACACAGGCAGGTCTTTAAGCCCTTCTTTATACCTCTCATAAACCGCCTTCTTCTGTTCAATATGCTCCTCAAGGTGTTCATACTGTCCTCTTATTACTCCTGCAATCACATTGCTCATCCTGTAGTTATAGCCGACTTCTTCGTGCTGATACCATGGAGCAGCCTCACGGCTCTGTGTAGACCATTTACGAGCCCTGTTCGCATCTTCTATATTGTTAGTCAACAGACAACCGCCAGAGCTTCCCGTGATGATCTTATTGCCGTTATAGCTGATGGCGCTGTAATCACCGAAAGAACCGCACTGCTTACCATCCACAGTCGCGCCCATTGCTTCGGCAGCATCCTCAATGAGAAGAGCGTCATGTTCCTCACAGATCCTCTTAATCTCATCGATCCGTCCGGGGAAACCGTAGAGTTCAGCAGATACCACGAGCTTCACATCGGGGTACAGTTCAAACGCCTTCTCAAGTGCCACCGGATCCATGTTCCAAGACTCTGCTTCCGTATCAATAAACACAGGAATGCCACCTTCATAAACCACTGGATTAAGCGTTGCATCGAAGGTCATATCGGAGCAGAAAACCCGCTTACCCTCTAATGCTCCGTGACTTATCGCAGGCTTTCCATACAGCCTCTCACCCGCCAGCTTGCAGCACAGGTGCAATGCAGCCGTGCAAGAAGAAAGTCCCACCGCATATCTCACCTCAGCCTTCTCAGCCGCGATGCGTTCCACTTCGTTGATGTTTTCACCTACTGTGGACATCCAGTTGGTCGCGTAAGCTTCCGTCATATACTTCAGCTCTTCGCCATGCATGGTCGGCGTGGCGAGCCAGACTTTTTTATCAAACTTTTCAATTCCGCGAAAACGCTCGTCCATTACTTAGTTCTCCCTTTTCTATCGCCACACTACTGTGGTTCTTTTTTGCCGTCTCATGCGGTACTATGTACATCTCTTTTTCAGAGACCGGCGTGTCTACCCACCCCGTGCGTCATCAACCCTCGCCCTGTCTACCTACCCCGTGCGTTATCAACCCACAGGGTCAGCCACAGCGCCTATTACCCTGAAAATCAGCGGTTTCAAGCCCTCTGTTCACTCCAAGTTGCCGCCCTGTGGCTATCGTTCACCTGTCTACCTACCCCGTGCGTCATCAACCCATATTTTTGTGAGGGTCGTCTACTGCTCGTCTACTGCTCTCCTACGCCCTCAATATGTATCTATCAGCATCAAGAAACACCGCTTTTCAGCCATTTTTACCATATTTCCTGTTACTCCCAGCACCATTTTTGTTCTCTACGCCGCCATTCTCGGACGCAACCCGCAAAATGCAGGTTGATGGCGCACGGGGTTCCATATCGGGCGTCCCTCAGCGTTGAAATAACTTAACGCCTCCAGTATCTCTGTCGGGCAGGACTTACCGGGTTCGGAACGGTATAACGCCTTGCTGTCATCCCTAACCTGTTCGCACATCGCCTCTTTATCAATAATCAGAGCGGACAGCCAGTAGTTCGGCTCAGTGCCCTCTGTGATTGGATTCATTTTAACCGGCAAGTCCTTAAGTCCCTCTCTATATCTCTCATAGACCGCCTTCTTAGCTTCAATATGCTCCTCAAGGTGGCAGTACTGCCCACGGACAACGCCAGCGATAACATTGCTCATGCGGTAGTTATAGCCCACTTCTTCGTGCTGATACCAGGGAGCAGCCTCACGGCTCTGTGTACTCCACTTGCGAACTCTGTTCGCATCTTCCAAACTATTCGTCAAAAGGCAACCGCCGGAAGAACCTGTGATAATCTTGTTTCCGTTGTAACTGATGGCACTGTAGTCGCCAAAACTCCCGCACTGCTTGCCGTCCACGGTTGCGCCCATCGCTTCGGCGGCATCCTCAATCAGAAGTGCACCGTGCTTCTCACAGATACGTTTAATCTCGTCAATGCGTCCGGGAAAGCCGTAAAGTTCTGCACAGACAACAAGTTTAACATCGGGATACAGTTCAAACGCCTTTTCCAGTGCCGCGGGATCCATGTTCCAAGATGCCGCTTCCGTGTCAATAAAGATGGGAATGCCACCTTCATAAACTACCGGATTAAGCGTTGCATCAAAGGTCATATCGGAGCAGAAGACACGCTTGCCTTCCAAGCTGCCGTGGGAAACGGCGGGTTTGCCGTACAATTTCTCGCCCGCGAGTTTCACGCACAGATGGAGTGCGGCGGTGCAGGAAGAAAGTCCGACCGCATATTTCATGCCGGATTTTTCAGCCGCGATGCGTTCCGCTTCATCTATGTTTGCGCCGACCGTGGACATCCAGTTGGTCTTGTAGGCTTCCGTCATATACTGAAGTTCCTCACCGTGCATTGTCGGCGAAGCCAGCCAGATTTTGTTTTCGAACGGTTTAAGTTCCATACTTTCCTCCGCAAATTTTATACAGGCGCAAGGTGATTTTTATGCTCCGATTCAGTATAAATATTATTTAAAGCAAACTCACCGTGTTTAAAATATTTTTTGCATTATTTAAAAACAGGTCTTCCGCAATATGCGGATATTTGCTTTTTGCCTTTTTATATGCCGCAGCCATATTACAGGCACGGGTTGAAGTGTTGTGCATATCGCTTGAAATAATAAAGTTCTTATCATATTTCATTATTTTTCGCAATTGCATTCTTCCCGATATTGACAGGAATTTGGCGGCGTTGATTTGATAATTAACTTTCAATCCTTCCATTCTTTCAAAAATTTCCTCCCAAAATTCATACCGATCTATATGTGCGACAACGGGGACAATTCCTTTGCGGTTCAACTCATAAAACCATTCTTCGGCATATTTTGAAATGTGTCTTGAAAGGGGGAATTCTATAAGCAAAGCATTTGTACCGTAAATACAGAGCCCTTCTGTGTTTTTATATTGGTTAATGTCATTATCCAAATAAACCTCTGCTCCGACCGAGAGTTGCGGAATATCATTTATATTTGACAAACTTGATTTAAGCAGTGCGAATGCTTTTTCTCTTGCAAGTAAAAACTCCTTAATATCATTGTCGGAGTGGATTATCGCATGAGGTGTTGCGACACATAGCCGAACACCCTGCGCAAAGGCTTCTTTCAACATAGCAATACTTTGAGCGGCATTTTTTGAACCGTCATCAATCCCCGGTAAAAAATGCGAGTGTAAATCTATCATCTATGTTGTCACCTCTTATCCGTTTTATCATCTCCGTATTTATAATCATACTTATACTTGTAACCGTACTTGTAACCGTACTTGTAACCGTGTCTGTATGTTCTGTAATATCCGTATTTTCTCTGGCGCTCCGTACTGTCCAACAGAATAACTCCTAAAAGTTTTGCTCCCGACCGTGATACTTCGCCCATACTTACATCCATCATATCGAACGTAGTAACATTCTCGCGAGCCACAATAACGGTGCCGTCACAACTGTTCATAATTATCGAAGCGTCCGTAACTACCGTCAGCGGCGGGGTATCTATAAATATGTAATCATATTTCTCTTTTAATTGTTCAAGTACATTCTTGAATTCGGCAGTACCTAAAAGTTCCGCCGGATTGGGAGGTATTTCACCGGCAGTTAAGACATCCAGATTTACCCTGACATCTTTTTGTATAACATCGTCAAGTTTTGTATATCCGCACACGACATTGGAAAGACCGGATTTTCTTTCAATCTGTAAATAGCGATGCACCCTTGATTTTCTTAAATCGCAGTCCAACAATATTACTCTTGCACCGGTTTGAGCAAACGTGATAGCCATATTGATTGACGTGGTCGTTTTTCCTTCTCCGGGGCAGGAACTTGATACCAAAATCACTTTTCCACCTTTTGTTTTTGTGGTGGAAAACATTATATTTGTTCTTATCGATTTATATGTTTCGGAAACATCGAACGGCGTGTCCTTGCTTAAGATTTTTTCCGTACCGTCCTCAACTTTGTTTTTTGAGCCCCTTTTAGCCGAAGACCCGATATTCAAATTCGGCAATTCCCCGAGAACAAAGGCACCGTATTTTTTTGATATCTCCGAACTGCTGTGTATTTTCCGATCGAAAATATATCTTGCAAAAATTACAGCCAACCCTATGGCAGCCCCTATAACACCGCCCAAAACGGTCTTCATCATCAACCTTTTATCATCGGGGGCGGAAGGTTTATATACATCGTCGGCTATGCTTACTTTTCCGCCGTCGTAAATCTCCAATAATTTTTCCGGCGCCTGATAAATTATGCTTCGTGCAATTCTGAACGAATCCTCGGCACTTTCGGTCGTAACCGAAATTTTAAGAAGTTCGGTATCTCCCACCGACGAAATTGTCAGCATTGATTTGATTTCAGACCAGGAAAACGCGTTGCCCAATTTATCGCTGACGGTTTCCAAAAAGTCCCGGGTTTGCAAAAGTTCTATATACGTTGCGCTTATGGTCTTTGAGGTATCAATATCGCTTTTCTGTATGGAGCCTTCCGTATTATCGGTGGTATCGTTGCTGCTTTTATTGCTTACATATAAAACGCCCGTTGCGGTGTATGTATCATCTGTAAAATACTTTACACCCGTAAATGCAACGGAAGCGAAAACGGCGGTGGTTATAATAAGGAGCCAGAAATAATGTCTGATTAACGTCAAGGCGTCCGCAATGTTTATGCCCTTTATTTCCTTTTCTTGTTCCATAATAAAAAATAACTCCTTTTGCTGTTGGCTGACGCCGAAATCGTGTTTTTACCTAAGCGTCGCATTCTTTTCAAGTTCTTTATCAATCAAATAGTAAATACATTTCAGTTTTTTATCAACGAATTCCTCATTATCCCACAGGCAGAAATCATGCACCGTTGCGACAAAGAGAAGGAACGCTTCTTCAAACCGTTCGGGGTCGATTCCGTATTTAACGGCAAGTATATCCGAAAACTTCATATACTCGGTATAAATCTTCGCAAGTTCGCGTCTGCCGCGTTCCCCATACATCGGGCTTGATATTACCTGATAGATAAAACGCAAATTCTGTTTTTCCCCGATAAGCAAATCGAAAACACGCTTCACTTCGGTTTTTAAATCCGCCGCTATTTGGCGGTATTCTTCTTCAAACTTTTCCTCCAATTGCTGCATATAGTACTTTGCACTTTCAATTACAAGGTCTTCCTTAGATTTAAAATAATCATAAACCGTTGATATATTGATTTTTAATGCAGCCGATATATCTCTCATACTTGTGTTTTCAAGCCCCTGAGTGACATAAATCCGCAGAATCGTATTCAGCATATCCTGCTTTTTTGCTTCTCTGCCCGCAGCCATTTTTACCACCTCTTTTAAATGCAATCGGAGTACAACGGCTTTTCGGCTAAACTTCGTCATAATCGGCTTTGTTGCCCTCCGCTCAACATTTTATTCCAAACGATTGAATGGATAAAACATAAAAAATATTTACGGCATAATTTTCATTATGTCGTAACAATAAATTTCAAAGAGCATATAATCCCGGCCGTGTCGTAAAAAAAGCCGAAACACGGCGGCTACCTGAATATGATAGCACAATAAACATATTTTGTCAACGGCTTCGCCAATCATAATACAAGTAAAAACTGGAAAATTCGGTGCAAAAAACCAAAAACCTACATTAAGTATACCCCCCCCCGAGTATATTGTCAAGTAAGAAAGCGGAAATACTGAATTTTTCGTCGAACCGTGCAACGGATTTTGCGGAAAAATATTCATATGATAATAGCTTGAAATGAAAGTTCTTGCCCCATTTCGGATGTCAGACGACAGACGGCAAATACCAGATGCGAGTTGCTGTGGTTTAAGCGTTGACTGCACGCACTTGCTCTTGCCTCCCGTTCTAGACATTAGATGTTAGACTGTAGATGTTAGATAAAAAAATAAGGTTGCCGTTAGCCTTAGGTATCTCTCCCTCAGTCAAAACCTACGGTTTTGCCAGCCCCCTCGTCAGATGGGGCCAAGAGATTGTGGGTAACGGCGGCTTGCGCGCCGACGGTAGATTAACAGTCTGACGGTACGCATAAGTTC
Organism: Roseburia intestinalis; assembly: GCA_963630555.1. Classification (GTDB taxonomy): domain Bacteria; phylum Bacillota; class Clostridia; order Oscillospirales; family Acutalibacteraceae; genus CAVALG01. The sequence continues at coordinate 37 of CAVGND010000018.1, read as the reverse complement.
TTGCCTCCCTCTGACGAGGGAGGTGGGTTTTGACCGT
>CAVGND010000017.1:0-30649 GCA_963630555.1 Roseburia intestinalis | reverse complement strand
TGCTTTATCTCGCCCAGGTCGATATTACGAAAAAATGGACAGGCCGGCGCAGAGACTGGGGCGAAATTTACTCTCAACTTGCCGCGTTATTTCCGCTAAAATGCAATTACGGCGTGTAAGCCGTTTTGCGGCTCACACGCCACGATATAAATTCTGATTCTTGTACCGTTAAAGTGTGTTTACACAAAATTTGAAGAAGAGCCTCTTTAACTTTTATATTCCTCTCACATATTTAACAATAAATATTTTCAACATTGTTAATTGACTCTTTACAACTTTCAAAAAACATTCATACATAAACTACTATTTACTAATTAATTTTAATTCATTAAAATATCACTTCGATTATACTATTTTCTTTTATTATTTTCTATAATGCACTTGAAAATTGATAATTATTTATATATAATCTACTTAGTTGATTTAATCAGTCTTGGGAGTATAATTTTTCGAATATAAGAAAAGTTAAGGCTCATAAACGCTGACAAGCGGAACAATGCTCTTTTTACCGCCAATCAGGGTTACATGAGCCTCATCCGCGTCAATATGCAGCTCTGAGACTGCCCGCTTTTCAGTGCTTTCTGTAACTTCAGCCCTACTTTCTCTCACACAGTTCATTACAGTCTGTCGGCTTATTTTGCCGCCCGTAATATGCCCGCTTGCCTTTGCATAAGACATATCCTTTGCGCCTGCAGCAAGGCTGCATAGCACATTTTCGCTTATTCTGTCCCGTTCGTTAATGCCTACAACTGTATCCGCAAGATATTCATATCCGCCCGAAACTTTTTTGTAATAGGTTCTCTCAAATTCAACCTGACCGTAAGAAAACAATATACTTCTTCTGTCTCCGCGTCTTTCAACGCTATAGCCCTCCGTTTTCTCTTTTTCTTATCCCCTAATATTTCATTATCTATCTGCTCAATAAAGAGTTCCACAAGGCTTGTTGCTAAATTTTGCGCTTGCAATTTGATTTTTTCTTCTGTCTCGTAAAGTTTTTCACTTTCTTTTAATATTTCTCCGATTTTTTTGATGAAATCTTCCGTTATCTGTGTTATACTGTTTTTCACAAGAGTATGCGCCTCCTTAGTGTTTTAGATCGTTTAACCTTATTAAAACACATTTTGGCATACTCTTGTACTATTTTTTCTACATTTATTTTACACTAAGATCGTGTCGCCGCCCGTTCAGCAGGCACAATTCACAACAGCAAGTATTTTTCTGCGTATCGAACCTGTCACACTGCAGCGACCGCCGTATTTTGGTGCGGAGTACGGGATCGGCGTGCCGCATTAATTTTTTATTTCGTAACTGAATTTCCAGCCGGTTCTTTCACGGTCTTTAAGAACATCCTCCAATATTTCATTAAGTTGTTCAATATCCCTCTTAAATTTATCGGGCAACGTGCTTTCCCCGATTACCGTTATTTTGTTCGCGTCGCAATCGGTTCTCAGCAAATCCCAAAATGCACTCCAATTCTTGCCGTACCACTTCGGGAAATCAAAGGCTATTCTTATCCTTTCGTGCAGTTCCCTCCGATTTTCACAACCGGTTAAATCAAGCGTTATTACTTTTTCTTTTTTCATTGCTGCCATCTCCTATACTATTTCGTAAAATGTTTCATAATGGTCATACGTAACAAATATAAGTCCGTCGTTTGACCAAACGACCCTGTGCCTGTTTCTCCGACCGGGCGTATAATTTATATCTGCTTCATACCATATTCGTCCGCTTTTTTGAGGTAAGTGACCATCGTCATTATCATATTCTCCACAGGTTAGCATCCGTCCGGGGGCATATTTTGAGGGTCTATCCCCGTAGTTCCACCCCAATTTTTCCAATTCTTCCGCAGTTATATAATACTTAGGAAGTACACCCAAATTTTTTTAACCACCAGTCTGCGCCGTTGTCGCCGTCATTTGTTGCGCCGCCTGCTATGATTGCCTGCATGGGAACAATTTCACACCGACAATTAATGTGTATCGGGGGTTCAGGTTCAGGCTTTTCATCCATGTAATAAATTTCCCCTTCATAATCTTCGCATTTTTCACAAATCCTACCCCCGAATAATTGACCCAACATTTAAACCTTTTGCTTTGAATTGTTTGCGGGTTGAAACTATCCAAGGCGCCTTTTTCATCCATAAATGCATCTGTTCCTTGGATAACATATCCGCATACTTTTTTGATATACAACGTTTTTCACTCCTAATTTTATGATGGAGGTATAAACCCCCTCACTAATAGGCGAAAAAACGGCATTTGTTGCATAGGTTGTGACAACAAATTAAATAAGTTTACAAATTGTTTACATATAATTATACCACGCGTGAAATCTTTTTCAATATGAGTAAAATATAATTCTTGAAACCTACCGATAAACATGATATAATGATGATAACATATTTTATATGCCCAACCGAAAGGGTAACCTGACTGAAGGGCGCAGGAAATCATAACAGTTGTATTTTGCGGATTACTGCGCCCCTGAACGGGGCGCTTTTTATTTAAAAGGAGATGAATACAATTATGCAAAAAAGAGTTGCCGTAGTGGCGATAATTGTTGAAAAGAGTGACTCAGCCGAGCAACTTAACACGGCTTTGCACGAATACGGCGAATACATAATCGGCAGGATGGGTCTGCCTTACAAGACAAGAAACATCCACATTGTGTCAATTGCGCTGGATGCGCCGCAGGATACCATAGCAGCGCTTGCGGGAAAACTCGGCAACATTGAGGGCGTAAGCGTTAAGACAGCATACTCCAACGTAGTTTATGATGAATAGAGGCGCTGAACTGCTTGGAAGGCTGGAAAGCGGCAAAAGCCTGACCGAAACGGAATACTGCGAATTGATTGAACTTCGAACACCCGAACTTGCCGACGACGCAGCTTCCCGTGCGGACAAAATACGGCGAAAAATATACGGCAACGCCGTTTATGTGCGCGGACTTATTGAAGTAGGCAACTGCTGTAAAAACGACTGCTTTTATTGCGGCATACGAAAATCAAACGCCGCCTGCGACCGTTACATTTTAAGTGAAGACGAGATCCTTACCTGCTGTAAAAACGGCTACGACCTCGGTTTCAGAACCTTTGTATTACAAGGGGGCGAGGGGGTTATACCGGTTAAAAGCGTGTGCATAACCGTCAAAAAGATCAAGGAGATTTACCCCGACTGCGCCGTCACCCTCTCACTCGGAGAATACCCGACCGAGGATTACGCCGAAATGAAAAAAGCGGGTGCCGACCGTTATCTTTTGCGGCACGAAACAGCCGACCGTGAGCATTATGCCAGACTGCACCCGAGCAATATGTCGTTTGATAACCGTATGCGCTGCCTGCACGACCTTAAAAGTTTAGGATTTCAGGTCGGGTGCGGATTTATGGTGGGCTCGCCTTACCAGACCGCCGGCTGTTTGGCAAAAGACCTTAAATTTATTGAGGAGTTTTCGCCCCAAATGTGCGGGATAGGCCCGTTTATACCGCAAAGCGACACGCCGTTTGCAGATTTTCCCGCCGGGACGGCGGAACTTACAACCTACCTTTTATCGCTCATACGGCTTATTAAACCCAATATTTTGCTGCCGTCCACAACAGCGCTCGGCACGGTAGACCCGTTGGGGCGTGAAAAAGGTATAAAATCCGGCGCAAACGTTGTTATGCCCAACCTTTCGCCCGTTGCCGTAAGAAAAAAATATGCGCTTTACGACAATAAGATATGCACGGGCGAAGAATCGGCAGAATGTAAAAACTGCCTGAACGCGCGGATGAAATCAATCGGTTACGAAATTGTGACCGACCGCGGCGACATTAAAAACGAAATCTGAAAAAAGGAGATATCAATTATTATGGCTGTATACGATATTAAATCTTTAAAAGCCGAAGAATTTATAAATCACGAGGAAATATTGGCTTCAATTGCCTATGCCGACCAAAACAAAAATAATTTAGAACTTATTGACAGCCTTTTGGAAAAAGCCCGCCCGAAAAAAAGCGGCAGCGGCGTTACCTGCGCAGGGCTTACCCACCGTGAGGCATCGGTTCTTCTTGCCTGTGAAGACCCTGAAAGGGTACAAAGAATGTACGAACTTGCCAACGAGATAAAACAGGCGTTTTACGGCAACCGCATTGTTATGTTTGCTCCGCTTTACCTTTCAAACTACTGCGTAAACGGCTGCGTCTACTGCCCGTACCATATGAAAAACAAACATATAGCAAGAATCAAACTGACGCAGGAGCAGGTTAAAAAAGAGGTTATCGCATTACAGGATATGGGGCATAAACGCCTTGCGATAGAGGCGGGCGAAGACCCGAAAAACAACCCGATTGAATATATACTTGACTGCATTAAAACCATTTATTCGGTACACCATAAAAACGGTGACATCCGCCGAGTTAACGTAAACATAGCGGCAACAACGGTCGAAAACTACCGCAAACTTAAAGAAGCCGGAATAGGCACATATATACTGTTTCAGGAAACTTATAACAAAAAAAGTTACCTTGAACTGCACCCGACGGGGCCGAAACACGACTACGACTATCATACCGAGGCAATGGATCGCGCTATGGAAGGCGGGATTGACGATGTAGGGCTCGGCGTTCTGTTCGGGCTTGAGGGGTACCGTTATGAATTTGCGGGATTGCTTATGCATGCCGAACACCTTGAAGCGGTACACGGGGTAGGCCCGCACACAATAAGCGTGCCGCGCGTTAAACACGCCGACGATATTGACCCCGATGTTTTTGACAACGGAATATCCGACGATATGTTTGCAAAAATAATTGCCTGCATACGCATAGCCGTGCCGTATACCGGTATGATAATATCCACAAGAGAGAGTGAAACCGTAAGGGGGAATGTGCTTAATTACGGCATTTCGCAGATAAGCGGTGCTTCACGCACCTCCGTAGGCGGATATTGTGAAGAAGAACGTCCCCACGATTCGGAACAGTTTGACGTTTCGGATCAGAGAACGCTTGACGATGTTGTAAGATGGCTTATGCAAACGGGGCACATTCCGTCATTCTGTACCGCCTGCTACCGCGAGGGACGCACAGGCGACCGTTTTATGAGCCTGTGTAAAAACGGGCAGATACTTAATTGCTGCCACCCCAACGCCCTTATGACCCTCACCGAATATCTTGTTGATTATGCGTCGGACGAAACCAAAGAAGTCGGCTTTAAATTGATAGAGAGCGAACTTAACAAAATACCGTCCGAAAAAGTAAGGAACATTGCACGGGAGCGGGTTGAAAAAATCAAAACATCGGACAGCCGCGATTTCAGATTCTAAATTAAAGAATTATTTTTAAATCGTGCTGTGCGCCGTTAAAGGGAGGCATATTTTAATGGGACTTAATGACAGAGTATCGGCAGAGCGGGTACACATAGGTTTTTTCGGGCTGCGTAACGCAGGCAAATCCAGTGTTGTAAACGCCGTAACGGGGCAAAAACTCTCGCTTGTTTCGGAAGTTTTGGGCACAACGACCGACCCTGTGCAAAAAGCAATGGAAATATTGCCATTGGGGCCGGTCGTGATAACGGACACCCCGGGAATTGACGACGAGGGCACTCTTGGCGAAATGCGCGTAAAACGTGCGCTGGCAGTACTTTCAAAAACCGATGTGGCGGTACTGGTAGTTGACGCCCAAAAAGGTTTGCAGGCGGCTGACCGTGAACTGACCGAACTTTTTAAATCCAAAAGCATTTCTTTTATTACGGTATACAATAAGTCCGATTTGCTTGAATCAGTGCCCGAAAACGGCGAGAACACAATCTACGCAAGTGCAAGAAACGGCAGCGGAATAAACGAACTTAAGGAAATGATAGGGCATTTGGCAAAATCAGCCGAAAATCATAAAACTCTGATAGGCGATTTGGTGTCAGGCGGGGATGTTGTGCTGCTTGTAACCCCGATAGACGAATCCGCCCCCAAAGGCAGAATGATACTTCCGCAGCAGCAGATGATACGGGAGGTATTAGACTGCGGCGCCATAAATATCGTGGTTAAGGAAACGGAACTGAAACAGGCGCTCGACCTGCTGCCGCAAAATCCTAAACTTGTTATAACCGATTCGCAGGCATTCGGGTTTGTAAGCAAAATTGTGCCGCCTGATGTTCCGCTCACCTCGTTTTCCATACTGTTTGCACGCTACAAGGGCGAACTCGTCACGGCGGTTGAAGGTGCATCGAAACTTAAATATTTAAAAGACAGCGACACTGTACTGATTTCGGAAGGCTGCACGCACCACCGCCAATGCAATGACATAGGTGCCGTAAAACTGCCGAATTGGATAAGAAGATACAGCGGTGCAGACCCGAAATTTGAGTATTCTTCGGGCACCGAATTCCCCGAAGACCTTTCAAAATACGCACTGGTTGTACACTGCGGTGCCTGTATGATAAGCGAACGGGAGATGAAATCACGTATAGCGCGGTGTACGGAAAATAAAATTCCCATAACAAACTACGGCATTGCGATTGCCGAAATGCACGGAATATTGCGCCGTTCGCTTGCCCCGTTCCCCGACATACTTAAAAAACTGTAAAAATTAAGAACTGCGTTTCCGTTTTTTGCGGAAGCGCAGTTTTTGCTTTAAGTATTATCAATAATCAAGTGACGAATAGAGCATATTTTTAACCTTGGGATGTATAACCTGCCAAAATGCGTTTGTCATATGCTGAGCATAAAACATTCCTATTCGGTTTACGGGATCTATATGTACATATGCGCCTGCCGCACCGTCCCAACCGAATTCACCGATGGGGCTTAACGAGCCTATCAGTTCGGGGTGAGCATTGACGCGAACGCCCAGCCCGTAATTATAACCGAGCAGATGTTCCCAGTTAAAGTCTTTTTTCGCGGTTTCGCTGAGTCTTCCCGTACTCATTACCCTTATGGCACTTTCGGACAGTATGCGGCTGCCGTTTTTGCCGACGCCGCCCGAATACATGGCGATAATGAATTTAGTATAATCCTCAACGGTAGAATAAAGTCCTGCGCCGCCGCTTTCATATTCGGGTCCCAATACAAAAGGAGGTATCGGCGGCATTTTTTTGAGTTTCAACGGCTCGCCTGTTTCAACACATTCATAAAGCGATGCCAGACGATCCATTATACCGTCCCTGTTAAAGCCGGTGTCTTTCATACCAAGCGGCTCAAATATATTTTCGGCAAGATACTCGCCGAATTTTTTACCGCTGACCTGTTCTATAACCGCGCCCAAAATATCGTGGCAAACGCTGTACTCCCAATGAGTATCGGGTTGAAACCACAACGGGGCTTTTGCAAACGCCTTTACCGATTGCACGGTGGGCATTCTGCCGTTTGTTTCTTCATACACCTGTTTCATAGCCTCGGGCCACAGGTTATAGTCAAAGCCTGCCGTCATTGACATAAGGTGAACTAAGCGCACGGGCTCCGCAGGTTCAAGTTCCTCCCCCCTGTTAATGCGCGCCTGCATATCCTTAAATTCAGGGAAGATTTCATAAAGCGGCTGCATCAGCCTCACCTTTCCGCGCTCAACAAGCTGCATAAACGCGGCGCAGGTTATAGGCTTGCTTGCCGAAAAAAGGTTGTACACCTGATCGTGGGTAATTCTTTTGCCGCTTTCCATATCGGCTATACCTTTGCCGTACCTGTAAATCTCCTCACCCTCACGGGTTATAAGGCAATCCACCCCCGGTATTCCCTTAACATTTGTAAGGTAATCAAGATATTCCTCTAAATATTTAAAATTCATAATCTTCCCTCTTTTGCCTCTGTTGTTATCGCCGTCTGCCGTGCAGGCCGGTTTGCGGACGGCAGCCTGAATTAAATTTATTTTTTTCAGCATATCATATTCACGCCCTTAAATCAAGATTTCGAGCAAAAAATAATTAAAAAGGCGGTCGCCCGGCAGAAATGCAGACGGGCGGGGCTTTTACGGCGAAATTATTTTTGCGAAAAACCGGTAAAATTATATTCCGGGACTTGAAATTATAAAAATCTTCTGTTATAATAAACATAATTTATAGTGTTTTGCAACTTTTTACATCATATTTTGTGTATATTAAACAAAATAATGGTTGTCTTTTTGGCAGAACGAAGTTTTGCCGCTTGCTAAAGTCGGTTATACGAAAACAGACTTGTACATACAATTTTAAAAAGGAAAAAACGATGCAGTGAAAACGGCACCGTTCGGCGACAGCCGATAAATAACATTAAAAGGGCGGAACCAAAATGAAACAATTTAACGCTGACCACATCAAAAACATTGCACTTTTAGGACACGCATCCTCCGGCAAGACAACCCTTGCCGACGCCATACTGTATATTTCGGGACTTACCGACAGAATCGGCAAAACGGGCGACGGTACCTGTGTTATGGATTTTGACCCGGAAGAAAAGAAACGCGGCTCATCGCTTGCGACAAGCGTTTACCAGTTTGAAAGCGGCGAATATAAGATAAATATGATTGACGCACCGGGACTTTTCGATTTTGCCGGCGGCGTAAGCGAGGCCGTAACGGCGGCGGACGCCGTACTTACGGTATTGTCGGGGAAATCGGGTCTTTCGGTAGGGGCTGCGCTTAATTTTGAGCTTGCAAGGCGTGAAAACAAAGCCTGTGCTTTCTTTATAGGCAAACTCGACTCCTCGCGCGCATATTTTTACCGTGTAATTTCCACCCTTACCGGGCGCTACGGCGCCGTCATCTGCCCCATTGTAGTTCCCATTGAAGAAGGCGATTCGGTTTTGGGATTTGTTGACCTTATTAAAAATAAGGCATATAAATACGACGGAACAAACCGCAGCGAAATACCCGTTCCGGAAAATGCGGACATTGAAAATATGCGGACGGTTATGATAGAAGCGGCAGCGTCATCGGATGAGGCGCTTATGGAAAAATACTTTGAGGGTGAGCAGTTAAGCGAAGCCGAAATCACTTCCGCGCTTGCAAAAGGAATGGCGGACGGCAGCGTTTGCCCCGTTTTTTGCGGAATTAACCAGACCGGCGCAGCGGTTGACATAATGATGGAATTATTGCCGCAACTTGCACCGAGTGCGGCGGCAGCCGAATATGACATCAAAAATGACGGCACGGACGGTAAACTGAACTGTGACCCGAGCGGCCGAGCGGCAGCCCTTGTATTTAAAACGGTAGCCGACCCGTTTGTAGGAAAACTCTCGTTTATAAAAGTGGTTTCGGGCGAAATCACTTCGGATATGAAACTTATCAATTCCCGAACAGGAAACGAAGAAAAACTCGGAAAACTTATGTGGATAAAGGCGGGTAAACAGGAGGAAGCCGGAAAAGTGGGCGCCGGCGATATTTGCTGTGTTGCAAAACTCGGCGGCGTATTGACCGGGGATACGCTTTGTGCCGCAGGACATCGCATAGAAATATCAGGCGTGCCCTTCCCCCATCCGCAACTTACCCTTGCGGTCAGGCCGAAAAATAAGGGTGAGGATGAAAAGGTAGCGGCTGGACTTGCAAAGATAGGCGAAGAAGACCCGACAATGTTATTCTACCCTAACAACGAAACAAAGGAACTGATAATTGCAGGCTTGGGCGAACAACATATTGATGTCATAGCCGCAAAACTTAAATCAAAATTCGGTGTTGAAGTAACTCTCAGCGTACCCAAAGTAGCTTACCGTGAAACCATTACACACAAATGTAAGGTTCAGGGACGGCACAAAAAGCAGTCAGGCGGGCACGGACAGTTTGGCGATGTTTGGATTGAGTTTGAACCGTGCGACAGTGACGGACTTGTATTTGAAGAAAAGATATTCGGCGGCGCAGTTCCCAAAAACTTCTTCCCTGCCGTTGAAAAGGGACTTACCGAAAGTATGGCAAAAGGCGTGCTTGCAGGCTACCCGATGGTAGGCGTTAAAGCAACCCTGACGGACGGTTCGTACCATCCGGTTGACTCCTCCGAAATGTCATTCAAAATGGCTGCCCAAATAGCCTACAAAGAGGGCATACCGCAGGCTCACCCGATTCTTTTAGAGCCTATAGGCGAACTTTACGTTAAAGTACCCGACGAAAATATGGGCGATGTAATAGGCGAAATAAACAAGCGCCGCGGGCGTATGCTCGGCATCACCCCGGCGGAAGATAAAATGCAGGAAATAGCCGCCGAGGTCCCGATGGCGGAAATGAGCGACTTTGCAACCGCTATGCGCTCAATAGCCCAGGGCAGGGCGTCATTTGTATTCACCTTCACAAGATATGAGGAGGCACCGCCGCAGGTTGTAAGCGCAATAGTCGCCGAAAACAAATAATTTATCCGAAAATAAAGAACAGCCGTCTGCCGAAATTTATTTTGGCAGGCGGCTTTAGCATCCGTATCACACCGCTTTTTGCAATATTGCAGATATAACGGTTATGTCATCCTCGTGCCCATCACGGCGGCGGCGCCTGGCACAGGAAATTATATGGTCGGACAACTGTTTCGCGGAACCGTCGCCCCACGATTCAAGTTCCGCGCATATCCAGTCGGTTCCGTCACCGGTCGCACCGTCCGACATCAGCAGCACAATATCATCCTCTTTAAGCGTAACGCCGGCGGTATCAAAATTCACATCGCGCAATATCCCTATCGGCAGCGAATGGCATTCCGCTTTGCCGGTTCTTCCGTTTCGCCGCACAAGGGTCGGCGCAGCGCCGGCTTTATATAAATCGGTCTGCCCGGTAAATAGGTCTACACAGGCTATATCCACGGTTGAAAGCGACTCGTCGGTTGATTTAAATATCATAGCCGAATTGATAATTTTTAAGGAGCACTCATACCCGAATCCCGATTTTAAAAGCCGCGACATAAGCCCTGCCGCCATTGCACCGTCTACCGCCGCCCTGCCGCCGTTACCCATACCGTCGCACAGCAGCATATAAAATCTGCCCCTGCCGTCAAAGAAACATTCGGTAGCGTCACCGCACATAACATTATTGTTGCAATTGTAACTGCTAACGGCATATTCGACGGTATAATTCGCCTTTTCGGTAACATTGACATAGACCTCGCCCCCTGCCTTCATAATGCTCGGCGGCTCAAACCTTCTGCCGCATATATCTTCAAGGAGGTTAAGAACACGCAAACGGTTAAACGGCAGCGCCGGTTCTTTGCTTAATTTTATTTCAACAAACATTCTGCCGAATTTATCAATACAGCAGCCGCAATCCGCCACGCGTATATCAAGCGATTTAAGCCCACCCGATATTTTCTTCGCCGTATCATTATCAAATTTTTCCGAATTTTTAAATTCGTCCGCCAAATCCGCAAGCATATCGGAAATGCCGTTAAACTGGTCGGACACAACCTCACGCATCTCCACAATTCGCTGCTCTGCCGCCATTTTTCCGCAAAAATCGGCATAATGGTCGGAAAACGCCGTTTCGACCCACTCAAGCCTTAAACATCTTTCGGCAAATCCGACGGGTATATCTGCAATCGAGAGCGGCTCCCCGCGTTTTGCGGACACTGAAAAGGCAATCATAGCGTCAACCGTTTCTTTGCGGCGTGTTTCCCAACAATTTATTCTGAATGAGCAGCCGCGGCAGGCGTCCCTTTCAACAAGGGACAGCACCTTTTCAAAATCGGGAGTGTTAAATTCGCTCAGCCGTCCGGAAACCGTTTCAACCGTTTCGCAAACATCACGCAGTGCAACGGAAGCGTGCCCGAGCCGCTGAACAATCAGTTTTCTCAATCCGTCAAAATTTTCAATATTCGCCTTGCCCGATACCGCCGAATTTATTTTTACCGAAATGCAATCGGGCAGGAATGTGAAAATTGCGCCGCCGATTACCGATTCAAGCAGTAACGCGACCGAATCGGATGCGGCGTTTTTAAATATAACATAGACGCACATCACGGCGGAAAAAACGGCGGCCTCCACTATTTTATATTGAGCCGAGAAAACACCGCACAGACATCCCGCTATCGCCGTAAGCGCAGCGGCGTGCACATCCCCGCCCGCCAAAACCATACAAAGTCCGACCGCAGTACCGCACACGGCACCGATGGCGGAATTGCGTATTCTTGTAACAAAAAGAATAAAAATCACGCTCATCACCCGACCGACCGAGGCATTACCCACCGTTACGGGGTAAAGCCCCGTAAGCGTTATACAAACCGATACTATAAGGCAGCTGATTTCGTCTGCAGTAGTACCGTAACCTCCGATGAGTTCGAGTTTTGCGGAACGCGCCGCAAAATAAGCGTAGCCACCTGCAATAACTCCCTCTGCGGCGGCAAGCATATAGTTTTTAACGCCTGCCGCTGCAAAACAACGGCAAACAGCCAAAAAAACAGATGTGATAAGAAACAGGGAAATCGGGTTGGCGGAGCGGCGACCGCCGCCAAGCAAAAATTTCACCGATGTTACCGCAAATACCGCCGCTATGTAAGAAAAAGCGTTGCCGCTGAGCGCGGGGATGTATCCCGCAAAAGCACCGATTGCCGCCGCTGCCGAAAATTCAAGCGGCATCCCTGCCGCAAACCCCACACCGAGCGGATAAATGTCCGCCGGCAAACGTGCCCGTGCAAGAAAAAATCCGAGCAATACCGCAATAATCTGGAAAACTGTCGCTGCTGCCGCTTTCCCGAGCCGTACTTTCTCTTTAAAATTATATTCCTTCAGTTTCGCAAACATATTTTACACCACCGTTTTGTTTATCCCCCATCCTATTCAATTCCATATGCGCTTTTTATTATACGGGGGAGGACGGTCAAAATATGTCAAAACAGAGTTTTACCCGAAATTCGGCATAAAAAATCGGCACCGCGGCAGCGGTACCGATTTTGTGTTTCTTGTGTTTTATGATTTTAATTATTCGTCACGAGCTCCGGTGCCGCCCGTCGGTGCGGCGGCATTATCCGTTTCGGCGGATTTATCGCATTTTCGCATTGCAAACGCCCTTACTGCGGCTGCCGCAATTAGGCAGGCGAGCGAAATTGCAAGGGCAACTTCGCTTATGATAAGCGCTTTTCCCGTAAAGGAATAAACAATCGAATCGGCAAGGTATTTAAGCGGCGAATTGCCGAGCGGAAGCCGTGACGGCAGGTCAAACCGCTCGGTTATTAAAAGCGGCGCAAAAACAGCCGAAGAAACGCAGAACGCAACCCCGGACAGGGAGTAAAACCTCTTTTTGATATTACTCAGTCCAAAATAGACCGAGAGGGTGAAAAACGCCGTGGTCAACAGCACAAGCACCGCAAATCCGCGGCGCAGAATATATGCCGGCTTAAGCGCTTTATTGAACTGGGAATGAACCTTTGTAATCGTGACGGCATTTATTTTTGTATTATACAGTTCCTGAAGTTCGGGTATAATATACTCGTCAACATCTTCGGGTTTCAATATTTCCGAACCTCCCGAAGCGATATATTCGCTGAGTATTCGGCGAGCATTGTCGGCGTCAAATTCGACTGTCATCGGTTCGGTATTGCCCGAAACTGCGGAATTGTAAAGGTATTCGGCATATTTCGCACAGTCTGCCACTACCTCCTCTTTTGTAAAAAGTTTGTCCGCAATTTCGGCAGGTACGGTATAAATATATGTTTTTATCTCGGCTGCGGTTTTAAGTTCGTTATAGATTTTATCGGCATAATCATCGCTGCAAAGTGCGTTTTTGTAAAAGTCTTTATCGCAAACCGTTTCGGCGCAAATAACCGAACCGAGCGTTGCCAAAAGACAAACCGCAAAAAGGCAGACGGATACAATGCCGGCAACCTTTTTAAAGGAGTTTTTATCAGTCTGCGCCATAGCCGGGCCATTCCTTTCCGCTTTCTTTATCACATATCAGGGCGCAACGGGTCGGAGTGTAGCGTATCCCTACCGAGCGCGGGTAACAGGTGTACATAACCAAAACATCTTTGCCGTCTTCAGGGGCTATTAATGAGCCGTCCGTACAGTCAAACACCTTAACTTCACGCACGCGGTAAGTGTAATCTCCGTATACGGTATTTACCGTAACAATTGCGCCTACGGGTGTGGTTTCAAGTTCGTAAAAATCGGTAGTCACATGGGCAGAGATTACCGTCTTCCCGTTTTGTCCGCAAAATCTTGAGCATATCCACATGCCCGCCCCTTTCGACAAAATGTTGTCCTCATCGCCGAAATACACGGGAATGTCGGTATTTTTTGTCCATCCTTCAACATTTAAAGTAGCCCAATTGCTGCCGTAAGCAATTGAGGGGAAGGCGTCTTCCTGTTCTGTTTCCTTGCTTGTATCGGGTTTGCTTTCGGTACTGTTTTGTGACTCTTGGGGAACTAAAAATGCGCTTATCGACGGGCTGTCCGCTACCAGTCGAATTGCGCCGAACGATATTAAAAGTAACGAAGCAAATATCAGTACAAAAGGAAAAACCAAGAGAACAAAGTGCTTTATCCCCTTGGTTTTATTGTTTTTATTTTGCAATCTTAAATTACGCCTCTACAGTTGCGGACTTTTTGAAAACAAATAACGCAGCGGCAGCCATAAGAACCGCACCTCCGGCAATTGCAAGAGCCGAAACGGTATTTGACATATCGGCACCTGTTTTCTTTACGCCGATATCACCGTCAAGAACACCTATAAGGGTATTGTTGTAGTAAAGTTCGCAAACAATATCGCCCACATGGATAGCGCCTTTTTTAGCGACAAACTTGTAGGTTATGTTAAGAACTGCGCACGCTTTGCCGAACTGCTCGGTTGCGTATGCCTTTTCTTCATCCGAATATTGATGAAGCGAGTGACCCCTGTCCGGAAGCTTTGCCTTGGTCTCGTCAATTATGGCGATAACCTGCGCAGCCTGATCTTCGGTTACTTCAACCTGATTCAAAATATTGTCAACAGATGCAACAAAAAGATCATTATACGCTTTCGGAATAGCCGCCTTTACAGCAGACGCAACTTTCTCCCTCGGGGTAGCGGCAGAAACCGGTACTGCGAAAACCGCAACTGCCAGTACTATTGCAATAGCAACACATAAAATCTTTTTCATAATGCCAATCCTCCAACTAAATCACAAATACTGTATCTAAGATTATAAATCTTATTTCGGGCTTTGTCAAGTCCTAATTAATTAAAATATGTCAATGCAGCGTAAAAATATTCCTGTTATTAAAGATATATTTAAGATATATTTAAAAATTATTAAACATTATTTTATTTTGTTGACTATCATTACCGTATGTCGTAAAATGTTTCGTGTCAGTCTTGTATTGGATTCGATGGGAGATATTATGAACACATTAAAATTCATATTTAAAGACGTTATCGTAAAAGGGTTAGGTTACATTTCATCTGCCGTAACCTATCTTTTGTATTATAAAATAATTTATGCAGTAATCGGTTTATTTGCGACCCGCAAATTCCCGACCGCGCGGCGGCAGCACCGCTACGCCGTTATGATAGCGGCAAGAAACGAAGAAACGGTTATAGCCAAACTGCTTGAAAGTCTGGCGGAACAGGATTATCCGAAAGAACTTGTAACGGTTTTCGTAGTTGCCGATAACTGCACCGACCGCACCGCAGAAATAGCGCGGCAGGGCGGCGCGGTATGCTATGAACGGTATGACACGGCACACCGTACAAAGGGTTTTGCGCTTCAATTCTTAGTTGAATGTATCAAGCGTGACTACGGTGACGATGCCTTTGAAGCGTTTTTTATTTTTGACGCGGACAATCTGCTTAAAAATGACTACATTTCGCGTATGAACGAGGCGTTTGACGCCGGCGAAAAGATTGTAACATCATACCGCAATACCAAAAATTTTGACGATAACTGGATAGCCGCGTCATACGGCATACATTGGCTCAGAACCGCAAGAGCCGAAGGGCGTGCGAGGTCGCTTTTACACCTTGCACACCGAATACAGGGTACGGGATTTATGTTTGCCGCCGAAATAGTAAAGGACGGTTGGAATTACACAAGCCTTACCGAAGACCGTGCCTTTTGCGCCGACGCGGTCACAAACGGATACAAAATATCTTACAATCACGCAGCCGAATTTTACGACGAACAGCCGACCGATCTGTACATAGCGCTGCGGCAGCGCATACGCTGGGCGAAAGGCCACATTCAGGCGCTTGCCGAATCGGGCGGTAAACTTCTTAAAAACACCGTTATGCCCAAAAAGGGGCTGTGTAACGACGGATTTTTTGCACGGCTTAAACTGCGTTTTATGAGTTTTGATATGCTCTCGATAGTTTACCCGAGAGCACTTATAAGTTTCTTTAAACGAATACTGATATTGATTTTGCGCTCGGTTCTTGTGCTTTGCGGCCTTATGACGGTAACCACTTTTTTAGCGCCGTCCCTTCTTAAAAATATTTTCATTTGGTTCAACATCAGATTCCGCCTGCACGGCTGGGCGGCGGTAGGTATGCTTACGCTTTACACCGTAGTCGGATATTTTACGATATCATACCTTAAAACCGTAATAGTCGCGGTATATATTTATATAATTGAATACCGCAGGATTAAAAAATTCAATGTTTTCAAAAAAATGTTTTATTGCCTTACCTTCCCGCTTTTTGATATTATCGGGAAAATAAGTTTGATAATTGCCTGTTTCAGTAAGGTTGAATGGAAACCGATACCGCACAAGGTTGCGGTGGGTATAGATAAAATGCCGAATGAAAACAAAACGGGGGCGCACAGCGTCAAACGAAAAAACTTTCAAAGCCGGATAGGCTTTGCTAAGTCTTTTTCGCTAAGATTTTTTAATTGAACTTGCTTCTGAAACTTGATAACACGCCCGGCACCGTTGTGCGCCGAGCGTGTTTTTGTTTATATTATATTCATCTCATTCCCGAACCGCGTTTTGTACGGCGGATTTCGGGGTTTTTTCTTTTAAGATCCGAAAACTTTTCGTCGCTTGTTTGTTTGAATTTAGCCATCATCGCCTCAAACGGGTCTACCGGCTCGGTTTTTTTAGGTTGGCGGCTGCCTCCGTTTTCGGGCTTAGCGCCCTCGCGCGGTTTACGTTGAAAAGCAGGCTTTTTGGGCGGTTCCATTGCTTTTTTAATGCTTAAACTTACCTTGCCGTCCTCCCCTATAGTAAGGACTTTAACCTTTACGGCATCGCCCACTTTCAGGTGGTCGTTAATATCGTTTACATAGGTCTGGGCAACCTCCGATATATGTACCATACCGTTTTTGCCCTCACCTACGTCTACAAACGCGCCGAATTTGGTTATCCCCGTAACTTTTCCGTCTAAAATCTGGCCGACTGTCAATTGCATAAAAGAATATTATCCTCCTGTGGTTTATCATTTCCCCGATTGATCTTCAAAAACCGTTTCGTCGGGAAAAGCGTAATTTAATTTTTCGCGGGCGGCACGTTCGATAAAATCTTTTTCCGTTCCGCTTTCAAGCAAATCGGTCAACTCGGCAACACTTATACGAAGTTCGTCCTTTGCCTTGGTGCGTTCTTCAAGTTCTTTGCGGCTTTTAATAAGTTCAACCTGTAAACTTCCTGCGGTGATCATAATATAGACAGAGAAAGCCAAAAGGACTACGCGCAACAATACACTTTTTTTTCTTTTAGAGGTATTTTTCACTGTTGACACCCCATTTTTATACGCTTTAAAATATTATACAACAGGTTGGCAAGCGGTTTCAAGCATTTTTTGCGCTAAATACGTGACTTTTTTTAATTTTTTTCAAAACCGACAAAAAAAGTCGGCTAAAAGCGGCAGCAGCGCGGCGAAACGCCGACACTGCCGCAGTTTTAAGCAACCCACCGAAATATTTTAAAGGTTTCAACACAAGGCTCGCGGCAAACGTCACAACGCTTACAACACCCTCGGCAATTTTCAGAAAGACATCGGACAACAGCAGCCTGAAAATCACAAATCCGATAAGTTCGCCTGCGACAAGGTAAAACCGCATATGACAGGCGGCATAAAGCAAAGCCAGGCAGAACGCCGCTGCCGCCGCAGCCAGCCAAAAAAATATATCCAGAAAAAACACCGCTACAGCCGAACGCACGCCTTTACGGTGCATAAGGCGCATAATGTCATGCAATATACATAGCGCCGCACCGTAAAGTACCGACATTAAAAACGCAATAATTTGCGCCGGCAAAACCGCATCATTCATTTGAATATCCTTTTCAAAAACGATGCGTCGCGTTTTGTGGTTTCGTTGTAATAAACGGCGGTTATTCTGCCGGAAAGCGACAGGTCTGCGGTTTTGAGATCGTAGTTGTTTATATGAAGTTTTGAGCCGCGAACGGTAAGTTCGCCGAGGTCACATTTCACAGTAACCGTGTTATCGTCAAACCCGATGACTTCGTTCACACCGCTTATATCAAGCAGTTCGCGGTTTTTAAGAATAATTGTATTATCGATTGCCTGCGGACGGTTGATTTCTGCCATACTTGCACCTCTGTAAACGGCTTTAAACCGATATGCAACCAATTGATTTTACCCGGGTTTGCAGCCGCTATATTTTATGCTAATAAATATGATAAAACGGGTGAATTTATGACCCGTAACAGTTAAAACCGTTCTGTTGCCGAACTAAAACCGCACAGTTAATACCCGGTGATATCAATTGTTATCGGTTTGTTCGGTCAATCTGTACATCAGGGCGGCATCGTCCTTTTTTGCGTATTCGTTTACG
Source organism: Roseburia intestinalis (assembly GCA_963630555.1). Classification (GTDB taxonomy): domain Bacteria; phylum Bacillota; class Clostridia; order Oscillospirales; family Acutalibacteraceae; genus CAVALG01. The sequence goes on along the minus strand of CAVGND010000017.1, from coordinate 12,050 downwards.
CTTAAAACCTCTGCGCTCACTGTTCGCGAACCGAACGATATGGTTATAACATCGCCGCATTTTACATCATAAGACGCACGCGCCGTTTTCCCGTTCACCTTTACGCGCCCGGCGTCGCATGCTTCATTCGCAACGGTTCGTCTTTTAATTATGCGTGAAATTTTCAAATATTTATCCAATCTCATAATATTCTCCCAACGCCTTTGTTTCGGGCGGTTAAAATTAAAAACAGTAAACTCCGGCGCACCCTAAAGGGTTCGCCGGAGTCGGGTTTGCTCAAAATATTTTGCCGTTTAATTATTTAACAGCGTTTTTAAGAGCTGAGCCTGCTTTGAAAGCAGGAACCTTTGTTGCAGGGATGGTTATAGTTTCTTTGGTCTGGGGGTTTCTGCCGGTTCTTTCCGGACGCTCGCGAACTTCAAAAGTACCGAAACCGATAAGCTGAACCTTGTCGCCTGCTTTAAGAGCGCCTGTTATCGAGTCGACAACTGCGCTGAACGCTGCGTCGGCGTCCTTTTTGCTTAAATTTGCTTTTTCTGCAACTGCTGCAATAAGTTCTGTCTTGTTCATTTGAACAACCTCCTGATTTTTTTAAGGCTTATAGCCGTTTTTCGTATCACTATCAACAACTTGTACAAAATGAAATCAAAATATCAAAAAAAGTTGCCAATTCCGATAACTGCTATTATTTTACCTTATTATTTTCAATTTTTCAAGTACTTTTGCAAATTTTTCTCCTTTTGGCAGGGATAATATATCGTTTTTTTCAATACATTTTAAAATTATCAGTGCAAAAAGATAGATTACTGCAGCAAATACAATTGACAAAACGGTAGCAAGTCTGCCGCCCGAAATAAATTTTGAGAATGCTGCATTACATATAAATGCACCCGCCCCGCAAAGCAAGCCCGAAAGCAGAGGGACAGCCAATGTCTTTTTAAGCGCGGGCATAACGCCCGAATATTTTACAAGGCAGACAAAGTTTGCCGTGGAAATATACCCGTAACAGCAAATTGTCCCTATCGGTGCGCCGATTATGTTTATCTGCGGTACGCCCACGAAAATAAAGTTTACAAGGATTTTAAGGCAGGCGCCGACGGCGATGTTTTTAACCGGCACGGTCTGCTTACCTATTGCCTGCAGCATACTTGTAAGCGGAACGGTAAATCCCGCAAATATAGTGGCTATGCCGAGCAGACGAAGCATTTTCCCGCCGATTTCAACCGACGCGACGCTTGTATATAAAAGTCCCATAATACCGTCCGAGAGGGCTATAAGTCCAAAACCCACAGGCATTGCAATAACGGCGGTGGTCTTTAAAATTATTTCTATATTTTTCTTTATATCTTCACGGTTTTTTTCGACCCATGCGGTTGTAAGCACGGGAATGGCACCGACGCCCAAAACCGATGTTATGGTGGGCATAAGATTATAAAGTGTGAACGCCTTGCTTCTTACGCCGTACAGGAACGTGGGCATATCGCTGTCCTTTAACATATCGGCAGCCTTAACGCCCGAGTTATAGTCCTTAATGGAAGCGGCGTACATATCACGAATGACATTACCGTCGGTTTTCATAATACGGCTCAACTGTGCTTTTACCATAGTTACATCAATAAGACTTGTAATATTGGTGGTAAGGGAACTGATAACGACCGGCACGGCAATAGCAATAAGGCATTTTAAAATAAACCTGCCGCTGTCGGGTTCCGGAGAAAGCAATAATTCTTCTTCGGTTATCATATCCCCCTTGCGACGGTCGTGAATATACAGATACAATGCTCCGAGCGCCGTTCCGATAGTTATGCCGAGCATTGCCCCGGCGGCAGCGAACGCAACGCTGCCCGTAATTTTAAGCAAAGCGTATGCGAAGCCGTAACCTATTATCAATTTCCCGAGTGCCTCGATAATATCCGAAACGGCGGTAGGGTACATATTCCGCAGCCCCTCATAATATCCGCGATATGCCGACATTATGCAGCAAAAAACAAGTGCAGGCGCAATCGCCAGCATACTGTAAACGCTGTGCCTGTCCGATCCGGTTATAATCAAAAACGGATATATTGCCAGCAGCATTACGGCAAATCCGCAAAGTCCCGTGACCCAGAATGCCCTTTTTGCTACCGAGAAGGTCTTTCGAGCCTCCCTGTATTTTTTCTTGGCTATATTTTCAGCCACCATACGGGAAACGGCTATCGGCAGCCCTGCCATAGAGAGCGAGTATATCGGTAAAAACAGGTCGTATGCCGATGAAAAATATCCAAAGCCCAAATCACCTATCAGGTTTGAAAGGGGAATTTTGAATATTGCACCGATGATTTTTACAATCACGGTTGACAGCACAAGAATAGCGGCGCCCTGCAAAAAGCCCTGCTGCTTTCTGTTCTGATTTTCCATTATCTGAATTCCCTTATTTAAGCGATTCACCGCAGCCGTTGCAATATGATGCGTCATTGCAATTTATTTTGCCGCATTTGGCGCACACTTTGCCGTTTTGCTGTTTTGCAATTTCTTTTTTAAGTTCGGCAATTCCGCTTTCTTTTTCCGATATTGCGGCTTTAAGTTCCGTTTCGGCTGCTTCGTCAACTTCCGCACCGCCCAAAACGGCATAATGCAGGCGGCCGAGCTGTTCGTAATCCGCACCGAGTTTAACCGAAAGACTGCGAGCCTTCATTTTTAATTTGCCTACCGAGATAACCTCGTTGGTTTTATCGCCTAAAACTTCAAATGTGTCCTTTGCTTTGTCAAATGCTTCATCGAAAATTTTCATAAATACCATCCTTTCGTATAATGCTATTATACAGTTTATATTTTAACAATTCAACAACAAATTGTTAATCTGATTCCGCATCGAATTTTTTATAAAATTCGGATATTTGTGATTTTCGCTCTATGGCGACATCAAATCGACTTATATATTCATACGGGTATTTATAATTGAATATCCGCTCAATACTGTCGCCGTTCGGTCGGCGCAACTTAGTAACCGCCGACGCACCGCAGGCAAGTATGGTATGGGTTTCGTCCATAATATAAACATTATAAAGCCCTTCATAACCCGGTTTGGCGTAACCGACATTTTCAAGATTGCCCACGGTTTTGCCCTGCCTGTACATATAATACGGCAATATGCCCGCCGCTGTCAGCCTGTCGTAGGCGCTGTCCGTCATTTCACCCACGGCTTCACCTGCCGAAAGATCAAACACTTTACCCTGTTTACCAAGTCCCGACGCCCGTTTTACCGACAGCGTATGTACGGTAACATTTTCGGGGTCAAGTTCCAAAACCTTTGTAAGCGTATCGTCAAAACTTTCGGGAGTGTCGCCCTCAAGCCCCGCTATAAGGTCGGTATTTATATTATTATGTCCTTCGGCACGGGCGAGATTAAAGGCGTCAACCGTCATCGCAGCGGTATGCCTTCTGCCTGCAATACGCAGCACATCGTCGTTCATTGTTTGCGGATTTATGCTTATACGGGTTGCGCCGCACCGTTTTATCGCGCGCAGTTTTTCCCTTGTTACCGTATCGGGTCTGCCGGCTTCTACCGTAAATTCAGCAAGGTGCGAAGTATCAAACCTGCTTGTAACGGTATCCATAACGGCAGAGAGTTGCTCATCCGACAAAGTGGTGGGCGTTCCGCCGCCTATGTAAGCGGTTTGCAGGGTAAGTCCCAGTTCCCTTGCCGCCGCAGCGGTGTATTCAAGTTCGCGTATAAGCAGTTCAACATACTGCGGAATAAGTTTCTCGGCACTTTCCACAGAATGGGAAACAAAGGAACAGTATTTGCAGCGTGACGGACAAAACGGCACCGAAATATATAAACTGAAGGCGCGCGGCAAAGAATCGGATATGATTTTTTCCTCACGGCTGAGGCAGGCGGAGCAAAGTGCCGCTTTACGCTCGCTTACAAGCATTTGAGATCTGAAAAGACGATCGGCTTCCGCCCTGCCGTATTCCGCCCTCATTCGGGACAGCAGCCTTGCGGGTCGAATACCCGTCAGTATGCCCCACGGGGGACGGTAGCCCGTAATATCGGCAAAAAGTTCGTATGTAAGCCTTGCAAGGCAAAGTTCGGTTTCTCTTTCGGTTGCCGCTTTCGGTAACGTCGCTGATTTTTTATCGCATTTACCGTCCGCCCGAAATGTCGCTTCCGCTTTTAAATGTTCACTGTCTTTTGTAAGCACGGTAAGCACTGCGCCGCAGCCTTCCGGCGGCATTTCGTTTATGAAGTTGAACTTTTCAAACGGCAGGAAAAGCCGTACAACCTTTTCAAGTTCATATTTAAAATCGTGCCCGATTATTGAAAAATACATAATTTCCGCTTTCTAAAATTCCGAATATCCTATATACGGGTTATTCTTTTTTTCGTATTCGATTGTCGTTTTTTCGCCATGACCGGGGAATACGGTAATGTTGCCGTCAAGTTCCGCAAGTTTTTTAAGCGAAGATATCATCTGCTCGCCGTTACCGCCCGGCAGGTCGGTTCTGCCTACCGACTCCTTAAACAGGGTATCACCGCTGAAAAGGTCTTCGCCATTCAAATAACAAACCGAGCCTTTTGTGTGACCGGGGGTATGGATTACCGAAATATTTATATTGCCGAACGATAGATTATCACCGTCCCGCACCGTTACGGTTTTGCCCTTATACTCGGTAAACGGGTAAAACTTGCCGTATTTTGAATTAAGCCCGAAATCAGGGTCGGAAAGCGCCGGTGCGTCGGCGGAATGAATAGCGGCGCAAACTTCATCGTTTTTGCAAAGTTGCGCATAATGCGCAAGTGCCGACATATGATCGCAATGACCGTGGGTCAGCAATATCGCCTTTAATTTTTTGCCGAGTTCCGCAATCCTTTTATCAAGTGACAAAAGCGAAGCGCCGCAGTCTATCAAAACAGCGGAATCGCCTTCCGTAAGCAGGTAACTGTTTGAATGTAAAATGCCCACGCTGTAAATTTCTATATTCATTTATTTCCTCCACATTCTGCTGTCAAGTGCAACGGTTATAGGGCCGTTCAAATGGGTTTCTATAAACATTTCCGCACCGAAAATACCGTGTTCGACGCGTTTTACGCCCGCAGCCCGAAGCCTGTCCATAAAATAATTATACAGACTATCCGCTTTTTGCGGCTCCATAGCGTTGATATAAGACGGGCGGTTGCCCTTTTTGGTATCGGCACAGAGCGTAAAATTAGAAACCGCCAGCGCATCATACCCCATATCAAGCAAGGAAAGGTTCATTTTATCGTTTTCATCGCAGAACACACGCAGTTTGGCTGCTTTTTGGGCCAGGATTTCGGCATCTTCCTCCGTATCGTCCGCAAACACTCCCACAAGTATAAACAAGCCTTTGCCTATCTTTCCGCAGACGCTGTTTTCTACCGTTACGGCGGCGGAATCCACCCTTTGTATTATTATTTGCACGGTATCGCCCCTTTTTATTTTACTGATTTCTTCTGTCGACCGAAAAAACGCCGTTTATTTTTTCGATTTTTGAGCAGATTGTGTGCAGATGCTCAATACTTTCAATGCTTACGGTGACGGTTATTTCCGCGTTGCCGCCTTTAAGTTCGCGTGCATAAAAACGGTGCATATTCACCCTCATATTTGCAAGCAGCATAGTTAAATCCGCTACCAAGCCTTCCCTATTATCGGCAATTACGGTTAATGTGGACTTAAAGCGCTTGCTGTGCTGCATATCCCAATATGCCGGTATCCAACGGTCGGGTTCTTCACAATCCTGTAAATTGCGCGGAACATTGTTACAGTCCCGTTTGTGGATAGAAACGCCGTGACCGCGCGTAATAAAGCCGATTATCGGGTCGCCCGGCAAAGGCGCACAGCAGCGGGAAAGTTTAACAAGGCAGTTATCCACACCCTCAACAATAACGCCGTCCTGTGACTTGGTGCCGTGATGTTCGGTTATATAACTGTCGGGGTTTACGGCTTCCTCCGCCTTTTTTCGGTTAAGGTATTCTTCCTTAACGCGCGCCATAATTTTAGTAAGCGAAACGCCGCCGTAGCCAATTGCGGCATAAAAATCGTCCGCCGTTTCAAAACGCTGGCGTTTTGCTATTTCCAGCACGAAGTCTTTATATTCCTCATCGGTCAGTCGGATGCGGTTCCTTGAAAATTCGCGGTCAAGTTCCGCCTTGCCGTTTTCGATATTTTCTGGGCGGCGCTCCTTTTTAAACCACGCGCGTATTTTGCTGCGTGCCTGACTTGTTTTGGCAATCGTCATCCAATCTCGGCTCGGGCCGTGACCCTGCTGCTGTGTTGTAAGTATTTCAATTATTTCGCCTGTTTTTATTATATGATTAAGCTGGACTATCTTACCGTCTGCCTTTGCACCTACCATTTTAGCACCGACGGCGCTGTGTATTGCATAGGCAAAGTCAATAACCGTAGAGCCTGCCGGCAGATTTATAACATCACCTTTCGGTGTAACGGCAAAAACATCTTCCTGATTCAGGTCGGTCTTTATTGTTTGAACTATATCATCATCGGTATCGGCGTCTTTTTGATTTTCAAGGATTTGACGTATCCATTCAAGGCGTTCTTCAAGTTTGGCGTCATTCTTGTTTATACCCTCTTTGTATTTCCAGTGTGCCGCTATACCGTATTCGGCTGTGTGGTGCATATCCCATGTTCTTATCTGTATTTCAAACGGGATACCCTCCCTGCCTATTACGGTTGTATGGAGCGACTGGTACATATTCGGCTTGGGGGTTGAAATATAATCCTTAAATCTGCCGGGGATTGGGCGGAACATATCGTGCATAACTCCTAAAATGTTGTAGCAGTTATTAACCGTGTCGGTTATTATACGCACGGCATAGATATCATATATTTCGTCAAAGGATTTGCCCTGAATATACATTTTGCGGTATATCCCGTGTATGGATTTAACGCGCCCCTCTATATAAATATCGGGAACGAATTCGGTTACACGGCGGCAAATACGCTCTTGTATATCTTTAAGAAATTGCTCACGGTATGTCTTTTTGGAATCAAGCAATTCCTCAATCTCCTTGTACGCAACGGGGTCAAGATGGGCAATTGCCAAGTCTTCAAGTTCTTCTTTAACGGCACGGATACCCAAGCGGTGCGCAATGGGGGCGTATATTTCAAGCGTTTCGCGCGATTTGTCGCGGCGTTTTTGCTCGGGCATAAAGTCTATTGTACGCATATTATGCAGTCTGTCCGCTAATTTGATTATTATAACGCGGATATCCTCCGCCATTGCAATAAACATTTTACGCACATTTTCCGACTGCTGCTGCTCATGTGTGGAATAGGGTATTTTACCGAGTTTTGTAACCCCGTCCACCAACATTGCAACCTCTTTGCCGAACTGTTTATTGATAGTTTCGGGCGCGATCTCGGTATCTTCGATTACATCATGCAGCAGCGCCGCCTCGATAGCCTCGCTGTCAAGACCCATTTTTATTATTATGCACGCTACCGAAAACGGGTGCAGAAAGTACGGCTCACCGGACAGGCGCTTCTGCCCGTTATGTGCGGTATGGCACAATTCCAGCGCGCGCATAATTCCGTCACGGTCATAATTTCCCTTTTGTTCATCCAACAGTTCCGTTATTTTTTTACGGCAGTTTTCTATTGATGCGCACATTATTTTACACCCGCCTTTTTCTTTAGTTTTGTAAGTACCAAAGAATTATTCATATCGTTTTTGGGAGCCGACGGTATTGCCGAATAAACACGGCATCCGCCGGATTCTTTGTTTTGCAAAAATCCGAGATCAACCAGTATTTCGGTACAGATCATTGCCATTGCATACGGCACCTTTTTATTAAGCAGCGCAATAAGGCGGTCGCCGTTTACGGAAGAAAACGCCCTTACCGCATTATATACGATACCGAGCTGCGCACGGTTCGGCAGCAAAGCGGCTGCATCCTCTTCGGTTGCTTCGCCCCGTTTGTATCTTTCATACAGTCTTATTTGATTTTCGGTTTCATTTCGGTCGGCATCGCTCAGTCTTATATCTTTTATTTTAACCGAAACGCCGACGCTTCCGTTAAAAACATTTTCCTCCAATATTACAACAATATCGAGCATACTGTTTATAAAATACGGGAATGCTCCTGCCGAACAACCGAACAGAAGTGCGGCGAAACGGACGCCGTCCCTTTCAAAACCAAGTCTAAGGTGCTTACCGCCGCCTATGGCGCTGATTTCGGTAAGTTTAACGTTCATAACGGCAAATACCGGCACGGGATTCCCGCTTCCGAACGGTTCGAGCGACGATATTTCATTTACTATTTCAAGCGAAAGAGCGGACGGTTTTAATTTACAGTCGATATGCAGTTTGGGAAACGGCATTTCGCACATACCTGCAAACTCATTAATTTTATTCCTGAAAGCGGAGATGTTCTCGCGTTTCAGCGTTACTCCCGCCGCCATACTGTGACCGCCGAATTTTTCGGTGGTTTCGGCGGCAAAGGTAAGCGCGTCAAATAAAGAAAAACCCTCAATACTTCTGCCCGAACCGTGGTATTCCTCACCGTCGCCGCTTAATACTATGCAGGGTCTGCCGTATTTTTCGGTAAGTTTTGCGGCGACTATGCCTACAACGCCGGGGTGCCAGCCTTCACCGCCGACAACTATGACCTTATCGTACTGCATTAATCCGCGTTCTATAGTAACGCATGCCTCGCCGAATATCCGCTGCTCGGTATTGCGGCGCTGCGTGTTTGCGGCGCAGATTTCCTCCGCCAGGCGGATGGCTTCATCCTTATCGTTAGTAAGGAGAAGCTGCGCGGCACGGTCGGCACTGCCCATTCTGCCCGCGGCATTTATTCGCGGTGCAAGCCCGAAAGCGATATCGGCAGAATTCAGATTGCCCCTGTTGAGTCCGGCGCTTTCGGCAAGTGCCGCAATTCCCGGTGCGGGGCTGTTGTTTATCATTTCAAGTCCGGCGCGTACAAAGGTTCTGTTTTCTCCGCAAAGCGGCATTACATCGGCAACGGTGCCGAGTGCAACAAGATCGGCGTAATCATAAATCAGTTCTTCCGGCGCGGCGTCCTCTGCGGCGCAGATGACCTTAAACGCAACGCCTGCACCGGAAAGTCCTTTAAACACGCCGTCGCCGCAGATGTATGGGTCAACCACCGCGGCAGCGGAGGGCAGTTCTTCTTTAGGCAAATGGTGATCGGTCACCACCACTTCCATACCGAGTGAATTTGCATAATCCACTTCTTCGGTTGCGGTTATGCCGTTATCGACCGTTATTATAAGTTTTGCACCCATTTTTGCAATAAGGTCGATTTTTGATTTATTAAGTCCGTAACCGTCGGCTTCACGGTCGGGTATCACATAAAACGCGTCGGCATATTTGCTGCACAGGTAACGGAACATTATAACGGTAGCCGTAACGCCGTCACAGTCGTAGTCGCCGTATACCGCGATCTTTTTGCCGGATTCAATGTATTCCCTTATTTTTGCGGCCGCCGCGCCGATACCGTCAAGAGCAAACGGACTGTCAAGCATAATTTCGTCCGAAATGAATTCTTCAATTTCAAACGGGTCGCTGTATCCGCGCGACAGGAGTATAAGCGCAGTTAAAGGCGATATGTCACATTCCTCGGCAAGACCTTTTGCATACTCTTTGTCTGCGTCGGCAAAGCACCATTTTTTATACATCCGAATTATCTCCCTTAACTTGGTCTTTATTTATCTCGTTCAGATCGTACGGCGTTGTCTGGTACAGGAAGTAATTAAGCCAGTTTGAATACAACAAATTGGCGTGCGAACGCCAACTTACACAAGGCGAGCGCGACGGGTCGTCATTCGGAAAGTAATTTTCGGGGACGGCTATGTCTTTTCCTGCGCTTTTATCGCGCAGATATTCGTTTAAAAGAGTGTTGCGGTCATATTCCGAATGACCGGTTATGAAAATCTGTTTGCCGCCGTCGGTTGAAACGGCGTAAACGCCTGCCTTAGGCGATACGGCAAGAATTTTCAGTTCCGGCACCGCCGCTATATCCTCGACGCTGACCGTGGTATGTCGGGAATGCGGGACATAGAAGACATCGTCGGTACCTCTGAAAAGAATGGAATTCGGATGCGTAACGGTGTGTTCAAATACGCCGAAAAGTTTTTTATCCATAGTATGTTTGGGTATGCCGTAATGGTAATAAAGCGCTGCCTGAGCACCCCAGCATATATGAAAAGTGCTGTGGATATGGGACTTTGACCACTCCATTATCTCGCAAAGTTCATCCCAATATTCAACCTCCTCAAACGGCATAAGTTCAACCGGCGCACCGGTTATCACCATACCGTCAAAGTTGCGGTGTTTAACTTCATCAAAGGTTTTATAAAATGCCAACAGGTGTTCAATGGGCGTGTTTTTGGAACGGTGGCTTTTTGTGTATATAAATTCAATTTCCACCTGCAGGGGCGTATTGCCGAGCAAGCGTACCAACTGTGTTTCGGTGTCTACTTTTGTGGGCATAAGATTCAAAACAAGAATTTGCAGCGGACGAATATCCTGCTTTACAGCCCTTGTTTCGGTCATTACAAAAATATTTTCTTCGGTTAACGTTTTAAAAGCCGGCAGTCGGTTTGGAATTTTAATCGGCATTTCCGCACTCCCTTTAAATTATTGCTTTTTAAATTATTAATTTGCGATTCTTATTCGCCGTCCGCCTGTGCGGCGGAAAGGGCATTTTTAATATCGTTTATCAAATCGTCGGCATTTTCAAGACCTATTGACACGCGTATAAGGTCGGCGCTTATGCCTGCGTTTAAAAGTTCTTCGTCGGTCATCTGCCTGTGGGTGGTGGACGCCGGGTGCAGGCAGCAGCTTCTTGCGTCGGCAACATGGGTTTCAATGGCTATAAGTTTAAGGCTGCGCATAAATTTTTCGGCTGCGGCTCTGCCTCCTTTTACACCGAAACTTATAACGCCGCAAACGCCGTCCGGCAGATATTTTTTTGCAAGGTTATGATTTTTATCTCCATCAAGGCGGGGGTAACTTACCCACGCAACGCGCGGATCATCCTTTAAAAAGCGGGCGATTTTTTCGGCGTTTTTGCAATGCCTTTCCATTCTTACGGCAAGGGTTTCAAGTCCCAAATTGATATAATATGCGTTTTGCGGCGACTGTATTGCGCCGAAATCACGCATGAGTTGGGCGGTGGCTTTGGTTATGTATGCACCGCCTATACCGAAAGATTCGGTGTATACAACACCGTGATAACTGTCATCAGGTTCGCATAACCCCGGAAATTTGTCGGGATATTTTGTCCAGTCAAATTTGCCGCTGTCAACAATGCATCCGCCCACTGTCGCACCGTGCCCGTCTAAATATTTAGTGGTTGAATGGGTTACAATATCCGCACCCCATTCAAACGGGCGGCAGTTTACGGGCGTGGCGAATGTGTTGTCCACTATAAGCGGAACACCGTGAGCATGTGCGGCGGACGCAAACTTTTCGATATCAAGAACCGAAAGTGACGGATTTGCCACCGTTTCGCCGAATACGGCTTTGGTATTGTCTTTAAATGCCGCATTAAGTTCCTCAATGCTCGCCGAAGGCGAAACAAAGGTAAAATCAATGCCCATTTTTTTCATTGTAACCGCAAAAAGGTTGTATGTGCCGCCGTATATTTCGGACGAGGCTATTACATGGTCGCCGCAGGAGGCGATGTTGAAAACGCTTAAAAAATTAGCCGCCTGGCCGGACGAAGTGAGCATTGCTGCCGTGCCGCCCTCAAGTTCGCATATTTTTGCGGCTACAAAATCGTTGGTCGGATTTTGCAGTCTTGAATAAAAATATCCGCTTGCTTTAAGGTCAAAAAGTGCGCCCATATCCTCAATTGTGTCATACTTAAAAGTAGTGCTTTGGATAATGGGTATCTGGCGCGGCTCGCCGTTTTTCGGCATATAACCGCCCTGAATGCATTTTGTTTCGATGTTTGTTTTCATTTAAACCGCCTCCGTTGAGTTACACTGTATGTTACTTACAAAGATATACATAATAAATTATAGTTTTATACAGGTAAAAAGTCAACAATTTTAACCGGC
>CAVGND010000016.1:0-31883 GCA_963630555.1 Roseburia intestinalis | reverse complement strand
TTCCGCCATACCCGCATATTAAGTTTTCATCCTCTGATTTTTACACGGCGAGGACTTTCCGAGGCGGAGCATTTCGCTTAATCCGCAAATATAAAAACGCATTTCTGCGGTTTTACCGAATTTACACCGAGATGGCGTTACCTGAATCTAACGCGTCTGCCTATTCCGCCATACCCGCATATTAAGTTTTCATCCTCTGATTTTTACACGGCGAGGACATCCGAGGCGGAGCATTTCGCTTAGGCAGGCAATAACAAATTTGCCGCACTTATCCGGTAAGCACCGAAATTCATTCAGTACTCACCCATTATATCAGCAGTTTACTGATTTGTCAATACAAAAAGGCGTTATTAATGTGAATTTGTTGTATGAGTGAATTCCCAAAGTAAAGTCCGCCGCAACCTTACGGTTGCGGCGGTTTTTCAATTTGTTCAATTATAAACGGAAAGAGATATTTGATTTTATAAGGACATCTACTTTTATACATTTCGGTTTGCCTTTGGTACATACCTCGCCGAAGCCGTTTGCACAATATGCCCACAAGATATAATCCACCTCGGCGGCAGGCTTGTTTAAGCTTTTTGCAATGTCGGCAATGATATCAATGGCTTCATACGGCGCAGCTTATTTCCGCCTTGAACAGCCGAGATATTCGCTGCCTAAAATCCTGCGTATGTGCCTGTCAGGCTTGCCGATATCGTATCCGACATTTTTTAAATATTCTGCTGTCAATGCTTCAGCAAGTTGGGCAAACTTATACGGTTTTCCTGCCGTTGCCAGTTCCCTTACAAGCGTTTTTAAATTATTGTTTTGCAAAGCTTTTATAGAAATTATCCACACTGCCGTATTTTTCTTTGATAGACAAAAGCTTGTTGATGTTTACTCTAACAAGCGCTTCGGTTTGTTTTTTAAATACTGCGTGCCTAATTTTTGTGCTTTGACCTTTTCGCAAAGTTCCGTAGGGTCGGCACTTTGTAAAGCGGTTACATCATACTGATAAAAAATATCATCAATAATCGGTATTTGACCTGTGCCTATGTCAATATGCGGCTCTAATCTGTTCCACGCCGCACCCGATGTCAGCATAGAATAAACCATTTCGCGGATATGGTCGCTAACAGTAAAAATCCCACCGTTTTTTCGCCTAGCAAGCTGTTTTTTGATATATGTATTTTCCCACAGCTTTTTGGCTTGCGGCTCGCCGTCTTTTATAAACAGACTTTCACGCAGTTGTTTATCCATTTGCAAAACAGAGTTTGCCACAGTTTTAGTATCAATCAAGAAAATCACCCCCTAACATTTTTAGCAGTTTTTCGGTGCTTCTATAAACAGTTCGGGGCTGACATTAAGTGCCAAGCAAACTGCACGCAAATCGTCGGCATACATCTTTCTTTTGCCGTTCATCATGGCGTTAAAGGTTACTTTCGATATGCCTGCCTTTTGCGCCACTCCCAGTTGTTTATATCCGTTTTCCTCTATGTAAGCCCGTACTTTTTTGTAAACTTCCATATGTTTGCCTCCCGTAAATACAGGATTGCTGTACTTTTGTTCATATTAACACAGATTATCGGTGGTGTCAACAGAAAAGTACAGTTTTTCCTGATTTCATCCTTGCTTTTTCCTTGTTTTCGTGTATACTATTTATCAGAGAGGTGATTTTCTTGAAATACGAAATCGGCGGAAGAATTCGCCTTTACCGTAAGCAAAGCGGACTGACACAGGAGCAGTTGGCACAAAAAATAGATGTAACCAAAAGCAGAGTTTCAAACTGGGAACAAGGAATCAACCGACCCGACGCGGATATTATCGGCAAAATCTGCCGCGCCCTTAATGTATCGCCGAGTAATCTTTTAGATGTTCATTTAAGCGATGACGAATTGACACCGCACGAAAAAGAAGTCATAACGGCTTATCGCAAAAAGGCTGATGTGCAAAACGCCGTTGATATTTTACTTGGGATAGAAAACAAATAAAAAAGGCGGTACCAAAAATCGGTATCGCCCTAAAAATATACTGTTTAAATTTAATTAAGATATTTGCTAAAACCAAAGCCCCCGGGAAAGAAAAACTTCCCCGGGGGCTTTGGTTAATATTGCTGTGGTGAACCATCGGGGATTCGAACCCCGGACACCTTGATTAAAAGTCAAGTGCTCTGCCAACTGAGCTAATGATTCAAAGCATCGCCGAACTGCGACTTTGTTATTATATCAATAATATCCCGTATTGTCAAGGATTTTTTTGCTTTTAATTATATTTTTTATTATTTTTTCTTCCATTCAACAAATTATACCGAAATAGGTAGTGGGTCGAATTTATTTTAAAAGCGTTTCATGTTCATTTTTATTAGGTCTTGTCATAAGTTTTTTAAGGGCGTCAACTGCGTTAATGCCGTTATATATAACGCCGTAGCATTGGTCACATATAGGCATTTCGACGCCATATTTCTCAGCAAGGGATTTTACGGCTGCGGCGGCATAATAACCCTCAACAGTGCCTACTGCTTCAAGAGCCGCTTTTGCGGAACTGCCTTCACCCAAAAGTTTACCGAACCTGTGATTACGGCTGTGCTCCGAAGTGCAGGTTACAATTAAATCGCCAAGACCGGAAAGCCCCGAAAAGGTTTCCCTTCTGGCGCCCATTGCCACACCGAGTCTTGACATTTCGTAAACTCCGCGCGTAATAAGCGCAGCCTTTGTATTATCACCGAGGGAAAGCCCGTCAATTATTCCCGCAGCTACCGCAATAACATTTTTGATAGCACCGCCAAGTTCTACGCCTACAACATCATCATTGGTATATATTCTGAAATAATCGGTTGTCATTAATTCCTGAACCCTACCCGCAATTAACGGGTCAACGGACGCAGAAACTACCGAAGTAGGAATTTTGCGTGAAACTTCTTCGGCGTGAGAAGGGCCGGAAAGAACAGCGATTTCACGCGAACCTGTTTCATCAGCCAATATTTGGGAAAGGCGCAAAAAAGTTTTGTTTTCAATTCCCTTGGCAACATTGACAATTATGCCGCAATTTTTTCCTTTTAACAGGCCGGCAATTGACCTGATTGCGGTTGACGGGACAGCCGCAACGGTCAGATCAGCGCCTTCAACTACCGAAAGGTCGTTTGTTATTTTAATACCGTCGGGAATTGCAATGCCCGGCAAAAGTTTTTTGTGTTCGCGGTTTTTAATAAGATCATCAACCTCTTTTTGGAACAGTGACCACAAATAAACCTCATTACCCGCATCATATGCCGTTAAGGCGAGGGCAACGCCCCACCCGCCGGAGCCTAACACAACAACTTTGCTCATAAAATCACCTTTTCGTTTCAAAAATTACGGCATGCAGTAAATACTGCACATTATTTTTTATCACCGAGTTTACGCTCGGTACCCTTTAAAATTCGTTTAATATTTTCAGAGTGCTTAATTATTACGCACAGGCACATACAGCCCATTAAAATCAATGAAGGCACCGGCAAATAACCGGCCGCGTCATTATAATACTTTTCGAAAAAGAAGGTTGCAAGCGGTAGGCTGACGGCGGCCGCTATTGAGCCGGCTGAAACCATTTTAGTTATTATTGTAACAGCAAGAAAAAATGCCAAAGCAACCAAAAACGCAAGGGGGCACGCGGCTATCCCCACGCCACCGACGGTTGCTACGCCTTTGCCGCCTTTAAATTGAAAAAAAATCGGGAAAAGGTGACCGAGCATACAAAAAATTCCCAACACAAGCGCACCGTTTACCGTACTGAAAACGGTATTATGCGTAATTGAAAACAGATAAGGAAATACTGCCAGTTTGCCGAGAAGTCCGGCGGCAACCCCTTTAAGGCAGTCAAGCACAAATGTCAGAAGTCCCGGAAGAACTCCTGCATTACGCATAACATTTGTCATACCAGCGTTGCCGCTTCCGAGTTCCCTTACATCTTTTTTTATAAATTTTTCGGATATTATAACAGCAAAACTGATGCTGCCCAACAAATATGCCATAACGCAGGAAACAATCAAAATTAAAACAGCCATTTACTATCACCTTTATTTTTTATCGCCGCGTTCACGTATGATAAATCTTACCGGAGTTCCTTCCAGACCAAAAACCGAGCGTATTTGATTCTCGAGATATCTTTGGTATGAAAAATGAAACAATTCGGCATTATTACAAAAACAAACGAATGTCGGCGGTCTTGTAGATGCCTGAGTAATATAGAATATTTTAAGGCGTTTGCCTTTGTCGGTCGGTGGCTGAACTCTTGCCGTGGCCTCAGCAAGAATATTGTTCAGCATACCGGTTGAAATACGCATATTGTTTTGTTCATAGACAAATTTAATAAGTTCAAAAAGCCGAGCAACACGGTTCCCTGTCTTTGCGGAAATAAATACGATTGGAGCATACGGCATAAAGGAAAAGTCGTTCATTAATTTTTTCCGGTAAGAATCCATCGTTTTCCCGTCTTTTGCTACTATATCCCATTTGTTTACAGCAATAATTGCAGCCTTACCTGCTTCCATCGCAAGTCCGGCAACTTTGGAATCCTGCTCTGTAAAGCCCTCTGTACCGTCAATCATTATAACGCAGACATCGCTGCGGTCAATCGCCATTTTCGCACGCAGAACGCTGTATTTTTCAATGTTATCGTCAACCTTGCTTTTCCTGCGCAAGCCCGCCGTATCAATGAAATTAAATGCGTCACCGTTAATGTTAACCAAAGTATCTATTGCGTCGCGCGTTGTGCCGGCAATATTTGAAACTATGGCGCGCTCTTCACCCGATATACAGTTAATAAGGCTGGATTTACCGGCATTGGGTTTTCCGATAACCGCAACGTTAATAGCATCATCATCGTCATCCACATTATCAAATTCGCTTAAATTTTCAAATACCGCGTCAAGCAGGTCACCGGTACCGTGCCCATGTACGCCTGAAACAGGGATGGGATCACCAAGACCCAAATTATAAAATTCATATATACCGAGCGGGGTTTTACCTATACCGTCACATTTGTTAACACACAAAACAATGGGTTTTCCGCTTTTTTGCAGCATTGTCGCAACTTCCGCGTCCGCTGCCGTAAGTCCGTCTTTAATATCGGTAACAAAAATTATTACATTGGCAGTGTCGATTGCAAGGGAAGCCTGCGCACGCATTTTTGCTAAAATAATATCGTCCGTCTTAGGTTCAATTCCCCCGGTGTCAACAAGCATAAATTTACGGTTGTTCCACTCGGCGTCACCATATATCCTGTCACGGGTTACACCCGGCGTATCGTCAACAATCGATAATCTTTTTCCTACAATTTTATTAAATATCGTTGATTTGCCGACATTAGGCCTGCCGACAACTGCAACTATGGGCTTTGCCAAGGCAGTCCCCTCCCGTTAGCGTCATAAAGTAAAGTATTTTACATAATTAAATTATGCCATTTTTCTGTTGTTTTGTCAAGCAAGGCGGAGAAAATTGAGTATAAAAATAGAGGAGGAAATTCCCCCTCTATCCCTCAACTTATAATAATCAGTCTTCCACCTTGACAACCTCGCGGCCGTTATAGTATCCGCAAGCCGCACACAATCTGTGAGGTCTTTTATATTCACCACAGCGAGGGCACCTTACGATAGCCGGAGTTTCAAGTTTCCAGACGTTCGAGCGTCTTTTATTCTTTCTTGCTTTTGAAGTTTTTCTCTTCGGTACTGCCATTTTAAAGCCTCCTTTAGCGAAGTACTGTCGTTAGTTCAATAATTGTGTCAAAATTTCAAGCCTCGGATCAACCTCACGGTCGCTGCAGTTGCAGCCGCCTTCATTAAGGTTCTTATAGCAATGCGGACAAATGCCCTTACAATCATCTTTACAGAGATGCTTTGTAGGCAAGCCCAACACAACTTCGGTAAAACAAAGTTCACGCAAATCAATCTTGTAATCATCCAATAACAGCATTTCATCATTTTCGCCGTTGTAAAGTTTGTTGACCAAAATGCGCTTTATCGGAATCTCATATTGATTTACGGTCGGGCAACCGCACCTGTCACAGTCGGCACTGTATTCGACAGAGCATTTAACATCCAAGGTGACAATACCTGCGCGATTAAACACCTTACCTTTAACTACAACGGGTTTTTTGAGTGGATATCCGCCGTAAAGTTCGGTATCACTGAAATCAAACGCAGTTTCAATATTAAGACTTGCACCGTCGGTAATAAACAGGCGTCTTAAATCAAGAACCATAACACCACCTCAAATTGTCACACACATTATTATAATAATCACAAAAGCCTTTGTCA
The DNA here is from genome assembly GCA_963630555.1 of Roseburia intestinalis. Taxonomy (GTDB): domain Bacteria; phylum Bacillota; class Clostridia; order Oscillospirales; family Acutalibacteraceae; genus CAVALG01. The sequence continues at coordinate 25,609 of CAVGND010000016.1, read as the reverse complement.
AGAATTATTTACAATTTTATTACCTATTTCCCTTATTTCTTTTGATTTTTCGGGCAAATGCGGCACAGCGGCAGATTCAGACAGTTAAAAACTTAAACCCGTCTTCCGCAAATACTACATTTACACTGTCCCCCTTTTTAATTTCCGAATTAATTATTTCTTCGCAGAGCGGTGTTTCCAACTTTTTAACAATTGTTCTTCTTATATTTCTTGCACCGCTGTTATTCAGGCTGCTTAACTGTGCCAGTTTTTTTACGGTACTGTGTGAAAATCCGATATTTATGCCCAAAAGATTCACTTTGGCTTTAAGTTTTTGAAGCATCAGTTCGGTTATGGTTTCCATGCTTTCCGCGTCGAGCGGATTGAAAATCACAATATCATCCACCCTGTCAAGCAACTCCTGTTTATAACATTCGGCAAGTTTTTTTATAACCGTATTTTTGCGTTCTTTAATATCGGTGCCGCCGCTGTTGAATCCGGTCAAAACCGAATTCCTTTTTAAAAGTTCGGAACCGATATTTGATGTCATAACAACTACCGTATTTCTGAAACTGACGGTTCTTCCGCTTGAATCGCTGAGTTTCCCGTCATCTAATATCTGTAAAAAGAGATTGCATATTTCGCTGTCAGCCTTCTCTATTTCGTCAAATAAAACTATTGAATAGGGATGTTTCCTGACGGCGTCGGTAAGTTTTCCGCCGCTGCCGTAACCCACATAACCGGGCGGTGAGCCTATAAGTTTCGAAACGGAATGCGGTTCGGAATATTCGGACATATCAAACTTAATAAGTGCTTTGGAACTTCCGAACATCAGCTCAGCCAAGCAACGGCAAAGTTCGGTTTTACCTACACCGGGCGGGCCGGCAAATATCATTGAACCGAGCGGTTTGTCGCAATCGGCAAAGCCGCTTCTTGCTCTTTTAATAACACGCGCAACCGTCGATACCGCTTCGGATTGACCGATTACCCGTTTTGAAAGTTCATTTTCGATTATATTAAGCCTTTCGCTTTCCGAAACACTCAATTTTGTTACGGGAATAGAAGTAATATCGGAAACCGATTCAGCGATATCCTCGGCAGTTATGTGCGGTGCAGACATATATCGGTCTTTATCCGTGCTTTTATGATTTTCGGTATATATCTGGTGCGCAGGAGCTGCGGCTGCTTCGGTTGTAGTCGTATAGGCAATACTTTTGGATTTTTTATCCTTTATCGTATTTACGCGTTCCTTATTTTGCTGTCGGCGGCAACTGCAATTGTATAACGCTATGCGCGCCGCTGTTTCATCCACAAGGTCGATGGCTTTATCGGGTAAAAAGCGTTCCTGAATATATCTGTCCGAATATTTTGCTGCAGCGGCAAGTGCTTCATCTTCTATAACAACATTGTGGTATTTTTGATATTTATCCGCAATACCCCGTAAAATTTCAATTGTTTCTTCAACGGTCGATTCTTCAATTGCTACAGGTTGAAATCTTCTTTCAAGTGCAGCGTCGCTTTCTATATATTTCTTATATTCATCATTTGTTGTTGCGCCTATCAGGCGGAAATCTCCCCTTGCAAGCGACGGTTTCAAGATATTTGCGGCATCGGTTGAGCCTTCCGCAGACCCTGCGCCAACAAGATTATGAAGTTCATCAATAAACAGTAAAACATCATCGTTATGCTTAACTTCATCAACTATGTTTTTAATTCTTTCCTCAAAATCTCCGCGGTATTTAGTCCCTGCAACAACGCTTGTAAGATCTAACATCATAATTCTTTTATCTGATAGCGGAAGCGGAGCCGTTCCGTTTGCAACAGACACAGCAAGCCCTTCAATAACGGCGGTTTTACCGACCCCGGGCTCACCTACAAGACAGGGATTGTTTTTATTGCGTCGGCAAAGTATCTGCATTACGCGTTTCATTTCTTTTTCGCGTCCTATAACGCCGTCAAGTTTATTAAGCGCCGCTTCTCTTGTTAAATCAATTGCATATTTTTCAAGAAACGGGGTTTTACCCTCGCGTTTCCCGGACTTTTTGCGATCGGTGCAACCGTCTTCGGTAGGCGGTTGTAGTTCGCGATTCAAATCAATCCTTATGACCTGCACATCGCCGCCGAGTTTTTTAATATATTTAACCGCATAATTATCCGATTCATTTATAAGGCTGTAAAGCAGCATATCACTGTTCGCCCGACGGTTTTCGCAGGTAGCGGACGAGAGAGCGTTTTCAAGCACCTTTTTCGCACGCGGCGTGAATTGCTCGGGAGTAAGTTCAACAGGGTTTCCCCGCCCTACGGTTTTAAGCAATTGCAGTTCGACGCCGATGGCGGTTATACCGTTTTTCAGCAAGATCGTGCAGGCGTGTGAATCTTTAGCAAGGCATAGGCCCAGCAGCAGATGCTCGCTGCCTATATAACTGTGCCCGAATTCCTGTGCCGAACTTACGGCAAGATTAAGAGCAAAATCGGCATTATTGCTGAAACCGTTAAAACTGTACTTCATAACGAGCCTCCCGATAGTTTATGTACGGTATGTAATCAGCTCATTTTAAAGATATGAGCGACAGATATGTTTGTTTAATTATTGACGCTCTGATTTTATCACGGTATTGTTCCGGAATTTGTCGCATTACGGTGCTTGAAATTGCGGATTTTATAATTTTCGCCTGTTCTTCGCTGACCGAACCGTTGTAGACGCAATTCTGTAAAAGCATTCTTGCACTTTTATCGTCAAGGGATTTCCCTACCGTATTAACTATATGCATCAGACTGCTCATCTTACCGGAGTTTACCCGTGTGATCCTTATGTAACCCCCGCCTCCTCTTCGGCTGCTTATTATATAGCCGTGCTCGGGTGTAAAACGTGTTGAAATCACGTAATTTATCTGGCTCGGAACGCAACCGATTTTTCTTGCAAATTCATTTCGTTTGATTTCAACGGAACGATCCGGCGAAGTATCAATTTGTTTTTTAATTTCCCCTGCTATTTTATCGCTCAGCAAATAATCACCGCCCGAATTTATTTTACCACAAAGTCAGTTAAAGTCAATTTTTTATTATCTTTTCCGTGCTGTACCGATGCCTGTTGTTTATTTAGGACATTTTCCGAGAACTCAAGATTTTTTCTGAAATTGATGCTTTCTATTTCACGCTGAATATCGTCCCTAAACATAATCTCACTCCCTTATTAACAGTTTCGGTAAATACGGCACATTTTATACTGCGGCAATTTTATTTCATTTTTGCCGGTATTGTAACACTATCCGGTTGCCGGAATATTATGTTATTGTAAACGGAAAGGAGGAAAATGTATGTGTAACAACTTCGGAGGAAACGGTTGCTGCTGGATCATCGTTCTCATCCTTATTGTATTGTGCTGCTGCAATTGCGGCAACAACGGTTGCGGCTGCTGATTGCTAATCCATAGTCACCCCGATTGCCCTGCGGTTTTACCGCAGGGCAACTTTCGGTTTTTCTTTAAAAGTAACCGGCGCCCGAAAGCGCCGATTATGTAGCAAAACCGCTACTGAATTAATCCGAAACTCACCGAAATTGCTTTATCTATCATATCCATTGAAATTTCATCAAGCGAACCCATTCGCTCTTTTAATCGTTGTTTATCAATTGTTCTGACCTGTTCCAGAAGGACAATCGAGTCCTTTGAAAGGCCACACCCCTCGGCGGTTACCTTAATATGCGTCGGAAGATTTGCTTTTTCTTTCTGACTGGTTATTGCCGCCGCTATCACGGTAGGGCTGTATCTGTTTCCGATGTCGTTCTGAACTATAAGCACCGGTCTTACTCCGCCTTGTTCCGAACCGACAACCGGACTTAAATCCGCATAATATATTTCCCCTCTTTTGACTGTCATTTTTTCACACTCCATTTTTACATAAAATTTTATAACGGCTTTTCCTGTTAGATATTTTTACCACCGGTTTTAGGTTTTAATCATTTTTTCGGTAACTTGTACCTTACATACTTCGGTGCGTAAATACGCTCACTATCATCTTATGCAAAATATGTAAATTTTGAGCCGTGCGAAAACAGGCAAGGATATCTTTAAAAATAAAATAACAAAGAATAATTGACCTTTTGATAATGATAGGCTATAATAAATTTGATAAATAATTGAATATGTGGTGTTTGATATATGAAAAAAGTTTACGGTGATTCGGCGTTCGGGCTCCAACCCCTGAAAAACGGGTTTATAATTCTTAAAAAAACTGATCTGGACGATAAATTTGCCATCTCTTATAAAATGATTTCTTTTGCCGATAACTCTATGTCCTCTGTAACAAAGGATATTTATCAATCGGCAAAATACGGTGAAATATTCTACAGGAACATTGAAAAAATCGTCGCCAATCATGTGCTTTGCAAAGCAGCTAAATTGGATGACAGTCATCTTTTTATTGTATCTCCCGAAGGGGATGCGATGGTTTTGAATACCGCAGGCGAAATTGCGTGGAACGGAACAATGAAATACCGTGACCGTGCGCCTGCCGACCTTGCCGTATACAAGAACTCGCTTTGGGCTTCATTCCCCGACAGTAATTCTATTATACGGTTTAACACCAGAACAATGCGTGAAGAATTGCGTGTAGGCGGTGCAAATGAATCTACCTTCGGCAGACCTGCAGGTCTGTGGCTTGACAGTATAAAAAACACAATGCTTGTATGCAATGAACTCTCGCATAATATTGTTGAGGTTGACCTGCGTTCATACTCCGTCAGCGAATATGAAAACTTCAGCGAACCTGTCCACCAATATATAAAAGTCGGTGCGTTCGAGATCGTATGGCTTGATTCCGGTGTTTACAGGTTATAATCTCTCATTTTTAATATTGAAAAATTCCCCTTTGACAAAGCGCATACAACGCTTTGCTGAAGGGGAATTTTGTTGTTTATATTCAAATCGGGATAACTTGCACGATTCTGCAAATAATCTATTTTGAAAGGGGAATTCTTATGTTTTCTTCAATAATCCGCACGGTCATTATATATTTTATAGTAATATTTGCGGTAAGGGTAATGGGCAAGCGGCAGGTCGGCGATCTGCAGCCCGGCGAACTTGTTATAACAATACTGATATCGGAAATAGCGGCAATGCCGCTTCAGGACGGCAATGCGCCTATTCTCGTAGGTATAATCGCTATACTGACTTTAGTTGTTGCCGAAATAATCGTTTCATTCCTTTCAATGAAATTTATGTTCGTCCGCCGTATTATAAACGGCAGTTCGGCAGTTATAATTAAGGATGGGGTTATTGACCAAAAACTTCTGAAAAAACTCAGGGTTACCGCACCCGATGTAATGGAAGTGCTGCGTGGCCGGGAAGTATTCGATATAAGTTCGGTATCATACGCAATACTTGAAACGAACGGGAGTTTAAGCGTAATGCTGCGGCCCGATGAAAGAACGGTTACGCAGAAAAACCTTGACGGCACGCCCGATAATTCAAAAATGCCGTTTCTGGTTGTAAGCGACGGTGATATTATAAAGGACGAATTAAAACTGATTAAAACCGACGAGGGCGCAATAAAGCGCACATTAAATAAGAAAAAAATACAATTAAAAGATGTTTTTATTATGACAATGGATTCCGACGGCAAGACGAATATTATACTGAAGGAGAAAAAGTAAATTGAAAAGATTATTAACGGCGCTTGTGCTTGCCGCATTGATAGTTACGGCTTACATTTTAGAACTCAATATGCTTAAATCTTCCGTAAAGCCCATGATATCAAAGGTTGACCGTGCTATCGAACTGCTTGAAAACGGAAATGCCGGCACCGCCGCAAAAAGATTATCGGAACTTGATAAAATGTGGGATAAAAGCAAAAACAAACTATCGTTATTTATTGACCACTGTGAAATCAGCGAGATTGACATATTGGTTGCGAGGCTGTCGTGCAGCGACGGTACCGATTACGGCAGCCGCATTACAGCAGAATGCCGCGAGTTGAAAGGAGCGCTGCAAGCCATTATCGAAAACGAAGCACCGTCACTTATAAACATCGCATAAGCCCTTCTTTATACGGCTTTTTCAATATCTTTTTTTAATTTTTCGATTATTCTTTTTTCAAGTCGGGATATATAAGATTGGGATATCCCCAATATATCGGCAACCTGTTTTTGAGTATGCTCGGAGTAACCGCAAAGTCCGAAACGCATACTCATTATTTCTCTTTCCCGTGTTCCGAGTTCGGTTATAAGGCTGTTAAGAATATTTTTCTCATCTTCTTTTTCAATTTCAGCGCCCACTTCGTGTCCGTCGCTGCCCAATATATCCGAAAGCAGCAATTCGTTACCGTCCCAGTCCACATTAAGCGGCTCGTCAATAGATATTTCGGATCGGAGATTCAAACTTTTTCTCATATACATAAGTATCTCGTTTTCAATACAGCGCGACGCATAGGTAGCCAGTTTAATATTTTTATCGGCTTTGAAGGTATTAACAGCTTTAATAAGTCCAATTGTTCCTATGGAAATCAGGTCTTCTATCCCTGCGCCTGCCGCATCATACTTCCTTGCTATGTATACAACCAGGCGTAAATTATGGGTTATAAGTTGTTCGCGGACATATTCCGGCTTTTCTTCCCTTAAAGCAAAAAGTTTTTCTTCCTCTTCCGGTTTAAGCGGAGGGGGTAGCGTTTCGGGGCCGTTAATGTAATCCACAGGTGAAATGAACCCTAATTTTTTAAGGATTGCTTTAATTATTGTTTTAAAACTTGATGATACTATCCGCATAATTTATACCTCGCTTTTACAGTATTTCCGGATTTATAACAGCGTCGTAATCCTCGCCTAAGTCTGTGTTTGTGACGGCTATTAAGGCGTTATTCAAGCGCCGTTCGTTCCCGTTTAATCCTAAAATCACCCGCCTGCATTTATATGCCGGCAGCAATCCGTCCCCGTTTATTGTGCTGTACGGTATAAGGCGTGCAGGAACGGGACAGCAGTGCGAGCCGTCCGCTGCGGCAGTCCTGCAACACACATTTTCGCCGTAAATTTTCTTGGCAAATTTTTTACTTACTATAATAACCGGCAACCCTGAAAATATATCGGATACCGAATTTCCCGTGTCAACAAGTGCTGTTCCGTTTACGGCGGAATTTGCAGTTTTAACTGTTATTCGGACGCGCTTCGCGTGCGGCGCGTGTCGCTTTGAAAGTTTTGACACAAGCGTTATAAGCATATAGCAGAACGCTGCCGAAAGCAGCAGTACAAGCGGCGAAAAATTAAAATACACGACTCCGTTATTAACCACAAAGTTTTTAGGTTTGAGCAGCAACCACAAGCCGAGCATCACGCCTGCATAAAAATATGAAACAGCATAAAACACCGCTGTGCGCCGAATGAACGCCTTAAAATTTTTATACCCGCACGCTACCAAAACCGCCGTCACGCTCGGTACTATGCGCATTAATATTTCTATTAAAATATTTGTTTCGGGGAGAAATATATACAACGAAAACACGGAACCCGAAAGCGCAGACAATGTTTCCCGCAACAGGTTGCTTTGGCTTTTGGTGAACTTGACGGTAACGGTTATTATAAAAAAATCAACAACGGCGTTTAATATAAGCAATATATCTACATAAACCGTCACCATATCCGTCACCTCTTTCGGTGATTATAACACCGTATGTCGGTGATTATTGTCAAAACAAGACGCAGCAAAATAATATTTTGCACTTTACACAGATTTTACTTTTGGCTGCTTTTTGATTTTACAGAGCGATTGTAAACTTAAAAGCGTAATCAGAAAAGATTGCTAATTTAGAATTTGATGAGGAGAAAGAGAAATGAAGAAAACAAGGATTTTGAGCATCGTTGCGGTTTGCGCATTAATTTTAACAGTTTTCGCAGGCTGCGGCAGTAAAGGGACAACAAGCAGCAAAGAGGGAACAAGCGGCATAAGCGGAACCGTAGCAACAGACGGTTCAACTTCAATGGAAAAGGTCATCGGTTCACTCGGCGAAGCGTTTATGCAGAAATACAGCGGCACAAACTTTACCTACAATCCCACAGGTTCGGGTACCGGTATTACCGCAGTTGCGGAAGGCAGATGCGATATCGGGCTTTCAAGCCGTACTTTGAAAGATGAAGAAAAAGCAAAAGGTCTTAAAGAAACGACGGTTGCGCTTGACGGCATTGCAATTATCGTTAACCCCTCAAATAAAGTTGCGGATCTCACAATCGAACAGATTGCCGATATTTACACAGGCAAGATCACCAACTGGAAAGACGTCGGCGGCAAGGATTCCGAAATTGTTTTAATAGGCAGAGAAGCAGGAAGCGGCACACGCGACGGCTTTGAGTCTATCACCGATACGGAAGACGGCTGCAAATACCGGCAGGAACTTACATCGACCGGTGATGTAATCGCAACGGTATCCGGCAACGAAAACGCAATCGGCTACGCTTCGCTTGCAGCAATTAAAGATACGGTTAAAGCAATAAAGGTCGGCGGTGTTAAACCAACCGAAGAAACGGTTAAAGACGGCAGTTATAAAATCCAGCGTCCGTTCGTACTTGTAACCAAAGAAGGCACCAAACTTTCGGATGTTGCTCAAGCGTTCTTCGATTATGCAACAGGCAGCGAAGTTGCGGACATCATCACAAAAGCAGGCGCCGTGCCGGTAAAATAAGAAACTTGATTGATCCAATCTGCCAAGGGAGGGGTTATTCCCCTCCCCCGTTTCGGCAGTATCGGAAAATGTGTTTTGGGGTTGAAACAATGAAAAACAATAAACAAAAGGTTTTTGAAAATACCGTGCACGGGATATTTTTAATTTTGGGACTTATAACCGTTGCTTCGGTTTTACTTATTACGGTTTACTTGATTATTTCAGGTATTCCTGCAATTAAAGAAATAGGACTTAAGGAATTTTTATTCGGCAAAGAGTGGAAATCAACCGCAACACCGCCTAAATTCGGTATTTTGCCTTTTATCTTAACAAGCGTATACGGCACTGCGGGTGCGATACTTTTAGGTACGCCGATTGCATTTTTATCGGCTGTTTACCTTTCAAAATTCGCTAATAAAAAAATCCGCAAAGCGGTTGAAACCGCAGTAAATCTTTTGGCAGGCATACCGTCGGTTGTTTACGGCCTTGTAGGTATGCTTGTGCTTGTTCCGGCTATAAAAAGCGTATTTCACGTAGCCGACGGTGCAAGTCTGTTTGCGGCAATAATAGTACTTGCGATAATGGTTCTGCCCTCTATTATTAAAGTTTCTCTTAATGCTTTGGACTCTGTTCCCAAGGAATATGAGGAGGCGTCATTAGCGCTTGGCGCAACCAAAACCGAAACATCATTTAAAGTGTCCGTACCTGCTGCAAAAAGCGGTATAACCGCTGCGGTTGTACTCGGCGTCGGCAGAGCGATAGGTGAAGCAATGGCGGTAATGATGGTATCGGGCAATGTGCCGAATATGCCTGAACTGTTCCAAAGCGTCCGTTTTCTGACAACCGCTGTCGCCAGTGAAATGTCGTATGCTTCGGGGCTGCAACGCGAGGCATTGTTTTCAATAGCGCTCGTTCTTTTCCTGTTTATAATGATTATAAACGCCGTCCTGAATTTCTTTCTTAAAAGGGGGCATAAAAAATGAAAAAAGAGAAAATCAGTGCCAAAAGACGTGTTTACTGCTCGGTTTTAAAGGCGCTTATGACAGCATCTGTGGCTGTTACCTGCCTTTTGGTCGCCACGCTTATTATATACATTCTTGTTAAAGGTTTACCCAATGTAAGTTACGAACTGCTTTCCGCTTCTCCAAGCTATCTTTCGGGGAAAATAGGTATTTTACCCGATATTTTAAACACGCTGTACATTATCCTTGCAGCACTGATATTTATAATCCCCCTCGGTGTAGGCGCGGCGATATATCTTACCGAATACGCAAAAAACAAGCGTGTTGTTGCGATAATTGAATATGCAGCCGAAACGCTTTCGGGTATTCCGTCAATAATTTACGGGCTTGTAGGTATGCTGTTTTTCTGTCAATTTCTTAATATGCAAACTTCGCTTTTGGCAGGCGCACTGACATTGGTTATAATGAATTTACCTACCGTTATGAGAACAACGCAGGAAAGCCTTAAAACCGTTCCCCAAAGTTACAGGGAAGGTGCGTTCGGGCTCGGCGCCGGAAAATGGCGTGTAATTCGCACCGTTGTTATCCCCGGCTGTATTGACGGTGTTGTTACGGGATGTATATTATCCGTAGGGCGTATCTTGGGCGAGTCGGCGGCACTGCTGTTCACGGCAGGTTTTGCGCACACCTTAAACGGCTTAATAGAAGGGTTGCAGACTTCCGGTGCTACCCTTACAGTTGCACTTTATGTTTACGCAAAAGAACGCGGTGAATTTGAAATTGCCTTTGCGATTGCCGCAATACTCATGATAATGACATTGATTATAAACGCTGTAGCCGATATAGCAGCCAAAAAGTTTAAAAAGAGGAGAAGCATATGAGCAGCATAATAACCGTTAATGACCTTTGTTTATGGTACGGCAACACCCAAGCACTTAAAAATATTACTATCCCGATAGAGAAAAATGCGATAACCGCGCTCATAGGCCCTTCGGGGTGCGGAAAATCAACATTCCTTAAGACCCTTAACCGAATGAACGACCTGATACCCGGCGTTAAAGTTACCGGCGAAGTTAAATACAACGGTAAAAATATATTTAACAGTTCGGTTAACGTCAACGAATTGAGAAAAGACATAGGCATGGTATTTCAAAAGCCTAATCCCTTCCCTATGAGCGTTTACGATAATATTGCTTACGGTCCGCGCATACACGGTATAAAATCGCGCGCAAAACTTGACGAAATTGTTGAAAATTCGCTTAAAAGCGCAGCCATATGGGACGAAGTTAAAGACAGGCTTAAAAAATCCGCTTTAGGTCTTTCGGGCGGTCAGCAGCAAAGGTTATGCATTGCAAGAGCATTGGCGGTTGAACCTAAAGTCTTGCTTATGGATGAGCCCACGAGCGCGCTTGACCCTATTTCTACATCAAAAATTGAAGACCTTGCAATTGAACTTAAAAAGAGATATACAATAGTTATAGTAACGCATAATATGCAGCAGGCTGTTCGTATATCCGATAACACGGCGTTTTTCCTGCTCGGCGACCTGATAGAATACGGTGAAACCGAGAGAATGTTTGCCAACCCGACAGATAAACGGACAGAGGATTATATTACAGGGAGGTTTGGATGATGCGTAACCGTTTTGATGAACAGTTGAAAACTTTGAACCGTGAGTTGACCGAACTCGGTTCACTCTGCGAAGAAATAATCGCTTTAACCGCTTCGGCACTGACAAAGCACGATACCGAATCTTTAAAAAGAGTACCTGAAGTTGACGCGGAAATTGACCAAATGGAAAGAAATATTGAAAGCATTTGTCTTAAAATGCTTTTACAGCAGCAACCTGTTGCAAGGGATTTAAGACAGATTTCGGCAGCGCTTAAAATGATAACAGATATGGAAAGAATCGGCGACCAGGCAGCCGATATTGCCGAAATTATCACATTCTTAAACGGCAGAAGTTACGCCGAGTGTGAAAATATCGGCAATATGGCAAAGGCACTTATTAAAATGGTAACGGACAGTGTTGACGCTTATGTAAAAAGAGATGAGGTACTTGCCGAAGAAGTTATCAAAAGCGACGACATCATAGACGAATATTTTATTAAGGTGAAGAACTCCCTCGTTGAAATGATAGCAAATCGCAGTGCCGACGGTGAATATGCAATTGATATTATGATGATTGCGAAATATTTTGAAAGAATCGGCGACCACGCTGTAAATATTGCAGAGTGGGTACAGTTCTCAGTCACAGGCATACACAAAGGCGCAGAACTGTAAAGTTGCAGTTATGCTGTACTTTTTATCCGTTATTCCCGTTCGTTTGGAAAACCTCCGGTATTTCCGTAATGCGGTCTGAAAACAACTTCCAATATATCAAAAAGTTTTCCCCGCCCGCTCTGCTCCTCGCTGTTGACTGTTTCATCCCATCTGCATAGCAGGGTTTAGTTTGTCACAGGCAGCAAAAATGCTGCCGTAGGAAATCCTACGGCAGCATTTTTGTCTTGTATCAAATCCCATCCCTGTTACAAAACAGCCTTTGAAAAACAAGGTGTTCGTCCGAGTACGGTTTGGTGGAGATTTACTCTCCGAATCCGAACTGCACGGGTTCGGATTAAAATGTAATGGTGGAGGCGAGGGGAATTGAACCCCTGTCCGAAAATTCTTTCACACAACTTTCTCCGAGCGCAGTTAATCTACACAGAATTCCCGCACACAGCCGCCGGTTAACAGGCCGCTGCGATTGGTATTTCCTTGCCGTGGCAGGTGCGGAAAAGTTCCCTGCTCACGTTCACCGCTTAAATGACACCCTTGCGAAGCCGCGGTATTCCTCGGTCGGATGGCAGCCTAATTAGGCTGCAAATGCAACTTTATTGTTGTCAGTTAATTTTAAGTTGCGGATTTTAAAGTGTGTCCGCACCACTGCTCGCTTATCGTGTTTCCGTATCCCCGTCGAAGCCATTACGCCCCCTTATCTGTTTTGTTCTTTCAAGGCTCTTTGAATATCCCTGTTTGCAGCTTTTTTTGCCTGGTCGGCGCGTTTATCGTAATTCTTTTTGCCCTTACACACGCCAACCTGGACTTTAACAAGGGAACCCTTGAAATACAGTGAAATCGGCACAAGGGTCAGTCCTTGCTGTTTAACGGTACCGAAAAGCCGCATTATTTCACGCTTATGCATTAAAAGTTTTCGGTTGCGGTCGGGCAATTTATTAAAAATATTACCCTTATCATACGGACTTATGTGCATACCTTTTACAAAAAGTTCACCGTTTTCGATATCACACCACGCATCCTTGAGATTAACTCCGCCGAGCCGTATCGATTTAACCTCTGTTCCGGCTAATTCAATGCCCGCCTCATAACTTTCTTCCACAAAATATTCGTGAAATGCTTTTTTATTTACCGTAATGGTTTTAGTCTGTTCGCTCAATGCCTTGTTCACCGCCTTAAAGAACAATGAAAATTATAACAATTATTTAATGTTATGTCAAGCGAAAACTGTCGGGCGGTAACTGTCAAATAAAAGTCGGCAAAAAATACGAATATACCCATAACTTTCAAAAGACCCCCTGCACTTCTTTGCAGAGAGTCTTCTGACAGGCCGATAAAATTAAATTTAATATTCGGTTATTCCCTCATACACAAGCATTGCGTCACCCGTCAGCACTACCCGTTCATCAGTGTAATTAACCGTTAAATCGCCGCCCTTCACCTTTACGGTTATATCCTCGCCCTTGGGGCATTTACCGTTAAGTACAGCCGCAACCGCAGCCGCACAAGCACCCGTTCCGCATGCGTATGTTTCGCCGTTGCCGCGCTCATAAACACGCATTTTTATCATATTGGGACTTACAACGCGTATGAACTCGGTATTAACACGCTCGGGAAATATCGGGGCGTTTTCGAACTCGGGCCCTATATCTTCTATATCCACCGTATCGGTATTATCGCAAAATACCACGCAATGAGGGTTACCGATATTAACGCAGGTTATATTATAATTTTTACCGGCTATCATTGTCGGATAATCCACTACCCTTTCGGTATTAATGGTTGTAGGCACATTTTTCGCCGTCAATTCCACCTCGCCCATATCAACCGAAACAAGGGTGACCTTGCCTCCCGAAGTGTAAACCTTTATGTCTTTAACGCCGCTTGCGGTTTCAATCTTCATTGTATCCGATGAAACTATACCGTTATCGTAGAGATATTTTGCGGTACAGCGAATGCAGTTACCTGCCATTTTCCCCTCCGAACCGTCGCCGTTATAAATACGCATTTTGGCATCGGCAATTTCGGAATCTTCAATCAACACGATACCGAATCCGCCTATACCTTTATGGCGGTCACAAAGGGTTATGCAAAGCGATTCGGGGCAGGTTATGGAATTGTCAAAATTTTCGATAAAAATGTAGTCGTCCCCTGTTCCCTGCATTTTTGCAAATTTGAGTTTCTGCCGCTCGGTTCGCATATTGTTTATATCCACAAGTTCGGTATTATCCTCACTGTACCTGCTTGCAATTATATCGGCAAGTGCATTGGCGGTATCAAGCGAAGTAAGGCAGGGGATCGACAATTGCAGAGCACGGCGATGGAGAGCAATATAATCATCAACAGTAGAATCCATCAGTGCGCCCGTATAAATAACATAGTTTATATTACCGTTTTCAAGCAGTTTAAAAGCGTTATCGCTTTCGCGTATACCTGCAATTTCGGTAACCGATATACCGAGATTTTTAATTGCCTGAGCCGTTTCTTTTGTTGCGTAAAGTTTAAATCCCAAATCGTCAAACTTTTTGGAAAGTGCAACAGCCTCCTGCAAATCGTGCGAATCTACGCTTATTAAAATCCCTGTTTCACCGTCTGAAAATGAAGAACGGCATTTCATACCTGCGGCGGTCAAGCCCTTAAATAATGCTTCTTTAAGATTTTTGCCTATACCCAAAACTTCCCCTGTTGACTTCATTTCGGGCCCGAGATATGAGTTTACATCGCTTAATTTTTCAAATGAAAATACGGGAACTTTAACCGCAAAATAGGGCGGAGTTTTATGCAATCCCGTTCCGCAGCCTAACTTTTTAAGGGTACTGCCTGTCATAACGCGCGCAGCTATATCTACCATAGGCACGCCCGTAACCTTACTTATATACGGCACTGTTCGTGAAGCACGCGGGTTTACCTCAATAACATAAAGGTCATTTTCGTAAATCAAATACTGGATATTAACAAGTCCGCGCGTACCGAGGGCAAGCGCTAATTTACGCGAGCAGTCCGCAATTTTTTCCATCATTTTATCGTTAATATTATACGGCGGATAAACCGCAATAGAGTCGCCGCTGTGAACGCCTGCACGCTCGATATGCTGCATAATTCCGGGAATCAGAACATCCGTACCGTCCGAAATCACATCGACCTCCAATTCCTTGCCTGCCATATATTTATCCACAAGCACAGGGTTGTCAATTCCGCCCGAAAGGATCTTATTCATGTACATTTTTACTTCATCGGCATTATGGACAATTTTCATGTTCTGACCGCCGATTACATAAGACGGGCGCAAAAGCACGGGATAACCGAGCGTTTCGGCAGCCTGCAACGCCTCGTCCGCAGTGTTTATACCGAAGCCCTTGGGGCGATTTATTGAGAACTTTTCAAGCAGTTTATCAAAGCGTTCCCTATCCTCGGCTAAGTCTATACCCTCTGCCGAAGTGCCTAAAATGGTAATGCCGTTATCATTTAAAAACTCGGTAAGTTTAATAGCGGTCTGACCGCCGAAAGCAACCACAACGCCAACCGGCTTTTCAACCTTAATAATATTCATTACGTCTTCTTCGCAAAGCGGCTCAAAATAAAGGCGATCGGCGGTGTCATAATCGGTCGACACGGTTTCGGGATTATTGTTTACTATAACAACATCATAGCCCAACTCTTTAAGCGTCCACACGCAATGTACCGAGGAATAGTCAAACTCTATCCCCTGCCCTATTCTTATAGGTCCCGAACCCAATACCATAATTACGGGTTTGCCCGAACGCTTAAACGCGCGTGACTCACACTCTGTACCGTGGGACGAATAAAAATACGGCGTTTCAGCGTCAAATTCCGCGCCGCAGGTATCAACCATTTTATAGGCGGCATCGGCGGCAAGCGGTAAATCGCAACCCGAAAGCCTTTTAAGGGCGTTATCCGTATACCCCAACTTTTTGCCCTTTGAATAAAGTTCTTCGGTAAGGTTGCCTTTTATTTCTTTTTCATATTCCGCAAGATTTTGAAGTTTATAAAGAAAAAAGCGGTCTATGCGTGTAATATTATGTATATCATCAACCGAAATTCCGCTTTTAAGTGCTTCAAAAACAGTAAACAGACGACGGTCATCGGTGTTTTTAAGGCGCTCTTTTACATCTTTTTCGGAAATCGGGGCGGCGTTAAGGGTGTCAAGGGATATTTCGGCACCCCTGACCGCTTTCATAATTCCCTCCTCAAAACTGCCGCCTATCGCCATAACTTCGCCCGTTGCTTTCATCTGTGTACCCAAAGTACGGGGTGAACCCGCAAATTTATCAAACGGCCATTTGGGAAGTTTGACTACTACATAATCAAGTGCAGGTTCAAAGCAGGCGCAGGTTTTCCCCGTGATATCATTAGTGATTTCATCAAGCGTATAACCGAGGGCGATTTTGGCGGTGGTTTTGGCAATCGGATAACCCGTTGCCTTAGAGGCAAGCGCTGACGAACGCGAAACTCGGGGGTTAACCTCTATTACCGCATACTCAAAACTGTCAGGCGAGAGTGCAAACTGACAGTTACAACCTCCGACAATACCGAGAGCGGAAATTATATTAAGTGCCGCACTGCGCAGCATCTGATATTCTTTATCCGACAAAGTAAGCGCAGGGGCAACAACTATACTGTCCCCCGTATGCACGCCGACGGGGTCAAAGTTTTCCATACTGCAAACGGCAATAACATTGCCGGCGCCGTCACGCATAGTTTCAAACTCAATCTCTTTCCAGCCGAAGATATACTTTTCAACAAGTATTTGGGCTATCGGGGACGCGTCAAGACCGGTTTTTGCGATTATGGCGAGTTCTTCACTGTTATAGGCTACTCCGCCGCCTGCTCCGCCGAGTGTAAATGCAGGGCGGACTATAACCGGATAGCCGATTTTTTCGGCGATTTTAAGCGCGGTTTCAACATCATTGGCAATATCGGACGGGATTGTCGGCTCACCTATCAACTCCATTGTTTCTTTAAAAAGTTGTCTGTCCTCCGCCTTATCTATTGCATCTGAATTTGTGCCGATAAGACGAATGTTATTTTCTTCCAAAAAACCGTCTTTTTGCAATTGCATGGCAATATTAAGCCCTGTCTGACCGCCGAGCGAGGCAAGCAGACTGTCGGGTTTTTCTTTTAAAATAATGCGTTTAACCGTTTCTTCCGTAAGCGGTTCAAGGTATATTTCATCAGCAAGGGCTTTATCTGTCATAATTGTAGCGGGGTTTGAGTTTACAAGCACAACATTTACGCCTGCCGCTTTAAGCACACGGCACGCCTGTGCACCTGCATAGTCAAACTCCGCAGCCTGCCCGATTATTATGGGCCCCGAACCTATTACCATTACTTTTTTTATGGATTTATCAAGCGGCATTTACTTTTCCTCCGTTAGTTCTAAAAAGCGGTCAAATAAAAATTCCGTATCGTGCGGGCCGGAACACGCCTCGGGGTGAAACTGCACCGAAAACGCCTTTAATTCGGGGTAATCAATACCCTCGCAAGTTTGGTCATTGGCGTTTATAAAACTGATTTTGCCGTTTTTAACACTTTCACCCACCACGGCATACCCATGGTTTTGGCTTGTTATATAAGTGCGTTTTCCGTCCGTTTCTTTCACGGGTTGATTCACTCCGCGGTGACCGTATTTCAGTTTTTCGGTTTGCGCACCTGCGGCAAGCGCCATCAACTGATGCCCGAGGCAGATACCGAAAACAGGGACTTTACCCATAAGTTTTTTAATCTGTGCTATCTCGTACGGGTTATCTGTAGGATCGCCCGGGCCGTTTGAAAGCATTACCCCGTTGGGGCAAAGCGATAATACATCCTCAGCAGATGTATCGGCAGGTACGGCGGTAACCGTGCAATCCCGTTTTACAAGCTCCCTTATAATATTCCTTTTTGCGCCGTAATCAATTAAAACGATTTTATGTTTGCCCGACGGATTGAATGTTTCGCTTTCCCTGCAGGTTACGGATCTGACCGCACCCGTTATACGGTAGTTTTTAATATCGGATAAATCCTGCGGCACGGAATTAAGCACGGCGGCATTCATAACTCCGCTTTCGCGAATGATTTTAGTAATTGCCCTTGTATCAATTCCGCAAATTCCGGGTATTCCCTTTTCTTTAAGAAAAGCATCTAATGTTTCCACACAGCGAAAATTAGACGGGGTTTCACATACTTCACGCACTACATACGCTTTTAAAGCACACTTCCCCTCAAAATCCTCGGGAATTATTCCGTAATTACCGATAAGCGGAAAAGTTTGCAACACAATCTGTCCGCAATAACTCTCATCGGTAATGGTTTCAATATATCCGCACATTCCCGTTGTAAAAACAAGTTCGCCTGTCGTTTCGGTATCTGCGCCTAAAGCAGTTCCCTCAAAGACAGTTCCATCCTCTAAAACCAAATATTTTTTGCTCATAAAATCAACCCAATGTTGCCGCAATAACGGCTTTTATAGTATGCATACGGTTTTCAGCCTCATCAAAAACTATCGATTGCGGTGACTCAAACACTTCGTCCGTAACCTCAAAAGCGTCAAGCCCGAACCGCTCGCCCATTTCTTTTCCTACTTTTGTTTTATGGTCGTGATATGCAGGCAGGCAGTGCATGAACACTGCGTTTTTCCCGGCCGCATCCATTATTTTTTTATTAACCTGATATTTATGCAGTACGTTGATGCGTTCTTCCCATACTTCGATAGGTTCGCCCATAGAAACCCAAACATCGGTATAAATGACATCCGCGCCGCTTGCCGCCGTAATCGGGTCGGTCTCAAATTTAATTTTTGCTCCGCTTTGCTCAGCAATTTTTAAGCACTCGGCTTGTAATTCCTTGTCAGGGAAATACCCCTCGGGCGCGGCGGCGGTGAAATTAACACCCATTTTGGCGCACCCGACCATAAGCGAATTGCCCATATTATACCGCGCGTCACCCATATAGACTAAATTGATACCTTTAAGATGACCGAAATGCTCTTTGATTGTTAAAAAATCCGCTAATATCTGTGTGGGGTGGAATTCATTGGTAAGCCCGTTCCAAACAGGCACGCCTGCGTATTTTGCAAGTTCCTCAACAATTTCCTGCCCGTAACCGCGGTATTCGATACCGTCAAACATTCGCCCGAGCACACGCGCCGTATCGGCAATGCTTTCCTTTTTGCCGATTTGCGAACCCGAAGGGTCAAGATATGTAACTCCGGCACCCAGATCGCGTGCCGCCACCTCAAAACTGCAGCGAGTTCGTGTGCTTGTTTTTTCAAATATTAAGGCAATGTTTTTACCGGCGCAAAGGCGGTGCGTTATTCCGTTTTTCTTTTTATTTTTCAATTCGGCAGCAAGTTCCAGCAAAGCGTCTATTTCCTCTGCCGAAAAATCAAGCAACTTTAGAAAATTTTTCCCTTTTAAATTCATTTTCTTTACACCTCGCAACATTTTATAAGTATATTTACGGCTTCTGTAAGCAGTTCGTCGGGAATATTAAGGGCAGGCAAAAGCCTTATCTTGTTTTTAGCCTTTATAACCAAAACGCCATTCTCCATACATTTCTTTATAACTTCGGCGGCGGGCTTTTCGGTTTCGACGCCAATCATAAGTCCGAGTCCGGAAACGGACTTAACGCCGGAAGCACCCTTCAGGGCGGTGTTGATATATTCCGCTTTATGCTTTACGCCGTTTAAAAGTTCGCGATCTATCCTGTTTATAATATTAAGCGCACCTGCGCAGCAAACAGGGTTGCCGCCGAATGTTGATCCGTGGTCAGACGGTGAAAAAACATCTTTAACCTTTTCGCCGAGCATTGTCGCCCCGATAGGCAAACCGCCGCCGAGCCCTTTTGCGGTAGTAACAATATCAGGGATGATTCCGTAATTCATATAGGCATACAGTTCCCCTGTTCTGCCGTTGCCCGTTTGCACTTCGTCAACAATAAGCAAAATATCGTTTTTCTTTGCAATCTCTGCCGCCGCAGTCACAAACTCCTTGCTAAGCGGCACAACGCCGCCTTCACCCTGAACACACTCTATCATTATTGCGGCGACATTACCGCCCGACACGGCTTTTTTAAGCATTTCGGTATTATTTGCTTCGGTATAAACAAATCCTTCGGTAAGCGGCAAAAAATCTTTATGAAAAACATCCTGACCCGTAGCCGCAAGAGTTGTAATCGTTCTGCCGTGAAAACCGTTTGCAAGCGTTACTATATTAAAGCAATCCGCACCTTTATTTTCGGCTGCATATTTACGAGCTGCTTTAATTGCACATTCGTTTGCCTCAGCGCCTGAATTCGAGAAAAAAACTTTTTTAAGTCCTGTGCGTTTGCACAGAACCTCTGCAAGTTCGGCACACGGTGCGGTATAATAGAGGTTTGATGTGTGCTGAATTTTACAGAGTTGTTTATTAACCGCACTCAACCATTGGTCATCGGCAGCACCGAAAACATTAACCGCAATGCCAGTTGTAAGGTCGATATAATCCTTGCCGTTCTCGTCAGTTAAGGCAGAGCCTTTGCCCTTTGTTATAACCACAGGGAAACGTGCATACGTATTTGCAATATATTTTTTATCGGATTCTTTAACGTTTATCATTTTTTTCACCTGTTACCATAGTACCCGCACCCTCATCCGTCAAAGTTTCTATAAGCAGGGAGTGAGGTACACGACCGTCCATTATAATAACTTTATTTACACCGTAATGTATCGCTTCAATACAGCATTCAACCTTGGGAACCATTCCGCCCGAAATTGTACCATCACCGAACAATTGTACCGCTTCATCAATATTAAGGCACGGAATAAGCGAATCGGGGTTGTCCTTATCCTTAAGTATTCCTGCAATATCGGTCATTAATATCAGTCTTTCCGCACCCATCGCACCTGCTATGTAAGCGGCAGCAGTGTCGGCATTTATGTTATAAACATTACCGTCCATATCGCAGCCTACCGTGGAAACCACGGGAATATAATCGTATTTGAGCAAATCAAAAATCGGCTGCACATTTACTTTTGTTATTTTGCCGACAAAACCAAGGCGTTCATCTTTCGGGCATGCCTCAATCATATGCCCGTCCATACCCGAAATACCCATTGCCTTGCCGCCTTTTATCTGCAACAAATTGACAAGCCCTTTGTTGATTTTACCCGCAAGCACCATTTGAACAATTTCGGAAGTTTCTTTATCGGTCACGCGAAGCCCGTCCACAAAGACTGACTCTTTTCCGATTTTTTTAAGCATTTCGGTTATTTCGGGCCCTCCGCCGTGTACTAAAACGACCTTTACCCCGATAAGGGACAAGAGCACGATATCCTCCATTACCTGTTGCTTTAATTCTTCATTTACCATTGCGTTGCCGCCGTATTTTATAACAACGGTCTTGCCGTAATATTTCTGTATGTAGGGCAAAGCCTGCGTAAGAACCTCGGCACGCTGAGCATTTGTTATATTTACCGACATATTTTCATCCCCGTTCAAGTGCGGTAATCTCCGTTTATTTTAACATAATCATAAGTAAGGTCGCATCCCCATGCGGTAGAAGAATATTCGCCGCTCTTGAGCGCAACCAGTATCTCTGTTTCGGACTCTGTCAATATTTCTTTTGCCTTTTCTTCGCTGAACGGTATCCCCGAACCGTTCCTGCACACCTCAATCTCACCGGCTGCCGACTTAAAAGCTACATCTATTTTATTAACATCTACGGGCGCACCCGAATATCCTATAGCGCAAAGCACACGCCCCCAGTTTGCATCAGCACCGAACATAGCCGCCTTTGTGAGCGAAGAACATACAACCGATTTTGCAACCTGTTTTGCAATTTTTACGGTTGCCGCACCGCTTACGTTACACTCTATAAGTTTGGTTGCACCCTCACCGTCCGCCGCTATTTGCCTGCAAAGATAAACATTTACGGTGTTAAGCGCTTTCATAAACTCTGCAAAATCCTCGCCGTAATCGGTTATTTCCGCATTACCCGCCATACCGTTAGCCATTACCGCAACCATATCGTTTGTTGAAGTATCGCCGTCAACGCTTATCATATTAAATGTTTCGGCGATATCACCCGAAAGCGCTGTTTGCAGCATTTTATGAGATATGGCGCAATCGGTGGTTATAAAAACAAGCATAGTTGCCATATTCGGGTGAATCATTCCCGAACCTTTTGCAATTCCGCCGATTTTGCAGGTTTTACCGCCTACCGTAAAACTAACGGCTGCCTGCTTGATTTTTGTATCGGTCGTCATTATACCCTCTGCCGCCTGTTCACTCCCGTTTTCAGACAATACCGCCGCCAGTTCGGGAATACCTTTCTTTATCGGTTCTATGTCAAGCGGTTGACCTATAACTCCGGTCGAAGCCACAATTACATCATCAGCCGGTATACCGAGCGCTTCGCCGAGAAACCCTGAGGTTTCTTCAGCAACCTGAACACCGTTTGCATTACAGGTGTTGGCGTTTCCGCTGTTACAGATTACTGCTTGCGCTACGCCGTTTGCAATGTGTTTTTTTGTAACTTCAAGCGGCGCACCTTTAACAAGATTGGTTGTGTAGACCGCAGCGGCTGCCGCGGGCTTTTCACTGTAGATCAACGAAAGGTCACGTTTTGCGCGGTTTTTTCTTATTCCGCAATGCACTCCTCCTGCTTTAAATCCCTTCGCGGCGCACACGCCGCCATTTGTAAATTCCATGCTTAAAACCTCACAAGTCAAGTCCTTCTGCTTCGGGTAACCCCAAAACTATATTCATACATTCAATCGCCGCGCCCGACGCGCCTTTGCCGAGGTTATCGTATCTTGAAATCAACAATATACGCTCGTCATTACCCGTTACCGATATCTCCATACTGTCCCTCCCGGAAAGTTTGCACGCTGACACAAATCCGTCTTCATCAAAATTTTCGACATACTTAACAACAGGCCCTTTATACATTTCGGAATAAATCTTTTTAACATCTTCAACCGACACTTTCAGCATATCGGCAAATATCGGAACCGTCACAACCATTCCGCTGTAATAATCGGCAACTATCGGCGAAAACAACGGCTCTTTTTCAAGACCGCAGATCGCTTTCATTTCCGGCAAATGTTTGTGAGTTTGCGATAAACCGTATTGTCTTGGCGCGTCAAACAGGGTATCTCTGCTGTCAGCACCGTACTCCGCAATCATTTTTTTGCCCCCGCCGCTGTAACCCGTAACGGAAAAGCAGGACAGTTCACACCCCGCTCCGATTGCACCGAACCTGACCAGAGGATAGACAAGAGAAATAAATCCGCTTGCGTGGCACCCGGGTACGGCTATACGCTTTGAACCTGCTATTCTGTTTTTAATTTCCTTCGACAGCTCGGGAAAGCCGTACTCCCATCCGTCGGCAGTTCTGTGTGCGGTAGATGTGTCAATAATAACCGTATCGGGATTTTCGCACATTGCCGCCGCCTCTTGAGCAGCCGCATCCGGCAAACACAGAAAAACAACATCCGCGCCGTTTATTGCGGTACGGCGTGCTTCGGGATCCTTGCGATTTTCGCCGCTTAATAAATTTAATTTTATATCTTTTCGATTTTGCAGTCTTTCGTAAATTCTCAGCCCCGTAGTTCCGGCGCTGCCGTCAATAAAAACATTAAACATCGTTTCACCACCGAATCGTTAATATTATTCATTAAAAATGCTTGTTGATTAATTTTTATACAAAATTATAGCATATTATGAATATTTATGCAAGTGTTTTTTTGAATTTATAATTTTTTTCGTTTAATTACAAAATCAGCCGCAATATGTCAAATCGGTCTGTGATTTTTGACATATTGCGGCGTGTTAAATCAAATGTTTTAAAGTATTATGCAGATAAGCCCGCTGCAGCCTTCGTTGATCACCCTTTCTATAGTTTCCTGTAATCTCATACGGGCGTCCTGCGGCATTCGTGCAAGTTTGGTATGCAAACCCTCATTTACAAGCGAATGAAGTGATTTTCCGAAAATATTAGAATCCCAAATTTTGGTCGGGTCTTCCTCAAAACCGTTAAGCAGATACATAACCAGATCTTCGGACTGTTTTTCCGAGCCGACTATCGGGCTCACCTCTGTGGTTATGTTTGCTTTCAGCATATGAATGGAGGGCGCGCTTGCACGCAGCCTTACGCCGTATCTGCCGCCCTGTTTAACAATTTCGGGGTCTTCAAGTTTAAGTTCGCTTATATCCGGCATAACAATACCGTAACCCGTTGCTTCAACCTCATCAAGCGCATCCTTGAATTTCATATATTCCCGCTTCAATTCGGAAAGGGAGATAATATTACTCATTAATTCCTGCTCGTTTTTAATTGCAATTCCGGTGGTTTCTTCAATGATCCTGTAGAACAGTTGCGGGTCGGTTACAAGTTCGGTGCCGCAGCATCCGCTGCCGAGTTCGATGTAAATAATTTTAGCATCCGAAATGCCGGGGGACTTTTCCGCATTATCTGCAAAACCGTATATATCCTTAACCTTTTTTATATCGCAGCAAGTATTTTGCAACATTTCCGCAAGTTCTTTTCTAAACCAATGTTCATCGTCAAGTGCCGTTATCCACATCGGGAGTTCCACCCGGATTTCTTTTACCGGGAATTCATATAAAATCCCGGCGAGTATTTTTTTAATATCGGCTTCATCGAGTTCAAGACAGTTGACAGACATAACCGAAACACCGTGTTTTTGCGATATTTCGGCAGCAAGCGCCTTTGTTTCCGGCGAATCGGGATGTGCAGAGTTAAGTAAAACTATAAAAGGTTTGTTTATCGCTTTGAGTTCTGATATAATTCTGCCCTCGGCATCCTCATATTCGGCACGCGGAATATCACTTATACTGCCGTCGGTAGTTACAACAAGTCCGATTGTGGAATGTTCGTTAATTACCTTTTGTGTGCCTATCTCCGCAGCCTTATCAAAAGGAATAGGTTCAGAAAACCACGGGGTCATAACCATTCTCGGGCCTTCATCCTCATTATATCCGATTGCACTCGGTACTATGTATCCGACGCAATCTATCAAACGCACATCAAAACTTGCATTATCATCTATAAACACCTTAACGGCTGCCTCAGGGATGAATTTAGGTTCAGTGGTCATTATTGTCCTGCCTGCGGCGGATTGCGGCATTTCGTCGTTGGCACGCCCCCGTCTGTAATCGCCCTCAATATTCGGTAGAACAAGAGTATCCATAAATCTTTTAATAAATGTGGACTTTCCCGTCCTCACGGGACCTACTACCCCAAGATACAGGCTTCCGCCCGTCCGCTGCGCTATATCCTTGTAAATGCTTGTATCGGTCATTGCAATTCCTCCGCTTACTTCGTTTCTTTGTTTCTTTGTACAAAAATATGCCCGAACGGCGGCGGATATTACAGCGGCAATAAATTTTAACGAAAAGAATACACCCTCACGCACCGCTTACGGCAGGACTGTGGCAAAAAATCATAAAAAGTGAATTCCCAAAGTAAATTCCACAGTAGGAAAGCGGTGGAAATAAGTATGGGAAAACAATGGAATTTAGTGTGGGAAAAGGAGAAAAGAAACAAAAACAAGGCTAAAAGTAGGGATAGGAACTAAAAAAGAGCATGCCGAAAAAGCCTGAGAAGGTAATTTCCCAGACTAAATTCCACCGTATGTAGAATTTACTTTAAGAAAAATGCAATTACGGCGTGTAAGCCGTTTTGCGGCTCACACGCCACGATATAAATTCTGATTCTTGTACCGTTAAAGTGTGTTTACACAAAATT
>CAVGND010000015.1:0-32660 GCA_963630555.1 Roseburia intestinalis | reverse complement strand
GCCATCGCTATGACAGCGACAGAGTTAAGGCGATGATTGAAAATCAGAAGAAAAAGTACGGTTGGGAGTTCCTGTTTATCGGGGCGAACATCGACGCAGTTGAAACCGCAAAGCATTTCGGCATAGATGCAGACAGAGCCGTAGACTATCACGCAGACAGAGAAGGAACGGCGGTTCTTTACGAAACGGTTTCGGAGACGGTTTGCAATATGCGCGCTTCCGCACCGATTTCGTCAGAGTGGAGCAGCGATATCAAGAAAGATTTTGAGAGCAGAAAGTGAGCCGTCCTTAAATTAGACATACGGCACAAGAAAATTCGGGCATTTACGCCGAGACATAACGGCAAGGTCGAACGCAGTCACCGTAAGGACAACGAGTACTTTTATGCTGACCACAAGTTTTACTCATTCGAGGATTTTCAAAAACAGTTAGCCGTTCATCAGCGCAAATATAATAATTTCCCTATGCGCCCTCTTAACTGGCGCTCTCCTAAACAGGTCTTATTTTCTTTCCCTAATCTGTAACACATCATTGACAAACCTACACTACTTGAAACTTAGGTGTATTTGCACCTAAGTTCAGTCTGTCAATAAACACCAAAGCCTGTTTTTGCGGCGGTTACGCCGCATTTTTGTTTTTCCGCTGACATGTGCGGCGGAAAAACACCTTATAAGCGAAAAATCGCTTAACAAGCGGTTTTTCAAGGGCACAGGGGGTGGTATTGGCGGGGATAGAGTGCAGTCCGAAAATCTTTGATTTTCGAGCGAACGGCATCCCCGTCCAAGAACGTGTCGAAAAAGTCGACACGCTCAACTTAGGTGTATTTGCACCTAAGTTCTCATTATAACCCCATCATTTCTATGATAATACGGTGCTCATCCTCACAGAACCTACGAGAACGAGCATATTAAAGATAAGTTCACCGATATATGCCCACACCTGAGTAACTGCTGCCGCATTTGTGTCCACCGTAGGCGGTGAAGAAGCAAATACGGAGAAGATAATGCAGGCAAGACCGATAGCCTGTTTATATTGACGATTACACTCCGAATATTGCCGCCTCTTGAATTGCTCCGAATGGTTTTAATTTATATGTTGCTCTTGCGACGATTACAATCTGCACAAAGCATTTGACAGTTTTCAGGGATAGTCTTTCCGCCTTTACTCCACGGAGTAATGTGGTCGGCTTGCATTTCCTCAATCTCAAAATGTTTACAACATTTCGGGCAGATTCCCTTTTGACGTTCATATGCTGTTCGTGCCATTTTAGGACTAAATGCACGAATGCTTAAATGTTTTTCATTTCCATCAAGCAAATACTCATAAATGCCTTTCTGATTGCTTACATCCTCATCGTCAAGCAATTCAACGATACGATTTTCATATGCTTTAGGGTCATGTGCGGCAGTGCCGTATTTATTATAGAAAATACCCCAATCAAGCCCTGACATTAACTTCTTACGGAATGTTGGGAATTCACCACCGATTTTCGCTTGACAGATACATCCCGCCGCAGGATTGACAAAACCGCCCGTTTGTAATATCATTATATAAAGTAAAAAGCGGGCGCCGCCCATGCTGAAAAATTAAAGGAGAGATAGTATTGAAAGTACTTGTAACGGGATACAACGGTCAGTTGGGTTATGATGTTGTTAAAGAATTAGGCAGCAGAAACATTGAAGCAAAGGGCGTTGACATTGCCGACTTTGATATAACGGATGAAAAGCAGACGTCGGACTATATTTCTGCCTATGCGCCTGATGCGGTTATTCATTGCGCGGCGTACACCGCGGTCGACCGCGCCGAGGATGATGAGGAGACCTGCCGCAGGGTAAATGCCTCAGGCAGCGCCAATATTGCGAAAGCCGCCGCAAAGGTCGGCGCAAAAATCGTTTACATAAGCACCGATTATGTTTATGACGGCGAGGGTGAAACTCCCTTTGAAGTTACCGATAAAATTGCGCCGCTGAGCGTTTACGGTAAAACAAAATCCGAGGGCGAGGCTGCCGTCCGCGCCGCTACAGATAAATATTTTATTGTACGCACGTCCTGGGTTTTCGGCAAGAACGGAAACAATTTTATAAAAACCATGCTTAAAGTCGGTAAAACGCACCACGAGCTGCGCGTCGTGAATGACCAGATAGGCTCGCCGACCTACACGGTTGACCTTGCGCGCCTTGTGTGCGATATGATTATGACCGATAAATACGGCGTATATCACGGAACAAACGAAAACTTCTGTTCCTGGGCTGAATTTGCCGCCGAGATATTCAAATGCGCCGGAACGGACAACACGGTTATCCCCGTTACAACCGAAGAATACGGTATTTCACGGGCGCGCCGCCCGCATAACTCGCGCCTTTCCAAAAAGAATTTGGACGACGCCGGATTTGACCGTCTGCCGACCTGGCAGGACGCGTTGAAACGCTACTTAGAAGAAATCAAGGGCACATATTAAAACATACGAATAAAATAAATCTCTCCTGTCAATATTCAATACAACACGATTGAATAGGCAAGGAGAGATTTTTATGTTACAAAGAATAAGAAAAAACCGCACAAAGATAATTGCCGCGCTTGCCTGTGCGTTTGTATTCACGGCTCTGCTCGGCATGTCGGCGTTCGGGGGGAATTGCGACCGTGTGCGCGACAGCGTTCTGCGGCTGCATATAATCGCAAACTCGGACACAGAGGACGACCAGGCGCTTAAACTTAAAGTGCGCGATGCGCTGCTTGCCCTTTCTGCCGACTATTTTAAGGATTGCAAAACGCGTGATGATTCGGAAAATGCGGCGCAGGCGCATCTTGCGGATTTGAAGGCGGAGGCGCAGCGCGTGATAAAAGAAAACGGCTACGGTTATAACGTAAACGTAAGCATAGGCGAGGCGTTTTTCGGCACACGCAGATACGGAGAATTTACGCTGCCTGCCGGGAATTATGACGCACTGCGCGTAGTGATAGGCGAGGGGCGCGGTCATAACTGGTGGTGCGTGATGTTTCCGCCGGTTTGCCTGCCTGCGGCGACGGGCGCCGAGATCGGGGATGTGCTGAATGACCGCGACACCGAGATTGTTGAACACGAAACCAAATACAAAGCCAGGTTCAAGTGCGTTGAACTGTATGAAAAGGCTAAAAGGTATTTATGGGGGTGAAAATTCGGGTTACATACACAAATTGCCGCCTTTTTAATTAAAAACACTTGATAATATCGCGCCGAAAATATATAATTGTATAATGTATAAAGGGCGCGGCAATCAGGCGCTTTAAGAAACGGAGATATTATATGAAGGTGGGAATTGTAGGACTGCCGAATGTAGGTAAGTCCACACTTTTTAACGCAATAACCAACGCGGGGGCGCAGTCGGCTAACTACCCGTTCTGCACAATTGAACCTAATGTGGGTATGGTATCGGTGCCCGACAGTCGGCTTGACAAATTGGCGGAGATGTATGACCCCGATAAATTCACGCCCGCAACCATAGAATTTGTTGACATTGCAGGACTTGTAAAGGGCGCTTCAAAGGGTGAGGGGCTCGGCAATAAGTTCCTTTCTCACATACGCGAAGTTGACGCTATAGTTCACGTTGTACGCTGTTTTGACAATGACAACATAATCCACGTTGACGGTTCGGTAGACCCGATAAGGGATATCGGTATAATCAATCTGGAACTTATCCTTGCGGATATGGAAATGCTGCAGCGCCGCATTGACAAGACCGCAAAAGCGTTAAAGGGCGATAAATCGCTGGCAGGGGAACTTGAATTTTTAAAACGCGTTATGGCAACGCTTGAAAACGAAAAGCCCGCAAAGAGCGTTGAATGTGACGATGATGAACGCGCGCTGCTTGAAAGCATTGAACTGCTGTCTTCCAAGCCCGTAATATACGCCTGCAATATGAGCGAGAGCGATTTTGAAAACGGCATAGAAAACAACGAAAGATACGACGCCGTGCGTGCGCTTGCGGAAAGCGAAGGCTCGGAAACGCTGCCCGTTTGCGCCTCTATGGAAGCCGATATTGCGGAAATGGACGAAGAAGAAAAGGGAGTTTTCCTTTCGGAACTGGGGCTTGAGCAATCGGGTCTTAACAGACTTATACAAAAATGTTACTCGCTTTTGGGGCTTATATCGTACCTGACCGCAGGAAAGCCCGAAGTAAGGGCATGGACAATCAAAAAAGGCACAAAGGCGCCTGCCGCCGCGGGAAAAATTCACTCGGATTTTGAAAAAGGCTTTATCCGCGCGGAGGTCATTTCGTTTGACGACCTTATAAAATGCGGTTCGCTTACCGCCGCAAAAGAAAAGGGACTTATCCGCTCCGAGGGTAAGGAATATGTTATGCAGGACGGCGACGTGGTTCACTTCCTGTTTAACGTGTAACAGGGCGCCGCATTGAACCGCAGACAAACGCACGGCGCAGTGCCCGTGATAAAGGCAGACCCGAAAGAACTTGAGCAGCGGGTCGAAAAGAATTATATCAGACTGTGCGAACCGTATTATCAGATACAGGAAGTGTTCTCGGGTACGGATCATGACTGGCAGGGCGATAAAGAGGGGCGCGCACTGCTGGCGTTCGTGTGCCATTATAAAATAAGCAAGCGAAAAATCCCCTGTATGGAACAACTTATATCCGCTTTGCCGCAAAAGACCAACCGTTTTTTCTATTTTGGGGAAGAGAACGGCGAACTTATTGACGAGCAGCAACTTTCGGGTCATAATTGGTATCTGCGGGGCTTACTTGAATACTATCAGCAATTCGGCAGCGAAACGGTTTTAATATATGCGCGCTCTGTGGTTGAGAATCTGTATTTGCCGCTTGCGGGGAAATTCCGTTCCTATCCGACCGACAGAAATGAAAAAGCAAAAAACGGCGATGTAAGCGGAAGTAACTCTGAAATACGGAACGGGTGGAAACTCTCCACCGATGCAGGCTGCGCATTTATGTGCATTGACGGGCTTTCTCAATACTACGCGCTTTTTAAAGACACGCGGGTTAAAAACCTGATAGATGAAATGCAGGACGTGTTTGACCGTATCGACAAATTTTCATTTAAGGCGCAAACGCATTGCTGCCTTACCGCCGCAAGGGGCTTTTTACGGATGTATAAAGCGTCGGGCGAACAAAAGTATCTGCACAGCGCGGAAAATGTCGCGAGCCTTTATATCACAAGAGGTATGACATATACATACCAGAATTACAATTGGTGGAATCGGGGAAACACCTGGACCGAACCCTGCGCCGTTATTGATTCTTTAATGGTTACGGCGGAACTGTATAAACTGACCGAAAGGGAAGATTACCGCGTTACGGCGGCAAGAATCTGGCACAACGGATTTGCCGTTCTTCAGGTCGGTAACGGCGGCGCCGGAACAAGCACAACCGTAGACGGTAACGAGCCGATATTGCGCACGTTGATGTATGAAGCCGCTTTTTGCTGCACGATGCGGCTTGCGGAAGGGCTTTGCTATGTTTGCGAAAACGCCGGCATACTTTGGGCTTGCGGCGGAGAAGTTAAAATGGATGAAAAAGGGAGGTATATGGCAGGAGATATTCTGTATGCCGAGATAAACTGTCCCCCGGAATTTGAAAGCAGCATTTGCAGAAAAAACGAAGTTTTGCGCAACGGCGTAAAACTGCAGCCGCTTGTAAAGTATTATGATTTACCAAAAGAAGTAACGGACGCTTTAAGCCAAAAAATCGTTTTTAAAATTAAATAAAAAGTTATCGTCCGTTATCAACTTGCCGCTGCCACGGCCTACGGCCTGAAATCTGAAATCCAAATTCCGACACGGGAGAGAGGAACTGCCGACAAGAAAAATTCACCGTCCGTACTCTGTTGTGCCAAACTGTAGATGTAAATGTTTCAACCGTATAAACATCAAGAAAAGACCGGTTTTAAATTTGCGCTGCAAGACGGTCAATCAGTCAGTCGGCAAGACAGGCGGCGACCGCCGAAATTCGTTGGCGTTTGCGTACAAAGTTTTTGATTTTCATTTTGAAAATTATTTTATTTTTTAATATAAAAAACCGCCTGCAAATATGTAAGCGGTTAAAGATTTATATCATTTTTCATTTGTAAAATCCATTGCGGCGGATTTGCGGTAGTTATAATCAACTCACCGTTTTTATATTCCGCCACTTGATTAAAACCATTGTAGTTATCAAAGAAAAGGGCTTCATCACAATACGGCAAAATCTTTTTCAAAGACTCAAAACGATTTTTAAAACGCATTTTTACAGTATCGGGCGGAATATTATGCCCGCCCTTCTGCACTCTGTTTTCAATTCTTTTTAAACTTTCGCTTTCGGAATTCAATCCTATATAATACAAGCGAATAAAATAACCTTTTTCTTTTGCCTCTTTGCAGGTCAAAGCGGTTTTCTTGCCGGACAAAGTGGTTTCCTGCGTAAACGAATAACCATTGTTCAAGCATTCATTCATTTTTTGAATTGCTTTTTTTGCCCCGTTAATGGCATTATTACCGCATTCGGCAGTAATTTTGTCAACATCTATAATAGTGCCCAATTCTAAAGATTGAGCCTTTAATGATCCGGTAAAACTACTTTTACCTACGCCGTTAACGCCGCCGATAACAGTATAACATTTCAATGCATTTCACCTCTTTGATAATATTATAGACTAACCATAACGCAAAGTCAAACTGTTTTTGGCTATGGTAACTGTCAGGTAAAAGTCGGCAAAAACCCGTAAACCGTCTTAAAACAATTGTAACATCGGCATACGGTTTCATCAAGGTCGAGCCGCCTTCGGCGGTGGCTGAGATCTGCCGAAACCCATCTCTTTCTCGGGTTCGGAAGGCAAAAATATCAACATCATATTTTTTTGAGTAAAAGCGTCACCTGTTATTGACGACTTTACATGTGATTTTGCAAAGATTTATTCGCAGCTCTTGAAAAGCGGGAGCGTTTGTTGTATCATAGCAGAGGTATACGGAGGTGTGTTCACCGATATGAGGAGGCAGAATTATGACTTTCGGTATGGATACTTTGGTTTCAAAATGTTCCGATTTCGGATTGGAACTTGACAGTGCTGCCTGTGAGCGTCTGCAAATATATTCCGATATGCTCATAGAATGGAACGGCAGAATGAATTTAACATCTATAACCGACCCGTCGGACATAATGTTAAAACATTTTTACGATTCGCTGCTTTTCTTTAAATATGTAAATGTTAAAAGGGGTGCCTCCCTTATAGATGTAGGTACCGGCGCCGGATTTCCGGGACTTGTGCTTAAAATTGCAAGACCCGATATTAAGTTGACTTTGCTTGATTCGCTTAATAAAAGGCTTACATTCCTGTCATTCGTGCTTGATGAAACGGGACTTGACGCAGATCTCGTTCATATGCGTGCCGAGGATGGTTCAAAAGGTGAAATGCGCGAAAGTTTTGATGTCGCCGCGGCACGCGCGGTAGCCCTTATGCCGGTTTTGACCGAACTTTGCCTGCCATATGTAAAGGTCGGCGGCGTGTTTGCCGCTCTTAAAGGTTCGAAAGGATTGGGCGAGGCGGCGTTGGGCAAAACCGCCGCAACTGCTCTCGGCGGTTCAAAACCCGAATGTGTAACCTATAAATTACCGAACGGGGACGGCAGAACCGTCATAACCGTAAAAAAAATATCGCAAACTCCGCCAAATTACCCAAGAAGAAATTCCGAAATAACAAAAAATCCGCTTTAAAATGTAAAACCGCCTGTCTTTATGGGCGGTTTTGTCGTGCAATTATGCTTGAAATTTTTTCCATAGCGCAATATAATATAGACAACCCCTGAGGGACAAGCAAAGGGCATGGAGGAACAAAATGTGTTTAAGATGAAAAACAACAATTCGCAAACACCGCGTTTTGTTTCGGTAGACGTTTCGCTTATCGACCCGAACCCATTGCAGCCGCGCCGCATTTTTGACGACTATGAATTGATGCGCCTTTCGGCAAGTATAAGGCAGAACGGATTACTGCAGCCGATAACCGTCCGTGCCGCAGATAACGGCAGATATTATCTTATAGCGGGCGAGCGCCGCCTGCGTGCCGTTAAATCTCTCGGTTGGGGACATATCGACGCAATAATTATGAAAACCGAAACAGAAACCGCCGCAATTCTTGCACTTGTTGAAAATCTGCAGCGGCAAAATCTCGGAATATTTGAGGAAGCCGAGGGTATTTTGCGGATAATAAACACCTACGGCTTAACCGCAACCGAGGCAGCCGAGCAGATAGGCATTGCCCCGTCCACCCTCTCAAATAAACTTCGGCTTTTAAAGTTATCGCCCGCACAAAGGGACAGAATAACGGCGGCAGGACTTACCGAACGCCACGCCAGAGCCTTAACAAGGCTTGAGGGAAACGACCGTGAACAGGCACTTAACAAAATAATTGCCGAAGAAATGACAGTTCGCCAGACCGATGAGTTTGTTGATAAAATGCTCACCCCCGAAAAAGACGGCAAGCAGTCTGTTAAGGGCTATGCCGTAAACGATATAAGGATAGTTACAAACAGTATCGGCAAGGTTGTGGACGCAATTAAGCGTTCGGGCTTTAAAGCACGCGCCCTTAAAAGCGAAACGGGTACAAAAATAGAGTACCGCATAATTATAGATAAACCGAATTCTACAGGGACGGCACCCTTTCAAATGAAAATGCCGGATTTAATTTAGCCCACCCATATTCATCCCCATACAAAGAGGAACGCTTTGCTTTATCGGCAAGGCGTTCCTCGATTTTGCCTATTTTTGCAATTTTACCGTCTATTGTAAAAATTTTATTTGATTATACGGATTTTCTTGGTATAATGGTAAGTAGTAAAATCGGATTAATATATTGTGCAAGGCACAAAAAGAAAGGAAGCAGTGCTTAAAAATGGCAAAAGTTACGCTTATAGCCTATACACCGATGCCGGAAAAGACCATCGCCGCCGCGGCAAAACTGTGTTATTCCGCCGCCGATATAGAAACAATTGAAGAAGGACTGACCGAGGAGAAAACCGCCGCGTTTCTTGAAATGCTTGCGGGATTGGGTCACGAAAGCCCTATAGAACACGCGTCGTTTACATTCGGAATAGAAGGCGTATCTCGCGCTTTGCTGGCGCAGATAACGCGCCACCGCATAGCGTCATATTCGGTGCAAAGCCAAAGATACGTATGCGAAAAGGATTTTGAATATGTAACTCCGCCCGAAATAGCCGAAATTCCCGAAGCGCTTG
The DNA here is from genome assembly GCA_963630555.1 of Roseburia intestinalis. Lineage (GTDB taxonomy): Bacteria > Bacillota > Clostridia > Oscillospirales > Acutalibacteraceae > CAVALG01. Next base: position 23,446 of record CAVGND010000015.1, on the reverse strand, counting down.
AGATATTTAACTCGGCTATGGCGGAAGATATGCGGCATTATGACGAACTTTCCGAAATATTAAAGGCAAAGTATGTAAAACAAAACCTTGCCGCAGGTCAGGACGAAAAGACCGCTGCAAGAAACGCGCAAAAAAAGGCTAATGAGGACGCCCGCTTTGTTTTGCCGAATGCCTGCGCAACCAAAATGATAGTTACAATGAACGCAAGAAGCCTGTATAATTTTTTCCGTCATCGCTGCTGCAACCGCGCACAGTGGGAAATACGCGATGTTGCTTCGCAAATGCTCATGCTTGTGCGTGAAGTTGCGCCCACGCTCTTTAAAAAAGCGGGCCCGCCATGCCTTACGGGCGGTTGCCCCGAAGGGCGTATGAGTTGCGGAAAAATGAAAGAAATGCGTGAAAAATTCAGTTGACGGGGGAACTGTAATGGGTAAACTGATTGTTATTGAGGGACTTGACGGCTGCGGCAAATCAACCCAACTTGAACTGCTCGGTAAACGCCTGCTTTCCGCCGGCATCAATTGCAAAACCGTGTCGTTTCCGGATTATGACAGCGAATCGAGCGCACTTGTGAAAATGTACCTTTCGGGCGAATTCGGCAGCGATCCCGAATCGGTAAACGCCTATGCCGCAGGACTCTTTTACGCGGTTGACAGGTACGCAAGTTTCAGACGCGTCTGGGGCGAATTTTATAACGGCGGCGGAGTTGTACTTTCGGGCAGATATACTACCTCGAATATAGTTCACCAATGTTCCAAATTGCCGCAAAAAGAGTGGGATAAATATATTGAGTGGCTCGGCGATACCGAATATACCAAAATGGGTGTCCCGAAACCTGATGCGGTTATTTTTCTTGATATGCCTGCCGAGGTTACCGATAAAATGCTTAATAACCGTTACGGCGGCGACCAAAGCAAAAAGGATATTCACGAAAGTGACCGCGAATATGAACTTGCCTGCCGCAAAACCGCGCTTTACGCCGCCGAAAAATGCGGCTGGGTTAAAGTTGCCTGTGCGGAAGGCGGCGAGCCGCGCCCGATAAATGATATTTCCGATGATATTATGAATATTGTAAAAAGTATTTTATAGAGGAGAATGACATTTGATTTATGTTTTTTTAGCCGAAGGATTTGAGGAGGTCGAGGCGTTGACCCCTGTTGATATACTGCGTCGTGCCGGCAAAGAGGTTGTGACCGTAGGTGTCGGCGGCAAGACCGTGACGGGCTCGCACGGGATACCCGTAACCGCAGATGTAACGGTGGGCGAAGCCGCGCTCGGCGGCGAACTTGAGGGCGTGATACTTCCGGGCGGTATGCCGGGAACCCTTAATCTCCAAAAATCGGACTTTGTTAAAGAGGCAATTCATTATTGTGCGGATAAAGGTCTGCTTTTGGCTGCAATATGTGCCGCGCCGTCGGTTCTCGGCAAAGCGGGATTGCTTAAAGGTAAACGCGCCGTTTGTTATGACGGTTTTGAAAAATATCTTGACGGTGCTGCCGTAGGGAATGAGGCGGTATGCAACGACGGTAATGTTATAACCGCCTGCGGAGCGTCCGCCGCCCTTAAATTTGCGCTTGCAATAACCGAATATCTTTGCGGAAAAGATGTAAGCGAAAATATTGCAAGGGGTATTTTATGCAATCGGTAGATTTAAGAGTTTATAAATCCGAACTCAGAGCCGATAAACGGATGCAAAGAAAAAGTATCGACCCCGAAATTAAAAGGTCGCTTGACAAGGGAATAACCCATAATGTCCGCAAGTTGTATCAATATCGATCGTGCGATACGGTTATGTCCTATGTTTCAACCTCAATTGAAGTCAATACCGAAGCCATCATCAAAAACGCATGGGCAGACGGTAAAAAAGTCGCCGTCCCGCGCTGTATTCCTGGAACTAAAAACATGGAGTTCTATTATATAGATTCGTTCGACGATCTTGAAAAGGGCAGTTTTTCGCTGCTCGAACCGAAAGTTGAACTTCCCAAAGCACCGACAGGTGAAAATTGTCTTATGCTTGTCCCCGCATTTATGACCGATTACAGCGGATATCGCCTCGGTTACGGTATGGGGTACTATGACCGGTATATGTCCGACTTTTCGGGCAGTTCCGCCGTCCTTTGCTATTCGTCCGATGTCTGCGGCAGTTTAAAACACGGCAGATATGACCGTCGTTCGGATGTGATCGTGACCGAAAAATGGATAAGAACCGTTACTTCAAATAAAAGATTTTATGAAAAAAGGCGCGCCGTCAGTATGTCGCCGAACGGAGATTTTTATGGAAAATAATTTCAACGGTATCGGCAATGATTTTGCCGAAGATTTCGATTTGGATTTAGATTTGGATTTGGAAAACAGGGAAGGTGAGTTGGATTTGAATAAATTCTCCGCAAAACACACCGATTCACGCAAAAAAACCAAAAAAGCCTCAAAAAAAAATAAATACGGTAAAAAGAAAAAAATCGCAAAAAATGCTCTCTGGATTTTTTGTGTGCTTATAATATCGGTTGGCATAGCCGCCGTAGTGCTTTTTTGCGCTGCGGATTATATCGGTATCGGCAACACGGCAAATTGCGAGGTTGTTATAGAAAAAGGGATGAGCACCGAGCAGATAGCGGGCGAACTTGAAAAAGCGGGTGCGATTAAATTCCCCATGCTTTACCGGCTCTACTCAAAATTTTCGGACAATGACGGAAAATACAACTACGGGCTTTATATTGTGGACGGTGACAAAGGGTATGAAAGTATTGCCGAAACCCTTAAAGGCAAGGGCACCCAAACCGATGCCGTGCAGATTTGCATTAAAGAGGGAATGAGTGTTGATGCGATAGCCGTGCTTATGGAACAAAACGGCGTCTGCTCGCAGGATGAATTCAAAAATGTTGCCAAATATAACGAATTCGAGTATGATTTTATTGATAAATCAACCGCCGAAACGGTATATTATCCGGTTGAAGGTTACCTCTTCCCCGACACATACTATTTTTACAATCTCGGTAATGAGGAAGGCGCACGCCTTGCAATAGAAAAAATGCTGGACGAGTTTAACAACCGCATTTACAAAAAGTATAAATCGGCGGCAGATAAAACGGGATATTCATTTAATCAAATAATGACGATGGCTTCAATTGTCGAACTTGAATCGGGCGCCGCGTCGGATACCGATAAAAAGAATGTCGCAGCCGTATTTTATAACCGCCTTAGTTGGGACGAACCTAAGTTTTTAGGTTCCGACCCGACAGCGAATTACGGTCACGACGACCGTTATAATACCCATAAGACCGAAGGCTTGCCGCCGGGCCCCCTCTGCTCCCCGAGTGAGCAGTCGGTAATTGCGGCAATCAACCCGACGGAGGACTTCACCGCTTGCTATTTCGTGACCGACAGTGATTTTAATTTCTATTATAACGATACGCTGGCAGGACACAACTCCACTATTGCCAAACTTAAACGACAAGGGAAATGGATAGGCTGAAATGAATAACGGATCAATTGAATTGCTGTCGCCCGCCGGCGATCTGACGCGCCTTAAAGCCGCCGTAGATTACGGTGCGGACGCCGTATATATAGCCGGCGAGGAGTTTGGTATGCGCACTGCCGCAACCAATTTCGGAGAACAGGATATGCGCAGCGGTATTGAATATGCACACAAAAACGGTGCAAAGGTGTTCGTTGCCTGCAATACTATACCGCATAATGAAGAAATGGCAAGATGCCCCGCTTTTCTGGAACAGATTGCCGACGCAGGTGCCGACGGTGTGATAGTTTCGGACATCGGCACTATGCAATTGGCTAAAAAATATGCCCCGAAACAGGAATTGCACATTTCGGTTCAGTCGGGCATAACAAACTATGAAACCGCCCGTGCATTTTATAATATGGGTGCGGACAGGATTGTTGTCGCGAGGGAACTTTCATTGGAAGAAATAGCGGAAATAAGGGCGAAAACTTCGGAAAAACTTGCAATTGAAGCCTTTGTTCACGGTGCAATGTGCGTGTCTTTTTCGGCTCGCTGCCTGCTTTCATCTTATATGACGGGGCGGGACGCTAACCGCGGCGACTGCGCGCAGTGCTGCCGGTGGAGTTATTCGCTGGTGGAAGAAAATCGGAAGGGTCAGCATTTTGATATTACCGAAACCGATAAGGGAACATATATAATGAATGCGGACGATCTGTGTATGGCTGAACACATAAAAGATTTGGCTGAAGCCGGAGTTTACAGCTTTAAAATTGAGGGACGCGCAAAATCGCATTATTATGTAGCCGTTGCCACAAATGCCTACCGCGGCGCTGTCGACGCGTATTTAAAAGACCCGTCTGCTCCGCCGCCTATGTGGGTGACGGAGGAACTTGACAAAATAAGTCACCGTAATTACTCTACGGGCTTCTATTTCGGCAGACCCGAAAATTCGCAGAATTACAAGTCGGCAGGGTATAACCGCGATTATTCGGTTGCCGCGGTAGTTGACGGTTGGGAGGACGGCATAATAACCGCAACCCTCAAAAACAAATTTTTTAAAGGGCAGTTGCTTGATTGCCTTTCGCCTCATTCGGCTCCGTTTTTGATAAAAGCCGACCCGTTGCTTGACGGGGACGGTAACGAAATTCAGTCCGCTCCTCACCCGATGATGAAAATAAAAATTCCGTTCGAACATTCCGTGCCTGCGGGATCACTGCTCAGAATGAAAAACGGTTGATTGCAACAACGGCGCAATCCCCCCATTCCGAATTCAACATTTTTGATTAAACCGCCCTCTTTCAGGTTAAACTTTTCCTGAAAGGGGGCTTTGCCCTATGTGTGAATATTATAAAAAATTCAGCCTGCGCACAGCCGCGGCATTCTTTTTTCTGCTGTTGGGCGCCGCTGTCTGTATCGTAAGAGTGTTTATCGCGGCAACCGACGGAAAAATGGCTGCCGCTGCCGCAAATCAATCTTCGGTTAAACTTGACCTATACCCCGAAAGAGGAAATATTTTTGATGAGAATATGCAGCCGTTGACAGGCGCCGAAAGCGAGTGGGTCACGGTTTTTCTTCCGAATGCCAAGGGCGTGACGGCGGCGTCGGCACTTCTTAAAGGCGAGGAAAAGGCGGCGGTTCTCGAACGCCTGAAATCCAAAAAGCCGGCTCGGATCCTCCGTAACAGCGGCAATGTTCCCGGCACAGTTTCACTTGAAGTGCCGAAACGGTATTCCCAATCCTGTCGGGCGGCGCACCTTGTCGGCTATATAGACGGCGAGGGGTACGGTGTTTCGGGTCTTGAGGCGGGGTTTGATTCCATGCTGTATAAAGGGGAATATGCCGGTATAAACATAAGCACTTCTGCGTCGGGTGAAGCGCTGGGCGTGATGCCGCAGTTGATTACACCTCGCGAGGATATTTCCGACCTTGTTTTGACTCTTAACGGCGACATTCAAAGTTTGGCGGAAAATGAACTTAAAAAAATAACGGCGGGTGCAGCCGTTGTTCTTGAAACAAACGGAGAAATCAAAGCAATGGCAAGCACGCCGTCATTTGATCCGAATTCACCGGAAAAAAGCCTTTCATCACCTGATTCCCCGTTTCTTAACCGTGCGCTCGCCAACTACAGCGTGGGGTCGGTGTTTAAAATAGTAACCGCCGCCGCCGCGATAGAGAGCGGAATATCACCGGATACCGAATTCCAATGCTGCGGCAGCCTGACTGTGGACGGCGTAAAACTGTATTGCCATAAAAAGGACGGGCACGGTACGGTGAATATGCAAACGGCAATTGCCGAATCCTGCAACTGTTATTTTTACCGGTTGGCAATGCAAACCGGCGCCGCCGCAATATTAGATATTGCCGGCAATTGCGGCCTTGCCGGCGAGCAGAATATCTGTGCCGGCATTTCCGTTCCGCCTGCAGTGCTGCCGAACGGTCGACAATTTGAACTTTCGCAACCGGCGCTTTGTAATTTCGCGATAGGGCAGGGTACTTTGTCCGCTTCGCCCGCGGCAATGGCGGCGGTGTACGGCGCGGTGCTTAACGGCGGCGTGTCCGCTTCGCCTTACCTTGTCAAGGGCAGACTGAGCGCCGACGGGTTTGAGTCGCTCCCCAACGACAGCCGTACAGCGGTCGTTATGAGCAAAAAAACAGCCGATATTTTAAAAGGGTTCCTCATTTCCGCTCTCCGAAGCGGGACGGGCAGCGGTGCATACAGCGAAAGCGTCGTTTCGGGAGGTAAAACAGCCACTGCGCAGACAGGGCAAAAACAGGACGGCAGGGAGAAAAATAACGGCTGGTTCTGCGGCTTTTTTGTGACGGGCGGCAAAACATTTATTGTTGCCGTAATGGCTGAGGATTGCGATATGCAAAAAACCACCTGTTCCGAAATATTCAAAAACATTTCGGAACAGGTGGCAAAAATGTATTAAAATGCGGGGCGCCGATAACCGAAAAATCAATTCCTGCGCTTTATCTTACCGCTGCCTGCCGCAGTCTGTGCCTTGCTTTGCGTGTTGCGATTATCATTAAAATTTTTCCTTTCCGCTTGCACTTTTTTGCATTCGGCTGTAACTGTACCATTTCAAGGCAGAAAATAATACGAAATCAGCATTGCCGCAACAAGCAGCGCACATACCCCGAGTATAAAAAATTCCGTCTTTGTGAATTCTGCCTTGCCGGCATTCGGAAGGTTTTCTTTATATTCCTCATCAACGCTCTTTTGCCTATGCTCATTGCCGACCTCTGCACCTTTCTTCATATTCATCCCCTCCTCTGCGAACATTATATCACAAATGGAAAAATATTTCTTTGTATTTCTTTTGCAAAAAACATTTTATTAATCGAAAAAGTTGTGTTATAATACATTTACATGGTGCGCATATTTGCGGCGAGCACCGAACGGAACAAACATTTTACAAATGGAGGAAAGCAATGAAAAAAAGAATTTTTCCGATAGTTATTGCCATGCTTCTCAGCCTTGCAATTGTTCTTCCGGTAACGGCGTCCGCCGCCAATGCCGGCGGCAGCGATGTTTACTGGAAAAAGACCGTTGCGGTAGACGGCAGCAAAGTCACGGTGACAGTCAGTTCCGTAAACGGTAAAAATAAACTCTGCGGCGGCAAAGTATCGCTTACATATGACCCCGAAGTTCTTAAATTTAACCCGGACGGTTCGTCCGAAACGGTCGGAACGAATTTCGGCTTGGGCGTCATAAATACGCAAAGCGGTAAGTTTATTGCAAATTTCGCAAGCGCGGTGCCGATTAAAAAAGACGGCGTCCTCGCCGTAGCCGTGTTTGATCTTGCCGACGGTAAGGTGTGTAATAAGGACACGTTTGTAATTAAGGAAGAAAGCCTTTATGATGAAAACGCGGATGCCTTCGGTAAATTATCGGTGCCGATTGAATTTTCCTGCAATCATAAAAATAAAAAAGAAAATATCGCTGCGGAGGCAACCTGTGATGCCGAAGGTAAGAAAACCGTTTGCTGCGTTTCCTGCGGTGCGGTTATTAAAGAAACCGCAATAAAAAAACTTTCTCACGAATGGGCGGAGGATAAGGAAAAAACGGTTGAACCCGATTGCAAGTCAAAAACAGACGGTAAGATTGTCGAGTATTGCAAAAACTGCAAAAAGGAAAGGACGACCGTGGTTAAATGGGACGATGACTCAAAATCGCATGACTACGGCAAAGTCGAGGTGACTGAAAAACCTACCGAAGATACGGAAGGTGTCGGTGTTTCAACCTGCAAAAAATGCGGCAAAACCAAAACCGAAACAATTAAAAAACTTTCCGATAAGGGCGGTAAAGACGGTGGCGGCAAAACCGAAAGCGGCTCGGCAAGCGAAAAAGCGAAGACGGGTAAAAATGCCGCTTCCTCAAAAAAAGGAAGTACGACCGGAATACTTGCTTTCATAATTGCCGCCGTCGTGATTGCCGCTTTTGCCGTTTCGGCAGTCATTATTCGCAGAAAAAAGTTGACGAATAGCCGCAAATCATAACCTTTTGTTGCAAAAACCAAAAACGGAAATTACTTTTTGTTTAATCTCGACAAAAGCATCGCCGTTACATAAAAAATAATTCGTAATTTTATGAAAAAAACTATTGCATTAAAAAAAACCCTGTGCTATAATACACTTGTTATTAGGTTAAGTTTGTTAACTTATAATAAAAATACACTGAAAGTGGAGGAATATCTAAATGAAAAAAAGAATTTTTTCAATCGTCATTGCTGTAATTCTTTGTTTCGCAATGACCGTTCCGGTAACGATTTTGGCTGATGATGTCAGTTCAAATGAACCTTACTGGGAAAAGACCGTTGCCGTAGACGGCAGAAAGGTTACCGTAACCTATAAGTCGGCAAACGGTGCCGGCGTACTTTGCGGCGGTAGAGTTAAAATGACATATGACCCTGCCGTTCTTACGCTTAATCCCGAAGGAACGTACACAAATGTCGGCGCAACATTCGGTCTGGGCGTTATAAATACGCAAGCCGGTAAGTTTATTGCGAACTTCGCAAAAGCAACCCCGATTACAAAGGACGACATTCTTGCCGTAGCGGTATTTGATATCAACGAAGGTCAGGTCTGCAATAAAGATACATTTAAGTTAGAGCTGGAAACTCTTTATGATGACATTCCGGCTGACTGCGGTAAATTATTAGTACCGCTTACTTTCACTTGCACACACAAAAACAGCACCGAGGAAGTTACAACTCCGGCGACTTGTGCCAGTGAAGGTGTTAAAACCGTGACCTGCAGCGACTGCGGCGAGAAAACAGTGACAAGCATTGCTAAACTCAGTCACGAATATGACAACGGCGTTGTAACAACTCCGGCGACTTGCGCTAAAGAAGGCGTCAAGACCTTTACCTGCAAAAATTGCAATGCTACAAAAACCGAATCTATTGCTAAAATTGATCACGTTTGGAATGACGGTGAAGTAACAACCGAACCGACTGAAACAACAGCGGGCGTTAAAACTTATACCTGTAAAAACTGCGGGGCTACAAAGGAAGAAAAGATAGATCCTTCGAAACCTTTTGATCCCGAAACAGATACATACTGGGAAAAGATCGTTGCCGTAGACGGCAGAAAGGTTACCGTAACTTATAAGACTAAAAACGGTGCCGGCATACTTTGCGGCGGTAAAGTTAAGATGACATATGACCCTGCCGTTCTTACGCTTAATCCCGAAGGAACATACACAGATGTCGGCGCAACATTCGGTCTGGGCGTTATAAATACGCAACCCGGTAAGTTTATTGCGAACTTCGCAAAAGTAAGCCCGATTACAAAGGACGACATTCTTGCCGTAGCGGTATTTGATATCAACGAAGGTCAGGTCTGCAATAAGGACACATTTACGCTTGAACTGGAAGACCTCTTTGATGCCATTCCGGATGAATGCGGTAGAAAATTAGTGCCGCTCACTTTCTCTTGCACACACAAAAACAGCACCGAGGAAATTACAACTCCGGCGACTTGTGCCAGTGAAGGTGTTAAAACCGTGACCTGCAGCGACTGCGGCGAAAAAACAGTGACAAGCATTGCTAAACTCAGTCACGAATATGACAACGGCGTAGTAACAACTCCGGCGACCTGTGAAAAAGACGGCGTAAAAACCTTTACCTGCAAAAATTGCAATGGTACAAAAACTGAATCTGTTGCAGCACTCGGCCATAACGAAGGCGAAGGTGTAGTAACAACTCCGGCGACCTGTGAAAAAGACGGCGTTAAAACTTTCAAGTGCACACGCTGCGATAAAGTTTTGAAAACAGAACCGATTGCCAAACTCGGTCACGATTGGGACGAAGGTAAAATAACAACTCCGGCAACCTGTGAAGAAAACGGTGTTAAGACCTTTACCTGCAAAAATTGCAATGGTACAAAAACTGAATCTGTTGCAGCACTCGGCCATAACGAAGGCGAAGGTGTAGTAACAACTCCGGCGACCTGTGAAAAAGACGGCGTTAAAACTTTCAAGTGCACACGCTGCGATAAAGTTTTGAAAACAGAACCGATTGCCAAACTCGGTCACGATTGGGACGAAGGTAAAATAACAACTCCGGCAACCTGTGAAGAAAACGGTGTTAAGACCTTTACCTGCAAAAATTGCAATGGTACAAAAACTGAATCTGTTGCAGCACTCGGCCATGACCTGTCAGATGTCAAGATACTTAAAAATCCCACCTGCACAGAAAAAGGTGAAAAAGTCGGAGTCTGCACCCGTTGCCAGAAAGAAGGAGTCAAGGAAGAAATTCCTGCACTCGGACATAAATGGGACGAAGGTAAGGTAACGAAGGAAGCTACTGTCGATGCTGAGGGTGAGAAGACCTATACCTGCACGGTATGTCATGAAACAAAGACAGAAGTTCTTGCTAAACTTGCACCGGAAATCATCGAGGGTAACAATGCTGTTGTAAGCAAGAGCGAAATTAAAGCGCTTCCTTTCCGCTCAAATGCGAAATTCGCTGATTTCATCCGTGTAGAAGTTGACGGCAAAGTTATTGACGCATCAAACTATACATTAAAAGAAGGCAGCACAATCGTTACACTTAATAAAGATTATGTATCAACCCTGTCCGTAGGCGAACATACTCTCGGAATTGTTTCGACAAACGGAACAGCAGTTACCCAATTTACCATTACTGCTGCAGACGGATCTTCTGCTTCCGCTAATGAATCACCCAAAACAGGCGATTCATCACAGGTAGTTATTTACGAATTTGCTGCAATAATCTCACTTGCTGTTATCGCAGGTATCGTTTACAAAAAGAAAATCTCCGAATAATCGGTAAGTTTCAAATATAAACGGTTAATGTAAAAAACAACCGATGCCGCACGCGGCATCGGTTGTTTATTGTTGAATTATAAATTGCAAATGCAACCTAAATCATTTGTCTTTTTTCTCGCTTAATTTTTCTTTGCTCCCGTCGGGGCGGATAATATATGTGTTGTTAAGTTGCCCGATAAGTGAGGCTTTCATACTGTCAATATATTCGCGGCGCAGTTTTTGCCTTTCATTTTGTTCTTCATCGGTCAAAGCACGCTTTCTTGAAATGGTGGTTAATTCATTTATCCGCCGCACCTTTTTTTCGTCCATCACTGTTCCTCCTACATCTTGTGTGTAATGTAATTTTAATTCCGATTGTTAATTTTGTCAATCTTAGATTGACTTTTTGCTTTTATGATATAAAATATATTTATGATATTTAAAAAGGCGGCGCAATATAGATAATAAAATACGGTTTACTGTGAAATCGGCGCCGGTTCGGCCGTTTGGACTGATTAAAAATGAAATTAAAAAATTTTTTTAAAAAACACTGGCTGGCACTTTCGGTGACCGCGGGCTCGCTTATTATTGTCGCTGTTGCGATAATACTTGTTGCCGTATTGCTTACGCAAACCGCAATTACCGATACCGCCGTTTATAAAATTACCGACCGAATTATTTCCGAAAGTGAGGAAATTAATATTGAAATTGATTCGCAGGCTCACCTTTCGGGCGATTACGGCGGTGAGGCTTATTCAATCAATGCCTCAGAACTGTCGGGTATAGCAGGAACCGCAAAGGCGATAGGCATAGATGTGTCCGTCTGGCAGGGTACAATAGAATGGGATAAAGTTAAGGCTGCCGGCATAGATTTTGCAATGATACGCTGCGGTTACAGGGGGTACTCCGGTTCAGGGGTTATAGAAAAAGACCCCCGTTTTGACCGTAACATAGTCGGTGCTTTAAACGCCGGAATAAAAGTCGGGGTTTATTTTTATTCAACTGCTGTAACGGTAGAGGAAGCCGAGCAGGAGGCAGACTGGGTCATTTCAGTCATAAAAGACTATAATATCACATATCCTGTCGCCTATGATTTCGAGGAGTTCTATAACAGTGACGGCAGCCGCGCCGCGCGTCTTTCGCAAAAACAGCGCACCGCAAATACCGTCGCATTTTTAGAACGTGTAAAATCCGCCGGCTATAATCCTATGCTTTATGCAAGTGCCTCCGCTGTCAGGAGATACTGGCTTTATTCCGAAATTAAAGAATATGACTACTGGCTTGCTCATTACACCACAAAAACCAATTATTCGGGGCATTACGTTATGTGGCAATGCACAAGCAAAGGCAGAATTGACGGAATCAACGGTAATGTCGATTTCAATATTGCCTATAAATCTTTCTGATATTAAATTTATGCACCCCTGCAAAATCGCTCTTAATGAGTCGGTTTAACAGGGGTGCTTTTTCGTGGATTTATATACAAAATACATTAAATGGAAAATATTAAAAGAAATTACCAATTTTTTCTTGCTTTATTTGGAATAATATGGTATATTATAATTACCAAATTTAGGAGGAATAAATATGCATAAGAAAATCAAAGTGTTAATCGCCGATGATGCGGCACAATTCGGTCAGATATGCGCCAAATCGCTTGGGGAAAGCGGAATGGAAACAATGCTGTGCGCCAAAGACGGAATCGAACTGCTTTCAAAAATCAAAAATTATCAACCGGATATCGTAATGGCGGATGTATTTATGCCGGGCAAAGATCTGATGGGTGTTCTCGGCGAAATAAAAAATATTGAAGCCGATAAAAGGCCTGCGGTTCTGGCAATGTCAAGTTTTGACAATCCCCGCCTTGAAAACGAAACGCTTACGGCAGGCGCAGCGTATTATTTTATAAAACCGTTTGACTTAAAACTGCTTGCCGAACGGATAGAGCAGGTTGCCTCGTGGGACAAATCAAAAATCTCTTCCCGTCATTCAGACAGGATAAGCGATTCCGACCTGGAACTTATGATAACCGAAATCATACATCAAATAGGCGTGCCGGCGCATATTAAGGGATACCATTACCTCCGCGAGGCAATACTTATGTCGGTTCGCAACAGCGAAGCTATTAATTCGGTAACAAAGGTCTTGTATCCAACGGTTGCTAAAAAGCATGACACTACCGCTTCAAGGGTAGAGCGCGCTATCCGCCACGCAATCGAGGTTGCCTGGGACAGGGGAGATGTGGATATACTGAATTCCTATTTCGGCTACACTATCCAAAACGATAAGGGTAAGCCCACCAACAGCGAATTCATTGCAATGATTGCCGATAAACTGCGCCTGCGCCTTAAAATATCATAATTGCCGCCCATTCGGTACAGAGAATATCCGCAAAATTACATATAACAAAACCGAAAAGCCGAACATCAATGCAAGCAACCGCGTTGACATTCGGCTTTTTATTTGTAAACTGTCATATTTATATTTGATTTTACGGTTTAGTGTAAAATAGAGCGGGTGATGAAAAAATGCAAAGTCAAATTTTGAATGCAGCAGTGATTGCCGCCTTTAAAGAATATTTGATTTTAGCCGAGCGCAGCGGGGCTACGGTTGAAAAGTATATTCGTGATATAACAACTTTTGCAGAATTTGCCGGCGGAAATAAAATTACAAAAGAAACTGTAATTGCATACAAAAAGCATTTGCAGGAAAATTACGCCGTGCGTAGCGTTAATTCAATGCTTGCAAGTATCAACAGTTTATTTGCATTTTTAGGCTGGCACGATTTGAGGGTGAAGTCGCTGAAATTGCAGCAGCAGGTATTCTGCCCCGAAGAAAAGGAACTGACAAAAGCGGAATACGCACGGCTTTGCCGAACAGCGGAGCGTAAACATTAAAACTTTACCATCAATTCACTATTGGCATTCTTAAAAAATTTTCCTACAAAAACTTGACACGAACTTTGTTGAAATTTCATGTGGCAAATAACGTTTGTTTTGTGTTATACTGTTCATGGCGATTGAGATCCTTTCGTTAGAGGTTTGTTTGGTAGCTATATTCTAACGAACTCAATCGCTTTTTTCTACTCTTTCTTTTTTTGAGTTCAGTCTCACATCAATTGTAAACCTACAGTCAAGTGCCTGCAAATTGTAAATAGTCCTTGCAATAACGGTGTTTTTGCGGTATAATAACAAGGTATATAATTACCGAAAGGTTTGAGAATGAAAATGGCAGAACAGAAGTTAGTTAAAGAAATTACATCGATGGAAGATGATTTTGCCCGGTGGTACACCGACGTTGTTAAAAAAGCGGAACTTATTGATTATTCAAGTGTAAAGGGCTGCATGATAATCCGCCCGTACGGTTACGCCATCTGGGAAAATATACAGCATATTCTGGACGGAATGTTTAAAGAAACGGGGCACGAAAACGTTAATATGCCGATGTTCATTCCCGAAAGTCTTTTGCAAAAAGAAAAAGACCATGTTGAGGGATTTGCACCCGAAGTTGCTTGGGTCACTATGGGCGGCAACGAAAAACTGGAGGAACGCCTTTGTGTAAGACCGACCTCCGAAACCCTATTTTGCGACCACTATGCGCATATAATCCAGTCTTACCGTGATTTGCCCAAAAAATACAACCAGTGGGTATCGGTCGTGCGCTGGGAAAAGACCACCCGCCCGTTCCTTCGTTCAAGAGAATTCTTGTGGCAGGAGGGTCACACCATACACGCAACCGCCGAAGAAGCAAAGGAGGAAACGCTTCAAATGCTCGGCGTATATGCCGAATTTTGCGAAAAGCATCTCTGTATACCCGTAGTTAAGGGAATTAAGACCGAGAAAGAGCGTTTTGCAGGCGCAGAGCAAACCTACACGATTGAGGCGCTTATGCACGACGGCAAGGCGCTGCAAAGCGGCACCTCCCACTATTTCGGGGACGGATTTGCACGCGCATTCAACATTCAGTTTTCAGACCGTGACAACAAACTTTGCTATCCTTTCCAGACCTCCTGGGGAATGACGACGCGTATGATAGGCGCAATAATTATGACCCATGGCGACAACAGCGGGCTTATCCTGCCGCCGGATGTCGCACCGGTACAGACAGTGGTTATACCCATTGCTTCACACAAGCCGGGCGTTATCGAAAAGGCGCAGGAAATAACCGAAAGACTAAAAAAGGTCTGCCGCGTTAAAATTGACGACCGTGAGCAGTCGCCCGGCTGGAAATTTGCCGAACATGAGATGCGCGGAGTTCCGCTTCGCATAGAAATAGGCCCGCGCGATATTGAGAACGGAAATTGCGTTGTTGTCCGCCGTGACAACCGCGAAAAGACCGTTGTTGCGCTGGATGAACTTGAAACACGCATACCCGAAATGTTAAAAGAGTTTGCAAAGGCTATATATGACCGTGCCGCGGCACGCCGTGAGGCTATGACCTACACGGTTACAGACCTTGAAGAAATGATAAAGACCGCCGAGGAAAAACCCGGATTTATAAAGGCTTACTGGTGCGGCGAACGCGAATGTGAGGACGCGCTTAAAGAGCGTGCCGGCGTTACATCACGCTGCATTCCGCTTGAAGGCGACAATGCGGACGGGGTATGCGTTTGCTGCGGAAAACCGGCTAAACATCTGCTGTATTGGGGCAAGGCGTACTGATAATTACAAATGTTCCGTAAGACGGGCGCCCGACAGGGCGGGAAGTGAGGTTTTGACAATGCATATACAGGAATCGGGAGAAATGTACCTTGAAACCATACTTGTGCTCTCGCGCAAGAGCGGCTCGGTACGGTCAATCGACGTCTGCGAATATATGGGTTACTCTAAACCGAGCGTGAGCCGCGCGGTCGGCTTGCTTAAATCGGGCGGATACCTGACGGTTGCACCCGACGGTGAACTGGAACTCACCGAAGAAGGTCGCACCGTTGCAGAAAAAATTTACGAGCGGCACACCGTACTTACCGAATTTTTACGCGAACTGGGGGTCGACAGTAAAACGGCGGCGGCTGACGCCTGCCGTATTGAACACGTGATATCCGACGCCTCGTTTGACACCATAAAACGCCGCATTTGCGAAAAGAAAAACGGCAATCAAAAAAACTGTTGACAAGTGATAAGAATTAATGCGATAATAAAATGAACGGGCAGCTCGGTTTTTAGGCTGTTCCCGAAAAGGATACGATATGCGAGTTATTACAGGCATTGCAAAAGGCAGAAAACTGAACCGGCTTGAAGGGCGTGACATCCGCCCGACAGCCGACAGGGTCAAAGAAGGATTGTTCAGTGCTATTCAGTTTGATATTGAAGGGCGGCGCGTGCTGGATCTTTTTGCAGGTTCCGGTCAATTGGGTATCGAAGCGCTCAGCCGTGGGGCGGCAAGCGCACTGTTTACCGATTGCGCGCGGTCTTCTGCGGATATAGTCAAAGCCAATCTTAAGTTGACGGGACTTGAAAAAAATGCGACAGTGTTTTGTGCCGATTATTCCGATTTTTTGGCGACCTGCCGCGAAAAATTTGACATTGCGTTTCTTGACCCTCCGTACGCAGCCGGCATACTGTGCGACGCGCTTGAGAAAACCGCGCACGTTATGAGCGATTACGGAGTGATTATATGCGAACACCCCTGCGAGCAGGAATTGCCCGATACGGCAGGCGATTTCACACTTTGCAAACAATATAAATACGGTAAAATAAAACTCTCGTTTTACCGCAAAAAGGGGGCTGACGAATGAGTGGGAAAACGGTTGTCTGCCCCGGCAGTTTTGATCCGGTCACGGTAGGACACCTTGATATTATAAAAAGGGCTTCCAATATGTTCGACAATGTTAAGGTCGTGGTAATGGCCAACGCCGCAAAAAGTCCCACCTTTACGGCAAAAGAACGTGTCGAAATGCTCAAACGGTCGACCGAAGGACTGTCCAACGTAACGGTTGACAGCTATGACGGACTTTTGGCGACATACGCCGAAAAGGTCGGCGCCGCCGCTATAGTAAAGGGTCTGCGCGCGGTTTCCGACTTTGAATATGAATTCCAGATGGCACTGACCAACAAAAAGTTAAACCCGAATGTTGAAACGGTTTTTTTAACAACAAGCGCAAAAAACCTCTACCTGAGTTCAAGCATAGTCAGACAAATAGGTGAGATGGGCGGAGATATACGGGATTTTGTTCCGGCTCCGATACACAGTTTTATAATTAAAAGATTAAAAGAAGGACGGTAAATGATGATGAATATGGACGAATTACTTGACCAGTTGGACGAAGCACTTGACGGCGGAATGAAATTCCCCGGCAAGAAGGTGGTATTGAGTTCCGAAACTATCCGCGCGATTATTGACGACATCAGAATGACTATGCCGAACGAGATTAAGCAGGCTAAGGTTATTGTTGCCGACCGTGCCGACATTATCACCAACGCAAAGCGCGAAGCCGACACTATTATAAGGGCGGCGGAAGAACGCGCAAAGGCTATGGTTGCAGGCGAGGAAATCACAAAACTTGCACAAGCTAAAGCCGGCGAAATAATCGCAAACGCACAGTCAAAATCCAAAGAAATGCGTAAAGCGGCACAGGAGTTTGTTGACGATATTATGCGCCGTGCCGATGAGGGACTTACCGAAAACCTGGCGGAAGTCAGAAAAACGCGTGCATCGCTCAAACGCAACACCACGCAGCAGCCGGCGTCGAAATAAGGCTGTATGAAAAACACAGAAAGCGCAAGGGAAAGTTTTGCCGGCGACCTGTTTGCCACGCAGGCAGCGGGTATAGTTATAAAGGAAGCGCGCGACGGATATGCGCGCTGTGAAATGGAAATAAAGCCACATCATAAAGCGGCGCACGGCGGTGTTATGGGCGGCGCTGTGTTCACTTTGGCTGACTTTGCCTTTGCTGTCGCCTCTAATTCGGAGGAGTTTATGACTATGACGGTGACAAGCAGCATAAACTATGTTTCTTCCCCGAAAAAAGGCACACTTACCGCACGCAGCCGCGCCGTTAAAAACGGGCGCACCGTATGTTTTTATGAAACCGTCATAACGGGGAGTGACGGCGCTACCGTTGCCACGGTAACCTCCACGGGAATACGCCGCCAAAAATGAACGGTGGCAGGATAAACCGCATATAATAAAGCAAGGCGCCGGACGGAAAATCCGTGCACCTGAACAAAACCGAATAATGCTAAATGCGAATGCAGGATAAGTACCCGACGGACAGGCACGCAAACAGGGACGCACTCCACAGACTGAAAGGGTGCGGCGAAACAGCCGACGGCGAATGCACCTGACAGTACATCGGCGGAACCGAACCTTAAGTTTTCGAAGTATACCGATGCGTTGCGGCAGCGTTAATGCCGACGGGTAAAACACCTTTTGAGTAAAAAACAGGAGTGGAACCGCGACATTATGCCGCCTCCGTCACAGCACAACCGCCGTGACAGGGGCGGCGTTTTTTAGATGTTAGACTTTAGACGCTAGACATTAGACCGTGGTAGCATTAGTTCGATAACAGACGGTAAGAACAGCTTAACGTCTATACTCAAACTACCATTACTCACATCTACAGTCTAACATCTAATGTCTGGCGTCTAACATCTAAAATCCGGTACGCCGAACGGGCATAATCATAAATCATTTTTAAAAGGGGAAAATCACCAATGTTTGAAAGAATAAAAGAAGATATCGGGGCAGTAAAGGAACGCGACCCGGCGGCGCGGTCATCGCTTGAGATATTTTTTCTGTACCCCGGCGTTAAGGCGATACGGATGTACCGCCGCGCACACTGGTTTTACCTGCACGGTATGAAATTCATCGCACGGTTCATATCGCAGCGCGCCGTCCGCAAAACGGGAATAGAAATTCACCCGGGGGCAACCATAGGGCGCCGCCTTGTAATTGACCACGGCACGGGAATCGTCATAGGTGAAACCGCCGAAATAGGCGATGATGTTCTGATATATCAGGGCGTGACCTTAGGCGGCACGGGCAAGGATACGGGCAAGCGCCACCCCACGATAGGCAACAATGTTATGATAAGTTCCGGCGCTAAGGTGTTAGGGCCGTTTAAGGTCGGCGACAACGCACGGATAGCGGCGGGTGCCGTTGTTTTGGAGGAGGTTCCGCCCGACTGTACCGTTGTGGGCGTACCTGCCAGAATAGTGCGCCGCCGCGGCGAAAAGGTGAAACCGCTTGACCAGATACACATACCCGACCCCGTTGCACAGGAATTATGCCGAATGAAAAAGGAAATTCATCGGCTTGAAAAACAAATAGAGGAGTTAAGAGGAGAAGGAAAATGAAAATTTACAATACCCTTACAAGAAATAAAGACGAATTCACCCCGATAACCGAGGGCGAGGTAAAAATTTACGCCTGCGGCCCCACAGTTTATAACTTTATTCATATAGGCAATGCACGCCCGATTTGCGTGTTTGACGTGCTTCGCAGGTATCTTGAATGGCGCGGATATAAGGTCACTTTTGTACAGAATTTCACGGATATTGACGATAAACTCATAAAAAAGGCAAACGAGGAAGGCGTAACCGTGCCGCAGGTTGCCGAGCGGTATATTAAAGAATTCCGAACCGACGCCGAGGGGCTGAATGTGCGCGAAGCGACCGTTCACCCGCGCGCAACCGAAAATATTGACGCTATTCAGGCGCTGATTTCCGCTCTTATCGAAAAGGGCTATGCTTATGAAAGCGGCGGAGATGTATATTTCCGCGCGAAAAAATTTAAAGATTACGGCAAACTGTCCCACCAGCCGCTTGAGGATCTTGAGGCAGGTGCGCGTATTGATGTTACGGCGGTTAAGGAAGACCCGATGGATTTCTGCCTTTGGAAAGGCGCAAAACCGGGCGAGCCGTTCTGGTCGTCCCCGTGGGGCGACGGCAGACCCGGGTGGCACATTGAATGTTCCGCAATGGCAGGGAAATATCTCGGCAAGACCATTGATATTCACTGCGGCGGTCAGGATCTGATCTTCCCCCACCACGAAAACGAGGTTGCACAGTCGGAATGCGCCAACGGATGCGACTTTGCACACTACTGGATGCATAACGGATATATAAATGTTGACAATCGCAAGATGTCAAAATCGCTCGGTAATTTTTTTACGGTGCGTGAAGTCGCCGAAAAATTCGGCTACGAGCCGATTCGCTTTATAATGATATCTTCGCACTACCGCAGCCCGATAAATTACAGCGTCGAGATAATCGAGCAGGCGAAAAACGCCCTCGAAAGGCTTTACAACTGCCGTGACGGCTTGACCTTTGCTATTGAACACGCGGAAGACGGCGGCGAAGCCCCCGAATTTATAGCAAAACACCGTGAGGAATTCATCCGCGCAATGGACGACGACCTTAACACAGCCGACGCTATGGCGGCGATATACCTGCTTGTTAAGGATATAAATATTGCGGTCGCCGAGGGCGCCGGGAAAGCCACCCTTACCGCCTGCCTTGACGCATTTACGGAACTTTGCGGAGTGCTTGGCATCTGCTATAAAAAACAGGATTCGCTTGACAGCGAGATTGAAGAACTTATTGAAAAGCGCACCGCGGCAAGAAAAGCGCGCGACTTTGCAACGGCGGACGCTATCCGTAATAAATTAAGCGAAATGGGAATAACGCTTGAGGACACTCCGCAAGGGGTAAAATGGAGCCGTGTATGATAAGGCGCGAGCCGCTCGGCGATAATCATTTTATATATGTAAGCGACGCTCACCGTTTCGGGACGGATGCGATTCTGCTTGAAAATTTCGGCGAACGGGTTCGTGCCGAAACGGCTGCCGACCTCGGAACGGGCTGCGGAATTATCCCTATGCTTTGGGTAAAAAATGCTGCCGTAAAGCGGGGTTACGGAGTTGAGATACAGTCGGACGCTGCCGAAATGTTTGCAAAAACGGTTGAAGATAACGCCGTGGGCGACCGTATAACGCCGCTGCATGCCGATTTGCGCAGTCTTAAAGGGAAATTGCCGTTCGGGCAGTTTGACCTGGTCACCTGTAATCCGCCGTATAAAGCCCCGGGCGCCGGGATAGTCAACCCTCGGGCGGCGGCTCGTATTGCGCGGCACGAAACCCTTTGCACTGCCGAGGATGTCGTGTCGGCGGCACGGAAACTGCTCCGTTTTTCGGGGCGGCTGTGCATTTGCCAGCGCCCCGAACGGCTTGCCGACCTTATAACCGCCTTCAAAAACGGCGGAATAGAGCCTAAAGTCCTTCGCACCGTATCGCAGCGTGAAGGTGCTGAACCGTGGCTCATTCTGCTTGAAGGGCGGCTCGGCGGCAAGAGCGGAATGAGGGTGCTGCCGCCGCTTTTTGTTGAAAAAAACGGGCAGTTATCGGACGAAATGATTGAAATTTACGGAGATTATAAAAAGGAGGGCGACCGACGGATATGAGCGGAAAACTTTTTGTTGTCGGAACGCCGATAGGCAACCTCGGCGATATGTCGGAACGTGCTAAACAGACGCTCGAAAATGCCGATTTAATAGCCGCCGAGGATACGCGCGTAACGGTCAAACTGCTTAATAAATTCGGGATAAAAACGCCGCTTGTAAGTTATCATGAGCATAATAAAATGCAGCGGCGCGGCGAACTTGCGGCACGCGCCGTGAACGGCGAAAACATTGCGCTTGTGACCGATGCGGGTATGCCTGCGATTTCCGACCCCGGCGAAGATTTGGTTCGCTTTTTTCACGAAAACGGACTGCCGGTTGAGTCTGTTCCGGGGCCCAGCGCGCTGATAACCGCGCTTAGCATTTCGGGTATGCCGTGCGGCAGGTTTTGCTTTGAAGGGTTCTTAAGCGTGAACGGCAGAAGCCGCCGCGAACACCTTGAAAGCCTTAAAAATGAGCAGCGGACTATGATTTTTTACGAAGCGCCGCACAAATTGCGTTCCACCCTTGCCGATATGCTCTTGCAGTTCGGCGACCGTGAAATTGCGCTTGTAAAAGAACTTACAAAACTGCACGAAACGGTTGAAAGGACAACCCTTTCGGCAGCCTGCAAAAAATTTGAAACCGAGAACCCCAAAGGCGAATATGTGCTTGTGATTTCGGGTGCGGAACCGCCCGATAAGTCGGACAGCCACACTTTTGACGAGGCGGTAGACCTTGCAAAAGAGTATATCGGCGGCGGAATGTCTGCATCCGCGGCGGCAAAACGCGCCGCAGCCGAAACAGGGTTCAAAAAAAGCGAGATATATAAAGCGGCGGCAGGCAATTCTTAAAATAAATTTAAGTTTTGAATTTCATCTTTTAAACTGTTGCAAATTACCGTTCAACGATATATAATTATTAAGCGACAATGAAGCAATTGGAGGATCAGGGAATGAATAAATCAAAAATATTTTCTGTGGCGGCAATAATTCTTGCTGTGTGCTGCATTTTATGCGCCTGCGGTAAAACGGATGACCCCACGGTTAAAAAGAAAAGCAAATATAAAACCGTAAGCGAAGAGGAAAGTACGGTTTCAACACCGCAATATGTTGTAAATCCCCTTACCGGGGTCGAGGATCTTTCGCCCGATAAAGCAAATGCCAGACCGCTTGCAATAATGGTCAACAATATAACCGTTGCGCAAAGTGTTCAAACCGGGCTTGCAAGCGCCGATATTGTTTACGAAACATATGCCGAGGGCGGCATAACCCGCCTGCTTGCGGTTTATAAAGATATCAGCAGTGTGGGAAGAATAGGCACGGTGCGCTCGGCGCGTATTTCATATGTCGAACTGGCCGAAGGGCACGATGCGGTTTACGCCCACGCAGGGTGGGATCCGGCATTTGCCGCACCTTACATAAAACGCAATAATATAAATAATATTGACCTTAATTCGGGCAAGACCGCTAACTACGCTTTTCGCGTTAAGAACGGGCTTTCGTCCGAGCATACATTGTATACCGAAGGCTCAAAATTAAGTCAGGCGATAAGCGACCTCGGCTACACGGCAACAACTTCATACACCGAAAATTGGCAGAACTTCTCCGCTGCACCCGTAACCCCGGCAGGCGGCGTCGCCAACACCGTGAACGTCCCTATGTCGAGCAGTAACCCGACAAAATTTATTTACGATGCGTCAACGGGGAAGTACACCCGAAATATTAAAAGCGGAGTGCAGAAAGACTATGTAACCGGCGAAACGGTGCAGTTTAAAAATATACTTGTACTGTTCACAAGCGTTTCTATGCTTGACGAAAAGCATGTTAAAGAAGACCTCTCTTCGGGGACGGGTTACTATGCCTCAAACGGCGGATATGTGCCCGTAAATTGGTCAAAAGGCAGTGCAAAGAGTCCGCTTAAAATCACAAATACGGACGGTAGCGAACTTCAATATAATCAGGGCAACAGTTGGGTGTTCTTCGCAAATAATACCATACGCTCGCAGGTTGCATTTTCATAATTCCGCGTTGCGTGGATTTTGAACTGTTATGGCTTGAATATCATAATCCGAACAGCGATAACTTGAATGGAAATGACAGGGATTCCGATAACCGAATCGCTGTGACTTGAATCGTGATAATTCGGGTAGGAATAATAAATATTTAATTTGAAAAAACGGCGGAAACCCCGCCGTTTTTTATTTCGGATTTTAATTCCTGCGGCGTTGCCGCCGATAGGTTGACAGAAGTTTTAGTTATCTCTCCCTCCGAGTTTTGCCCGTTGGGCAAAACCCACCTCCCTCGTCAGAGGGAGGCAAGGGTAAGTGCGTACCGTCA
>CAVGND010000014.1:0-37604 GCA_963630555.1 Roseburia intestinalis | reverse complement strand
CCTCGCGGATACGCATTGTGCGGCGGATTTCTTTCGGGATAACGACCCTGCCGAGGTCATCTATCCGTCTTACAATTCCTGTTGCTTTCATTTATAAAAACCCCTTTAATTTTTATAAGGCTGAAGACCTTATCAGCCGGTACCGTGCGGCTTTGGCAAATCGGCGAAAATATACACTTATTGCTTTCGGTCTGCGAATTTGTTGCAGACATTAACTGCCGCAATTCGGTTTTATTACCGATAATTAGTGTTTGCATTATTGACAGGTTTATTCAATTTACAAAATTCATGCCAAAACATCGTACATTGCTGCCGCGCTTATGCGTCACGCCGAAAAAATATCCGACGACGCTTTAAAGGAACCGTGCGGCATGCTCTGAATATAAAAATCGGACAGGGGACGCCGACCTTGCCCATCTTGCATTTTACTTCTTTTGCATTCTGATAAAAACAGTGCGGACGGAATTTTTTGCACAAATTTCGTCCGCACTTTTCCCGACAATGATTATTTACAGCCGACAATGGCTTTTTTTATGTTTTCAAAGCATATTTTTGAAACAAGTTTTTCGGCGCTTTCTTTGTTATATTCGCCGCTGTCGACCCATTTGCCGATGATATTGCAAAGTATCCGCCTGAAATAATCGTGGCGCGCATAGGAAAGGAAACTTCTTGAATCGGTAAGCATACCGTAAAATTCGCCGAGGCAGCCGTTTTCGGCAATAACATTGATTTCCGCCTCTATTCCGCGTTTATGGTCACAGAACCACCACGCCGCCCCGCATTTTACATTCGGGAAAGCGCCCGCAACGGACGCAATCTGCGCGATACCCGATTCGTTAAGGGTGTAAATAACGGTTTTGGGCAGTCCGGACTTGTTGTTTATCGCGTCAAGCAGCATAACAAGGTCGCAACCGTTTATATTGTTCCCCACACAGTCAACACCGCAATCCGCACCCTTCTTTTCGGCAAGCACCGAGTTGGCGTTCCTGACAACGGCAAGGTGCCATTGCGAAATCAAGCCTTTTTCCTTATAAGCGGCGTTTAAAAACACATACATATAGCCGATAAAGCCCATATACTCGCCGGCGCCGATTTCTTTCCCCGAAAGCAGGGCACGGAAGGCGGCGTCCGCCTCCGCTTCGTCGGATATGCGGTTCGGGAAATATGGAATCCCTATATCGGCGCAGCGGCAGCCGTTTTCGCAAAAGAAATCAAGCCGTTCAAGGACGGCGCGTTTAAGCGAAACTATATCGCTTATTTCTATGCCGGATGCCCTGCTTAAACTGTTTATATATTCCGTATAGTGTGCATTGCGCGCAAGCAGCAGGTTGTCGGTTCTGAATGACGGGAGAACCTTGGCTTTGAAACCGGCGTCATTTTCGAGCTTTTTGTGCCATTCAAGGTTGTCCGTAATGTCGTCGGTCGTGCAGATTATCTCAACGCCCGAGCGTTCAATAAGTTTTCTCGGCGACATATGGGTATTTTTGATATGTGCGTTTGCCGCGTCCCATATCCGTTCGGCATTTTGGGCGGTTATTGGCAGATCTATGCCGAAAAACAGTGCAAGTTCCATATGCGACCAATGGTAAAGCGGATTGCCTGCCGCAAATTCCAGCGCGGAGCAGTATTTTAAAAATTTTTCTTTATACGGTGCGTCGCCGGTAATATATTCTTCGTCTATTCCTGCGGTTCGCATAAGTCGCCACTTATAATGGTCGGCCGAGAGCCATATTTCCCCGATATCTTCAAACGGTTTGTCCTCAAATATTTCTTTCGGCGACAGGTGACAGTGGTAATCAACAATAGGCAGATCTTTTGCAAAAGCATAAAGTTTTTTTGCCGTTTCGCCGTCAAGCAGATAATTTTTGTACATATTCATTCCCCCATATATTGATTATACATCAGCAATCAGAGCAATTAAATTGTTGAAATTATTATTATACCTTGCAAATATCACTTTAATATGCTATTATATTTACGGTGATGTTATGTCTGAATTTTTCACTTATCGTGACGACGATATTTATTTGCCTTACAGGCGGGACATCAGTCCCGACCCGACGCAATTTAAAACCCATACCCACGAAACATACGAACTTTATTGTTTTTTTGAGGGTAAAGGGGTCTACCGTGTTGAGGGTACGCCCTATTTGTTAGAGCCGGGTGATATCCTTATCATGCGCCCGGCTGAGGCACACTGCATTGACATAAGCGGCTCCAAGCCGTACACTCGCTTTTCGGTTCACTTTAACCCGAAACTGTTTTCGGAAATTGACCCGAAAGGCACCCTTCTTGCACCGTTTTTAAACCGCACAATAGGCACATACAACCGCTATCGTGCCGAAAATTTCAAGACCGACGCATACAGCGTTTTTATTAAAAATATAATAGCGGATACCGATAACAGGCGGGTACAGATAATTACAAACCTTCTGCCGCTTTTGAACGAAATATCCGTTGCATTCGAATCGATAACCGAAACGAAAATTAACCGGACGCTTGACAGCAGAATTATAAATTATATAAACCGCCACCTTGAGGACGATCTGAATTTGGACGATATTTGCGACAGGTATTATATAAGCAAGTCGCACCTTTGCCACATTTTTAAGAAGGCGACCGCCTCTACCGTCGGCGAATATATAACGGCAAAAAGGCTTATTAAAGCAAAACAACTGCTGCTTCAGGGGGTGCCGCCGACCAAGGCGTATCAGGAATGTGGATTTAAGGATTATTCGGCGTTTTACCGTGCTTTCAAGAAAAAATACGGCGCTCCGCCGAGTAAAATGTAATGTTGGATATTAGATATCAAACATCAGATATCTAATATCTGACATCCGAAACGGATACGAGAGTTGAGTGCTTACGTATTTCAAGCGACAAGGCAAAGCGTAACGGGAATTTTCATTTGTAAGGCGTTATACGGTTCGACTCTCCTCGGCTTATACCGAACAACTCACGCGCGAACCACACATCCGGCACCGTGAATGTTTTTCCGTTAAGGTAGTTAAGAATTCCGGCGTCGCTCTTAAAATCAAATGTCAATTTATATGAATACAGCGCCTGTCTGTTAAACCCTTCGGCCCTCGCGGTGCCGAGTTTGCCGTATTTTCCGTCTCCGAGCAGCGGGCATCCGATTGACGCCATATGCGCGCGTATCTGGTGGGTTCTTCCGGTTATCAGGTGCACTTCAATAAGTGCGCGTCCGTCCTTTTCGTGCAGCACCTTGTATTCGGTGCGAACGGTTTTGGAACCGTCACGCATATTTTTTGATAAAAAAACCTTGTTTTTATTGCTGTCTTTTTGTAAAAACCCGGTTAGTTCCGCTTCCTTTTTGTGCGGCACACCTACGGTTACCGCCAGGTATCTTTTATCAATTTCACGCAGTTTTATCTTTTCGCAAAGTATGCGGAGCGACTCGGCATTTTTTGCGGCTATAACTATACCGCCTGTGTTGCGGTCGATGCGGTTGGCAAGCGCGGGAGCAAAACTGTTCTCGCTGTCGGGGGAATACTCACCCTTTTCATAAAGATATCGCTGTATCCTCGCAATAAGCGTGTCGCCGTATTCATTTTTGTCGGGGTGGACAAGCAGCCCCTGAGGCTTATCGGCAAGCAGGATATTTTCGTCTTCGTAAATTACCGAAAGGCGGCCGCCTGCCGACATAAAATCGTATTTAGGCGCCTTTTTGCGAAAGACCTCGTCGGGAAGGTAGACGTCAACCGTGTCGCCCTCCCTGAGCCGTGTGCCGATCTCGGCGCGTTTGCGATTGATTTTTATATCCTTTTTCCGTATAGCCTTATAAACAAGCGGCGGAGGGGCAAGCGGCGCCGCTTTTGACAAAAATTTATCCAGTCTTTGCCCGGCGTCGTTCCCGTTTATTTTAAAACTTTTCATAAAATCACCAAAATCCTTTTTTTAATTATAACATAAAAAACCACTTTTCAAAAGACATTAAATGTTGTATAATCAAAATACTACAGGATGAGTGTACGGGAGCCGTTATACCTTTTGTCGGACGGTAAAGTTTCGTGCGCATTCAGACCGACCTCGGTTTAACCGCAACACACCCGAGGGTACGAGAAACAACCGGAGGATACTATGGCAACTGTTCACAGAGGACATCGCAAACGCATGCGAAAAAGATTCAATGAGTCGGGCATTTTTGCGTTCAGGGATCACGAGGTTATCGAAATGCTGCTCTATGGGACAATAGCGCGCGGCGACACCGGCGATACGGCGTGCCGACTGTTGGAAAAATTCGGCTCTATGGACGGCGTGTTTGACGCAACATACGACCAACTTTTAGAGGTTGAGGGCGTCGGCGAAGCCACGGCCGGAATGCTATCGCTCATATTACCGATCTTTAAACGCTATTATTGCAGGGAAAACGGGGATGTCACATATTCATCGTATGACTATCTTGACCCGTTGCGCGAAGTAATGGGCGACCTTTCGGAAGAAAGGATTGCGGCACTTTATCTTGGCGAAAACGACAATATACTGTATGCCGAAAAGGTCTGCAACGGCGGATTTAAAAGTTCGGAATTTTCGGTTTTAAAACTTATGAAAAGAGCGGTTGCCTCCGGTGCGACGACATTTGTTGTGGCACACAATCATCCGAGCGGCGTTGCCGTTCCGTCATCGGGTGACGTAAAGGCGACCGAGAGCATAAAAATATGTTCCGAAACCTTCGGCGTGCCGCTGGTTGACCATCTTGTCGTGGTTCGGGACGACTATGTTTCAATGGCGGAAAGCAAAATGTATTCCTATATTTTTGCCGACCGCCGCCGTGTTGATATCGATCTGCCGTAATCACGGCAAAGCCGAACCGCATACATTTTTGACCGCTGTGTTTTGTCGGCTTGTTATTTCGGGCGGCAGGGCAAAGTATAACGGGAGATTTTCATTTGTAAGGCGTCATGCGGTGACTCTCCCCGGCTTATCCATAGGGTTCAGTCCATCTTTTGATTTCGGAGGACAATTATGATAAAAAAACTGTTATTATATATTCTGTGCTTTTCGGTTGTTTTTTCGGCGGGACTTCCTTCTGCCGTTGCCGACTCGGCACAGGAGCCGACATTCACATTTTCCGATAATGCCGACGGTACGGTCACCCTTGTTTCCTGCGTTCCGGGGGATATGACGGACATTGTATTGCCCGAAAATTTCGGCGGCAGGACGGTTGCTGCGGTGGGTAACCGTGCCTTCAATGCACTTTCCGGTATTAAGTCGGTTACACTGCCGGAATCGGTTAAAAGCATAGGTGACGCGGCATTCAGTGACTGCACCGCGCTTACCGATATAAGCGGCTCCGGTGCCGTAAATATAGGCTCACTGGCTTTTTCAAACTGCCTTAACCTTGTTAATGTCTATCTCCCGAATGTGGAAAAAATTGAAGAAAACGGATTTTTGAACACCGGAATTATAAGATTGGCAGCAGCCGATTCGCCGATATATATAGGCAAAACGCTTTACCGATTCAAGGGTACGGTTCCCGCAAACACCTCGTTTAGGGTGGCTGACGGTACTGTCAGTATTGCGGATCATGCGTTTGAAAAACAGTCGGGATTGACCGAAATAACAATGTGCGACAGTATTAAATACATCGGCAGCGCCGCGTTTGCACGATGCGGTTCGCTTAAAAACGTCAATCCGTCGGGCAGTCTTTGCTCGGTCGGTGCATTTGCATTCAGCGGAACCGAGTGGTATGATTCACAGCCCGACGGCGTGATCTGCGTCGGCGGCGTTGCTGTAGGCTTTAAGGGCGATACTGAAACCGAAATAACGCTGAACAGCGGTATCATAAGTATTGCCGAACGTTGCTTCTACGGATGCCGCAATATCACTTCCGTTATTTTACCGGATGGGCTTGAAACCGTAGGCCGCGAGGCGTTTTACGGTTGCACTTCGCTTTTATCGGTCAACCTCCCTCTTTCGGTTAGCGAAATCGGGTATCACGCTCTCGGGTTTTACGGCGACGAGGAGGAACAACTGATATCGGGGTTTGAAATTATTGCGCCGGTTTCAAAGGCGGTTCAGGACTATGCGCGCGAAAACGGTATTACCGTTTCGGACGGCAAACCGTACCTTCGGGGTGATGTAAACGGTGACGGCATTGTTAACGCATCAGACGCGATAATGATATTGAAGCACGACGCGGGACTTATAGCGCTTGAGGGCAGGGCAGCCGCAGCCGCCGACTTTACGGGTGACGGGCAAATCAGGGCGGACGATGCCGTAATGGTGCTGCGGCGTGATGCCGAGATGGTATAGGCTCGGGCACTTCGCTTTTGTACTCCCGCCATAAAATAATTGATGATACATTTTTCAAACTGTCAGCCGAAATTTGATTTTGGTTGACAGTTTATTTTTCGGGGAATATAATTAATTCGGCGCGACGGATAAAGGGCGCCGAAAATATTTAATACGGGCGATGAAATATGAAACCAAAAGGAAAAGTCGTTGCCGCTTTGGAGAGCGGCCATAGCATCAGTGACAGCCGCGATATTCTCTCGGCGGACGGAATTTCGGACTATTTGAATTTTAATCCGGAAATCAAGGTGCTTGAAAGCGTCGGGTCGACCAATACGGAACTTAAAATTTCGGCGGAACACGGGGCAGCCGAATGGACAGTAATTGCAGCGAGGCGGCAAACCGCCGGGCGGGGGAGGCTCGGTCGCAGTTTTTATTCGCCGGGTGATACCGGACTTTATATGAGCATACTCCTGCGCCCCGACCCTGCAAACAGTCAGCCCGGGTTGCTTACGGCGGCGGCGGCAGTTGCCGTTGCCGAAGCGATTGACAAAGTGTACGGGAAAAAATCCCGTATTAAATGGGTCAATGATGTATATATTGATGACCGTAAGGTCTGCGGAATATTGACCGAGGCGTCGTTCGATCTCGAGGGCGGCAGAGTACGTTATGCAATAGTCGGCATCGGCGTGAATGTTGCACAGCCGAACGGGGGATTCCCGCCGGAAATTTCCGGCATTGCAGGCGCTGTCAGCGAAACAGGCGGAAAAAAGAATCGCCTTGCCGCCGAAATTCTTAATAATTTTCGTGAATATACCGAGGATCTCCGCAGTCGTAAGTTTTATGAAGGATACCGTAATCGGTTGTTCATTTTGGGTGAAAATGTTACGGTTATCAGGGGGGATATGCAGAAAAACGCCGCCGTGCTGGATGTTGACCGAGATTTTAAACTTCTTGTCGATTACGGCGATAAAAAGGAATGGATCTCATCAGGCGAAGTCAGTTTGAAATTGCGATAACAGCCTTTCCGTGTGCTCTGCCTCTGGCGTTGGATTTCAGATGTCAAATGCGGGCACGCCGGATTAAGTACTTACGGTGTTTTTAAACAGTTGCCGCCATTTTGCGAGGGATTTGTGCGTACTGCCGGTATGTGAATTGCAAAGTGATATTTTTGTTTTAATATTATTTTTTGCTTTATCGCCCCTATAATGGGACATACGATCTGATATTATATATAAACAGGCCTCCTAAATTGTCAAAGTGAAGTTGCGATTTTTGAGGTAAAAAATGAGAAAAACCCTAAGTTCACTTTGACAAAAGAGTATGCTATAAGCCGAGGAGAGCCGAACTACATACGGTTTTGCCTGCCGTATTTTCATATCGGCTTTGCATTCATTTTTGAAATACCCACATATTTCAATCGGCAGGGCAAAGTGTAACGCGGAATTTTTATTTGTAAGGCGTTATGCGGCTCGGCTGTCCTCAAATTAAACTCAAAACGGGCCTGCGTACTTCAATGCGGATTTTAATTTTTCAACCGAGCGTTTAAGTTGCCGCGAAACCGTGGATTTGTTAATACCGTATTCTTCGGCTATTTCGGTCACCGTCATCTTGTCAAAATAAAAACATTCAACGGTGCGCTGTTGCTTTGGGCTCAGTTCTTCTCTCATTGCCTGCCGCAAAGTGCTTTTTATAACCGCTATGCGCCGCTTGTTGTTATCGCCGTTCTCCGTAATCTGCCTGAGCGGAAGCCGATCTCCGAATACTTCAAGGCTGAAATTAGTTCTGGTCATCATTTATCCCCTCCTTTTCGCCAAGAAATCGTATTTCGCCTTTCATATAATAGGTTTTGAGGCGATGCGACAGATCACGGCAACGCTCGGCATCGGCATACAGGGAATTTATCCTTTTTAAGAGTTTTACCCTTTCGCTCTCCGGCGCCGTCGCAAGTTTTTCCCTTAACTGCCGCACCCTGCCGTACAGGATTTCGCAACGGCGGCGGTATTGCATTCCCAATTCGTACAATGTCATTTTAATACCTCCTGAATTTACAATATGTGGAATTATTTACGGTGTAAACGTTCCGTTATTAATATAATAACACAAACTGTGTACATATGCAAGTTTAAAATGTCATATTTTTTACATTTTGTGTAGTATCATAAAAATTGCATCACGATTGCAACAACAAATATTAAAAATAACGCTTGCTTTATTACACGAAATGTGTTATAATTAGCAAAGACAATTCAAAGTAAATAAAAACAGGACGGTGCGAAGATGGAAACATTCGGGCAAAAAATAAAGAAATTAAGGGTCAGGGCAGGGCTTACGCAGGCGCAACTGGCAAACGAACTCGGAATATCAACCAGCGCCGTAAGTATGTACGAGCAGGACAACCGTGAACCGAACCGTGAAACGCTGCTGGCGTTGAGTTCCTTTTTCGGTGTGGATACCGATTACTTACTGACTGATGAGGACGGGGGATTTTACGATGTTGACCGACTTTTATCGCAATTAAAATCCCGAATTGACAGTGCGGACGGGCTGATGTTAAACGGCGTAATGCTGGATGAAGAAGACCGTGCAAAACTTTTTGACGCTATGAAGGTGGCGGCGAACGTTATGTTTGCAGACCGCGTAAATAATAAAGAAGGAAAGGACAAAAATGATTAGCGAACGCATCCGTGCCATTGCAGACAGCATAAATTCCGATTTCGGGACTAACGATCCGCGCGAACTTTGCGCCGATTTGGGGATAAGTTTTTTAAGATGCGAACTTCCGGAAAGTGTAAACGGCATGTATTTTTCGGTTGGGGGCAAGCAGTCCGTTATTATAAACACATCGGCTGACGAGGAGATGATACCCTACTACGCAGCGCACGAACTGGGGCACGCACTGCTTCATTCGGAACTTAATTTTGCGTTTATATGCACCAAGACCAATTTGATTTGCGAGAAATACGAGCGTGAAGCCGACCTGTTTGCGGCATTTTTGCTGCTGCCGCACGGCGAGAAAACGGAATACGACGGTTGCACGGCGGCGGACATATATTCCGAAAAAGGGATACCGCTGCGCACGATTGAGGAATGGGCCGCGGTAAGGCGCAAGGAAAAATCACAGAAAATATAGCAAAATTTATTTTAGGTATTGACAAAGCCCGAAAATATGGTACAATAATACGGTAAATAAAGCAGAACACCGTTTTCGTTCTCACCCCAAAGTTTCGTCTTAAAGGGTCAATAGGTTGATTACAGTGCCGCAGAAGTGCGGCTTTGCAGACTTATTATGCGTGAACGGGATTCGTTCACGCTTTTTATTTTGGAGGTGTTAATTATCAGCGGCAAAGAACTTTCAATCAACGAGAGCATCAGGGAAAAAGAGGTTCGCGTCATAGATTCGGACGGGTCACAACTTGGCATAATGTCATCAAAAGACGCGTTAGGGAAAGCGTATGACAAGGATCTTGATCTTGTAATGATGTCACCGAACGCCAAACCGCCTGTCTGCAAAATAATGGACTACGGTAAATACCGTTTTGACCAAGCCAAGCGGGAAAAGGAAGCAAGAAAGAAGCAAAAAATCGTCGAAATAAAAGAGGTTCGTTTGGGTCTTGGCATAGATACGCATGACTTTGAAACAAAGGGCAGGCAGGCCTGCAAATTCCTCTCCGGCGGCGATAAAGTCAAGGTTTCCATTCGCTTCAGGGGTCGTGAGATGGGGCATCCCGAAATCGGCCACGAGATAATGAAACGTTTTGCTGATTATTGCAGCGAAGTCGCAGTTATCGAAAAGGCGTCAAAATTGGAAGGCAGGAATATGCTTATGTTCCTTGCACCCAAGCCGACTAAATAATCAGCACTTACTTTTAAGGAGGAAATAAAATGGCTAAGAATAAGATCAAAACTCACAGCGGCGCTAAAAAGCGCTTTAAACTCACCAAAACAGGTAAGGTTAAACGCGCCCACGCATACAAGTCGCACATTCTTAACAAAAAGACAACAAAACGCAAGAGAAATCTTCGCAAGGTTGTAGTTGCCGATGTTACCAATGTAGCAAAGGTCAAGAAAATGATCCCTTATAAATAAGATTTAAAAACGGAGGTTTCTTACAATGGCACGAGTAAAAGGCGCGATGATGACGCGCAAAAGAAGAAAAAAAGTATTAAAACTTGCCAAGGGCTATTTCGGCGCTAAATCAAAGTTATTTAAAACCGCGAAAGAAGCCGTTATGAAGTCCGGCAACTATGCTTATATCGGGCGCAGACAGAAGAAGAGAGATTTCAGAAAACTTTGGATTACCAGAATTTCTGCCGCTGCCAAACTTAACGGTATGAATTATTCAACATTTATGAACGGACTTAAAAAGGCCGGCATAAATATGAACCGCAAAATGCTTTCGGAAGTTGCTATTCATGATCCGGAAGGATTTAAAGCACTTGCGGAACAGGCTAAAAAAGCCCTGTAAACGGTACTGAATAAATTAATTACGCCGCATTGCCTTTAGGCAATGCGGCGTGTGCTTTTTCTGAAAAAGAAATCAAAGTTCGGGTGCGATTTCGCCCGCTTTTTTAAGTGCGAATTTAGATACAGACGGGCCGATAAGTTCATAGATCAGCGTGGCGCAAAGTATGACGGCACGAATCTTGTCGGCATATTGCGGGACGACCTGCTGCGCCAAAAAAGAAAGTCCGATTGCGACGCCTGCCTGCGGCAGCAGAGCAGGCCCTAAGTAACGGCGAATGTTTTTATCCGTCCGCATAATTCGGGCACCGGCATATGCCCCGACCCATTTCCCCGCAACACGAAGTACAATGTAAACAATTCCGATAAGGCCGACGGTCGGCAAAACGCTTATTTTTAAATCAGCCCCCGAAAGGACAAAGAAAAGGCAGAAAATCGGCGGTGTGAATTGCTCAACAGCGTCAAAAACATTGGCGGTTTTTTTGGCAATATTCGTGTAAGTTGCACTTAGCATCATACAAAGCAGAAGCGCGGAAACTCCCAGCATATCGGCAATTGCCGCACCGAGCAATATGAACGCGACGGTGAGGGTAAGGCGCGTGCCCGCCGGTTTGAAGATACGCAACGCAAGGGTGAAAACTATGCCGAGTGCAAAGCCGAGCACAAGGCTTTCGGCAACCTCGGCAAGCGGCTGCAAAACCGCTGTAACGACCGAAAGTGACCTACCGGTTTCAAGTGTTCCTGCGATTGCGGTTGAAACGCCGAAGGCTATGAGGGCGGTGGCATCATCAATAGCAACGACCGACAAAAGCGTTTCGGTAACCGGGCCTTTTGCGCGGTACTGTTTTATTACCATAATTGTGGCGGCGGGGGCGGTTGCGGCGGCAATAGCGCCGAGGCAAAGGCTGAACGGTGTGCTGCACCCTATCGCCAGAAGCCCTGCGACGACCGCGCCCACGGCTGCAAACGATTCAAAGCACGCAATAACGATAGGCATTGCGCCGACCCGCTTAAAATAACTCAGTTTGAACTCCCCGCCGACCGTGAACGCAATAAAGGCGAGCGCAATGTCCGAGGCGGCGGAAATGTCGGAGATACCTTTTGTACTGACAAGCCCGAGCACCGAAGGGCCTATCAAAAGTCCCATTACAAGATAGCCGGTGACGTCGGGCATTTTTATGTATTTTACCAAAAAACTGCCGAGAAGTCCTGCCAGAAGCAGGACGGCAAGTTCGCAAAGCAAATTGACAGATAACATTTTTACGGCACTTCCTTACTTTCCCGCAAATCCTTCGGCACGGTCTACCGGCACCGTAAAGGCAACGCCGCTGTACGGCTTGCCGAGGTCGACAAATTCTTTAATAGTATCGAAAACCGTATCCACCATATCGTCGCTCACAACCGTAAACATCATTTCATTTTCCTCGCGGGCGGGTTCAAGTATAGCACGTAGGCTGCCGAGGAAAGAACCGCCGGCGTAATTATCAAGCGCCGCAGCCGCGCCGCGGCAGTCAACCATCGTTGCGCCGCGCACACCGCGGCGTTCCAGTTTTTCTATTATAGGTACCATCTTTTCAACATCCTGCAATATCAGAACAACCATTTTCATAGGTTTGCATCTCCTTTTAAATAACGGCAGAATAAAATTCACTAAGGTCAATTATATCACCGCCGCGGCAGTGTTTCAAGGGCAAACAGCAACAAAAACCGTGCCGAAAAAAACAAGGGGCTGCACCATATATATGCAGCCACGTTTTTGCCTGTGCAATTTGCAAATAATTTGCATATTGACAAATGCGTTGGATAAGTGTATAATAATTTGCGAACAGATTGCAAATTGTGGGTGTAGTTAATGGCAAAGTATTTAACCCGACAAAGAAAACGGCTTCTTGAATATCTGGCAATACATACCGATGAACAGATGACCGTGCGGCAGATTGCCGACGCTCTTGCGACAGAGAACATCAGCGTAAGCGCTGTTTATCGCAATCTATCCGCTTTGGAGGAAGATGGTATACTGAAACGCAGTATCCGAGAGAATACCAGAGAAGTCTATTATCAATACATTGCGGCAAAGAAGTGCAGAGATTGTTTACATCTTTCCTGTCGCGTATGCGGAAAAAGCATACATTTAGACGAAACGGACACAACCCAACTGATTCAAAACACTTTAAGAAATACGGGATTTCAGATTGAAAAGACCGAAACAATCCTCTACGGCATTTGTGAGGGTTGCAGAAAATAGCAGGAGGTGAGCATGGTGACAAAGAAAAAACGCATTATATCCTTGGTAATCGCTGCCGCGGTCTTTTTTGCCATGCTCTATTCCGCCCTCTATATTGCGGCAGAAGCAAACCACGATTGTGTGGGCGAGAACTGCCCGATTTGCTACCAAATCAACGTATGTAAAAATACGCTTAAGAATCTCTCTTTAGCTGTTTGCGCCGTGGCTTTCGCCGCAGCGTTTACCCATGCTCTGTGCAGGAGTATTACTGCCTGCACAGATGTTATCCAAAGCTATACTTTGGTTTCACTCAAGGCTAAACTGACAGATTAAAGAACAAGAACTTTTTACAAGGGTGTAGTCTATCTGTTTTTTCGGATAGGCTTTTGCGGCGTTGCCGATACCCTTGTATTTTTGTACCCATTTTTAAGTTCTTATAATAATCCGGAGGTAAATACAACCTATGAAAAAGATAACTTCAATACTGCTTGCTCTCTTTATGCTGATCGGCGTTTTTGCCGGCTGTGGGAAGCAGAGTGATGATAAGACTGATAAACTAAGCATTGTTACCACTATTTTCCCTGAATACGATTGGGTCAAAGAAATTCTCGGTGACAGGGCTGACAATGCCGAAATCACGATACTGCTTGACAACGGTGTTGACCTGCACAGCTATCAGCCCACTGCTGATGATATTGTCAAGATTTCCGATTGCGACCTGTTTATCTATGTCGGCGGTGAGTCCGACGGCTGGGTCGATGACGCTTTGAAAAATGCGGCCAACAAGGATATGAAGGTCATCAACCTGTTGGAAGTGTTGGGAGATTCCGTAAAAGAGGAAGAAACCGTTGAGGGTATGCAGGAAGAGGAACACGACCGCGAAGATGATGATGCAGACGATGCGGAAGAACACGACCGCGAGGAAGAAGCGGAGTATGACGAGCATGTTTGGCTCTCGTTGAGAAATGCCGAAACGCTTTGCGGCGCAATTTCTGCTGCATTACAGGGAATTGACCCCGACAATAAAGACGCTTATGCAAGCAATACTTCTGCATATATCGGAAAACTCTCCACACTTGATAGCGAATATAAAAAGGCGGTAAACGCAGCGACCTATAAAACCGTTCTGTTTGGTGACCGTTTCCCGTTCCGCTACATGGTGGACGATTACGGTCTGAACTACTATGCCGCTTTTGTTGGTTGCTCTGCCGAAACCGAAGCCAGCTTTGAAACAATTTCTTTCCTCGCCGGCAAGGCGGACGAACTGAACCTGCCCTGCGTTCTGACCATTGATGGCGCACAGCATAAGATTGCCGAAACCATTGTCCAGAACACGACCGCAAAAAATCAAAAGGTACTGACGATGGATTCCATGCAGTCCACCACTTCTAAAGATGTGGCAAACGGTACAACCTATCTCTCTGTTATGACAAAGAACCTTTCCGTGCTGAAAGAAGCGTTGGGTTAAGGAGGTAGGTTTATGGCTCAACTCACTTGTCAAAATCTCTGCGTCGGCTACGATGGGAAGCCCGTTCTGCAAGACCTCAATTTTGAGGTCTTTGCAGGCGACTACCTCTGCATCGTAGGGGAAAACGGCTCCGGCAAGAGTACACTTATGAAAACAATTCTCGGCTTACAGCCGCCCATCAGCGGCAGAATTCTGACGGGCGACGGGCTGAGAAAAAACGAGATCGGCTACCTACCGCAGCAAACGCAAGTACAAAAGGACTTTCCGGCATCCGTGAGAGAGATTGTTCTTTCGGGGTGTCAGGGACGCTGCGGCAGCCGCCCCTTTTATAACAAAGAAGAAAAACAACTTGCGGCAGAAGCTATGGGCAAAATGCAAATCACACAGCTTGAAAGGCGCTGCTACCGGGAACTGTCCGGCGGGCAGCAGCAACGGGTACTGCTTGCCCGTGCGCTGTGTGCCACACAAAAAATGCTGCTCTTGGACGAGCCCGTTTCCGGACTTGACCCAAAAGTAACAGCTGAAATGTATCGTCTGATTGGGGAATTAAATCGTCGTGACGGTATCACCGTTATTATGATTTCGCACGATATTTCTGCCGCAGTTAAATATGCCGGTCATATTCTTCATATCGGCAACACCGTTTTCTTCGGAACAACGGCAGACTATCTCCAAAGCCCGCAGGGGCGGATGTTTGCCGCAGGGAAAGGCGGTGACATACAATGACCGCTATCTTGGAAAAACTGACCCTCTACTGGACATATCCTTTTGTCCGCTATGCATTGGTGGTCGGCGTGCTTATTGCACTCTGTTCCTCTCTGCTTGGTGTAACACTGGTGCTGAAACGGTTTTCATTCATAGGCGACGGACTTTCTCATGTGGCGTTTGGAGCAACGGCGGTTGCCGCTATTTTGCAGATTACAAATGAAATGCCGCTTGTGATGGTCATTACGATTATCAGTGCAGTATTGCTTCTGCGTACAGGGCAGAATACAAAAATCAAAGGCGATGCCGCCGTCGCAATGACTTCCGTCGGTTCTTTAGCAATCGGATACCTACTCATGAATATTTTTTCGACCTCCTCCAACCTTTCGGGCGATGTGTGCAGCACACTGTTCGGTTCGACTTCCATCTTAACACTGTCCCCCGTAGAGGTGTGGCTGTGCGTGGGAATGTCGGTGTTGGTAGTTGCGATATTCGTCTTGTTCTATAACAAAATCTTCGCCGTAACCTTTGATGAAAATTTTGCGAGAGCGACCGGAACAAAGGCGGGACTCTACAACCTTTTGATTGCTATCGTTGTTGCGGTTATCATCGTGCTTGCTATGAATTTGGTCGGTTCACTGCTGATTTCTGCGCTGGTGATTTTCCCGGCACTGTCAGCCATGCGAATATTTAAGAGTTTTCGCAGCGTGACCGTCTGTGCCGCAGCTCTGTCGGTTGTGTGTTCGCTTATCGGCATTCTGGCATCAATTCTTGCAGGTACGCCGGTAGGCTCAACAATCGTTGCCGTTCAGATTGGCGCATTTGGTTTGACTTGGATTATAGGCACAGTTATTGGAGGTGTCAGAAAATGAAAAAGCTATTTCACTTGTTACTTATAGTCACTTTGCTTGTATCGCTTTCTGCTTGCGGCAATAAAGAAACACCGCAAAACACGCAGAAGCCGTCCGTTCCCGGCGGCAATACGCAAAATTCAACTACTGCGACTGATGACCTTTCAAATCCGCAAATATCGAATAACCTTGATGTGGATTTGACGAAACTCAGCAGCACAATGGTTTATTCCGAGGTTTATAATATGATGAACACTCCAGATGATTATATCGGGAAAACTGTTAAAATGAAGGGGCAATTTGCATATTACGAAGACCCCGAAACAAAAGCGCAGTATTTTGCCTGTATCATTGCAGACGCTACGGCGTGTTGCCAACAAGGTTTGGAGTTTGAACTTAACGGCAAACACATCTATCCGGACGATTATCCGGAACTCGGCTCCGAAATAACGGTAACAGGCACTTTTGAAGTTTACACCGAAAACAACGCACAGTATTGCAGATTGACAAATGCGACTATGGCAAGTTAGAAAAATAGAAGATTATATAGTAAAACGGGAACCCTGTCGGTTCCCGTTTGTTGTATTAATCAAAAAGGTCTTTGATTTTATTTATAAAGCCGCGACTTTCTTTATAGTTTTTATCGTTGGTTGCACCGTCAAATTTTTCAAGAATTTCTTTTTGAGATTTTGTAAGGTTTTTAGGAACTTCAACCTTGATTTTAACATACTGGTCGCCGCGACCCGAATAACGCAGGCGCTGAATACCTTTGCCCTTGAGTTTGAATTCGTCGCCCGGCTGAGTACCTTCGTGGATTGTGAATTTCACCTTGCCGTCAAGCGTCGGGACGGTTATTTCGCTGCCAAGCGCCGCCTGCGAAAAAGTTATCGGTACTTCACAGAAAACGTCAAATCCCTCACGCTCAAATATCGGGTGGGGGCGGACATTTACATTAATGTGCAAATCGCCGTTCGGCCCGCCGTTCGTGCCGGCATCGCCGCCGCCGCGAAGGGTTATGACCTGCCCGTCGTCAATTCCGGCAGGTATCTCAACCGTTTGTTCTTTGGTTCGCCTTATGCGTCCCTTGCCTGCACAGGACTTGCATGGATTTTCGATAATTTTACCGCTGCCGCGGCACTGGTCACAGACGCGTGTAGTCTGCATCTGACCGAACGGAGTGCGTTGAGTGACCCTGATCTGTCCCGTGCCGTGACATGCCGGGCAGGTTTTTGTTCCGGTGCCTTTTTCGGCGCCCGAACCGCCGCAATCACGGCAGTTTTCAATTTTGGTAACCTTTATGGTCTTTTTGCAGCCCTTTGCCGCTTCTTCAAACGACAAATTTACCGATGCACTTGCGTCGCCGCCGCGGCGCGGTGCATTCGGATCGGCGCTTCTTCCGCCGCCGAAACCTCCGAAAAATGAGCCGAATATATCGCCCAAATCGCCGAAATCGCCGCCGAAACCTCCGAAGCCGCCTGTTCCGCCGCCGAAACCTCCAAAACCGCCGCCGGCTCCGCCTGCGCCGTAGTTGGGGTCTACACCGGCGTGACCGAACTGGTCATAGCGCGCTTTTTTATTTTTATCCGAAAGCACTTCGTATGCTTCGTTGACCTCTTTAAAATTTGCCTCCGCGGTTTTGTCGCCCGGATTAAGGTCGGGGTGATACTTTTTTGCCATCTTGCGGTAGGCTTTTTTTATCTCATCGTCCGAGGCATTTTTATCAACGCCCAGAACTTCGTAATAATCTCTTTTATCTGCCAATTATGTCACTCTCCCCCGATTGTATGTAAGCC
This sequence comes from Roseburia intestinalis, assembly GCA_963630555.1. Lineage (GTDB taxonomy): Bacteria > Bacillota > Clostridia > Oscillospirales > Acutalibacteraceae > CAVALG01. The sequence continues at coordinate 19,844 of CAVGND010000014.1, read as the reverse complement.
GAAGAGAGTCGAACTCCATACGGTTTTGCTCGCCGTATTTTCCCATCGGCTTACGGTATGGCAAGGGAACCCCCTGCCATACCGCGGTACACTGATTATTTCTTGTCTTCATCGGCGTCGTGATAATCGGCCTCGTAAACATTGGGGTCGCCCTCTGCCTGTTCGGCGCCTGCGGCGTCACCCTGTTTTGCGGCTTCTTCCTGAGCAGCCTTATAAACTTTTTCGGAAACGGCAAACAGTTTTTTCTGAAGTTCTTCCTGTTTAGCCTTGATATCCTCCATATTCTCGCTCTTGACCGCTTCTTTCAAAGCATCTTTTGCGGTGTTAATGTCATTCTTCTCATCTTCGGTCAGTTTATCGCCGAGGTCGGCAACCGTCTTTTCGGCGGTGTAAACCATCTGGTCTGCCGCATTCTTGGCGTCAACATCCTCACGGCGTTTTTTATCTTCCGCGGCATACTGCTCTGCTTCTTTAACCGCTTTATCGATATCGTCTTTGGACATATTGGTGCTTGAAGTGATGGTTATTGACTGCTCTTTACCCGTGCCGAGGTCCTTAGCCGAAACATTTACGATACCGTTAGCGTCGATATCGAAAGTAACTTCAATCTGCGGGATACCTCTCGGTGCGGGGGCGATGCCGTCAAGGTGGAATAAACCGAGGGCTTTGTTATCCTTAGCAAATTCACGCTCGCCCTGCAGCACGTTGATTTCAACCGAAGTCTGACCGTCGGCAGCGGTCGAGAATATCTGGCTTTTCTTAGTCGGGATAGTTGTGTTACGGTCGATTACCTTGGTGCAAACGCCGCCCATTGTTTCAATACCGAGTGACAACGGGGTAACATCCAAAAGCAGCAATCCTTTTACATCGCCGCCGAGAACGCCTGCCTGCAAAGCGGCACCGATTGCGACACATTCATCGGGGTTGATACCCTTGAACGGTTCTTTGCCGATAAATTTCTTAACGGCTTCCTGAACAGCCGGAATTCTTGAAGAACCGCCGACCATAAGAACCTTATTGATATCGCCGGTTTTAAGACCGGAATCAGACAGTGCCTGACGAACAGGCCCCATTGTCGCTTCAACGAGGTCTGCGGTGAGCTCGTTGAATTTAGCGCGTGTAAGGGTTGTTTCGTAGTGCTTCGGGCCGTTGGCGTCGGCAGTTATAAAGGGCAGATTGATATCGGTCTGACTCATACCCGAAAGGTCGATTTTAGCCTTTTCGGCAGCCTCTTTAATTCTCTGCATTGCCATTTTATCGGCTGAAAGGTCGATGCCGTTTTCTTTCTTGAATCCGTCAACGATCCAATCCATTATTCTTTTATCGAAGTCGTCGCCGCCCAGGCGGTTGTTGCCTGCGGTTGCAAGAACTTCCTGAACACCGTCACCCATTTCAATGATGGAAACATCAAATGTACCGCCGCCGAGGTCGTATACCATAACCTTTTGGTCGTCCTCTTTATCAATGCTGTAAGCGAGGGCTGCGGCAGTCGGCTCGTTGATAATTCTTTTAACGTCGAGTCCTGCTATCTTGCCTGCGTCCTTGGTTGCCTGACGTTGTGAATCGGTGAAATACGCCGGAACGGTGATGACCGCTTCGGTAACCGTGGAACCGAGGTAAGCCTCAGCGTCGGCTTTAAGTTTTTGAAGGATTATTGCGGATATTTCCTGCGGAGTGTACTTTTTACCGTCAATATCCACGGTGTGTGACGTGCCCATTTCCCTTTTAATCGAGATTATGGTTCTGTCGGGATTTGTAATTGCCTGACGCTTAGCAACCTGACCTACCATTCTTTCGCCGTTTTTTGAAAAAGCGACGACCGAAGGAGTCGTGCGTGCGCCTTCGGCATTTGCGATTACAACAGGCTCGCCGCCTTCCATAACCGCTACGCATGAGTTTGTTGTACCTAAGTCAATACCTATAATTTTTCCCATAATAAATTACTCCCTTTCATTTTTACTTAAATATTATTTGCCGGTTTTCGCCGCTTTATTGCAGCGGCGGTCGGGGCGTCAATTGGCGACCTGCACCATAGCCGGCCTTATAACGGTATCGCCGATCTTATATCCCTTTTGCAGGACGGCAGCCACGCAATTTTCGCCCTTTTCGGGGTCTTCTATGTGGATAACCGCCTCATGGAACTGCGGGTTAAAGGTTTCGCCCTCTTGCCCGATTTCGGTTATACCGAGATTGTTTTGAAGGTCACAGAACTGTTTAATTATAAGTTCCATTCCCTTTGTATATTCAGCGCTTCCGCTTTCGTGAAGTTTGGAACGCTCAATATTATCTATTATCGGCAATATCTTTTTAATAAGCGCGGCTTGCGCATATTCCGATATTGAAATTTTTTCACGCTCGGTTCGCTTTTTGAAATTGTCAAACTCGGCGGCTGTTCGCAAAAGCAGGTCGCTTTTTGCGGTAAGTTCGTCCTTCAGTTTTTTAATTTCTTCGGCGTGTTCGTTCTTTTTCTCGTGAGATTTTTTCTTTGCCTTTTTTTCCTCTGCCTGCGGCTGTTCCGCCGGCGGAGCCTTTTTTTCTTCCTTTATGTTATCCTGTGTTTTTTCTTCCATTGATATCACTCCTCCATATCGGTTAAAGAGTCGGCTATTATCTCGCTCAGCCGCGCCGCCAGGTAACCAAGTCCCGGAATAACCTGTTCATAAGCCATTCGGGTGGGACCTAAAACGCCTATCCTGCCGCCCGAAACGCTGCTGCCGTATTTGGCGATAATCATATTGGACGGCTTTAATTCGTCAATGCCGGTGCTGTCGCCGAAAATTACGCCGATAGGCATATTCATATTCTCGATAACTTCAAGCAGGCGGCTGCTTTGCGAAATTGCGTCCAGCATCGACTGCGCCTCCTCGCGGCTGCGGTAGCAGGAAAGAATGTTTGATTCCCCTTTGACCGAGAGGCGTTTGGTGTGCATTTCTTCGGTCATTTCAAATACCGCACCGACAACGGGTGTCACAGCCACGGCAAAATCGCCTGCGTCGGCAATCATTTTTCGGAGCATCGTGGCGGTGAATTCGCTTATCTGTGCCCCTACTGCGTTTGCGGAAAGTACACGGTCGAATCTTGAAAGCATTTGCGGCGTTAAATCAGCGCTTATGCGGCAAACACGGCTTTTAGCCGTTCCGTCCGACGCTATAAGCACTATCATAACCATTCGGCGCCCCATCGGTATCAATTCCGCGCGGCGGATGTACGCCTCGTCGTTTGCCGCCGATGAAATTATTGCCGGCAGACCCGTAAGGTCGGAAAGCAGTATGCCCGCGACCGACATAAGGTGTTCGGGATCGCCTGCCGCTTTGGAAAGCATTGCGTCTATTGAGGTTTTTATCTCATTGCTTACGGGGCGACGCTCCATCAAATCATTGACAAAAACGCGGTATCCGCGGTTGGTGGGTATTCTGCCTGCGGAAGTGTGCGGCTGTTCTAAAAGCCCTAATTCCGAAAGTTCGCTCATATCATTGCGGAGTGTTGCGGATGAAACGTTAAAATCAAGCCGTCCGCTTAGGTATTTTGAGCCTACCGGCTCGCCCGTGCTTATATATGAACGGATTATCTCGGACAAAATTGCCCTCTTTCGCGGACTCAGTTCCATCTTTCATCACCTCCACACCGTGTTCGTGTGCTTAGCACTCACACTATATGAGTGCTAACAAGTATAATATAATCCTTATTTTGCGTTTTGTCAAGCCAAAAATGCAACTTTTCACAAAATAATTTGACCTTTACTGACCTTCGCCGAAAATGCTAACGGATCGCCGGAAAAATTCAGACTTCGGACGGCAGATATCAGATTTTAGATTTGGGTGTAATGTAATTTAAGTGATGGCGGTAAGTATAATCTCCGTTCCCTCGTCAAAGGGTGCGAGAGATTGAGAACTGCCGTAAACTCACCAAACTACCGTCAGATGTGGCTGAAATGCTTGAGGGCGACGGTAGTTTTTAAACTACCGTCACCCTCAGTTCCTTGACTTCCTTAAGTCAAAATCAAAACTTTCGGCTTAAGTGAAATAAAAAATATCTGTAAAAAAAGAAATTCCCGCCTGCGTTTAATCTACTGTTATCACGGTTTGATTTCTAACATCCGAAATCGCGCTGTGCAATCGGTTTTATTTGATTTAATTAAATGTTCTGCCATCGGTTGAAACGGTGACATTCTGCCGTGGAATAAATTAGTCGCTGTTTTTCAATGCGGTTTTGGCGGCATGCTCCGATCCGCTGCAGCACGGTATTACCGAAAGTACGACCGTTACGCTTTTAACATCATTGCTTTGTATTATCACGGTCGGTTTTTTGCATAGTCAGCATTGCCCGATTTCGGGTAACCGATAAGGGCTATATGCCATTTTGTAAACCGTTCGTGTAATTCGGCAGACCCGATTTAATATTTTTGTGTCTTATTTAAAGTAATGTTAAATTATTTGCAAGCAGCTTTTAAACTACCTTGTAGCCTGCTTCTTTTACGGCGGCGGCAAGTTTGCTGTCGGGCACGTCTGCCGAAAGGGTCACGGTCGCGGTGCCGCTTGTATGGCTTACTTCGGCGGAAACGACGCCGTCAACCGCCTCAAGCGCGGCTTTCACGTGCGCTTCGCAGTGCCCGCACATCATACCTTCGATTTTTATTGTTTTTTTCACGGTTGAATTCTCCTTTGCGGTGTTTTCGGGTTCTGTTGCGGGTGTGTTTTTTGATTTTTTGTCCTTGATTTTTACAAAATTTAGCCTCAACGCGTTGGTAACTACGCTGAAACTTGAAAGACTCATTGCCGCCGCCGCAAACATAGGACTAAGCGTCCAGCCGAACAGCTTTGTGAACACGCCTGCCGCCAACGGAATACCGAGCGCATTGTAAAAGAACGCCCAAAACAGGTTTTCGCGGATATTACGCAAAGTGCAGCGGCCGAGTTTGATTGCCGCCGGAACATCGGACGGGCTGCTGTTCATAAGCACCACATCCGCCGCGTCGATCGCCACGTCCGTTCCTGCGCCTATGGCTATGCCGAGGTCGGCGCCCGTGAGCGCGGGCGCGTCGTTAATTCCGTCCCCGACCATTGCGGTTTTGCCCTTTTTGCAAAATTCCTGTATCGCCGCCGCCTTACCGTCGGGCAGGACGTCGGCAATAACCTCGTCAACGCCCACCTGCCGCGCTATGGCGTTTGCGGTGTTGCGGTTATCGCCCGTAAGCATTGCGGTGCGTATGCCCATTTCGGCAAGTGTGGCTACCGCGCGTTTGCTGTCCGCTTTTACCGTATCGGCTACCGCTATAAGTCCCAAAACGGTATCGCCCCTTGCAAAAATGAGGGGAGTTTTTCCGTCTGCGGCAAGCGCGTCGGCTTTTTCTATAATATCTTCGGGCACGGACACGCGCCCTTTTGCAAATTTCAGACTGCCGCCGAATATTTTTTCACCGTCAAGTTCCGCTTCCAGTCCGTTTCCGGGCAAGATTTTAAAGTTTTCCACGCTTTTCGGTTCCGTTTTTTCCTGCGCGCATTTTTCGGTTATCGCTTTGGCAAGCGGATGTTCGCTAAGTGCTTCAAGAGAGCAGGCAAGGGTGAGCAGTTCGCGTTCGTCGCAAGCGCCCGAAAGGTATATATTGGTTATGTGCGGCTTGCCCTCGGTTATAGTTCCCGTTTTGTCGAAAACAACGGTTTTAACGCGCCCTGCCGTTTCAAGCGCGGTTGCGTTTTTAAACAGTATCCCGTTTTTGGCACCTACGCCGCTGCCCACCATTATGGCGACAGGGGTTGCAAGACCGAGCGCGCAGGGGCAGCTGATTACAAGCACCGATATCGCCCTGCCGAGCGAGTAAGCAACGCCGCTGCCGCACAACATCCGGACTATAAAGGTAACGGCGGCAATTGCCATAACCGACGGCACAAATATTGCCGACGCCCTGTCCGCCGCCTTTGCGATAGGCGCTTTTGAAGCGGAAGCATCGCTTACCATTTTAATAATTTGCGAAATTGCGGTGTCCTCGCCAACCTTTTCGGCGCGGCATTTTAAAAATCCCGAACTGTTTACGGTAGCGCCCGAAACACGGTCGCCCACCGCCTTGTCAACAGGTATGCTTTCGCCCGTCAGTGCGGATTCGTCCACTGCGCTGACCCCTTCAAGCACTACGCCGTCGGTCGGTATGCTGTCGCCGGGGCGGACAACGAAAACGTCGCCTACCTTCAAATCCGCCGCAGGTATAACGGTTTCTTTTCCGCCGCGTATTACGGTTGCGGTTTTGGGGCTTAAATCCATAAGGCTTTTAAGCGCGTCGGCAGTCCTGCCCTTAGAGCGCGCTTCAAGCATTTTGCCCACGGTTATAAGTGCCGGTATCATCGCCGCCGACTCATAATAAAGGTCGTGCATATAGGCGTGCGCGTGGTCAGGGTGCACCGTCATTGCAAAGGTCGCATACAGGCTGTAAAGCAGCGCCGCGCCCGAACCGAGCGACACAAGCGTATCCATATTGGGCGAGCGGTTGATTATCGCCTTTGTTCCGCTTATAAAGAATTTTTGGTTAATTACAACCACGGGGACGGTAAGCACCAACTGGGCAAGCGCAATACCGATATGGTTGCCGTCAAGAAACGCAGGCAGCGGCCATCCCCACATCATATGCCCCATTGAAATGTACATAAGCAGGGCGAGAAATATAAGGGAGTAGATGAGTCGGTTTTTAAGGTTTTTAAAGCCCGAATCGGGCAGCGAGTTCTGCGGTTTTTCCGCCGCAGGGTCGCTTGCCCCGTAGCCTGCTTTTTGCACCGCCGCAATTATTGCCTGCGGCGAGGCCGTCCCCTCAACCGTCATTGAATTTGTAAGCAGGCTGACGGCGCAATCGGTCACGCCCTCAACCTTTTTTACCGCTTTTTCAACCCTTGCCGAACAGGCGGCGCAGGTCATCCCGGCAACATTGTATTTTTTCATAACCGTCATCTCCGTCAGTCATTATTTATGGTAGGTTCCGCCTCCGGTTATTTTAAACGCGCGGTAGATCTGCTCGGCTAACATTACGCGCGCAAGGTCGTGCGGAAAGGTCATATCCGACATTGAAAGTTTAAGGTTTGCCGCCGCCTTTACCGAGTCCGCCAGACCGTAGGAACTTCCTATCACAAACGCCGTGCAGGACGACGACAGCGCGTTGCCTTCAAGCAGTCGTGCAACCCCCTCGCTGTCAAGTTTTTTACCCTCTATGCACATCGGCACAAGGTACGCGCCGCGCGGCACGGCGGAAAGTATCTTTTCGCCTTCTGTTTCAAGCGCCGCGCTTATTTCGGCTTTGCGCGGTTTATCGGGCAGTTTTTGCGGCGGAATTTCGGTAACGGTCAGGTCGCAATATCCCGAAAGCCGCTTTTTGTATTCGGCAAACGCCTGCCTTAAAAAATCTTCTTTAATTTTCCCAACTGCTATTATGTGTATTTTTTGCATATATTACCGTTCTTCCCGAAAATTTTTAAAATACCGTTATCCCGTTGCCGGACGGCGCTGCGACCGACAGAATATAATCCTCATTTTCCGCCATTCCGCCGTCAATAAGCGAGGCTTTTGCGGCGCTTGCCGCAAGCGTGGGCAGGTTGTTTTCGCGGCTCAGGTGCGCCAGAATTATCCGCGTTGTGCCGCTTTTTACAAAATCGGGCAGTTCAGCCGCCGCCGCCGTGTTTGAAAGATGCCCCTCGCTGCTTAAAATGCGCTGCTTTAATTCATACGGGTAACTCGGATTTTTTTGCAGCATATTAACATCGTGGTTAGACTCGAAAACCACGGCGTTCACGCCTTTTACGGTGCTGCGTATCACGTCGGTCACCGCGCCGAGGTCGGTGCATACAGCCGCCGAACTTCCGTCGGGCAGGTCAATTCTGAAACCCGAAGAGCCCGGGCAGTCGTGGTCGGTATCAAATCTTGTAATCAAAAAATCGCCTGCGGCAGCGGTTTTGTCCACCGCCGTACAGCGGCAGTCGGGGCTGAGCACCGACTTTTGCTTTAATGTTTCAAGCGTGGTCTGCGACGCAAAAATAGGAACTTTGAACCGCTTTGTAAAGGTTTTAATTCCCGCAATATGGTCGGTATGCGTATGGGTCACCACCACCGCTGAGAGAGTTTCGGGCGCAACGCCGATACCGTCAAGCGCCGCAGTTATCCGTTTGGTGCTTACGCCTGCGTCAATAATTATTCCGCCCGAACGGCAGCCTATGTATACGCAGTTTCCGCTGCTTCCGCTGAAAAGCGGGCATATTCTTGACATACTTTCCGTCCCCTTTTTGACGCCTGACAGGCCTTCGATAAATTAATTGTATACCTTTTTGGTATACTTATCAAGTGTTTTTTTAATATCAGCCGAATCTGCTTTGTCGGCACATTCGGCGAATCGGTTTTGCAGATGTTAGATGATAGATGTTAGACGCTAAACATTAGCTGTGGGTGGCGGTAGTTTGAGCGCCGCCGATGCAAACAATACGTTTTCAAAGAAAAAGCATTGATTTTTCATTAAGGGTATGCTATACTGTTGTTACCACACATAATAATTTAATAGCGCGCTTGTTGCATTTTTATGCGCCCTTATAGGAGGTGCTTTATTGCTTTACACTACAATTCTGAGTTTTGCTAAAAACGCAGGCTTATAATATGTATTGTGGTGTAACAGTCATATTGTTAGATTATTATGTGTGGTAACATTAATCAAAGCCGCGTTTTTGTGCGTGGCGTATGATTATATGCCGCGCATTTTTTATTGCGCGAGAAATTTTGAAAGGAGCGCAGAGTTAACAAAGCAGCATTTTTAGAAAGTGCGAATAATTTAACTGTTCTTCAGAAGTAATTGAAAAAGCAATCTTAAAAAGAAATGGGGAAATGAACAATGGAAGAAAAAGTTTTGATTAGGGGCGATAAGTCCAACGCTTTAATGATTTTCTTTGCGGTGATATCGAGTCTGATATCTATAGAAATAGTTATTTATGCAATTTTAAATATTACTCTCAATTCGGTATATTCTATAGTAATAATGGTCGAAGCTGTTATTTTGATTGCCCTGGTTTTTACAATTTTTTATGTGTTGCCAAAATTAATATGGGATAAATACGAATTAACCGTTACCAATCAAAGGGTTTTCGGAAAAGCCGCTTTCGGCAAGCGCGTTGACCTGCCGATTGACAGCATATCATCTATAGGAACAAGTTTCTTAAAGGGCATTGAAGCAGGAACTTCATCAGGCAAAGTCAGATTTAAATTTATGAGAAATCAAGCGCAGATACACAGTGTTTTAAGCCGCCTTCTTGCCGAAAGGCAAAAAAACGCGCAGCAAGTCGCCGCAGCACCGCAAAGCAGCGTCGACGAATTAAAAGAATTCAAAGAATTGCTTGACAGCGGCGTAATTATGCAAGAAGAATTTGACATTATGAAAAAACGCCTGCTTAATTTGTAAACCGAGGAGAGTCAAACCGCACTTTCTTAATACTTAATCCCAATGTACCCATTTGTCAAACACGAGGTCCGGCAAATGGGTATTTTATTAAAAGCCATAACAAAACCGGAACAATCGCTACCCACAGTCTAACGTCCGGAACGAGAGAAAAATTACCGGTAATAAGTATCTAACGTCAGCCTGCGGTCTCTCCTGTTCTAGACATTAGAAATTAGATGTTAGACTGTAGATGTGGGTAACGGCAGTTTGAGTATAGACGTTGAGCTGTTCTTACCGTTGATTTTTCTCCCCCTCCGAGTTTTGCCCATTGGGCAAAACCCACCGTCTCGGCTGCCGCCTCGGTCGGTGCTTCTGCTTCGCAGAGGTGTCCACCGGACACCCGCACCCCGTCAGGCGGAGGCAAGAGACTGTGCTTACCGTCAGCCCGCAAGCTGCCATTCACCACATCTAATGTCTACAGTCTAGCGTCTAACATCTAGAAATATACCGCCCGTTCGCCGCCGATATACTTCGGGCGTGTGCGCGCCGCCACAACATTGGCTTCGCCGATATTTTTAACCGCAAGCCTTACCGGCACAGCGACCCTTTTTAAGTGCATACCGATAAGTGTATCGCCGATGTCAATTCCGGCGTCAGCCGCAATTTCCTCAACCATAGCGCAGTCAAGCGTATCAAATACCTTTGCGGCAAAACTTCCGCCTGCCGTCCGTATCGGGCGGACGTTAACCTCTTCTAACCCGTGTGCCGACGCGTATTCACGCTCTACCGCTATCGCGCGGTTAAGGTGCTCGCAGCACTGCGCCGCAAGGTACACGCCGTGCTTTTTAAGCACGGGGTAAATTCCGTCAAATATCGCAGCCGCAATTTCGGGACTTCTGAGCGTGCCTATTTTTTTGCCTGCAACCTCGCTTGTCGAGCAGCCTATTACAAGCAAACTCCCGCTTTTGAGCCCTGCCGCGGCGACAAGTTCTTCCGCCGCAGCCGCAGCCTGTGATTTGATAGTTTCAAGTTGTTCCATATCAGTCGCACATTCCTTTGTAAAGTCCGTTATCGGTCATTTCTCTTATTGCGTTTACTACCGTTTCTTTATCTTCTTTATATGTAACGCCGTACCATTTATCCTCGCTTGCCGCAACGCAAACCTGTTTTTCGCCGTTCTTAATAAGCGTGTCCACCACCGTCGGCAGATAAAATTCCGCTTTAGGCTCGTTTATATTTTCGGTCAGAAAAGATTTGAATTCGCGTTCGAGATAATCGAAAATATCGGGTGTAAATGCCCAGAAATTCATTGAAACCACCGTATCGGGCAAAAGTTTTTTCCCCGTATCCTCGCAAAAGCAGTCGCTTCCGATCTTTGTGTGCTCGGTCACGCTTTTAAGCCGCCCGTTTTCAACCTCGCAAACGCCGCGCGAAACATATCCGTTTTCCGTAACCGTATTTCCGAGGCGGAAACCGACCATACACCACTCGCCTCGATTTAATGAGTCAATTGCGTGGCGGTACGCGGCTTTACCGTAAAAATCATCCGCATTTACGGCGGCGAACGGCTCTTTTACAACATCCTTACAGCAAAGCAGAGCGTGACCCGTACCCCATGGCTTTTCGCGTCCTTCGGGGCAGGCAAACCCCTGCGGAAGCACATCGGTCTCCTGAAAAACATATTCCACGTCTATCATTTTTTCAATCTTTTTGCCGACAAGTTCTTTAAAATCCTTTTCAATTGCGTGCTTGATTACAAAGACCACCTTGTTGAACCCGGCTGCCTTTGCGTCGTAAACCGAGAAATTGAGTATTGCCTCTCCGTTTTTGCCGACAGGTTCAACCTGTTTAAGTCCTCCGAAACGGCTGCCCATTCCCGCTGCCATTACTACAAGTGTTGCATTCATTTTTTTATTTCCTTTCAAAAATATTTTTAATTATCTTCATTATACCCCCTGTTTCGGGTAATTTCAATATCCGCTATTGAAATTGGTAATGCGGTATGATATAATTAACCGAATAAATGTTCGGTTAAAAAAGGGGGGAGCGACTTGTCGAGGACAGCATTAAGCGAAAAGCAGGCGGCAGTATATAAATTTCTTGTAAAGGAAATGTCGGGCGCGGTTCCGCCTACGGTGCGTGAGATATGCGCGGCTACGGGTATACGATCTACCTCCACTGTGCACGCGGTCTTGCGCGTACTTGAAGAGGAAGGATATATTTCAAGAGATCCCCGTGCATCACGCGCTATAAGGGTAGAGGGTGCGGCGGAATCGGCACATGTGCCGCTGCTCGGCAGGGTTACGGCAGGAAAACCGATACTTGCGGTTGAGGAAATCGAGGACTATATACCATATCCCGTTAAGCCCGACGAAGCGGACAGTCTGTTTGCGTTGCGGGTATGGGGGCTTAGTATGCGTGACGCCGGAATTTTGGACGGCGACCTTATAATAGCGGATAAGGACGCGTCGTATTCGGCGGGCGATATAGTCGTCGCCCTGATTGACGACGAAGCTACCGTAAAAACCCTGCGGTTTGATGGCGGCAAGCCGTTCCTTATGCCCGAGAATCCGGATTTTGACCCTATCTATCCGCCCGACGGTCACCTTGAAATACTCGGTAAGGTAGTCGGCAGTTTCAGAAAATATTAAATTCGGGGGCAATATATGAAAAAGGTTTACATTTATACCGACGGCGCGTGTTCGGGCAATCCCGGACCCGGCGGCTGGGGCGCCGTGCTTAAATACGGCGAAAACGAAAAACATCTGTCGGGCGGCGAAGCGGACACGACCAACAACCGTATGGAACTCACCGCCTGTATTGAGGCTCTTGCCGCTTTAAAAGAACCCTGCGAGGTCGAACTGACCACCGATTCAAAATATGTATGCGATTCGGTCAACAAAGGATGGGTCTACGGTTGGAAAAGAAACGGCTGGAAAAAAAGCGATAAAAAACCTGCGTTAAATACCGACCTTTGGGAAAAACTGTTATCACTGCTTGCCGTTCATAAGGTCAGTTTTAACTGGATAAAAGGGCACGCAGGGCACAGGGAAAACGAAATTTGCGACTCCCTTGCTGTCGCAGAGTGGCAAAAATTAAAAAAATAACGGGGAAATTCAAAAAAAGACTTGATAACTATACCAAAAAGGTATACAATATAGACCGTAAGTTAAACAAGGCGTTTGATTAAAGGTTGGATAGCCGCAAAAGCGGCAGAATGGAGAGCGAGGACTTTATGTCAAAGCGATTTATATATGCGGATAATGCCGCAACCACAAAACTTGATCCGCAGGCGCTTGAGGCGATGATGCCGTACCTTACGAACGAATACGGCAACCCGTCAAGCCTGTATGACTTCGGTCAGCGTGCACGCGCCGCGGTTGACGCCGCAAGAGCAAAGGTCGCAAAAGCGATAGGCGCTGACGCAAATGAAATATATTTCACCAACGGCGGAAGCGAAAGCGATAACTGGGCGATCAAGGGCATTGCGCATAAAATGGCAAAAAAGGGAAAGAAACACATAGTATCGTCTGCGTTTGAGCATCACGCGGTTCTTCACACCCTTGAAAGTCTTGAAAAAGAGGGTTTTGAAGTCACCCTGCTGCCCGTTCACGAAAACGGTATCGTTCGCATTTCGGAACTTAAAAGGGTGCTCAGGGATGACACCGCGCTTGTCACCGTTATGTTTGCCAATAACGAGATCGGCACTGTTCAGCCGATTGCCGAAATCGGCGAAGTATGCCGCGAAAAAGGTATTGTTTTTCACACCGATGCGGTTCAGGCGGTCGGAAACGTACACATTGACGTCAAGACGATGAACATTGATATGCTTTCAATGTCCGGTCATAAATTTCACGGACCCAAGGGAACGGGTGCGCTTTATATAAGAAAAGGAATCGTTATCCCGAATTTGGTTGACGGCGGCGCACAGGAGCGCGGACGCCGCGCAGGAACCGAAAACACACCCGGCATTGTGGGTATGGGCTGCGCCATTGAAAAGGCTTGCAGCACAATTGACGAGCGCGAAAAGAAAATGCGCGAAATAAGCAACAGGGTTATCGACGGCGCTTTAAAAATTGAAAAAAGCCGCCTTAACGGCGACCGTGAACAAAGGCTGCCCGGCAACGTCAACATCTCTTTTGAAGGGGTTGAGGGCGAATCGCTGATTTTGCTGCTTGATTCCGAGGGGATATGTTCTTCGTCGGGCTCGGCATGCACTTCGGGTTCGCTTGACCCGAGCCACGTTCTGCTGGCTATCGGACTTAAGCACGAGGTAGCGCACGGCTCGCTTCGCCTGACCTTTTCGGACGGTAACACATTGGATGACGCCGACAGAATTTTGGAAGTCCTGCCGGGAATAATCGACAGGCTGCGTAAAATGTCTCCGCTTTGGGACAGAATAAAACAGGAAGAAGCAAATAACTGACAGGAAGGGGAATTTTTATGTATACCGAACAGGTAATGGATCATTTTATGCACCCGAGAAATATGGGTGAAATCGAAAATGCCGACGGCGTGGGTGAAGTCGGCAACGCTAAATGCGGCGATATAATGAAAATGTTTTTGAAGATTGACGGCGGCGTAATAACCGACTGTAAATTTAAAACCTACGGCTGCGCCTCCGCAATCGCCACATCTTCAATCGCTACCGAAATGATAAAAGGTCACACGGTGCAGGAAGCCGTCGGGCTTTCAAACAAAGCGGTTGTTGAGGCTTTGGGCGGTCTGCCGGCACATAAAATTCACTGTTCTGTACTGGCAGAGCAGGCGATAAAAGCCGCGTTGCGCGATTATTACCAAAAACAGGGCATAGACCCCGACCCGATTCTCGGCAAAGAGTGCGAGAATTGCGGCTGTGAGCATTGCGAAAAGTAATGTTATCCGTAAAAGTCAGTTCGCAAAATCCTGACTTTAAATAAAACTAAGGGGCAATTCATATGCAAAAAATCGATATTAAAAAAATAACAACGGCGGCTGTCATTGCCGCCGTTTACGCCGCCGTTACCTATGTTACCGCCGGTTTGGGGCTTGCCTACGGCGCCATACAGTTCAGGATAGCGGAGGCATTTTTTGTTTTCACGGCGTTTACCCCGTCCGCCGCCGCCGGACTTACGCTCGGCTGTGCGCTCGCCAACATTTTCAGTCCTTACGGACTTTTAGACATAACGCTCGGTGCGGCAGCAACCCTTATTTCCTGCATAATAACACGCTTTTTGTTTTTGCGGTTCAAAAAAAGCGCGGTGTTTTTCACCCCGCTGGTGCCCACCCTGATAAACGCGCTGGCGGTGGGGGCGGAAATAGCATACCTTACCGCGCCGTCAACCTCATCTGCGTTCGGGGATATGTTTTTTATAACCTTGGTGCAGGTCGGCGCAGGCGAAGCGGCGGTTTGTTTCGCGCTCGGAATTCCGCTTTTTTACCTTGTAAAACGGATAAAACTGTTTGAGCGATAGGGCGGTTTTGCGGCTGCGACCTGTTTTTCGGATTTCAGCCGAGTATTTCCCAGTAAAATTTGCGGCTGCAAACGGGAAAATCATCCGACACGCCGTGCTCGGGGTCGTAAAACACGCCCTCGCGGTAAAGCGACCAGTGCCAGCATCTCGGCGTTTCAAGACTTAATATACATATGGACGGCAGTTCGTTTTTGCGGGCTGCCGTTTTTCTTTTTTTATCGTAGATTATTCCGTGCGTATCCAGTACTTTAAACATCTCGGCAAGTGTCGTTTCGCGGTCGTTGCACAGCTCGGCGGCAATCGTTTCGGCGCTCTCGCCTGTCAGCATTGCAAGAACCGCCTGACCGCACTGCAGTTCGGTCGGTTCGTGTATATATTCTGTTTTTGTCGCAAGCGACATAAAAACACCGCCTTTCGTGTGTTTCGGGTCTTGAACGGCAGTCCCACTGGCGCAGCCGATGGTGTTAGATGTTAGATACTAGACTGTAGACGTTAGACGTTAGACTGTAGACATTAGACATTAGATGTGGTGAATGGCAGCTTACCGTCAGTGCTCAAACTACAGTTACTCTTATCTACCGTCTAATGTCTAAAATCTAAAATCTAACTATCAGATAACATAATCGTTGCTGTAATTTTCACGGCTGCGGTCGATTATATCCTGCAAAGTGATACCGTCAACATAATTATTTATCGCATCGCCGAGTCCACGCCATATTTCAATCATAACGCAATCTCCGGCACGGGGGCATTCGGGCGGATTTTGCTCAACGCACGGAACGGGTGCCAAACTTCCCTCGGTCAACCTTAAAATGTCGCCGAGTGTGTATTTTTCGGGGCTTTTGCTTAACTTGTAGCCACCCTGATAGCCACGGTTTGTTTTAAGTATATCCGAACGGTTGAGAATCGGCACAATCTGTTCAAGATATTTTTTGGATATACCCTGCCGCGCAGCCACGTCTTTAAGCGAAACATATTCGCCTCCGCTGTGTTCGGCAAGGTCTAAAAGCATTCGCAGTGCATATCTGCCTTTTGTTGAAATTTTCACAGAAAGTCCTCCTTTACAGTTGTTTGCCGTGCCGAATGCCCGACAATATGATACTACTATAATACCATATATTTAGTAGGCTTTCAAGTGCTGTGCGGCAAGTAGTAACTGTCAAAAGTCGGTAAAACATTCGGAATATTCGCAAATCGGCAAAGAAATCTCAGGAAGCATGAAATGAATGCGGATTGGAGTTGATTCATTCGGATGTTGCAGAAAATGCTGTTACCGAACAGTTTTTCGATTGCATCTTTCTATAATTCGATATATTTGTTGACCTTGTCAACGAGTCGCCCTTCCCAGTAATTATAATCCGAATAGTTTCTCGGGAATAATTCGGCTATATCCGGCTTGGGTAAATCACACCCGTGCCTTATCACATAGTCTATTGCATATGCATATTCACTGACAAAAGCCTGTTCATTCATACACGCTATCATGGGGCATACTAAATCCGCTATCTGCCAAACCATTTTATGAATCCATTCTGCTTCGGTTTCCGAAATTCCGTATTCCCGTATTCTGTCGTAAATTTCCTGAGGAATTTCCGCATAACTCTCAAAGATGACTTTTTTGTATTTATTCTCGGACAGTTTTTTATACTTCCTGTCTTTGCTTTTATAAACCAAGCAAGATATTCTTTCCAGATAATTGGCAGTCAGGAGCACTTGAATCATATAATCGTTGCTGTCAACATCATATGTAAAGCATCTTATCAACGAGAAAATTGCAGCAGTGCCACTTTTTGATAATTCACTTTTGAGCGCCTGATATAATGTTGGTATCTGACCATAATGTAAGTCGGTATATTTCATGCTCATTTTTGCCCCCTATGTTTTGGTCTGAAATGCCGGTCGGTCTATTTTGTTTCATTCCAATACCGGTCAATTTCTCTCTGCATATTTTCACGCCCGACAGGGTTCATTGTATGCAGCTTCCATGATGCTTTCATACAAAGCATCAAAGCATGAAAATACCGTATCCCACTCGTATTCCGTGCCGTCCTTGTAAATGTATTTGAATTTGTATACAAACGGCTTATTATAATCAAAAGTATCCGCATGTTTCTCTTCATAGAACTCGTTAAGATACCTATCTTCAAGCTCTATATACTGCCTTAGAAAAGCGTGAAGGCTATCCTGCGGCACAGTGTTCAAGCGTTCCACTATCGGACAATCCGGCATTTTTTCAATCAGTTCATTCCACGCTTTATGCTTTTCGTCAATAGCAGCATCGCGGCACTGATAAATCAACCATGCAGCCTCAAGAGAATTAAATTCATAACCGATATTCCGAAGGTGTTCTCTGATATCCTTAGAATTGATAAATCTTAATATATCCACATCATAATTCTCCGTTTTTAATTTTCTCATATTCTTTTGAGAAAGTTATTTGATACCATGCGACAGCACACATAAGTATTAATCTGCTAATACACGCATCTGAATCCCAAAGATTTGTGACCTCAGAAAAATATTTACAAATAAACTCCGGTGCATTATAAGTCCTAAGTGTTTTAATATATTGTTCGCGCCTGCTTGCCTGTGACCCTACGCCCTTTTTTGCAATGTCCAAAGCAACGGCATCAGGGATGTTGCAACAGGTAAGGGCATAAAAAAACTCATTACGGGTAACGAAAAATTCAGGATCCGACAATCTCGTTATACTTTTCGTATGTTTAAATGAGGCGTGTCGATACGCATATAAGCGCAACAATTGTTTAAAATTGCAGGATGTTACCTGTTTTAATTCATCGAAAAATGATAATCTGCACTGTAACTCCTCGTCCAAGGCATAGCCTTCTTTTTTTAACATTTTGAATTCGGCAAGATATTCATCTGCAATATTTTTGACAACCTTAATATAGGTTTTCTCGTTATAATCGCTGAAAGACGGTTTCCTGCCGGTTGCTTTTAAAAGTTTACCCAAGGTTTCACATATATTAGCGTCAGTCAAGGATATTCGCTTATAAACATCTTTATTGCAGTCGACATATCCATATTTTGAATGCAACTTATTATTTATTAACGGCCGTATTTGCGGTGCAATGCATATGGAAAAATCAGGCGTCCGAGGGGACTTATCTGTACCCCAAAGTAATTTGATTGAATTATACTCAAAACTCAAAGCTAATGGATCGTATTCGGTAATTCCAAGCAAATAAGAAATAACGGAACCTGACAAATTACCTTCCGTCATTAAAGGGTATCCGACTTTTTGGGATAACTCTGCAATTTCTTTCAAAATAAGAAAATGATATGCCGTTTCGGTATCACACATTTTTTGGAGTTCATTTTCTATTCTTGTAAGTGCTGAATTTTCAAATGTATCAGAATTGTTTTTATATAATTTCGTCGCTCTATTATAACAAATATCACTGATTGTTTTTTCTGCTTTTTTCATTTCATCTTTTGTAGGTACACTAAAGAACAAATTTCCCAAAGGTGAATAATTGCCGGTAAGTTCAATTTTAAATCTCATAAAAGCCCTCTTTTCGATTATTCGACATAGAAATCTTCAAGCGTATCAAGACAAATACATCCGAGGGGATTACCAAATACGGTTCCGCAATCAATGGCTATATGATTGTTTCCTTTCCATATTCGCCCTGTGTATTCGGGATCAATGAAACCGGTGGGTGTATGACCTGTTACAATGATCGTGTCTTCAAAATACATTTTTTCATACTCCGGCTCACCCATAATGAAATCTGAATTCCGACAGTTTTCAATATCGAGCATTTTGCTCTTTTCCGGAACCGTATGTGCAAGGAAAAACTTCTGTCCTCCGACTGTTAACTCCTCAAAAAGCGGAAGAGAGTTAAGATAACTCAAAACCGCCTGCTGCTCGCTTTCGTCCAATTTCAGAAACTCCTCATATGTTGTGTTCCCGCCATCGGAAAGCCATAATCTGAATGTTTCTTCAAGTCCGTCCGCAAAATATCCGTCATTGGGAATCGCAAAGTTTCTCAGCAGTATCTGCGCACAGTGATCGTGATTTCCTCTGCAGGAAAATATATTTTTTCTGTTGACGAGGTCCAATATAATCTTTATTCCGTCACTGCCGCGATCAACAATATCACCGAGAATATATAACGAGTCATCAGAAGTCATATTCAGGCGTTCAAGAAGTTTTATATACTTATCATAGCACCCATGCAGGTCTGACACCGCGTATACCACACTCATCATCTCCTTTAAATCTGCTTCGCTATTATGATACAACAATATATGCACCAAAAGCGGTACATATAAACTAATAGAATAGAGTTATCAAGCAGGTGGTGAAAGGTTTATATTTGACTATACAAAACACTATGGTTTATGGTATAATATATAAAATCGAGAAAGGATAAAAATACATGGACGAATTAAAGAAAACAAAAGAACTGGTCGAGAAATATCTAAAGAAAAAATATCCCGATAAGAAATTCTCAGAGCCAAATTTGGAATTTCTGGCAAGGTATTCTGTAAAAAAGGAAGGATGCGAAAGCGAAATACTGAAAGAACTCGGCCTTATCAGCGGTAAGGAAACGGTGCAAGGCTACTATATCAAGCATAGTGCTGTTAAAGAGGCAAAGGTTTGTATTCAAAAGATCTATGAGCGTTTTTACACCAAAAGAGATGACCAAAAGAAAAAAGAGAATCCTGTAAATGTTTTTGACAATGACTTTGAATCTTTCTTTGCCTGGTGGTGCGAAAAAACACCCGAGAACGGAATAAGGCATTGTTGCTATTGCGGGATTGATGAAAACACGCTAAAAGATGTTTTTAAAAATGGGATAGTTATCTCTAAAAAGCCGTCTTTCAGCGGAGAATTGCAAATTGAGCGCAAGAATCCCGATGGGGATTACTGCGATGATAACTGTGAGTTTGCATGCGTGATCTGCAACAACGCCAAAAGCGATATGATATCGGCGGAGGACTTCACAACATACTTTGTTCCGGGTATT
>CAVGND010000013.1:0-43616 GCA_963630555.1 Roseburia intestinalis | reverse complement strand
GCGGGTGTCCGGTGGACACCTGAAGCGAAGCAGAAGCACCGACCGAGGCGGCAGCCGAGACGATGTCAAAACGAAGTTTTGACAGAGGGAGAGAAAAAAGCTAACGGTATGAACAATTCACTGTCTATTATCCAAACTCCCGCCTACCACATCTAACATCTAAAGTCTAACGTCTAGAACCGGAGGCAAGAGCCTGTGCGTGCCATTATCCTGCGGTCTCTCCCCCTCCGTCAAAACTCCGTTTTGACACCTCCCCCGTCAGTGGGAGGCAAGTAGTAGTAAGTGCTTACCGTCAGCCTGCAAACTACCGCCTATCACATCTAACGTCTAGCGTCTAACATCTAACGTCCCGAATGGAGTGATACAATTGACTCACATATGCTGCATATGCGGTTACAGAGTTCCGCTTTCAAAAGACTACCCGTTTGACAGCGAGGTCAAAGACCTTTATATGTGCCGCGACTGCAAGGATTATCTTGACCGATTGGAACAGGGCGACAGCGCCGAACTTTACGGCGTGTCCAAAAAATATATTGCGGCGGCAATAGACTCGAACGGAGGTATGGACAGCAGGGTGAAACACTACCTGTGCCGCCTTGCGGGAATTGAGGATAAAAATTTTAAAGAAACCGAAAAAACCGATGCGCCCAAAAAGCGGCTGTAGAGGTGAAAAACTTGAAAAAGAACGATGTTTTTACGGTTGAAATAACCGATATGACGGGCGAAGGCGCCGGCGTATGCCGAATTGACGGCACGGCGGTCTTTGTCCCTTTTTCCGCTGTAGGCGATAAATTAAAAATACTGATAGTCAAGGCGAAAAAGAACTATGCCTACGGCAAAATTCTTGAAATAATTTCGCCTGCGCCCTCGCGCGCGGAAAATGACTGCCCCGTTTTCGGCAAATGCGGCGGCTGCGTGTTCCGTCATATAAATTATGAAGCGGAGTTGGAAATTAAACTTTCCGCCGTGCGGAATAATCTGCGCCGAATAGGCGGCGTGAGCGGGGATATTGTCGAAAAAATCAATGCCGCGCCCGACCGTGTCTGCGGTTACCGCAACAAGGCGCAGTACCCCGTAACCGAGTCGGACGGCAGGGTAACGGCAGGCTTTTTTTCACCGCGCAGCCACAGGGTCAACCCCTGCACCGATTGCGCCCTGCAACCGCCGGAATTTGCCGCAATTACCGAGTGTATTTGTGCTTTTTTAACCGAGAAAGGCATTTCCGCTTATAACGAAGTTCTTAAAATCGGGCTTGTGCGCCACATTTATCTGCGATATGCCGAAATTACCGGCGAAATAATGGTTATTATAGTAATAAACGGGCAGTCGCTGCCGCACAGTGCCGAACTTTGCAGCCGCCTTAAAAACCTGCTTGGCGGCAGGCTTAAAAGTTTCGGGATAAATGTCAACACGGCGGACACCAATGTTATTATGGGTGAGGGCTGCACATTTTTGTACGGCGACCCTTATATTACCGACGAAATTTGCGGCGTTCGAGTCCGCATTTCGCCCCATTCGTTTTATCAGGTCAACCGCACCATGGCGGAACGGCTTTATAAAAAAGCGGCTGAATACGCCGCGCCGCAGGGCAAAACGGTTCTTGACCTTTACTGCGGCACGGGCACGATAGGGCTTACAATGGCAAACGAAGCCGAAAAGATAATCGGCGTGGAAATTGTGCCTGACGCGGTGCGTGACGCCGCCGCAAACGCAAAGGCAGGCGGCATAACAAACGCGGAGTTCATCTGCGCCGATGCGGCAAGCGCCGCCGCCGATTTAAAACGCCGCGGAATATCAGCCGACACCGTGATTGTCGACCCGCCGCGCAAAGGCTGTTCCCCCGAACTGCTTGCCGCGGTAGCCGAGGGGTTTTCCCCCGAGCGGATAGTTTACATTTCCTGCGACAGCGCCACCCTGTCGCGCGATATTAAGATATTAAGCGGCTGCGGCTACACCCCTGTGAAAGCCGAAGCCTTCGACCTTTTCCCCCGCACCGCACATATAGAAACCGTATGTTTGTTAGAGTCGGGGAAAGATAAAATCGGGAATTAAAAATGCTGAATTAAAATTAACAAGCCGCAGTCTGCGAACAGACTGCGGCTCCTTTTTACCTGCTGTTATTCACCGCCGTGCGGCGCATACGCCGCACCGCCGGTCAGGCATTGTCATACCGTTTCCAAAAACGCTTTACCGTTTCCTCGTATCTTTCCGATTCAACATAATAACTGAGCGCGTGACCGGCACCCGGAACTACCAAAAGGTCTTTCGGGGAGGCGCAGGCGGCATAGTTTTTGTAGGTCATCTCTATCGGGACAAAGCGGTCGGCTGTGCCGTGAATGAAAAGTATCGGAACCGTCGCGTTCTGCACCGCCGTTACGGTTGAATATTCATTCGCGCCGACAAGGAGTTTTTTGCGGCACATTGCGTCGGCAATGTGTTTTTGGGTAACATAAGGCATATGCAGATTTTTGCGCGCGATATGCCGCCAAATTTCTTCCGGAGAGGTGAATCCGCAATCGGCGATTATGCCGTGAACATTCTGCGGAAGTTCCGAACCCGCCGCCATAAGAACGGTCGTCGCACCCATTGAAACACCGCACAGATAAATCGGAAGTTTGTTGCCCAACTGCTCATTTACGGCACGAATCCAGTCGATGCAGTCATACCGCTCAACAAGCCCGAACCCCATATGCTCGCCGCCGCTCTCGTTCTGACCGCGCTGCTCAACATACAGCACGCTGCAGCCGTTGTCACGGAAAAAGTCGGATATGAGCCCGAAATCCTTATCCCATGACGAACGCCAGCCGTGCACGGCTATTACAAAGCGCTTTGCTTTCTCGCAGGGGATATAATGCCCGACAAGGCGTGTGCCGTCGTGCGCTACGGTTTCAATTACCTGATTTTCGCTGTTTTTTAATTTTTCGGAAGCCTCAAGCGCCGGTGCGGGAACGAGCGGTTCTTTGGCGGAGCCCGAAATTACCCCGTTCGCCTTTTTCATAACCTTGGGCGGAGTCCTGTCCAGCGCCGTGTTTATAAGCAGTTTTGTCCCCAAATAGGTCAGCGCGGCACCTACCGCCAGCGTGCCTGCCGATGCGCCCGTGGCGATTGCGGCATTGCGTAACGCCTTGTTATTGCTTTTTTTACTCATATCTCATTTCTCCTTCCGTTCAGCGGACATATAAATCTTGCCGTTTATTTTTCTTTATTATATTTTACCGCCTTTATCCGATTTTATCAATTGGACAGTGTCGGCAGTTTGCCAAATTTTTGGGCGCAGCCGCCGAATTATCCGTCGCACGGAAAACGGGCCGCAAACAAAACCGCTGCAGCCCGTTGATGTTAAATTTTTGTTATTGCTCCTCAAACATATCTTTACCGAGCCCGCAAATCGGGCAAAGGAAATCTTCGGGGAGGTCTTCCCACTTTGTTCCCGCTGCTATCCCGTTGTCCGGGTCGCCCAAAGTTTCGTCGTAGACATATCCGCAGGGACATACGTATTTCATTTTGTTTTCCTCCGTTTTTATAAATTATTTGCCGAAATAGCGGTTCAGAAGTCCTTCAAAGGCTTTGCCGTGGCGGGCTTCATCGCGTGCCATCTCGTGCACGGTATCGTGTATTGCGTCAAGTCCGAGTTCTTTTGCAAGTTTTGCAAGTTCGGTCTTGCCTGCGGTTGCGCCGTTTTCAGCCTCAACGCGCAGTTCAAGGTTCTTTTTGGTTGACGGCGACACAACATCACCGAGCAGTTCGGCAAATTTTGCCGCATGCTCCGCTTCCTCATAAGCGGCTTTTTCCCAATAAAGACCGATTTCGGGGTAGCCTTCACGGTGCGCTGCGCGCGCCATTGCAAGATACATACCGACTTCACAGCATTCACCCTCAAAATTGGATTTAAGTCCCTCGGTAATTCTCGGGTCAACGCCCTTTGCAACGCCGACTTCGTGCTCCGCCGCCCAGACTTTTTCGCCGTCGGCAAGTTTGAACTTGCTCGCCGCCGCTTTACATACGGGGCAAACAAATCCTTCGGGCAAATCCCCCTCGTGAACATATCCGCATACCGAACATACATATTTTTTCATATCAATACCTCCGAAATTTTTTTGTTTTTTATTTATTACAGACCCTGCCGTTTGCAAAGGTCGCAGTAACCGTAAAGCATTACTTCGGCAAATTTTACATTCAGTTCGAGCCTGTCAAGTTCCGATAAAAGTTCGGAATTGCCGAAAGCGTCGTATTTTTTTAAATCGAATATTTTTTTGCAGCCGATACAGCAAAAATGCCAGTGCCCGTCGGTGTTGCCGTCAAAATGTTCGGCGCCGTCGGGCGATTCGAACCCGATAATATCACCGTTTGACTTAAGTTCGGAAAGATTGCGGTAAACCGTGCCGAGGCTGATATTAGGTATCGTGCGGCGTACATCATCATAAATCTCCGCTGCGGTAGGGTGGGTACGCACCGCTTTTACCGCCGCCAAAACCGCATCACGCTGCTTTGATTTCCTTTTCATAACCGTCCTCTTTTCTTAACAGTAACAATTACTGTTATTGTTACTGTAATTATAATAACACAGCCCCCGATAGTTGTCAAGGGCTGTTTTAAATTTAAAAAAAATATTTCATCGTCACAGATATTTTGAAATTTTGGGGCGGAGGCGGCAGAAATAGAGCGCCGCAGCCCGCGAAAGGGCAATATCGTAAATAAAAAAGGTCACGTTTCCCACGGCAAGCAGCAGCCATTTGAATTTGCCGGTCAGTTCGCCGCTGTCGGGCAATGAGAGGCCCAAAACGCTTATCATAAGATAATATGAAAGCAATATAGCGGCGTTGAAACATAAAAATTTAAGCAGAAAAGCAGCCGCCTTGGGCATATGTTTTTCGAGCAGACCTTTTAATATCGGGTAATATCCGAAGAAGAGAATGTAAAGGATTTTACTTTCCGGCTCTGCCAGAACGGCTGTAAGCATGGCGGAAACACCGTATGACAGAAATGCCGACCCGACGCCGTACTCTATAAGCAAAACGGCGGAAAGCGCACCGGCAAACGCAGGCACGGCGTATGTCAGGTACGGGAAATATGAAATCAGCATTAAAATGGTCGACAAAGCGGAAATTATACCGCACACCGCTGCTTTTTTTGACTTTTTCATAGCGTCAGCAGCAGCGGATAAGATCGCCGCCCATACATTCGCAGCAACAGTCGGCACATATAAGGCCCTGGCAGACATCGCAGGGGGTGCAACCTCCGTTGCCGTAGGGGTTTGAGTTACCGTAATACCCCCCGAAACCGCCGCCTCGGCGGTGCTGCAGGTTGTTAAGCGCTGCGGCGTATTCTTTGTTGGAAGGGTCAAGCCGACAGGCATTGGAATATGAAGTGAAGGCTTCCTGGTACCAGCCCTTTCGGTCAAGCAGAAGTCCGTTAAGGTAATACCATTCGGCGCCCCGTGAATTTAAAGGCGTACCGTCAAGCAGGGCGCGTGCATCGTCAAGACGACCGGAATTTATAAGTCGGCGCACATCGGCGTAATTGCCCGAGGCGGAACCTGCCGTGCCGTAATATGCGGAGGAAGAACCGCCTGCCGTGCCGCCGCGCCGTTCGTTCATTATGCTGTCATATGCGTCGTTTATCTCCTGCATTTTTTGTTTTGCAAGGTCGGAAAGCGGGTTATCCGCATAATTATCCGGATGGTACTTGCGCGCCATCTTCCTGTAAGCGTCTTTAACCTGTTCGTCGGTCGCACTGCGGTCGATGCCCAAAGTCACATAGGGGTCGTTCATATTAAATGCTCCTTATCCCCGCCGCCGCCTATGATTTGACGGCGAGAGTTTTTTATCCCGAGGTACAATATATTTTGCAATATTGACCGATATTTTTTTACATCAAGCAGTTCAAACGCCTTTTCGCATTCAACTTCGCATACCATAAGGTTAGGTTCAAGATATTCCTTGGTAAACGCCTTCGGCGAGGTTTCTTTTGAGGCTTTAAAAGGCTCTTTAAGCGGATTGAACCGACCTTTTTTCAGGTCGTCGGCAAAATCTTCGCCTGCGTCAAGCAGATATATCCATTTGCCGAGGCAGTAACCCAAATGTTTGAGTATCCGTTTTTCGCCCTCCTGCTTCGCCGGCATGGCAAATATTTCGGCAAGCGCGGCAGCCGAGGGTTCTGCGGCACGGTCAATACCGGCTCCGTTTTCCTGTGCCTGCATTTGCTGCCGTTTATACCTTTTTATTATATCCGAAAGTTGCGGATAATTGCGGTATGCCTTTTTCGCCGCGCGTTTCAGAAACGGCAGGCTTACCCGATATGGCAGCGATTTAAAAAAACTTTCATCTTCAATGTTATCTTCGGCTTTATATTCGCAAAGCGCAACGGTAACCGCAGCGGCAAGCCGCAGTTCGTTCCCGCCGCTTGTGCAGAAATTGCATTTTTTGAGCGGATTGCAGGTGCAGCGCTTTTTTTCGTACCCTGCCGCCTCATCATTCAGCGACATAAAAACAAGGCTTAAAAAAGTGAAATCATAACTCAGCAGTGCGCGCATAGGTGCGCCGTACTCTTTCCCGATAGTGCGGCAAAGCGCGCAGTAAACCGCTTTGTATGTGTCAAACTCCCTGAAGGTCAGTTCCGGTTTATACGCTTTAACATAGCCGAGCATAAACTCACTCCTCCTTCATCATAATACGATATCGGCAGCATCGAATTGGTTAAGAATGTGTGAATTTTAGACGTTAGACTTTAGACTTTAGATGTTAGACGTGGAGGGCGGGGGTTTTCGGGCTGACGATAAGCACAATCTCTTGCCTCCACCTGACTGCCGACGGTACGCACAAACTCTTGCCTCCACCTGACAGGGGAGGTGGGTTTTGACCGTAGGTCAAAACTCGGAGGGAGAGATAACGCAGACTGCCGGAAAACCGCAAACATTAGATGTTAGAAAAAATCAACAGAAGTTCAAGCATAGACATTAAATTCTTCTTGCAGTTACCTTTTTTCTCTCCCTCAGTCAAAACCTACGGTTTTGCCAGCCCCCTCGTCAGAGGGGGCCAAGGGCGGCGCTGCCGCCGCAGAAGTTAAAATTCTGCACAAACTCTTGCCTCCCTCGTCAGAGGGAGGCAAGTGGTTTGTGCGTACCGTTAGCGCTCAAACTACCGTCCGCCGCGTCTAATGTCTAACATCTACACTCTATCATCTACTGTCTAATATAATATCTAATCGGTTTTAATTACAGTTTTAAAAATCGGCGGTCGCTGATTTTTACCTTTATTTGCGCCGAAAACGCCTATGATTATAACCGCGCAGCACAACAACTGCCAAACGCCGACATCCTCTTTAAGTATCACAACGCCGGCGAAAACCGAGCACACGCTTATTATGTTTGAAAAAGACGCAGACCGTACCGCGCCGATGTTTTCGGTTGCGTAGTTCATAAGCAAAAATGCCGCAACCGACGATGCCGCCGCCAGATACCCGACAACGGACAGGGTGAATTTAAAATTGCCGAGCGCCTGTGCCGTAAGGGCGAAAAATCTTCCCCCATACATAAAAAGCGACAGGGCATTAAACCCTATTGCGGCTATAAAAAACATTATGTATGTGCGCTCCGCCGCCGTGAACTCGCCGCTTAACCGGTCGCTTAATACGTTAAATAACGCGGCGGTTATGACCGCGGCAATTAACAGCACAACCCCGACTGCGGAAAACTCTGCCCTTCCGCCCGAAGAAATAATGCTTATTGCGATAACTCCGCCAACCGATATAACCGAGCAAACGGTCTGTACGGCGGTCGGGCGCGAACCGAAAAACAGCGAATTTATCAGTATCACCGCAACCGGAACAAGGGCTATGATTACCCCTGCGATTGAGGTTGAAACACGCTTAACGCCGTATGTTTCGCAAATAAAGTACAAAAACGGCTGACACAGTCCCATTATTATGACGGGCAGCAGCCGTTTTCCTTTAATATTTATTTTTATAACGCCCAAAACGCGCAATATTATAAGTATTGCAAGCGCCGCAGTAAACCGCACCGAAACTATCACCATGGGCGGAGCGCCCGTGCCGAGCGCAACGGACAAAAACAGAAAACTGAACCCGAATATTATATTGGCGGCGAGGGCGGCAATCGCGCCCCCGACCGAATTTTGTTTTGTCATACCGGTAAAGCCTTTACGGCAGCGTCGACCGCGTCCGAAAGATGCTCGGTTATTATAATATTTTTTTCAAATTCGCCGCTGTCGGCAAGTTCGGCAAGTTTCGGGTCGAGAGGCATTCTGCCGAGGGCAAGAACACCCAGGTGATTGCAGGTTTCTTCGAGCCTGCTTTCGCCGAAAATGTTAATGTGCTTACCGCAATCGGGGCAGACGGCAAAACTCATATTTTCAATCACGCCGAGGGTTCTTATCCCCATCATGGAAGCAAGGTTATAGGCTTTTTTAACTATCATTCCGACAAGTTCCTGCGGTGAAGTAACGGTAATTGCAGCGTCAACCGGAACGGACTGAAATACCGTAAGCGGAACGTCGCCCGTTCCGGGCGGCATGTCTATAAGCAGGTAGTCAAGTTCGCCCCAGATTACTTCGCTCCAGAATTGCTTGATAACTCCGCCGATTACGGGGCCGCGCCACGCAACGGGCATTTCAGGGTCCTCAAGCAGCAGGTTTACCGACATAATTTTTATTCCGCCTGCCGTAATTTCGGGGAAAACACCGTCCTCATTCCCCTTTGCGCGGCTGTTTATGCCGAACATTTTAGGGATTGACGGACCTGTTATATCCCCGTCCAATATCCCGACGTTGTATCCTTTCCGAGAAAGCAGCACGGCGAGCGAAGCGGTTATCATTGACTTGCCTACGCCGCCCTTTCCGCTCATAACGGCTATTACCCGTTTGATACTGCTGCCTTTTCCGAGCGGCTCTTTCTGCGGCGCGGTGTTTTCCGAATGTGCCGACTCACAGTGTGAGCAATCGCCCGAACAGGCGGTGTTTTCGCATTCTCTTTCTTCTGACATTTTACATTATCTCCGTTCGATTGATATTATTTTACTTTTGTTTTGACGTTTTGCAGACATTAGAGGTTAGATGTGGGTTGCTGCAATTCCTTGGCCCCCTCTGACGAGGGGGCTGGCAAAAATCTTTGATTTTTGACTGAGGGAGAGAAAAAACTATCAATAATAAGCATTTGCCGTCAGCCTGCAGTCTCTCCCCCTCCGTCGAGGCTTTGCCTCGACACCTCCCCCGTCAGGTGGAGGCAAGTGGTAAGTGCTTACCGTCAGCCCGCAAGCTGCCGTTACCCTCATCTAATGTCTAAAGTCTAACGTCTAAAGTCTAGAAAGGGAGGCAAGGGTTTGTGCATACCATCAACGCTCAAACTACCGTTACCCTCGTCTAACATCTACAGTCTATCGTCTAACATCTAATTCCTATGCACATTTTTTGCGGTATCTTTTTGAATTACATCATGCGCGCCGCCCTCAACAATGCTGGTTGAAGAAACAAGCGTAAGTTTCGCTTTTTGCTGAAGTTCGGGTATTGTAAGCGCACCGCAGTTGCACATTGTCGATTTAACTTTGCTGAGTGACAGGCGGACATTATCCTTTAAATATCCGGCATACGGAACATACGAGTCAACACCCTCTTCAAACGAGAGTTTGCTTGCTCCGCCAAGGTCGTACCTCTGCCAGTTTCTTGCGCGGTTTGAGCCTTCGCCCCAGTACTCTTTAACAAAATTCCCGTTTATGCTGAATTTAGCCGTGGGACTTTCTTCAAATCTTGCAAAATATCTGCCGAGCATAAGGAAGTCGGCACCCATTGCAAGCGCCAGCGTCATATGATAATCGTGGACTATTCCGCCGTCCGAGCAGACGGGAACGTAGATTCCCGTTTCTTCAAAATATTTGTCCCTTTCGGCGCAAACCTCTATAAGTGCGGTTGCCTGACCGCGCCCGATACCCTTTGTTTCACGGGTTATGCAGATTGAGCCGCCGCCGATACCGACCTTTACAAAATCGGCGCCGCTTTCGGCAAGAAAACGGAAACCGTCCGCATCGACCACGTTGCCTGCGCCTACCTTTACACTGTCGCCGTAATGTTCGCGTATCCAATCAATTGTCATTTTCTGCCACTCCGAAAATCCTTCGGAGGAGTCGATACACAGTACATCGGCGCCCGCTTCGACCAGAGCCGGTACACGCTCGGCATAGTCGCGCGTGTTTATGCCTGCGCCCACAACATAGCGTTTGTCTTTATCGAGCAGTTCATTGGGGTTTTCCTTGTGCTGTTCATAGTCTTTACGGAAAACAAAGTAGCACAGCCTTCCGTTTTCGTCAATTATCGGTAAAGAGTTAAGTTTATTATCCCAAATAATGTCGTTTGCCTCTTTAAGCGTTGTGCCGAGTTTTGCGCAAACAAGTTTGTCAAACGGCGTCATAAAATCGGCAACCTTTATATCGGGCGACATACGGCTCACGCGGTAATCTCTGCCCGTTACAATGCCCACAAGTTTACCTTCCGCCGTGCCGTCATCGGTTACGGCAACGGTAGAGTGCCCCGTTTCTTCCTTTAAAGTAAGGACATCGGCAAGGGTTGCTTCGGGGCTTATGTTGGAATCGCTTACGACAAATCCAGCTTTAAAATTCTTTGCGCGGGCAACCATGGCTGCCTCCTGCTCAACCGTTTGGGCGCCGTATATAAAAGAAATGCCGCCCTCTTTCGCAAGTGCAACGGCAAGGCGATCGCCCGAAACCGACTGCATTATTGCGGAAACCAGCGGAATGTTCATGGTAAGGGACGGTTCTTCGCCCTTTTTAAATTTTACAACCGGAGTTTTAAGGCTTACATTGGCAGGAATACAATCCTTTGATGAATAGCCGGGAATGAGTAGATACTCGTTAAAAGTGCGTGCCGGTTCGGTGATATATTTTGCCATTTTGCAATTCCCCCAATATAATATTTTTAAAATTATACATCATAAACCCCTGTCGGTCAATATTTTTTGCAAATTTTTCGCCCCTAAATTACATGTCCGCCGGCATAGGGGCAGGCATAAAAACGGGCACCCCGCCCGAAAACGGAGTGCCCGCGAAAATTACGGCTGAATATCAGTCGAAGAATTTTTTGTGTATTGACTCAACGGCACGCTTGCCGTCCTTAATATCTATCAGCACCGAAATTTTAATCTCGCTCGTTGCGATAACCTGAATATTTATGCCGGAATCATACAGTGCCTCAAACATTTTGGTAGCAACGCCGGGGTGCGATTCCATTCCCGCGCCGACTATCGAAACCTTTGTAACATCCTCATCGTAGAAAAAGTTTTCAAACGGCGTCAGTTCGTGCAGTTCGTTTATGGCGGCGACAGCGTCGTTCAACTGGTCGCGCGCCGCGGTAAAAGTCATATCCTTGGTGTTGTTCCTGCCGACCGACTGAACAATAAGGTCAACATTCACATTGCGTTTTGAAAGTTGGTTAAGCACCTTAAAGGCAATTCCCGGGCTGTCATTAAGCCCGACTATGCAGAATTTAATTATATCGTCGTCCTTCGCAACGCCCCTGATAAGCATTTTTTCCATATTTGCAACCTCCTTAACTATAGTGCCCGACGCCCTTTCAAGGCTCGAAAGCACCTCAAGTTCAACGTTATATTTTTTAGCCATTTCAACCGAGCGGTTATTGAGCACCTGCGCGCCGAGTGTGGCAAGTTCCAACATCTCGTCATAGGTTATCTCGCTCATCTTCCGCGCCGAGGGGACGATTCTCGGGTCGGTCGTAAACACGCCCGAAACATCGGTATATATCTGGCAGATATCGGCGTGCATGGCCGCCGCAATCGCAACCGCGCTGGTGTCCGAGCCGCCGCGGCCCAGGGTGGTTAAATCGCCGTAACGGTCAACCCCCTGAAATCCCGCGACGATTACGATGCGGTTTTTCTCTATCTCGCCCGATATGCGCTCGGTGTCCACGCGTTTTATCCGTGCACGGGTGTGATTGGCGTCGGTGTTAAATCCCGCCTGCCACCCAAGCAGCGAAACGGCGGGGTAGCCCAACTTTTCAATCGCCATTGCAAGCAGTGCAACCGATATCTGCTCACCTGCCGCAAGCAGCATATCCATCTCGCGTCCCGAACGCCTTTCGGGGTCGATCTCCTTCGCCTTATCAATCAAATCATCGGTCGTGTCGCCCTGCGCCGAAACCACAACTATAACATTATTGCCTTTTTTGTAATCTTCAATAATTATATTTGCAACGTTAAACACACGTTCAGCGTCGGCAACCGAAGAACCGCCGAATTTTTTAACAATTAAACTCATATTTAAAGCCTCCGCAAATATTTTCAGTCAAGCACCCGAATGCGGGTTTTCAACAGGCAGTTTTTAAACTGTTCGGTCTTTTCGCGAACCGATTTTTCGGTGTCTGCCGCCGTGATGAACGCCAATTCTTTTTCGGGCTGACCGCTGCGTTTTAAGAACTTCGCCTGCGGAAACAGTCCCAGTATCTCGCTTTCGGCGGCAGCCGAGTCCGCAGTCCCTACCATAATATAATATGCCGAAACCTCGCTGTTCGGGTCGGCAACATCGGCTTCGCTGCCGTCCTGCCAGGAAATATATTTGCGTTTTTCAAGGTGCTTTGCACAGTCGGCTATATCGGCGCAAACGGCACTTGCCGTCGGCATTTTGCCGGCTCCGGCGCCGTAGAACATAACATCGCCCGTTGCGTCGCCGTTTACCGTAATGGCATTAAACACGCCGCCCGCGCAGGCAAGCGGATCGGTCTTTTTTATAAGCGCCGGGCTTACCCCTATCACAACCTTACCGTCGGCATTCTTTTCGGCACGCCCGATAAGTTTTATAACGCAGCCGAAGTCCGCCGCATACGCCACATCGTCAAGTGTTATATTGCGTATACCCTCTGTCTTTACAAATTGCGGATAAATATGTTTGCCGTACGCCAGCGTAGCAAGTATGCATATTTTGCGGCAGGCGTCCTTGCCGTCAATATCGGCGGACGGGTCACGCTCGGCATACCCGAGGCGCTGCGCCTCTGCAAGCGCGGTTTCAAGCGAAACGTGCTTTTCAATCATTTCGGTCAGTATATAATTGCTTGTACCGTTTAAAATTCCGCGAATTCTTACAATATCATTTGCGCAAAGGCACTGCATAAGCGGCCGCAGGATAGGTATTCCGCCGCCTACGCTCGCCTCAAACATAAAGTTCGCATTGGCTTTTTCGGCTACGGCGATAAGTTCCGCGCCGCGTGCCGCAACAAGCTCTTTGTTGGATGTTACAACGCTTTTGCCCGATTCAAGGCAGGCGCGTGCAAAACTGTATGCGGGCTCAACGCCGCCCATCATCTCGGCAACTATTTTGATTGTCGGGTCGTTTAAAATAACATTAAAATCTTTAGTGAATTTATCGGCATAAGGCAGGTCGGGGAATTCCCTTAAATCCAAAATGTATTTAAGATTCAACTCATCGCCAACAGCCTTTTTAAGCAGTTCTTTTTTGTTTATAAGTATTTCCGCAGCGCCCGAACCCACAACGCCGTGACCTAATATTGCAACATTTATCATTGGTTTCACTCCCGTTTTATCTTTCAAGTATTCGCCTTACATCTATTATGCCGTTTTCTTCCGCAAGCGAGGCAAGAACAACGCTGACATCCGCGCTCAGAGCGTCGGTTTTAAAGGACACGGTTACAAGCGCCGTCCCCATAGAGGGTATATTCTGATTAACCGTCAGAATGTTCGCGCCGTATCCGTGAAGACCCGACAACAGCCGTGAGAGCACGCCGGGTTTGTCCGTCAGCGTCGCCTGTATGGTCGCTATTGCCTGCGTCCCGTCGGATGATTGCCTGAACACCGAGTCGCGGTATTTGTAAAAAGCGCTGCGTGATATTCCGGCTGCAGCCGCCGCTTCGCTTGTGCTTTTCACCTTGCCGGAGGACAATAACATTTTCGCCTTTAGCACCTTTTTAAATACGTCGGGCAATGCGTCCGCTTTGACAATGTAAAAATTATCGTCCACTTTGTCCGCCCTCCAAGCACAGTTGTTTTTACACAAAAAGCAATATACCACATTTTCCACCGATTTTCAAGGGCATTTCGTCTTTTTTTCCGTTATTCACAAATATTCTAACCGGAGCGAAAATATTTTGTAACTATTGTAAAAACCGGAGCAGCAGTGTCAACCCCACCTTCCTCTGACTGCCGCCGACATTAAGGCGGCTTGTCCGCCCACGCCATCACCTGACTGCCGCAAGCCTTTCAGCGGTTTACCGCCCTTGCCTCCCGTTCTAGATGTTAGACGATAGACTGTAGATGTTAGATGTGGTGTGCTAGACATTAGACTGTAGACATTAGACTGTAGATGTGATAGGCGGGAGTTTGGGCGTTGGCGGCGGTTCTCAAACCCTTGCCTCCCTCTGACGATGGTGCGGGTGTCCTGTGGACACCTCTGCGAAGCAGAAGCACCGACCGAGGCGGCAGCCGAGAGGTGGCACGGCGTTAGCCGTGACGGAGGGAGAGATAACTAAGGCTAACGGAAAACCGCAAACCGAGGCGGTACGCACAATCCCTTGCCTCCTGTTCCAGACATTAGACATTAGACTGTAGATGTGATAGGCGGGAGTTTGGGCGTTGGCGGCGGTTCTCAAACCCTTGCCTCCCTCTGACGATGGTGCGGGTGTCCTGTGGACACCTCTGCGAAGCAGAAGCACCGACCGAGGCGGCAGCCGAGAGGTGGCACGGCGTTAGCCGTGACGGAGGGAGAGATAACTAAGGCTAACGGAAAACCGCAAACCGAGGCGGTACGCACAATCCCTTGCCTCCTGTTCTAGATGTTAGACATTAGACTGTAGATGTTAGACTGTAGACATTAGACTGTAGATGTGATAGGCGGGAGTTTGGGCGTTGGCGGCGGCTTGATAGGTTGACGGCACGCACAAACTCTTGCCTCCACCTGACCGCTGACGGTATGCACTGACCCTTGCCTCGGTCGGTGCTTATGCTTTGTGTCAGGTGGAGCAGAGGGATTGAGGGCACCGTCATTCAGTAAGTTGACGGTGCCCTCATCTAACATCCAAATATTAATTTCTAAAATCCTGCAACTAAAATCCAACATCTAAAATCCAACGCTAAAGCCCTGCAACTAAAGCCAAACGCTAAAACCCAACGACTAAAACGAAAAAGAAAAAATAACGGTAACATCAATTTACCGCCCGTTATCAGGGTTTCCGTTACCACGGTCTGAAGTCCGAAATCAAGGTCGGTCTTTGCACAAATCGGCAAGTTCAAGGCGGACGACTTTTTTCAGTTCGTCAAGCGTGGTTTCAATCTGCATACCGATTTTGCCGCCGCTTACGAAAATTCTGTCACGCTCCGCCGCCGACATATGCACAACGGTGCGGAAAAACTTTTTCATCCCGACGGGGGAGCAGCCGCCGTGAACATACCCGGTAAGCGGCAAAAGTTCGCGCGATTTTACCATATCAACGCTCTTCTCGCCAACGGTGCGTGCCGCTTTTTTCAGGTCGAGTTCACGGTTTACGGGCACAACAAAAACATAATGCGCCCCGCTTTTGCCAACCGTTACGAGGGTTTTAAAAACATCGTCGGGGTCTTCGCCCAACACCGCCGCGACCTCTGTTCCGCTTATTGCCTCGCCCCCGTAATTATGAAGGCGGAAGGCTGTTTTTTTCTGTTCAAGCAGGCGGACGGCATTGGTCTTTTCTTCGTGCTTTTGTCCGTTTTTCATTATTTTGCGAAAAGCGGAAGTTTTTCGAGGAAGATTATATCGTCACGCTCGGCAGCGTCGCCTTCAGCCAATACCGCTGCCGCGGCAGCCTCTTTTCCGCCGGCTTTTGCAACAAGTTCGCGCATTGCGGCGATCGACTCCCCGGTTGAGATAACATCGTCAACTATAAGCACACGCTTGCCCTTCATCTCGTCCGCTTCGGCTTTGCCGATGTAGAGTTTTTGCGGGCGCTGTGTGGTTATTGACTCAACCTCAACCTCAATCGGGTCTACCATATAAACCTTGGTTCCCTTTCTTGCAACGAAATATTTTTTGCCGGTTTGGCGTGAAATTTCATATGCGAGCGGTATGCTTTTTGCCTCCGGGGTGACGAGAACATCAAATTCGGGGCATTTTTTAACCAATTCGGCAGCCGCCGCAACGGTCACTTCGGTGTCGCCGAAAAGTATAAACGCCGCAATGTCAAGATGCTCGTTCACTTCGCAAAGGAGCAGTTCCCGTTTCAGACCGGCAATATTCATTGTGTAGAATTTATCCATTTTAAACATCTCCGTAAAAATTATAATTCAAACCGTTCCGCCAAACCGGGGAAAAGCGGTTTTACATCCAAAAATTTATCTTCCAATTTACCGAACAGCCCGATAACCGTTCCGTTTATCGCCGCCATTATCACCGTGCCTACGCCGATTCCTCTGATTTTGCCGAAAAATATAAATGTAAGTGCGACGGAAACGGCAAGGCAGGAAATATCAAAGGCGGTTTTAACCTTAACCCGATTAAGCCCGAACCTTGCGCTGACGCCTTTAACGAAAAAGTCGTAAGTTTGAGGGTAAAAATATGTTTTAAAAAACAGCGATACCGAGAATGAAGTAAGCAGCATCCCGACGGCAAAGCACACCACACGAACGGGCATGGGAAGCGAGCCCGGCGGCGTGACCGACGGATTAAAACAGGGTATGACCGCCCTGAATAAATCAAGCACGGCACCGTAAAACACGCCGGTAAAGAAAGAGAAAAGCCAGCGGATTTTAAACCCGCGCATTACGGCGCAAAAGATTATAAAAATCAGCGCCTGAACAACATATTCCGCCTGACCGAAGGACAAAAACCCGAGTTTTAAGTGGAGCAGATACGCCGGTGCCACTATCATCGAAACGCCGAAATCGGTTGATGTTATCATTGCCACCGAAAGCGCCAGGGTCACGGTCGCAATCACATACACCGCTTCACCCGGCAGGCGGAGTTTGCCCTTTTTCCGTACCGCCGGTTTTTCGGCGGTTTTATTTAACCCGGCGGCCATTGCAGATATCTCCTCGCGAGCAGATGAAAATGCAGGTGTCCGACGGTCTGTCCGCCGTCCTCACCGCAATTGTTTACCACACGGTACCCCTTTTCAAGGTTGTTTTCTTTGGCGATTTTCGCAACCGCTTCAAACACCTTGGCAACATAAACGCTGTTTTCCGACGATATTTCATCGGTCGAGCCGATATGGATTTTCGGCACTATTACGGCGTGGAACGGTGCTTGCGGCGCAATATCCGCAAAGGCATACACATAATCATCTTCGTAAATTTTGGTTGACGGTACTTCGCCGCCGATAATTTTGCAAAAAAGGCAATCTTCCATTTACAGTCCCCCCTTTTTATATGTTGAAAAGTTTTGTGCGTCAGGGTTTTTGCCCTGCCGTAAAATTATTTTACTTTTACCATGTCCGAAATTATATCTTTGGCGGCTGCAATCGCTTCGCCGATTTTTGAAATATCCTTTGCGCCTGCCATGGCAAAATCGGGTTTTCCGCCGCCCTTGCCGCCTGCAACGGCTGCAATCGCACCTACCGCTTTGCCCGACATTACGCCCGCGGCAACAGCGTCCTTACCGGCGGCTGCCGCAATAGTTGCCGAGTTGCCCGAAACCGATACAAGTACGGCGACGGCGGAGGAATCGCGGTCGCGTATTTTGTCGCCCATATCACGAAGCGCCGCGCCCGTAACGCCCGAAAGGCGCGCGGTTATCAAGCGAATCGGGCCGATTTGTTCGGCGTTTTTAAACATATCTTCAACCGCGGCGGCTGCGAGTTTGGAGTTAAGCGTTTCCGCTTTTCTCTCGGCTGCCTTTAATTCCTCGGTCAACTGGCGAACCTTCTCGGGAATTTCGGAGGGGTTGTTGAGTTTAAGCGCTGCGGCGGTCTGCGCTGCGGCGGATTCGTAATTATTTATAAGTTCAAGAACGCCCGTACCCGTTACCGCTTCGATACGGCGAACGCCCGAAGCGACCGAAGATTCCGACAGGATTTTGAAAAGTCCGATTTCGGCGGTGTTTTTAACGTGCGTACCGCCGCAAAGTTCGGTTGAAAATTCGGGAACGTCAACCACGCGGACAATATCGCCGTACTTTTCGCCGAAAAGCGCCATTGCGCCGAGTTTTTTGGCTTCGTCAATCGGCATTTCGGTGTTGGCGACCGCCGTTGCGGAAAGTATCACATTGTTTACAAGGGTTTCAACCTGCGTGAGTTCATCGGCAGAAAGTCCCGAAAAATGGGTAAAGTCAAAACGCGCGGCTTTTTCGTTTACAAGTTGCCCCGCCTGCTCCACATGTGTGCCGAGCACACGGCGCAAAGCCGCCTGCAGCAGGTGAGCCGCGGTGTGATTGCGGCGTATTGCGGCACGGCGCACAGAGTTGATTTCCGCCGTTACCGTATCGCCCGTTTCTATTGCGCCGCCCTCTAAACGACCCAAATGCATAAACACGCCGTCAGGCGTTTTGGTGGTATTTTCAACCGTGAAAACGGCGCTGCCGCAGGTTATAATTCCGGTATCACCTACCTGACCGCCGCCCTCGCCGTAGAACGGGGTTTTATCAAGTATAAGTATGGCGCGGCTGCCCTCTCCGGCGGCTTCGGTGCGCTCGCCGCCCTCTATAACGGCAACTACCTTTGCACCGCATTTTTCTTCGCTGTATCCGCAGAAATGCGTAGGCTCAACGCCGTCAAGTTTAACACCGTCGCTTTTCCATGATTCGGCGTCAGCCGCTTTTCTGCCTGCGCGTGCTTTTGCGCGCTGCTCGTCCATAAGGCGGTTAAAGGTTTCTTCGTCCGCCGTAAGTCCCTTTTCTTCCAAAATATCACGGGTAAGGTCAAACGGAAAACCGTAGGTATCGTAAAGGCGGAAGGCGTCCTCACCCGAAAGGGCGGCGCCGCCGCTTGTTTTTTCGTTTATTATCGCAAGACCCGCGTCAATGGTTTTGGCAAAAGCCGCCTCCTCATTTGCAAGCACTTTCATTATAAGTTCTCTTTTTTCGCGAAGTTCGGGGTATGCGCCCTCATTTTCGCCTATAACCGTTTCGCATACTTCGGTCAAAAACGGGCGATTTATGCCAATCAGTCTGCCGTGCCGCGCGGCACGGCGGATAAGGCGGCGCAGGACGTACCCTCTGCCCTCGTTTGAGGGGAAAATACCGTCGCATATCATAAAAGCGGAAGCACGGGCGTGGTCGGTAATCGCGCGGATGGAAACATCCTCCGCACCGCCGCAGCCGTACTTTTTACCCGATATTTCGCAAACTTTGTCCAAAATTTTGCGGATTGTGTCGACTTCAAACATATTGTCAACCCCCTGCATAACGCAGGCAAGGCGCTCAAGTCCCATACCGGTGTCGATATTTTTGCGCTCAAGTTCGGCGTATTCGCCGTTTCCGAGATTATCAAACTGCGTGAAAACGTTGTTCCATATTTCCATATAACGGTCGCAGTCGCAGCCTGGTTTGCAGTCGGGCGAGCCGCAGCCGTACTTTTCGCCGCGGTCGAAATATATTTCGCTGCACGGCCCGCAGGGTCCCGTTCCGTGTTCCCAGAAATTATCTTCTTTGCCGAGCCTTACAATGCGCTCTTCGGGCACCCCGATAACATCGCGCCAGATGGCGTAGGCTTCGTCGTCGCTTTCGTAAACCGACGGCCACAACAGGTCTGCCGGGATTTTAAGCGTTTCGGTTAAAAACTCCCACGCCCACGGAATGGCTTCGTTTTTAAAATAATCGCCGAACGAGAAATTGCCGAGCATTTCAAAATATGTGCCGTGCCGTGCGGTTTTGCCGACACGCTCAAGGTCGGGCGTGCGAATGCATTTCTGGCAGGTTGTCACACGGTCGCGCGGAGGGGTGATCTCCCTTGTAAAATATTTTTTCATCGGCGCCATACCCGAGTTTATAAGCAAAAGCGAATTATCGTTCTTCGGAACAAGCGGAAAACTCGGCAACCGCAAGTGCCCCTTGCTTTCAAAAAATGATAAAAATTTTTCTCTTAAATCGTTAAGGGATGTCCACTCCATTATTCCTTCTCCTGTTCTGTGAATTTAGATTTTAGATGTTAGATTCTAGATTTTAGACGTGGTAAACGATAGTTTGAGTACAGACATTAATCTGTTTTTCCAGCAGACTTTTTCTCTCCCTCAGTCAAAACCTACGGTTTTGCCAGCCCCCTCGTCAGAGGGGGCCAAAGGCGGCAGCCGAGACGGTGGGTTTTGCCCTGCGGGCAAAACTCGGAGGGGGAGAAAATACTGTCTGCAAGAACAATTAGCCGTCTGTTATCAGTTTGCCGTAATCACTTAAAAACTCTAATTTATAAAGCATTCCGATTACCGTTAGCCTTAGTTATCTCTCCCTCCGTCAAAACTTCGTTTTGACACCTCCCTCGTCAGAGGGAGGCAAGGGAGATGAATGCCTCGGTCTGCTGTCTGCAGTCCGTCATTCAGCGTCCGGACAAGTATCTTTCTTCTTCACTGAATATACATCCGCAGTATTTTTGCATATACATACCGGCCTCGCGTGCTTTTTGCTGCCCCGTTCGGAAAAGCGGGCGAAAATCACGGTAAAGAAATTCGACGCCGTATTTTTCGCCGCATTTTTTTGCGGTTTCGGCAATCAAATCGTGCTTTTGGTACGGGCTTATCAGCAGTGTCGTCGTAAATGACGGAAAGCCGTTGGCGGCGGCAAATTCCGCCGCTTTTTCAAGGCGCACTTCGTAACAATAAGCGCACCGCCCGTCAATATCGTTCACCACGTTTTTAACAAATTCACGCAGTCCGTAGTTATCCTCAACCGTCAGGTTCATACCGATTTTTTCGGCATATTCCGCAAGCGTATTTTTGCGGGAGCGATACTCGGTATACGGGTGAATATTGGGGTTGTACCAAAAGCCGTGCGGCTCCGTCCCCTCGCTGCGCAGCGATTCGATACACATTACCGAGCAGGGCGCACAGCAGATATGCAGAAGCGTTTTATTTTCCAATTATTTCAGCCCCCACTGCGATTTTCCGGCAATTACGCCGTTTTTAAATATCAGTTTCGCATAACCTTTGTTATCGGTTGAAGCCCACATGTAAATTTCGGTAGCGGCGTCATTCGTGTCCATCTTAACGCCCACTCCCCCGAGGATTTTGCAGACCTCTTCATAGGTTATCGTATTTTGGGCATTTTCTGGAATATCGATTTTTTCGTAAGCCTCAAGGGTCATTTTAATCGGGTTTTGCTGCGCCTGTTCTATATAATAATCGTCGGACTTTGCCTGGTCGGATTCTTCGGAAGAATATGTTGCCGATTCGGTGCCGGCTATGTTGGAAGTATCGTCGCTTTTTTCGTACACAACGCCGGGGCCGCCCGATTTGCCCGAGGCGGACGAAGCGCTGTTTTTACTGTTTTTCCCGATCAGGGGGAATGCGCCGGTCACCTGCCCGATAATTATAATTATTACGGCAACAGCAATTACCGCAACGACAGAGAAAATAAATATCATTTTTTTCTTGTCCGAAACCGGTGCACCGCCGCTGTTTTTTTTGAATTTTAACATACAATCCGCTCCTTTTCCGAGGGGGAATTTAAAGACCCGTTAAAATGCAAGTTTTGATTTAATAAACGCCGAAAGTTCGCCTATCGGAATTCTTACCTGTTCCATTGTATCGCGGTCGCGAACCGTAACGCACCCGTCGTTTTCACTGTCAAAGTCGTAGGTTATGCAGTACGGCGTGCCTATTTCGTCCTGACGGCGGTAACGTTTGCCGATTGATCCTGCGTCATCATAATCTATCATATAATCGCGGGCAAGGTCTGCGAACACTTTGCGTGCCGGCTCAGCCAACTTTTTGCTGAGCGGCAGAACCGCCGCTTTATAGGGCGCAAGCGCCGGATGAAAATGCAGCACGGTTCTTACGTCGCCCTTTTCGTCGGTTTCCTCGTCATATGCGTCGCAAAGGAAAGCGAGCAGAACCCTGTCCGCCCCCAATGACGGCTCAACAACATAGGGGATATATTTTTCGTTTGTTTCGGGGTCAAAATATTCAAGGCTCTTGCCGCTGCCTTCCTGATGCCTGCCGAGGTCGTAATTTGTGCGGTCGGCAATTCCCCAAAGTTCGCCCCAGCCGAACGGGAACAAAAATTCAATATCGGTTGTCGCCTTTGAATAGAACGAGAGTTCTTCCTTTTCGTGGTCACGCAGGCGCAGATGTTCTTCGCAAAGGCCGAGCGACAA
Source organism: Roseburia intestinalis (assembly GCA_963630555.1). Lineage (GTDB taxonomy): Bacteria > Bacillota > Clostridia > Oscillospirales > Acutalibacteraceae > CAVALG01. The sequence continues at coordinate 21,363 of CAVGND010000013.1, read as the reverse complement.
CAGCCAATTCTTGCAAAAATCTTTCCAGTAATAGAACCAGTCAAGGTCGGTGTCGGGTTTGCAGAAAAATTCGCACTCCATCTGTTCAAACTCGCGTATGCGGAAGATGAAGTTGCCGGGGGTTATCTCGTTACGGAAGGATTTGCCTATCTGGCAAACGCCGAACGGCAGTTTACGCCTTGTTGTGCGCTGGATGTTGGCATAGTTCACAAATATACCCTGCGCGGTTTCGGGGCGCAGGTAAACCTCGCTCTTGGCGTCCTCCGTTACGCCGATAAAGGTCTTGAACATAAGGTTGAACTTGCGTATGCCGGTAAAGTTTTTGCTGCCGCATTCGGGACAGGTTATGCCGTTATCGGCAATGTATTTTTCCATTTCCTCAAAGGTCATACCCTCTGCGCGGCCGCCCGCATCCTCAATCAATTTGTCGGCACGGTGGCGTGCGTGACAATCTTTACAGTCCATAAGCGGGTCGGAAAATCCGCCTACGTGGCCGCTGGTCACCCAGGTTTGCGGGTTCATAATTATAGCCGAATCAAGCCCGACGTTGTAGGGCGATTCCTGAACGAATTTCTGCCACCACGCTTTTTTGATGTTGTTTTTAAACTCAACGCCAAGCGGGCCGTAATCCCAACTGTTTGAAAGTCCGCCGTATATCTCGCTGCCGGGGTAGACAAAGCCTCTGCCCTTTGCGAGCGCGACTATCGTTTCCATATTTTTATCGCTGTTTTTCATAGTTCCGTTCTCCTTTTGGGATATTTATTGCTTGTTTTTTTTGGACTTCTGCGGGGTGCTGATGACCTCCGCTTCGTCACGGCTGACCTCAATCGGCATTTGGTCTTCGTCCAGCCGAACTTTAAGTTTACCCGTCATCACGGCGGCGTCAACCACCGTTCCGTCGCCCAACGGCGTAGATACGACCGACCCGACTTTAGGCGTTATTTTGTTAAGATATTCGTACGAATCCTGCTCATATTTAAGGCAGCACATAAGCCGCCCGCAGCAGCCGGATATCTTTTCCGGATTAAGCGACAAGCCCTGCTCTTTCGCCATTTTAATCGAAACGGGGTGAAAACTGTTTAAAATTCTGCGGCAGCAGAACGGCTGTCCGCAAAGACCGTATCCGCCCAGTTTTCTCGACTCGTCACGCACGCCGATCTGGCGCAGTTCTATCCTTGTTTTAAAAGTTGCGGCAAGGTCTTTAACAAGCATGCGGAAATCTATTCGCGATTCGGCGGTAAAATTAAAGGTTATCTTGTTGCTTTCAAACGCCGCTTCGGCATTTATGAGTTTCATTTCAAGCCCGTGTTCCGCAATCTTCTTTTTGCATATTTCGTATGCGGTTTTTTCTTTTTGCCGATTGGCGTCAATGCGGTCAAGATCCGCTTTGTCCGCCTTTCGTTTAATTTTTTTAAGCGGCTTGGGCATTTCCGACTCGTCGGCAAAATAGTTTGCGCGGCAAACCGTGCCCGCCTCAACCCCCTGTGCGGTTTCGACTATAACAGTGTCGCCTGTTTTGAATTGCAGTCCCGCCGGAGAAAAGGAATAGGTTCTGCCCTCATCCCTGAATTTTACTCCGATAATTTCAATCATATGTGTCCTCCGTTACTTTTTAACTATACGGCTGCGGTTCATTCCGCTGCCCGCTTCGCCAGTTCGGCTGCCGCACGCGTCAGGGTGAGTGATACATGGCAGTTGCCTTTTAACATACCTGCGGCTTCGTTAGCGGTTTCCGCCGCCTTTACCGCTCCGTTTTCACTCATTTTTGCGACGTTTTCGGCACAGCCCGATAATTGCCCCGCGGCGGCTCGTGATATTTCGCTTAACAGCTGCGCCGCACGTGCTCCGCTTTTTTCGTATTTCGCAAAAATTTTTAACAGTCCGTACACATCGTGCCGTGCCGCCGCGGCAAGGCATTGCTCCGCGTCAGCCGCACAGTCGGCACCGTCACCCGACAGTATCTTTTCGGCACGGCCTATGCTGCCGCCGCTTTTTTTAAGCGACTCCGCTATGGCGTCCGCCCCCGCTTCGGGGAACTTTTTTGCAAGATACGCCTGCGACTCTGCTCCGTCCGGCTCGGTCAGCGTAAAAGTAACGCAGCGCGAGCGAACCGTAACCGGCAGCGCCGCCGCACTTGAAGTAAGCAGAATAAATATTACGTCGCCCGGCGGTTCTTCCAATATTTTAAGCAGGGCATTGGCGGATTCTTCATTCATTGCGTCGGACTTTTCAAGCACGCAGACCTTCCGCCGCGCCTCTATCGGCATCATATACGATTCGCTTATTATTTCACGCACCGTACCCACCGTAAAGACCGTTTTTGCGGGCTTGTAAAGAAGAATATCGGGGTGAGCGAAAGTCCTGCTTGCGTGGCAGAATTTGCACTCGCCGCAGGGCGGATTTTCCCCCGTGCAGACCGCCGCCGCCGCAATCAGCGACGCTAAAGTGTGCCTGCCCGACCCTTCGTCGCCCTCAATTATAAAAGCGTGCACCAATCGCCCGTTTTTTATCATCTCGGCAAGTCGGGATTTTATAAATTCGTTTCCGACAAGCGATTCAAACATTTTTCCGCCGCTCACAGCACGAATCCGACCTTTTTCTTAACTTTTGTAAGAACTCTGCGGGAAAGTTTTGCCGCCGTTTCGGCACCCGATTTGTAAATTTCTTCAAGCGACGCCCTGTCTTTTATAATACGGTCGTAATTTTCCCTTATCGGGCGAAGTTCCTCAATAACCGCTTCGGCGAGTTTTACTTTAAATTCGCTGTATCCTTTACCCTCAAACTCGTTTTGTATCTGCTCCGCAGTCATGCCCGTAACCGCCGAATAAATGCCTATAAGATTATTCATCGCAAGGCGGTTTTCGCCAACCGAAACCGAGCCTTCCGAATCGGTCACGGCACGCTTGAATTTACGCATAATATCCTCCGGCTTGTCAAGAATCGCAACCCACGCGTTGGCATTTTCGTCGGATTTTGACATTTTCTTCGTCGGGTCTTGCAAACTCATAACACGTGCGCCCGTTTTGGGGATATACGGCTCGGGAATTGTGAAAACATCGCCGTAAATTCCGTTAAAACGCGAAGCGATATCGCGCGTTATTTCAAGGTGCTGCTTCTGATCCGCCCCGACGGGAACATAATTTGCGCCGTAAAGCAGTATATCCGCAGCCATAAGCGAGGGGTAGGTGAACAGTCCCGCGTTGACATTGTCGGCGTGTGTGCGGGTCTTGTCCTTAAACTGGGTCATACGCGAAAGTTCGCCGAATTGGGTATAGCAATCAAGTATCCAGGCAAGTTCGGCATGCGCCGGAACCTGCGACTGTATGAAAAGTATATTCTCTTTCGGGTCAAGCCCCAAAGCAAGCAGTATTGCCGCCGTGCTGTATATGCGGCTGCGTAACTCGGCGGGAACCTGGCGCACCGTTATTGCATGCAGGTCGGCAACCGCAAAAATGCAGTCCATTTTTTCCGGCAGCACGCACCAGTTTCTCAGCGCGCCCAAATAGTTGCCGAGCGTGAGCATACCGCTGGGCTGAATTGCGCTGAAAACGCGCGGCCTTTTTTCTTCAGTCGGATTTTGGTTGTTCTGTGTTTGCATTTTTATTCTCCGTTCCGCCGGGCGGCTTGTGTCAGGGTCGCCGTCAAAAAAATAATTTAAACGCAACCGGGTTTCGTCGCGCCGAGGGCATAAATCGGCGCCGCTGCGGCAAAATGATTATGCGGCAAATCAAAGCGCTACTCCACCCGATAGTATTATCTAAAACATTATATCACCAATTTCGCCGCAAGGCAACACTTTTTATTAGGTTAGACAAAGCAATCAGGGCACAACGGTTCCCAAAACGGAGTATTTTCGGCAAGCGGGGTGATTTGGCGGCGCGGCAACCCTGCGGAGGAGTACCGTCGTATTGTGAGCGAAGGGCAACAAAGCCGCTAAAGTACGCCGATTAGCCGAAAAAATCTTTGTACCCCGATTGTTTTGTCCGGACGGCAAATTAAAGCGCGGAATTACAAAATTGTAATAAATATTTATGTGGACAGCCGCCCGATTCGTGTTATAATTAAAAGGAAGAGAAGAATTTGAAATTTAAACGCATTAAAAACCGTGACCCGTCAACCGCATTAAAAGCATTTTTAACAGCGCTCGGCTGCTTTGCGGCAGTGTTCCCGATAATAGTAGCCGCTTCGCCCGAAAGGTCGGGCAACGGCAAGGAAAACGGCGGCGGTGCAGCCGTTTCATCAATCGGAAACGCATCGGTCGTCCTGCTTTACGACAACGGCGCCGAAACCAAATTTGCAAAACTTGAATTCAATTTTAAAACGGCGGAGTATTCCTGTGCCGACATTCCCGACCGCAAAGTGACGGCGGGAGGCATAACAATGCGCCTTTCGGAATTTTTAAAGGCGCGCGGCGTTTCTGCATTTTTAGAGGCGTACACCGTGTTTTCGGGGTCTGAACCGGCGGGGTATATACGTTTCACGCCCGAAACACTGCGCCGAACCGCGGACAGGTTCGGCGGCCTTGACGGTGAGGACGGCGGCAGAATAACCGGCGACGGGGTGACGGAACTTGCCGAAAACGGAAAACTTTGCGACGTTGCCCGAAAATTGGCGGACAGATTTTTTTCGCCGTTCGGGGCGTTAAGCCTTAAAAATCGGTTTTTATACCTTGTGTCGGCTGCCGATACAAATTTGTCTTATGCCGAATTTCACCGTTGCCGCGAGCAGTTGGAAAGGTTCAGAAAAACTGCGGACGGCGCATAAACGCAGGCAAAAGGCGATTAAAATATTAAAATTAAAAAAGGAGTGAGCAGTATGAAAAAAAGAATAGCGGCGGCGCTGTGTGCCGTTGCCGTCCTGTGCCTTGCCGGCTGCTCGCCCTTTAAAAGCGTTACAAGCGTTTTCAAGATACACGGCGGCGAGGATTCCGGCGTGATTTACATAGATGAAAGTTACGAATATCCCGATTCATCCGTGGTTAGCGATTCGCCGTCATCCTTCGGCGGTCAGTCCTATTCGAGCAGCCGTTCTTCTTCGGGCAAAGCGGCCCAGCCGTCCCAACAGACGGGGAATCGGTATTATGCTTCCCGTATCGGCAGCGAACTTGCGGCGCCGTATTCCGAAATATTGCGCGCGGCCGCAAACCGTGCCGACGGTAAAATAGAACTCAGCGGCGTGACCTCATTTGCCGACCTTGTTTTGTGCTATACCGCCGTAAAAAACGATTATCCCGAGTATTTCTGGCTTGACGGAAACTTTTCATGGGGGCATTCCGACGGCAGGTTTTATATCTACCCCGGATACAACTGCACAGCGGAAGAAGTCCGCCAAAAAAGCGCGCAGCTCTCGGCGGCGCTTGCCGAGTTTGACGCTGCCGCCGCCTCCGAAAGCGGAGATTATGAAAAAGAATTGGCTGCGCTTAACTGGATGCTGCCGCGAGTAACCTATTATAAAGCCGCTGCCGCCGCAGGCTCACCCAACGGATATGAGCAGGCTTACACAGCCTACGGCGCGCTTGTTAAACATAAAAACGGCGCCGACGGAATGACCGCTTCCGCCGTATGCGAAGGATATGCGCGTGCCTTTTCCCTTCTGCTTAACCGCCTCGGCATTCAAAACGGATTGGTCAGCGGTAAAATGAACGGGACGGGGCATATGTGGAATATCGTTAAATTGGGCAGCCATTGGTATTATGTTGACCCGACTTCAGCCGACACGGGCGACAGTATGAATTACTGCTTTGTCAACATCACCGATAATGATATTTCCTCCGCCTATGTTAAAGATAAGGATTTTCAAAAAACCGATATAAGCGACAGCGAATATTCGGGCGGTTTCAATTATAAATTGCCCGCCTGCGGCAGTCGGGAATACAACTGCCTGTCGCTTGCCGGCCGCAGCATAGCCGCTTCGGGCAAAGGGTCGGAGATTATCGGGAAACAGGTTCTGGCGGCGTATAAAAAGGGCGAAACTTCCTGCGAATTTATTTTTGACGAAAATTCCGGCTATCGCTTTTCGGTGGAAACGATTGCCGACGAAATCAATTTTCCGGAGTGCGTTGCGCCGCTTTTGGCAGAAGACCCGAGGGCGGACATCTACGTTTCCGGCGTCAGGGGCGCAAACGGATTTAAAATCTGCTGGAAACGGTAGACCGACGGCGGTTCTCAAACCCCCTTGCTTCCACCTGACGGAAAATTGGCTGTGGTTTTCAAACCCTTGCCTGCATCTGACCGCTGACGGTAAGTACCGCATCCGAAATCAGGCATTCGAAATCAGGCGTCTGAAATTCAAAGCAAGGCAAAAAAATCAACAAAAAAATCACCAATAAAAACGGCAAACCCCTCAAGGTTTGCCGTTTTTGGTGAAGACAAGTGGACTTGAACCACCGACCCCCTGCATGTCAAGCAGGTACTCTAACCAACTGAGCTATGCCTTCATACAAAATTAAAAGCGGAACGCGAATTCACATCCGCTTTATTATAATACCACACCCGTTCCGATATTTCAACTGCTTTTTTCGGGCGGACGGCGCATTTTTTCATTAGTGAATTCCCAAAGTAAATTCCACAGTGAAATTTGAAGCGGAATTTAGTGTGGGAATTCACGCATTTTTTTATTTTAGCGTTGACAAACCCCTGAAACAGTAATATAATAAAACGGTAATGTAAAGGGGAGTAGTTGGCGGCTTTGCCGTTTTGTTTTTCGTCAATCACGGTGTTTATAACGCCCGGAAAACAATGGGCTGCTTTTTTGCGGTTTAAACGAGACTTTTACTGCACGGTTGAATTTGCCGCGCGGTAAAGGTTTATTTTTTTGCTCTCCCGTCGTAAAGGAATGTGATAAAATGCAAGCTTTGTTTGAAAACTTTGCCAACCTTGATTGGCGCCAGCCGATAATGTGGCTTATAGGCGCTTTGCTGATTTTTCTGGCAATAAAAAAGGATATGGAGCCGTCGCTTCTGCTGCCGATGGGCTTCGGCGCGATACTCGTCAACCTGCCGCTTTCGGGCGCAATAACGCAGGGAAAAGAGGAGGGTGTGCTTGATATCCTGTTCGGCAGCGGCATCGCAAACGAACTTTTCCCGCTGCTTTTATTTATAGGTATCGGCGCGATGATAGATTTCGGCCCGTTGCTTTCAAACCCGAAACTTATGATTTTCGGTGCGGCGGCGCAGTTCGGCATATTTTTCACGCTTGTTCTCGCTTCGCTGTTCGGGTTCGCCCCGAAGGACGCCGCGTCCATCGCCATAATCGGCGCAGCCGACGGCCCGACTTCAATATTTGTTGCGAACTATCTGCACTCGGATTACCTGCCGGCAATAATTGTTGCGGCGTATTCGTATATGGCGCTTGTCCCGATAATTCAGCCGCCCGTAATCAAACTTATAACAAGCAAAAAAGAGCGTCTTATCCGTATGCCTTACGCCAAAGATAACGTTTCAAAAACAGTACGCATACTTTTCCCCGTTGTTGTTACCGTTATAACCGGACTGTTTGCGCCGAAGGCGGTCGCCCTTATCGGATTTTTGATGTTCGGCAACCTTATAAGGGAATGCGGCGTACTTGACAGCCTGTCGGAAACCGCCCAAAAGGTGCTTGCCAACCTTATAACCCTCCTGCTCGGCATAACCGTGGCGGCTAAAATGACCGCGGCTGCATTCCTTAACCCCAAAACGCTTATGATACTGGGGCTTGGTCTTTTCGCCTTTGTTTTTGATACCGTCGGCGGAGTTATGGTAGCGAAAGTCATCAATCTTTTTGCAAAAAACAAAATCAACCCGATGATAGGTGCGGCGGGAATTTCCGCCTTCCCGATGTCGGCAAGGGTTGTTCATAAAATGGGCCAGGCGGAGGATAATCAGAACTTCCTGCTTATGCACGCCGTCGGCGTAAATGTTTCGGGTCAGATCGCTTCGGTTATTGCGGGCGGACTTATCTTAAACCTATTCTCTTATTTGGGGTGATCGATTATGAATATTTCAATATCGGCATTTTTAAATGCGCTTAAAGTTATGGGCCTCGGTATGGCGGGAATATTTATTGTTACCATAATAATAATCTGCGTGGTAACGCTGCTTAACAAGTGCGGCAGCCGAAAGGGCAGTGACGGTAATGGCAACTCTTAACGTTGTCCTTGTTGAGCCGGAAATACCGCAAAACACGGGCAATATCGCGCGTTCCTGCGCCGCAACCGGCGCGAGGCTGCACATTGTGGAACCCATGGGCTTTAAAATCGACGATAAAAAGTTGAAACGCGCAGGGCTTGATTACTGGCACCTGCTTGATATTACCTATTACAAAGACTACGCCGATTTTGCCGAAAAAAACAGGGGCGGAAACTTCTTTTTCTTTACCACAAAGGCGCCCCATACATACACGGAGGTTGATTACCCCGATAACTGCTTTTTGGTTTTCGGCAAGGAAACAAAGGGATTGCCCGAAGAACTTTTACGGCAAAATCTTGACACCTGCGTCCGATTGCCGATGATTTCGGACGCGCGCAGCCTTAATCTTTCAAATACCGTCTGTGCCGGAATTTACGAGGTCTTGCGGCAGTGGGATTACCCGGCTTTGCAAAACTACGGCAAATTTTCCGGAAATCTTCTGTAATTTATATCACAATTTTTTAAGCGGAATGACAGTCATGTCATTCCGCTTTCAGCTTTTACGGATAAATGCGGCACCGCCTCCCCGCTTTACCTGACGAGGGGGCAAAAGGGGTTGTGCGTGCCGTAAGTCTACCCTCTCCGCCGCAAACATACAATGTGACAAGGGGGAATAATTATGAATATGCTTAAAATAACAGCCGTCCTGCTCTCGTTAATGCTTGCGGCGTGCGCCTGCGGCACGGGACACGGAAGCAGCCCTGCCGCCCCGCCCGCAAATTCTTCGGAAGGTGCAAACGGCGACTCCGAAACCGTCCGCGGTGCGTGGATATCGTACATAGAACTCGGCAACCACGATAAAACCGAAACGGGGTTTAAATCCAACGTCCGCAAAATGTTCGACAACCTCTCGGGGATAGGGATAACCGACCTGTTTGTTCAGGTTCGTGCAAACGCCGACGCAGCCTATCCGTCAAAAATATTTCCTTTTGCAGCCTTTATTTCGGGCGAACAGGGTAAAGACCCGGGATTTGACCCGCTTGAATTTATGGTCGGTTACGCACATAGCAAAAAAATGAAATTTCACGCCTGGATAAACCCCTACCGCGCCGCCTCATCGGTTGATTCGGTAAACGACCTTGCCGAAAACAATCCGGCACGCATTTACCTGACAGACGACGACCCCGCAAACGATAACCTGGTTAAAAAACTGCCGTCATCGGACGGAAAAATCGCCGTATGGTTCAATCCCTCGTCGCCGGAAATTCAGCGCCTCGTATGCAGCGGTGCGCACGAGATAATTGATAATTATAATATTGACGGCCTGCATATTGACGACTATTTCTACCCCACCGGCGACCCGTGGTTTGACGAAGCCGAATACGGTGCCTACGCCGCGTCGGTAAAAACGCCGCTATCCCTTGGCGATTGGCGGCGGGTGCAGGTTGACGCCCTTGTCTGCTCACTTTATAGGGCGGCGCATTCAAAAAACAACACCGTATTCGGCGTAAGTCCGTCCGCCCATATTTCAAAGGACGGCAGCGACAAAAATTATACCGAGCAGTACGCCGATATCCGCCGCTGGGCTTCCTGCAGCGGATACGCCGATTATATAGCGCCGCAACTCTATTTCGGGTACGGTTACCCTACCGAAAAATTCAGGTTTTCGTCCCTTCTTGATGATTGGACGGAACTTAAGCGGCACCCCTCGGTCGCGTTGTATATAGGGTTGGCGGCGTATAAACTCGGTTCAGAAGACGCCGCAAGCAACGAATGGCAGGTGAGCGGCGATATACTTAAAAAGCAGGCTGCCGAAGCCGAAACCCGTGCCGACGGCGTAATTATATATTCGTATTCCGGACTGTTTAAAGCGGACGGCATAAACAGGCAAAACCTTGCGGAATTGCAAAAATATTTTTCCGACGGGGCGGATTAAACCGCCCAAACCGAAGCAGCGCAGGCGGCGGAGTTCAGGCTTTGGGGGCGATTCGGGCAGGCGATAACTTCACGACTTTGATATATAAAGCGTTCGGATTACCGTCGGTTTGCGGTATTTCTCCCTCGGTCGGTGGTTACTGTTAGCCTTAGTTATCTCTCCCTCCGAGTTTTGACCTACGGTCAAAACCCACCTCCCTCGTCAGAGGGAGGCAAGGGGTTGTGCGTACCGTCAGCGGTCAAAACGCCGTCAACGCTCAAACTACCGCCTATCACATCTACAGTCTAATGTCTAGTACACCACATCTAACATCTACAGTCTAATGTCTAACGTCTAGAACGGGAGGCAAGGGGTTGTGCGTACCGTCAGCGTACAAGTAGAGGTGAGGGGTTGAAAAACACCGTCAGCCGGCAGGCTGACGGTGTTTCCATCTAACATCTAATCACTAACAACTAATAACTAAAATTTAATAACTAATATCTGATATCTAATCACTGACCACTAACATCCGAAACGGCATTCGGCGCCTGCGGTGTGCCCTATTATTATCAGGTACGTTGTTCTGCCCGTTATTATTCGGCTTATTATTTATTTGAATTGATGAGCGAGCGACTCTCGTAAAAATAGATAAAGCCCGAAACCATGCACATGGCAGCCGAAAGCCAGAGCAGAAGGCTTATCACGGTTTCGAAAACGCAGGTAAGTTCCGCGCCGCCGACGGCGAAATCTTCAAGCACGGCGTAGGACGCAAGCGCAACGACAATGCCTGCCATTTGGGTAACGGTTTTGCATTTACCCCACATATTGGCGGCGATGACCTTATTGCCGCTGCTGACGGCGACAAGCCGCAGTGACGACACGGCGAACTCACGGAACAGGATGATAAACGTTACCCAGACCGTCTGCCAGCCGATACCCTTTACCATAAAGCCCAAAAATGCGGATGTTGTGAGCATTTTATCCGCCAGCGGGTCTAAAAATTTACCGAAATCGGTAACGAGCCCACGGGAGCGCGCTATTTTTCCGTCAAACAGGTCGGTTATTGACGCGGCGGAAAAAATCACAAGTGCGGCGAGGTAATGGAACGGAAATTCCAGGACAAGCGCCGCCATAAACAGCGGAGTTGCGATTATTCTTGCGACGGTAAGTTTATTAGGTAAATTCATAAATTATTCCTCTTCTCCCAACAGGTCGTACTCGACCGTGTCGTTAATTACCACATTTAAAAATGTGCCCGGATTTAACTTTTTGGGCGACATAAAGTAGACCCTGCCGTCAATTTCCGGCGCATCGGCTTCGGTTCTGCCGGCGTAGCAGTTAAGCGTTCCGTCAAGCCCTTCAACCATCACACGCTGAACCGTACCTATTTTGGCGCGGTTTTTCTCTATCGCTATGCGGAGTTGGTCGTTCATAATTATCTCTGCCCGATCGGCACGGAGCTGCGGCTCGATTTGGTCTTTAAAGCCTGCGGCGACGGTACCCTCCTCCTCGGAATATGCAAAGCAGCCGAGTCGGTCAAACTTTACATCGTTTACGAAGTCGCAAAGTTCCTCAAACTGCGCCTCGGTTTCGCCGGGGAAGCCGGTTATAAGGGTGGTACGCAATGTAACGCCCGGGATATTTTTACGCAGTTTCCGCATAAGTGCCGTGAGCGTTTCACGGTTGCCCGTGCGATTCATTCGTTTAAGAATTTCGCCGTTGCAGTGCTGAATCGGAATGTCGAAATATTTGACCGCCTGCGGAACTTCGGCGACGGTTTTTATAAGTTCGTCGGTTATCCGCTCGGGGTAGGTATAAAGCGTGCGTATCCACTCAATTCCCGAAATTTGCGCCGCACGGCGGATAAGTTCGGGCAGTTTTGAGGTGCCGTAGATATCCTCGCCGTATCTTGTTGTATCCTGTGCGACAAGGATAACCTCTTTGATGCCGTTTTTTGCAAGGTCGGCAATCTCCGCAAGGATATTTTCGATTTTGCGGGAGCGGAACCTTCCGCGTATCAGCGGAATGGCGCAATAGGTGCAGCAATTGTCGCACCCCTCGGCAATTTTTACATATGCCGTATATTTGGGGGTTGAAACGACGCGCGGCATATCAATGTTTAAATCGTACTTGTTTCCGGTAAAAAGTCCGCCTTTTCCGGCAAGGGTTTCGTTGATTATTTCGGCAATTCTGCCGTTTTCGCCGATGCCGACGACCGCGTCGACCTCGGGCATTTCAGCCGCTATATCGGCGCCGTACCGCTCGGCAAGGCAGCCGGTTACGATAAGCGCTTTAAGGTTCTGCTTTTTAAGTTCGGCAAGGGTTAAAACGGTTTCGATAGCCTCGCGTTTTGCGTCCTCAATAAAGCCGCAGGTATTTACGATAATAACGTCGGCGATGACTTCAGCCGTTACCGTTTCAAAGCCTTTTTGCTCCAACTCATACAGCATCATTTCGGCGTCTATCTGATTTTTCGGGCATCCGAGCGACACCATTGCAACTTTTACCATGTTTTAATCTCCGTAAAATTCGTCCTCCGCCTCCGGCAGGAAATTTGCAAGCGCGGTTTTTATATCGCCGAACGAGAACCCTTTTCTTGCAAGGGCGGCGACGGTATTTGCGCGCTGCTTTTTATCGGCGAGGCGGTTTTTGTATTTCTTTTCTATCAGTTCGGTTATATTCTCCGTCGGGTCGCACTCTATCCCGCCGACCGCTTCCTTTGCGATGTCGCCCGGTATGCCTTTTGCGAAGAGTTTTGCCTGCGCCTCGCGGCACGACATATGCCTTACGGTTATATAATTTTCGGCAAGGCGAGCGGCATATCGGCGGTCGTCAATAAAGCCCTGTTCGGCACATTTTTGTGCGGCAAATGCGGCGGCATAATCGGGGAAAGAGCGGCGCAGTTTTATAATCATCTGCTTTTTTGAGCAATCGTACCGCTCAAGGTACCAATATGCCCGACGCAGGGCACGGGAGCAAGCCGAAGCGTGAATTAAATCTTCAAATTCGCCGTCCGCCAGTTCGTCCCCTTCTTTATATCCGCTTTTTCGGAATGTTTCGGCGTCTATTGCGGGCAAGCCGACGGCGTCAACCTCCGCGCCGAATTCCGAAGGGTCGGGCGGCGGCGAAAGGCGCAGCGCGACAAGCGATTTGCGGCGGCGCAGGACTTCATCTATCCTCATCAGTCAACCGACACGTCAATGTTGATTTTGGGGGTACGGCGAACGGGCTTTGCCTTTTCCTCCTCTGCCGGGGCAGCCGTCGGTTCGGGTTTTGATTCGGCGACGGTTTCGACGGTCTTTTCGTCGGCGGTTTCGGCTTTTTTGCCTATGCGTTTATTAAGGGAAGCGGTGGTCGCCTCCTTCATTTTTTCGGTGAGTTTTGCCTCAACCTCGGTGCGGATATCGTCATTATCGCGCAGGAACGCCTTGGTATTTTCACGACCCTGCCCGAGCCTGATATCATTATAAGAGAACCATGCGCCCGACTTTTTGATTATATCGAACTTAACGCCGAGGTCGACAATTTCGCCCATACGGGAAATGCCCTTACCGTAGAGAATGTCAAATTCCGCCTCCCTGAACGGGGGAGCGACCTTGTTCTTAACGATTTTTGCGCGGGTGCGTGAACCGTACACCTCGCCGCCGCTTTTAAGGGTTTCAATCTTCCGTATATCAATTCTGACCGAGGCGTAATATTTAAGCGCACGGCCACCCGTTGTAGTTTCGCTTGAGCCGTATATTACGCCGACTTTTTCACGCAATTGGTTAATAAATATGGCAACGCAGTTGCTTTTTGAAAGTGCGCCCGACAGTTTTCTGAGCGCCTGGGACATAAGGCGTGCGTGCAGGCCCATATGACTGTCGCCCATATCGCCCTCGATTTCATTTTTGGGAACGAGGGCGGCAACCGAGTCGATTACCACCACTTCAATCGCGCCGGAACGGATAAGTGCTTCGGCAATTTCAAGCGCCTGCTCGCCCGTATCGGGCTGCGCAACAAGCAGCGAATCGATATCAACGCCGAGATTTGCGGCATAAACGGGGTCGAGCGCATGCTCAACATCAATAAAAGCAACCTCGCCGCCGTTTTTTTGCGACTCGGCGGCTATATGCAGCGCAACGGTGGTTTTACCGGAGGATTCGGGCCCGAAAATTTCAACCACACGGCCTTTCGGCACGCCGCCGATACCCAGCGCCATATCAAGCGAGAGCGAGCCTGTCGGAATATGCTCGACATTCATATTGGTATTCTCGCCAAGGCGCATAACGGTGCCTTTGCCGTAGGTTTTTTCAAGTTGCTGTATCGCCGTTTCCAGCGCTTTTTGCTTATCGTCAGACATTTTAAATTCCTCCTGATGATTTTATTTTTTGTTTTGGATTTTAGATTTTAGATTTTAGATGTGGTGGGCGGGGGTTTGATAGCAGACAGTAAATTGTTCTTGCAGATAGTATTTTCTCTCCCTCTGTCAAAACTACGTTTTGACATCTCCCTCGTCAGAGGGCGACAAGGGACTGTGCGTACCGTCAGCGTTCAAACTACCGTTACCCTCGTCTAAAGTCTACAGTCTAACATCTAATGTCTAGAACGGGAGGCAAGGGATTGTGCTTACCGTCAGCGTTCAAACTACCGTTACCCTCGTCTACAGTCTACAGTCTAACGTCTACAGTCTAAAATCTAATGTCTAAATTGCGCCTTTAATTTTATTAAAACGGGGGAATGTATTACAACTGCGCTAAAGGGCGTAAGTCCCAATAATCACCCTATCGTTGCCCGACAGGTCTTTAAAAATTTTAACATCCGAAAAGCCTGATGTTTTAAGCAGATTTTCGACCTCTGCCGCCTGGTCAAAGCCGATTTCGAGCAGCAGTTTACCGCCGTTTTTAAGCATATTTGCGGCATTTCGGGCAAAGGTTTTATAGAAAAACAAGCCGTCCGCACCGCCGTCAAGCGCCGATTTCGGCTCTTTTAAAACCTCACGCGGGAGGGTGGGTATAACCGACGATTTAATATAAGGCGGATTGGAAACCACGATGTCGCACTTCTCGCAAAATGCGGCGGCGTCGCCGAGCCGTGCTTCAACATCGGCGTGATTTTTTTCGATATTCCGTTTAAGATATTCAAAAGCCGCCGCCGATTTTTCAACGGCGATAACACGGCAATTTTCGGTATTAAGGGCGAGGGCGACGGCTATGCAGCCGCTTCCGGAGCAGAGGTCGGCTATTTTCAAGCCTTTTTTTCCGTCGGTAAATTCGAGGGTACGGTCTACAAGCAGTTCGGTTTCGGGGCGGGGGATAAGCACCCCTTCGCCGACCGAAAAAGGCAGCCCGTAAAACTCCCATTCGCCGAGCAGGTACTGCAGCGGCTCACCCTTTATTCGGCGGCAAGCAAGTTCTTCTATTTGTTTTACCGACTGTTCGCTGCCGTTATAAAACTGCGCCGTCAACTGCCTTGCTTCAAAGGACGGAAATTCCATGCCTGCCGTGCGAAATTCGGCGGCAAGGCGAGCCGTTAAATCGAACCTTGATTTTATCATTCGTCATCTTCCGTATCTTCGGGGAGAATATATTCCACGGCGGCGATTGCGACCTCCAGCATAGAGTCGTCGGGTTCTTTGGTTGTAAGGCGCTGAATCCACAGTCCGGGCGCCGCCACGATTTTTGTAAAGCGGTTATCGTGTCTGCCGCAGTATCTTATAAGTTCGTAGCCCACACCGCAAAAAAGCGGGATGAGCAGTATTTTTATTGCGACCCAGAGGGCGGTCAGTTTGGTTACGGCGGGGAAAAGCACCACGATAGCGGTGGAAATTATTATGCTGACCGCTATCATAAGGAACATAAACGAGGTGCCGCAGCGTGGGTGAAAACGAATCTGTTTGCGGCAGTTTTCGACCGTCAGGGGCAGTCCTTTTTCATAGCAGAAAATGGTCTTATGCTCGGCGCCGTGGTACCTAAACACACGCTTTATATCGGGTTGCAGCGAAACGACGGCTATATAGGTTATAAAAACCATGACCTTTACGACACCTTCCAAGGCGGCGCGCCACATATCCAGTTTTCCGCCCTGAAGGCCGTGCCACAGCACATCCCACCCGATTCCGACGTTCGGGGTGGCGGCGGCGTTTATAAGGTTAAAGATGATTGCCGGCAGGAACATAAACAAAGCGACGGCAAGCGCAACGCCCAGCACCGCCGACAGCGTGCCGACGACCGCCATAAGCACGGCGGAAGAGCCTTTTTCCGCCTTTTGTTCGTTCTTTTCGGCATTTGTGTTTTCGTTTTCCTCGGCTGATTCGGCTGATTCGGCGTTTGTGTTTTCATTTTCCTCATCGGGCATGGATTTTTCCGCCGACAGCATCAGCGCTTTATAGCCTATAGTGAGGGAGTCGATAAACCCGAGGACGCCGCGGATAACGGGCAGCGAGCAAAATTTATTTTTGTTTGCCAAGCCCAATCCGTTAAGTTCCGAAACATCTATGCTGCCGTCGGGCAGTCGGACGGCGACCGATGTTTTTTTCGGCCCGCGCATCATAATTCCTTCAATCAGCGCCTGACCGCCGATACTTGTAATTTTTTTATTCCCCATTCTGTTCATTCCTTTCTCCGGTCAGTTCGTTTTCGATTTCCTCAAGGGAACTTGCCTGTTTAACATCGTCGATGGTTTCTTCTTCGCTCATCGGGGGGAAGTAAACGGCGGTGACCTCATCCTCATTTTTTTCTTCGGGCAGCACGGGCAGAACTATCGTCACCGTAGTACCGACGCCCTCGGTGCTTTCAAGAAACATAAGCCCGTTATGCTGTTTTATAATCTCATCGGCTACCGCAAGCCCGATACCCGAGCCGGGCACGGTTTTGTTCGCCTTATAGAATTTTTCTTTAACACGGTCAATATCCTTAGGGGCGATTCCTGCGCCGGTATCCGAAATTTCGGTACGCAGGCAGCCGTCCTCAACCGATGAAGAAATACAGATAAATCCGCCCTCGAAAGAATATTTTATCGCATTATCTATTACGTTTATATACACCTGTTTCAGGCGGTTGCGGTCTGCCATTACAAGCGGCGGATTTTCGGGGGTGATATGCGTCAGTTTTATCTTTTGTTTTGCCGCAAGTTCGGTATACATACCGACCGCCTCGGACAAAACGTCAACGGGATTGATTTTTTGGAGCGTGACGCTGAGTTTGCCCGACTGCATTCTTGAAAAGTCCAATATATCTTCAACCAGTCCCGAAAGGCGGTTCGCTTCGCTTAAGATTATGTCGATTCCACGCTCGACCGTTGCGGGGTCGTCCCCGACGCACATTTTGACCGTTTCGCCCCAGCCCCTGATTGCGGTAAGCGGCGTTCGCAGTTCGTGCGACACGGAGGATATAAAATCGTTCTTCATTTTATCGGTGTTTTCGATTTTTTCAGCCATATTGTTTATAGCCAGGCAGAGCTCGCCTATCTCGTCATCATGCTCTACGGGCAGGCGATCCTTAAAATTGCCGGCGGCGATATTGCCGGCAGCCGTTGTCACAAGGTGTACCGGGCGAACATAGGAACGGATGAAATACGCGCCCGAAAATGCGGTTATAAGCACAACGGCAACGCCGATAAGCACCGCAACCGTTATAACGACGGTTATATAAAAGCGGACTCGGTCAAGCGATGTCAGCACGCGGTAGGCGCCCATACTCCCCTCACCGTAATCGGGCAGGACGACGGTTACGGCGAGCACCGGCGCACCGTCCCCGGTTGTGGTGCGGCAATAGGCGGTGTCAAACTTACTCTCTTTCGCCTCTTTATAATCGGGCAGGTCGTTGCCGTTTGTGTTGCCGTAAAATCCGCCCGTGGTCACGGTCATAACATCGTTTTTATCAAAAACCTGAACCTCTATCTTGTCGCGGTCGGCAAAGTTGTCGCTTATTTCACGGGCGCGCACGGCGAAATCCTCGTCAGTTGCGAGGGCAAGCGCACCGAACGGCTTTGCGTAGGAAACTGCGGAATCGGCTATCGCACTGTAGGTTGAGGAAGTGAAGGCAACGATAAAAACAATTTCGCAAACGAGCATAACGAGCACGACGACCGCCAAAACGTTGAGCAGCCAGCGACGGGTAATGCCGCTTAAGGTTAATATTGACTTTAAACTTATCTTTTTCATTATGCGGCAACTCCGTTTCGGATTTCGGGTAGTTGATTGTAAATGTGTAGACGGCGGTTTTGATAACAGACGGCGGATTGATGTTAAATGCAGTTCTTCTCTCCCTCCGAGTTTTGACCTTCGGCCAAAACCCACCTCCCTCGTCAGAGGGAGGCAAGGGATTGTGCTTACCGTCAGCCCGCAAGCTGCCGTTCACCACATCTAACGTCTAAAGTCTAACTTCTAACATCTAGAATGGGCGGCAAGTGGTAAGTGCATACCGTCAGCCCGCAAGCCGACATTCACCACATCTAATGTCTAACGTCTAACTTCTAACATCTAGAATGGGCGGCAAGTGGTTTGTGCTCACCGTCAGCGCTTAAACTACCGCCCACCACGGTCTACTGTCTAGAGTCTATCGTCTAGCGTCTAGTTCGTGCACCAGCGGTACCCCATACCCCAAACGGTGAGCAAATGTTTCGGGTCGGAGGGGTCGTCCTCAACCTTCATACGCAATCTGCGGATATTAACATCGACTATTTTTTCCTCGCCGACATAGGTAGTACCCCAGACCCGTTTAAGTATTGCGGTTCGGCTGAGCGCCGAATCAGGATTTGTGAAAAAATATTCCATTATCTGGTATTCAACCTGTGTAAGTTCAATTTCCTTACCCGCTTTTTTAAGGACGCGGCGGTGGGTATCGAGGGCGAAATCCCCCAAAACCACTGTATCCGAACGGGTTGGAATGGTCACGCGGTTTTTTTGCAGCTGAACACGACGGTAAAGCGAATCCACACGCGCGGTAAGTTCCGTCGGGCTGAACGGTTTGGTTATATAATCGTCGGCGCCCATCATAAGGCCGCTTATCTTATCGGTTTCCTGTGAGCGTGCCGTCAGCATAATTATACCGAGTTCGGGCGAGCGTTCACGCAGGGCACGGCAGAGGGTGAATCCGTCCATACCCGGCATTGAAATATCAAGCAGGGCGATATCGAAATCGCCGCCGTTTTCCTCAAAAACCTCAAGTGCTTCTTCGCCGGACGACGCTTCGGTTGTTGTGTAGCCGGCGCGTTTAAGTCCGATTACCTCAAAGCCCCTGATGTCGGCTTCATCCTCGACTATAAGAACTTTTTTCATCTGTATATCACCCTTCTTTCATTATTTTGCGGGGACGGATTACCGCCCGAGGGTCAACGGTCGGTACGGTTGACAGCCGGCTTACCGTCCGCCAGCAGGACAAACATATTTTTGATATTTTTTTCATCGGGCGTCATACTGCTGACGCCGCTTTTGGCATAGTAAACCTTATTTCCGGAGGAGGATATTAACGCATACGAATCGTCACCGTCATATTCCGAGCGTTCTTCGGACGGAACGGTAATAAACCGTATTATTTCTTCGCCGACCGTGCCCGTTTCGGCATTATAGCGATAAAATGTGCGTTGGGAATTGTCGTAATCGGCGGACGCAATAACCGAGCCTACCCACTTTTCGGGCAGGAAGATACAGTATCCGTCAATATAATTAACGGCGGTATAAGCCGAAGTTATGGCACCGTCAAGACTGTATGTTTTCCAGACGGTCATCGCAATATTTTCGCTGCCTTTAAGGCTTGGATTTGAGGGCATCGACTGAGCCGAGGGGACTTCGGGCACGCCGTCACCGTCCAGATCGGTAACCGCAATATTCGACGGGCGCACGGTGCAGCCGTCGGGCAGGAGATTGCGGAACACGCCGTTTTTTACGCACAGCAGTTCGGTGAAACTTCCGCTGTCGGCAGTTACCGCGTCAAGATAGACCGCAGGAACACCCTCGGCGGTTTCGGCAACCACGGGCGCGCGGTAATCGGTCGCGGAGGAATTAAGCGAAATTTCGGACGTGCTTTTTATCCCCTTTTCGCCCACCGTTATCAGCGCAGCGGTTGCTTTGTGACGGGCGGAATTTATGTAAGCGGTTACAAGTTCGGGCAGCGAATCGTTGTTTAAATCGCAGACGGCGAACTCGGTGTACGGTTTATCCGCACGGCTTTTCAGTTTACCGCCCGATATTCCGTAAACTTCAAGTTTGCGGCCGCCGGAGGACGCAAGTTCCCAACCGACAACTATATCGGTGCGGCCGGAGCCGGAAAAATCGCAAAGTTCGACTTTGTCGAGTGCGGCGGCGGCAACCTCGGTATCCGATATTATTTTCCAGTCGCCGTCACGTTCGCCCAGCAGGACGATGTGCATTGCCGGCGTATCGTTTTTTTGCGATTTGCCTTCAACCTTAAAAAACGCAACCGCATCACGCTTTTTATCGCCGTTAAAATCGCGGATAATGACAGCGGAATGGGTCGACCCCGTTCGCGGATATTTAAGCGCGACCGACGTGCCGTATTTTTTATCCAGCAGAGCCTTGATTTCGCCGGGTTCGCCCGCCGGTGCAGGGGACGAGAGCATCTCGGACGCTTCGAACGACCAGCGGCAGCCGGTAAACGACAGGCAGATAAAAAGGGCGCAGACCAACAGCACGGTTTTTTTCAACATATCGGTCGCCCCCCTTTTTTTCGGAAATTTTCATAATATTTAAAATGTTCGGCGCAACACGGTTTTCCGCAAGCGCGCACAGTGTACATATTTATTACATTCTACCACAGTCCGCAGCGTTTGTACAGACGAAATAAGAATTTTCCGTGCAATTTTACTTCGGATTTCGGATTTCGGAACATGACGGCGTAACGATCGGTTTCACCCGACTGCCGTCCGTTATTCGGCTGCAACGCCGCCCTTGGTTCCTCTGACGAGGGTGCGGGTGTCCGGTGGACACCTGAAGCGAAGCAGAAGCACCGACCGAGGCGGCAGCCGAGAAGCTGGCAAAAATTGAAATTTTTTACTGAGGGAGAGAAAAACCAACAGTAAGAACAAGGTGCTGTCTATTCCCTAACTACCGTTACCATTATCCAATATCTAAAATTAAACTCTAATATAAGATGTCCGATGTCTGTAGTCTGCGGTTTATATTTAGTTTTCGGTATCTCTCCCTCCGTCAAAACTTCGTTTTGACACCTCCCTCGTCAGAGGGAGGCAAGTGGTAAGTGCTTACCGTCAGCGCTCAAACTACAGCCACCCACATCTAACGTCTACCGTCTAATGTCTAACATCTAGAATGGGAGGCAAGTGGTAAGTGCCTACCGTCAGCGCTCAAACTACAGCCACCCACATCTAATGTCTACCGTCTAATGTC
>CAVGND010000012.1:0-47018 GCA_963630555.1 Roseburia intestinalis | reverse complement strand
TACACCGCCTCGGTCGGTGCTTCTGCTTCGCTTCAGGTGTCCACCGGACACCCGCACCCTCGTCAGAGGGCGACAAGGGTTTGTTCGTACCGTCAGCGGTCAGGTGAGAGCAAGGGGCTTGTACTTTCCGTCAGCCCGAAAACCACCGTTACTCTCAATCCCCCGTCAGGAAATTATTATATCTCCGCAAAATAAACCGGCAAAAAAGTTTGACTTTTCTGCCGGTTTATTTTTTTAAATTTAAACGCCGAATATTCTAATTGGGGCTAACAATATTTACAAGCACATCCACCATTTTATGCAAAGCGTCCACCGGTACGGCTTCATATATACTGTGAAAATTAAGCCCACCGGTTGAAAGGTTGGGGCAAGGCAGACCCATAAACGAAAGGCGTGCGCCGTCCGTTCCGCCGCGTATGGCGCAGATTTTCGGTTCCACCCCCGCGGCAAGCATCGCCTGCTTTGCACGTTCCGTAATTTCGGGGTAACGGCTTATAATCTCATACATATTGAAATAACTGTCGCTGATGTCGGCAACAAATGTACCGTCGCCGTATTTCTTATTCAAAAAATCAACCGTATCGGCAATGAATTTCTTGCGATTTTTAAATATATCGGCGTCAAAATCCCTTATTATCAGATTAAGTTCTGCGCGGCTCTCATTTCCGCAAAGGTCGGTTATATGGTAAAACCCTTCCCTGCCCTCTGTGTTCGCGGGAGTCTGTTCGGGCGGCAGCATTGACACAAACTCATTCAGATAAAGCAGTGCGTTGCGCATTTTACCTTTAGCGTCACCGGGGTGCGAGTTCACGCCATTCACGACTAAATTAAGCGCGGCAGCATTAAAATTTTCGCATTCAATCCCGCCGAGTTCGCCGCCGTCCACCGTATAGGCATATTCGGCACCCAGAAGTCGGAGATCAAGTTTATCCGCGCCCCTGCCTATTTCTTCGTCGGGCGTAAAGCACACGCAAATTTTACCGTGCGGTGCGCCTGCGCCGTTAACAATCTTTTCGCAGGCGGCGACAATTTCCGCAACTCCCGCTTTATCGTCAGCACCCAAAAGGGTCTTATGATCGGTCACTATTAAATCGCAGCCTATATATTTACTGTCAACAAGCGGTGCGTTTTCCCCGTCAAAATTTATGATTTGCGGCTTAACGCCCAATCCGCTTACGGCGGGCGAAGTATCCATATGCGCTATAAACCCTATGGGCAGTTCGTTTTCATATCCTGCCGACGCAGGTATATGCGCATAAACATATCCGTTACCGTCACACTGTGCGTCATCAAGCCCGACACCTTTAAGTTCTTTAACCAGATATTCGGCAAACTTGGTCTGCACTGCGGTTGACGGGCAACTTTCGGAATTTTCGTCCGAAGTCGTTTCGAATGTAACATACTTCAAAAAGCGCTCAACAACACTCACAAAAAACACTCCTTTTTACAATCCCAGCATAAGTTTAGCAAGGGAAAGGTATATAAGCAGCGTTACCGCGTCAACAATTGTGGTAATCATCGGCCCCGCCATAAGTGCAGGATCTAACTTTACAAGTTTTGCGGCAATAGGCAATATGCAGCCTATGCATTTCGCAACCACAACGGCAAGCAACATTGAAGCACACACCACAAAGAACACCCTAAGATCATTATGAACACCTATGAAATCCGCCAACAAATACATACGGATAAAATTGGCAACCGCAAGTATCAAACCGCAAAGCAGAGAAACACGCAGTTCTTTAAACAGCACCTTAAAAAAATCTTTAACCTTTATTTCGCCCAATGCCAAACCACGGATTATAAGGGTTGAAGTCTGACTTCCGGCGTTTCCGCCCGTATCCATAAGCATAGGTATGCAGGCGGTAAGACCGGCTATCTGACCCAGAATATCCTCAAAATTAGTAATGATTTTACCGGTAAAGGTGGCGGATACCATAAGCACCAGCAGCCATACTATACGGCTGCGCGTCTGACGAAAGACTCCGGTTTTAAGGTATTCGTCGTCATTAGGGGTCATAAGTGCCATCTTTTGGAAGTCTTCTGTCGCTTCTTCCTCGATTATATCGACGATATCGTCAATCGTAATAATGCCGACAAGCCTTCCTTCCCCGTCAACAACGGGTATGCTCAAAAGATCGTACTTACGCACAAGTTCGGCAACGACTTCCTGGTCTTCAAGCGTATGTACGCTTACAATCTGCTCGTCATCACTCATTATATCGCTTATGGCGGTGGTTTCGTCGGCAAGCAGCAGGCGCCGCAGCGGCAAAACGCCTATCAAATGGCGTTTATCGTCAATAACATAACAGGTATAGATCGTTTCCTTATCAAGACCGGTGGCACGAATGGACTTAATAGCCTCACCGACCGTAAGACGGTCGTGCAGTTCCACCATTTCAATAGTCATAAGGCTGCCGGCGGAATTTTCGGGGTATTTTAAAAATCGGTTTATGGTATCGCGCGTTTCTTTACTTGCGTTGGCAAGTACACGCCGCACAACATTTGCCGGGACTTCCTCGATAAAGTCAACCGCGTCATCAACATACAACTCGTCAACCAGCGCGCCGAGTTCCTTATCGTTCATACCTTCAACGATCTTCGCCTGATTATCCGCGCCCAGGTAAGCAAAGACATCGCTTGCTATATCCTTTGGCAGTATGCGGAATGTAAGTATCAGTTTTTCTTCGGGCAGTTCTTCAATAAATTCCGCAATATCAACAACATTCATTTCCGAAAGACGCTCACGCAAATCACGCAGGCGGTTCTGATCCAGCAGTTCACGAAGATTGGCAAAAATAAAGTCTTCCATTACATTTCCTCCTTATCGCCGTTCGCAAAAGAGCAGAAATATAATGAAAGACGCAAAATCAACACAAGAACACAAGCCGACGATTATTTTCGGCTGTGAAGGCTGCAAGTTGTGCCTGTTATTATATCGGTGCCGCAAACGGCGGTTATTCGTTTGGGATTGGGGCATAAATTATCGCCGCTATCCAACACAACTCACTTCCTTTTATAAAATTCACGGTGTAAAACACCTATAATATGATACACTTTCGGGAACGATTAGTCAACCGCCAAAAAGCGGTTTACAGCATAAAATTTGTGTAAATTTCCATACCGCACGCCGCAAAGGTCAGGACAGACCGCACGCCGCTATTTTATCGGATATTTTGGAATAAAACCAGCAATACAGCGCCTCGCCGAGTTCCTGGTACACAGGGTCGCCGTCGTGTCCGCAAAGCATTGCAAAGGTCTGGCCCATTCTTCTGTCAACCTCTATGCCGCGGCGGAACGCCAAATAGTAAAATGACAGAGCGCCGGAAGATTTAAGCGTTTCATAAAGGTCGGGGCGTTTATCGTTTATTTCCTTTAAAAACGAATTGTGCGCTATATCCGAAGCATCCGATGATGATATTTCATTCTCAAAAGCGCCAAGTGCCGTAAAACTCAGCAAAAGTTCCTTCTGCAAAGCCATTTCCGCGCTTTGCCCTACCTCGGCGGGCGCAAATTTATCCGATGAAACCAAAAGTTTATCCGCCACGATCACACCGAGTTCACGGCTCTTTGCAACAGTATCGGCGTCCGCAAATTGAGGTCTGCTCCCGCTTTTTTCAGATTCAATTTCTTTAGACGGGTGATCCCCCGCTATCTTGATATATTCGTCCGGCATAGTAATTGCTCCTTATTTTGAAGCCTTGTATTCTTTCAAAGCGGCTGCCAACTGGTCGGGGCAAGATGTGCTCTTATAACCGCATTTAAGCCCTGACAGTTTATCTATAATGTCGTCTGTCTTCATACCTTTGCACAAAGCGGTAATGCCTTTAAGATTGCCGTTGCACCCTCCCTCAAACTCTGCGTTTACAAGTCGGTCATCATCGTCAACCTCAATTGTAATGTTTTTTGCACAAACTCCGTGCGTTTTATATTTTGTTATCATAATTATACACCTGCTTTCAATTAGTGATTTTATTATTATCCACGGCGAAATTGACAGAGGCGAACTGTTCCCTTATATTTCGGCTTGCCCCGTCAAACACCGAATAAAATCTGCACATACCCTGCGGATGGGTGCAGCAGTTACCGTCGCCCTGACAGCGGCTGAACTCCAGTTCGCCGCAAATATCTTCTATAACCTCCAAAAGCGTGATGCTCTCCGGCGGCTTTGCCAGGGTGTACCCACCTTTTGAACCTTTATATGATTTTGCTATTCCGCTTTTAACAAGTCGGTGAAGAATTTTAAGAGTAAACCTCTCAGTCACGCCGGTTTTAAGTGCGATTGTTTTTGCGTCACATTTGGATTTCTGTTCGGCAAGGAAAGCAACTATCCTTATTGCATAATCGGTTTCTTGATTAAACAGCATTGTTATCTGTCCTTAAATTTATTACTTCTTATCGGGTGACGCAATTTTCTGAGTGCTTTGGCTTCTATCTGCCTTATTCTTTCGCGCGTAACATCAAAATGGTTACCGACTTCTTCAAGAGTATGGCATCTTCCGTCAAGCAAACCGAAACGCAGCCTTATAACCGCTTCTTCACGAGGGTTAAGCGTTTTTAAAACATTATCTATATCCTCGTTGGTTATGGTTTTAAGCGCCGCCGCATCGGGTGCCAAAGCATCCTCGTCGCGTATAAAATCCATCAGCCTCGAATCCTCCTCGGGGCCTATCGGCGTTTCCATTGATACGGGTTCCTGCGCCACGCGCATTATCTCCCGCACACGTTCAACCGAAAGATTCATTTTTTCAGCAATTTGTTCCTCCGTCGGTTCTTTTCCGTTTTCGTGCAGCAGCTGACTTTGTGTCTTTTTAAGTCGGTTAATGGTTTCAACCATATGCACCGGAATCCTAATCGTCCTTGCCTGGTCAGCAATGGCTCGCGTTATCGCCTGCCGTATCCACCAGGTAGCATAGGTTGAAAACTTAAAGCCTTTAGTGTAATCAAATTTTTCAACCGCTTTAATCAAACCGACGTTGCCTTCCTGAATAAGATCAAGAAAATGCATCCCCCTGCCGACGTATCTTTTTGCGATACTTACAACAAGTCGCAAGTTAGCCTCGGTAAGCCTTTTTTTCGCTTTTGCGTCACCCTCACCGATCTTTATCGCAAGTTGAATTTCCTCATCGCTTGACAAAAGCGGAACACGCCCGATATCCTTAAGATACACTTTGACCGGATCGTCAAGAGAGATGTTATCAATAGCAGACACATCATCAATCTTGTCCATTTCAAATTCTTCCAGTTTCAGATCATCTTCTGTAGGTTCTATCATATCCAGATCTAAAACCGACGGTTCGGTTTCCAGAGTTTCAAGATCCTCGGGGTCGTCTATATTGTCAATGTTATCCGAAGCCACCTCATTAACAACATAATCATCAACCTCGTTTTCCTGATGTTCCGTTTTGTCAAAATCAACATTGTTCTTTTTGATATCTTCCATAAACTTCTTAACTCCCATACAATATTTTAATTTTCCCGTGTTGTTAACCATACATACCGTTTTTTATTATTTTTTTGCGCCGTTGCGCCGTTTATCTATAATTTTACGCATATTTTCAGCCCATTCCTCGTCATTCAACTCGGTAACTTTTGAAAGTGACGCCTTTTCCTTTTCGGATTTTATAACATCCGCACTGTCGCGAAGCACCCGTTCCGGTTGTTCGGTTTTACCCTTTGTCATTACCATGGCCGAGGCATACCCGATCTCAGCGGTTGTAAAATTCTCGTCCAACAGCGAGATATCAAAGGTATAATCACCGTCATAAATTTCACACAGTTTTCGGTAAAATTTACGGTTAAATTCCGTCGTCATATCATCGGGTGAAAGTGCGTCGCGCGCCTCGTTATAAAGGTCGGGATATGTGGCAAGTACGGCAAGAAAGGTTTCTTCGGCGTTAATCACACGCGGCTTTAACTGCTTTTCAAAATTAACGTCGGTTCGCGAAATTTTCGGTTTCAGTATTTCGCGCAATTCGCCGCTTGTTTTTCTTCGCCTTTTTTCCGCACGCAGTTTTTTTATTTGCGTTTCGAGCGCCTGCCGTGAAACACCGTATTTTGTAAGCCGCCCTATATACATATCAACCGTTATCGGATCATCAATTGCCGCAAGGCTTTCGGACGCTTTCTTAAGATAATTGATTTTTCCGTCATCCGCGTTAAGGTCAACACCGTCCGCCGCCATATAAAGTTTATACTCGACCGAAGTGGGAGCCGCCTCCAACAATTTGCGAAATTCAACCGACCCGTTTTTCTTTATATATTCGTCGGGGTCTTTACATTCCGGCAAGCGTACCACCCTTGCGCTGATATTCAGATTGTCAAGCAGTGTAAGTGCTTTTGCGGTGGCTTTTCGTCCTGCACTGTCGGCATCCAGAGTAACGACTATTTCAGACGAATATCTCGAAATGAGTCTTGCCTGTTCTTCCGTAAATGCCGTGCCGCAAGCGGCAACCGTATTTTGAAATCCGGCTTGATGCAACGATATAACGTCAACATTTCCTTCAACCAAAATTATCTGTTCCGAACAGTAATTTTTCGCAAAATTCATACCGTAAAGAACATTGCTTTTTTTATAAACCGGAGTATCGGTAGTATTAATGTATTTGGCACTTTTATCGTCCCCCGGCAGTGCCCTGCCCGAAAATCCGATAACATTGCCCCTTAAATCTATTATCGGGAACATCGCACGGTTTCTGAACCGGTCATAAAGTCCGCCGTTTTTCCCTTTTGAAGCAACATTCGCGGCGATAATATCGTCATCGTTAAATCCGGCCGCTCTTAAATGTTTTAAAAGTCCGTCCCATTCTGCAGGTGCGTATCCCAATCCGAAATGTTTAATGGTCTTAGGCTCAAGTTTTCTTGAAAGATAATAATTTTTTGCTGCTTCGCCGCCCGGCGAAATCAGCCTTTCGTAAAAAAACCTTGCCGACATTTTATTTATTTCAAGCACATTTTTCCTTAATTTTGCCCGCCTGTCATCCACGCCGTCGATCGGAACCGATATTCCTGCACGTTCGGCAAGAAAACGAACAGCCTCAACATAATCAAGATTTTCAATCTGCCTTATGAAAGTAATTACATCGCCGCCCGCGCCGCATCCGTAACAATGGTAGTGCGCTTTATCCGCATAAACGGTAAACGACGGCGTTTTTTCATTGTGGAAAGGGCACAGCCCTACCAAGGTGCTGCCGCGCCTTTTCAGGCTTACATATCCGGATATGACCGATTCAATATCGTTTTTAAATTTCAATTCTTCCAAAAATTCATAAGGAAACGCCACCGACAGTCACCTCCGTAAAAAGCGGTTTATATATCCCACGAACGCGGAACGTAGACATCGGTGTAATTTCTGATTGCAAAACGGTCGGTCATACCGGCAATATGGTCTATGACCGCGCGTTCCGTCCCCTCTTTTTCGCGCACCGTGTTAAATTCCTGCGGAATAAGGTCGGGATTTTTAATATAATAGTCATACAGTCCCGATATTATACCCTGAACCTTTGTTTCCTCGCTCTTGCATTCGGGATTTTTATACACACGTTCGGTTAAAAATTCATGCAGTTTATTATAATTATCAAATGTTTCGGCGTCCATTCCGATATCCGTTTCGCTGCCGGATATCAGAGAATTCACCATTTTGTTTATACGCATACTCTTGGTTTCGCCGAAATAATCTCTGAGATTTTCGGGAATATCGGCAGCGGAAATCACGCCTGCCCGCACAGCGTCGTCAATATCGTGGTTTATGTAAGCAATACGGTCACAATACCGAACCGTTTTACCCTCTAAGGTCTTCGGCCATTCGCCCGTTGTATGGTTAAGTATACCGTCTATAACCTCATAGGTAAGATTAAGTCCTTTGCCGCCCTTTTCAACAAATTTACAAACCCTAACGCTTTGCTCGTAGTGGGTGAAATTGCCGCAGATGGAACGGATAGCACGCTCGCCCGCGTGACCGAACGGCGTATGTCCCAAATCGTGACCGAGGGCTATCGCTTCGGTCAGATCCTCATTAAGGCGCAGCGCCCTTGCAACCGTCCGCGCAATCTGCGCCACCTCAAGCGTGTGGGTAAGTCGCGTCCTGTAATGATCACCCTCCGGCGCCAAAAACACCTGTGTTTTATGTTTAAGCCTTCTGAAGGATTTGCAATGAATTATCCTGTCGCGGTCACGCTGAAATTCGGTTCTTATATCGCACTTTTCTTCCGGGCGTTCACGGCCTTTTGAGGCGTCGCTGAAAGCGGCATACGGCGACAGTATGAGTCTTTCGATTTTTTCGGTTTTCTCCCTGATATTTTCCGTAATTTCCACCCCCGATTACTCGATTACTGCTCTTATATAATATATTAGCAGATTTTTTTAAAAAACCTTGCATTTTTTTAAATATTTAAAATAAATTTACTTTTTTCGCACCAAATGCGCCATAATATGATATAATGAGCAATAACAAATTACAAAGGAGCAATTTTAATGGAATACAGATACGACACCCAACTTTTAATTGAAGGCGAAAATCTTGACGAAGACGCAATCAACGATTATTTTAACGAAAACTTCAAAGGCGATTGCCTTTTAGCCGTCGGCGATGAAGAAGTGATTAAAATACACTACCACACAAACGAACCGTGGAAGGTGCTTGAATATTGCCGCTCACTCGGTGAAATATATGATATAGTCGTTGAAGATATGGATCGCCAGTCACGCGGGTTAAAAGGATAACCTGCGCGGTTTAAACATTTTGCATCGGCAGTTCGAAAGCCATATTTTTTTTTGAAATGTCTTTTACCGAAACTTTACCGAAAAAGGCTTCGGTAATATCGGCGGTGAATTTTTCGCGATTTGCGTCCGGCAGCGAAAAATTCACCGTTATTTTTTCGGCAAATTCAGGTATTATTTCGGCTGCGCCGTGCTGCCTTAAAAGCGTTTCCGCCTTTCCGTAATCGGAATATTCGCACACAAATGACATTACGGTGCAGGGGCGCATAACCGAGATTCCCGCCGCCTCTACCGTGCCGCGGGCGGATGCGGAATAAGCCCTTACAAGTCCGCCCGTACCGAGCAGGATGCCGCCGAAATAGCGCGTAACCACAAGCGCGCAATCGCTTACGCCCATCTTCTGCATTGTTTCAAGAACCGGAAGGCCCGCCGTGGAATGAGGTTCGCCGTCATCCGAAAAACGGCTGATGTTACCGTCCCTTAAAATATAAGCGTAAACATTATGGCGAGCGTCCCAATACTTTTGCTTTATTTCCGAAATAAAGGCAAGCGCTCCGGCTTCATCAGATACCGGCTTAACAGTGCCGATAAATTTTGAGCGCTGTACTGTCAACTCGGCTGCGGCGATTTTTGCAACGGTTTTATACTCTGCCACAGGATCCCTCCGTTATAAAATAAACGAAAACCGCAACTGCTTACGGGCAGCTGCGGATGTTCATTCGTACAAAATCATTTGTCTTCAATACCGAAACGCTTTTTAAATCTGTCCACACGACCACCGGTATCAACCAGTTTTTGTTTGCCGGTGAAAAACGGATGACACTTTGAGCAAACATCCAAACGAATGTCTTTCTTTGTGGAGCGCGTTTCAAATTCAGCACCGCAGGCACACCTAACAGTAACCTTTTCATATTGCGGATGAATTCCCTGTTTCATATTGTCACCCCTCTCGATTATTTGCATTATCAAATATGATAATAACACACAAACAATAAAAATGCAAGCATAAAATTTAAGGTAAACCTAAATATGGTCGAGGTGACAGGATTCGAACCTGCGGCCTCTGCGTCCCGAACGCAGCGCTCTACCAAACTGAGCCACACCTCGTAACACGGCAGACAGTTAAAAACAGACACCCATTTTTAACGCTACCAATGCATTATACCTTATATTTTTCGGTTTGTCAACATTTAATTCCGCTTATTTATAGTTTTCATAAATAATTTTTTCTTTTACAAATTCAAAATTCCGGCTGCGGATAACGTCCGCCAACTGTTTTTGACCCGTTATGGGTTCTTTTGTGAGTATTCCGGCGTTTTTTGCGTCACCCGGGCGGTGGTGATCCGAACCTGCTGTTTTAAGTTTTTCATATTTAGAAGCCCACATTTCGGCAATATCATTGTTTGAATTATGTCTTGTGCTGCCGTTGTAGACCTCAAACCCGTCAACAAATTGCGGGTTAATTACAAACATATCAAACCTGAAAGGGTGCGCCTGTATAAGCAATGCGCCGTTCTCCTGCGTATACTCGTGCAGCCTGTGAAGTCCCATCCCGAAGACACCGTTCTTACCTGCAAATTTTGCCAGACCTTTAAGAGTTTCTTCCGTCAATCCGTACACAAGGTAGTCATTATGGCAATCGGGAAAAGCAATTTCCAACCCGAAAGTAACATTAAGGCGGTCTTTGGCGTAATCTTTCAGTTTTAAAAATGTTTCGTACGTGAGTTCCGTAAGGTATTCCCAGCTTTTATCGGGGAACATATTACCGACCGTATCGGTATTAAAATGATTTATCAGAGTAAATCCGTCAAATCCCGCATTTTTGTACTCGTCCGCCAATGTATAGATATCACAGTTTGAGCAGCGACTCATTTCCTTTGAATGTACGTGAAGATCATATTTAAAACTCACTTGATTTCATCTCCTGTCAGGGCAACAAGTCATATTACTCGGCGGCGCCTGTTTCGGTTGACTCTCCCGATTCGCTCGGTGCCGCCGAAGAAGTATCGGACGAGTCCGGTTGACTCGGGGTTTGGTCGGGCGTACTCGGTGTGCTTGGAGTACTTGAAGTACTCGGTGTGCTTGGGGTACTCGGTGTGCTCGGCGTTGGGTCAGGTGTGCTCGGTGCAGTCGGCTGCGCAGAAGTCGAACTGCTGCCCGCTTTTTTAAGACTGTATTTTGACGAAGCAAGGTTTTCGGTTTTAACAACCGCGCCGTTTTTGTAAAATGTTCTTGTTGCGGCAACACGGAAATAGTTACCCTCAACCCTCTCGGTAGTGACCGAATTGAGTTTTATGGTGTCATAATCGGTAGGTTTATGGCCGAAAATCGAAACGGTCAATTTGTTGCCTGACATTGTACATTTCATATAAACCGGATATTGTGAGGAGTTTTTAAGTTTAAGGTCAAGTCCCGGATAGTCTATTGTTGCGTCAAATCCTGCCTTTGCATATGACGACGCCCACAGATGGTAATGGCGCTCGGCAATATCAAGCCCCGCGTACAATGCGGCATTGTATATTGTTGTGCTTGCCTGACAGATTCCGCCGCCGATACCCTCAACATATTTACCACCCGAGATAACCTTGGCGGAACGGTAACCGAGCGATGTCAGGTTGGAATTTCCCGTATGCTTGTTAAAAGACCATACTTCACCGGGTTTTATAATCGAACCGTCACAAGCCTTAAGAGCAAGCGCCATATTATGGTTGCCGTTAGCGGTATTTGTAGAGGTTGTTGAGAAGGTGGAGAGCAGGGCAACCTCCCCGCTTTCATCCTGTGCGTTAACGGTTATCGGCTCTATCGGATTGACTTTTGCGGCAATCTCACCATTGGTTTCGCCGGAATTTAAGAACTCGATTATTTTAGCGCGCAAATCCGCCTTATCAATTTCGCTGCCCTTTCTGCCTTCGCTGTAAAAATACTCACCGTTTACGCCGGTAACGGTTTTGTTTATAGGCGTAATATTCATACTTGCCGAAAGATTTTCCACGGCGATATCAACCGAATCCTCATTAAGGGTTTTTACAAGTTCAAATTTTTTTGATTTAAGTTTTTTCTGCTTACCCTTGCGGATATTATCACAATATTCTTTAATTGAATTAAGCACGTCTTCGGTGTTGAATGTATAATCGAAACTGCTTTCGGTCAAGATCTCGGATTTATCGTTTGCGGTTACGGTAAGCGCAATTTTCGGCGACATTTCATTCTTTATCGACTCAAGTTTTTTCTCTGCCTGTTTTTCGGTAAGCCCCGCAAATGATTCGCCGTTTACCGAAACGCCGTCAAAAATCTTACCGGTATCAACCAATTTGCTGTCATCTTCGCCGTTTCTCCACATAGATATAAGTCCGAAAATAACTCCGCCCGCAATCAAAATTACAGCGGCAACGGACGAAATAATAATTATGCGTTTTTTCTTGGAACGCGGTTTTTCGGACAACCCCAGTATTTCATCCAAATCTTCCGTAACCGTATCCCGGTCTGCGTCTGCAGCGGTTGCAGCTTTATCTTTCATATCGTTTTCGGCATCGGTTGCGGGTGCTGTTTTCCTTGCATATTCGGCACTTTCAGCAGGCACAGACGGTTTTTGAAACAGATCTGTTTCGCTGTTGTTATCCGAGATTTCATCATTTTTTTGCGGTTTAATACTCATAAAAATACCCTCATTTTAAAAATATCAGTAAGGCAAAGCAATCCGATCACGGTGATTTTTCGGTTAATCAATCCGACATTTTTGCGTTTTCCTCCGAAAATCCTTCCGTACTTTCCTTTACAAATAAAATTTTCAGCGTCATAATAAGCAATTTCAGATCTTTAAGTATAGAATAATCTTCAATATACATAAGATCCATCATAAGTTTATCTTCAGGCGTTGTGTTGTATTTCCCGTAAACCTGCGCATATCCGGTAAGACCGCCTTTGACCTTGTGGCGCAGATTGAATTCGGGGAATTTTGCAGTATATTCAAAAACATTCTGCGTTCGTTCGGGGCGTGGGCCGACAAGCGACATACTGCCGAAAAGAATGTTAAAAAGCTGCGGGAGTTCGTCCATTCTGCAAGGTCTTATAACCCTGCCGACAGGTGTAATACGATCATCGTGATCTGTTGCCTTTTTGGCACCTTCTTTATCCGCGTCAACAATCATAGACCTGAACTTGTAGACATTAAATATACGCCCGTCTTTTGTAACGCGGTTTTGTTTAAACAGGACAGGTCCCCCGTCACATATTTTTATAGCCAGCGAAACGATCAGCATTATCGGAGAGGTTGCAATAATACCTATAAGTGAAATGACGATATCGATAATGCGTTTAACCAGCAACTGTTCCATCGACAGTCCGACATTTCTTGAAAGCAGAACCGGAGTATCGAACACCTGACTTTGGTTTGCGTTATTGATTATAATATCGTTGACCGACGGAAGCATATATATTCTTTTACCTTCGGTATAACAATAAAGCAGCAATTCCTCTTTGATTTTATTATCAATATCACAAATCAAAATTGCCTGATACTTGTCAACCTCTTTTTTGAGTTTTTCCATACCCATATCGACGCAAATTCCGCGGTCGATACTATAGCGTTCCTTAATAAGGCTCATTTTAGTTATTATGCTTCGGCTTTGCGCATCATTATTAAACACAACCAGAATATGCCGTGCACGGTAAAGCCTGAAATACACCGTATTAAGCATATATGCCAGCATAGCGCTGATGCACGACTGCACAACGGTCTGTGCAAGAATAGGCAAGACGGGGAGCATTTCACGGGCGATAAGGCACAATATCAAATATGCCGCCGCATTGGTAAACAGCAACGACAGAGTGCAACTGTAGATTATTTCGTGCAGTCGCGAAACGCCTATTTTAAAGGCGCCGTACAGCGTGAAAAACACCATGAGTATGGCAAAATAGAAGATCATCACAACATAATTGCCTTTGTAACTGAAAAGGGATGATTCGTAATAGTTTTGCCAAAATGCAACGAAAACGCATGCCAGTGTTATTGACATTGCAATTTTCATTATAAACATTATTGATTTTTTAAATTTTATAAGCGTATCCATAATAAGGGCATGTCACCACCCGAATTTTTTCCTGATTTACAAAATAAGAATATACCAAAACAATTATGATGTCAATAAGTTTAATAAACATTCATAAAAGTTTAAATTATTAAAAGGATATGACTCCGAGATGTTCAAACAGAATTTTCAACCCGATAAGTATCAGTATTATTCCTCCGGCAATGACAGCCTTGTTTTTGTACCTTATGCCGAACATATTACCAACCTTTAAACCTATCGCCGAAATTATAAATGTGGTTGTGCCTATGAATGATACCGCTGCAACTATGTTAACATCAGGCAGGAGGGCAAAAGTCACGCCGACCGCAAGCGCATCTATACTTGTTGCGACCGCTAAAATAAGCATTGAAGCAAAGGCAAATGAATCGCCCGACGAATCTTCCTCCGGCGAAAACGCTTCCCTTATCATATTAATCCCTATAAGCACTAAAAGCCCGAAAGCTATCCAGTGGTCAAAGGAATTGATGTATTTTTTAAACGCCGAGCCCAAAAAATATCCTATCGTGGGCATAAGAGCCTGAAATCCGCCGAACCATACGCCTATAACAACATAGTTAGACAGTTTTAATTTATTGCAGGACAGACCCTTGCAGATTGAAACCGCAAAAGCGTCCATAGAAAGCCCGACAGCCAGTAAAAACAGTTCCGGAATTCCCATTTCGTACCCCTTTTATATTAAAATTTTTCTTAAAAAACTATGCGTTTTTCTCTCTGTTATGTGTCGGCAATCCCGAAATTATGAGCATGCATAAAGGGAAAGCAAGTGCCGCCGCCATACCGATATGTAGATTGTCACCGAAGCGGGAAGATACAAGTCCTACAAGCGTGGGGCCCGACACGCACCCGATATCCCCCGCCAAAGCAAGCAGGGCGAACATTGCGGTTCCTCCGCTTTTCAGCGAAGCCGCCGCTTTGCTGTAGGTTCCGGGCCAGAATATACCTACGGAAAATCCGCACACCGCGCACCCGATAAGCCCAACGGTTGCCGACGGAACAAATGCAACCATAGCATAAGAAGCAATACACAAAATGCTGCTGTATTTAATAAATCTGTCAAGGTTAAGTTTCTCACCGCACTTGCCGAACCAAACGCGTGAAAGTCCCATCATACAGGCAAACATGGTGGGCCCCAATAAATCTCCGGCGGTTTTGCTGACGCCGAGTCCTTTTTCCGCAAACGCGGATGCCCATTGGCTTACCGCCTGCTCGGACGCGCCTGCACAGAGCATCATAATCAGAAACAGCCAAAACAGTTTGTTTGAAAACAGTTTTTTAACAGAGGTTTCGCCCCGTTCTTCACTTAACGAAACCATCGGCACCTTCGTGAAGATAACGGCGTTTACAACAGGCAGAAGCGCCCATATAAGCGCAAGCACACGCCAGTTTGATATGCCGAAAAGGGCAAAAAATGCCGTGGATATAAGCACGACGCCCATATGCCCCCAACAATAGAACGAGTGCAGCAAGCTCATTGTTTTTTCCTTATTGTCGCTCGGCACCGCCTCAACTATCGGGCTTACAAGCACTTCAGCCAACCCGCCTCCGACGGCGTAAAGTCCAACCGAAACAACAAGTCCCGAAAACGGGTCGGGCAACAGTGTAGGCAGGAATGCGATGGATACAAGACCGGCTGCCGAAAAAACATCTGCCGTTATGATTGAAGCTCTGTAGCCGATTTTATCAATAAACCGAGCGGACGCGGCGTCTATTATAAGTTGTATTAAAAAATTTATTGTTATAAGCGCGGTTATTTTATCCATTGAAATGTTCATGCTTTTATGAAAAGTAACAAACAAAAGCGGGACAAAATTATTTACAACCGACTGTACTATGTACGCTAAAAAGCAAGCAAATATGGTTTTCCGATATCCGTTTTTCATATTGCACCTCACGGAAAAAAGTATATTTCAGCCTTAACATTTTATCATAAATACAAATTTTTGCAACTGTTTTTTAGGGCAAATATAAATTTAAAACATAAATCGGCCGCAGCATCCGCTGCGACCGGTAAATTACGGATTCATTTACAAAATTTTTCGTTATAACTATCAATCGCCGAGGCAATAATCCTGAGCGCGTCCTCTTTGCCGCTTACTTCATTCACCGCAGTTTCTTTATTTTCAAGATTTTTGTAAACCTTAAAAAAGTGGCGCATCTCATCAAAAATATGCTTCGGTAACTGGTCAATATTTGTATAGTGATTATATGTAGGGTCATTATACGGTATGGCTATGATCTTTTCGTCATTATTTCCGTTATCTATCATCGCTATCATACCTATCGGGTAAGCACGCACAAGTGTCAGCGGCTCAAGCGGTTCGGAGCACAAAAGCAGAACATCGAGCGGGTCTTTATCGTCGCCGTAAGTGCGCGGTATAAACCCGTAGTTTGCGGGATAGTGAGTGGAAGTGTACAATATTCTGTCAAGAATTATGTATCCGCTTTCTTTATCAAGTTCATACTTTTTCTTGCTGCCTTTGGGGATTTCGATAACACAGATAAAATCATCGGGTTTAATACGCTCGGGGGAAATATCGTGCCATACATTTGACATATAATCGACTCCTCGTTTTTATTTTAAGGCTTCACCGAAAACACGGCCGAGCCTTTTAATGCCTTCGACTATTTTCTCGTCATTCATAGTGGAGTAGTTAAGGCGCAGCGAACTGCAAGGTGCATCCATATCCACCATAAAGGTGTTGCCCGGCACATAAACCACTTTTTCCGCTATCGCTTTTTTGGAAAGTGCGAGCGAATCCACGCCGTGGCCGAGGTCGCACCATATAAACAATCCGCCGCCGGGCTTTGTATAATAAATGTCCTGCGGAAAATAGGTCTTGATCGCATCAAGCATAGTGCCGCATTTATGCGCGTAATTGAGCCGCATTTTCCCTATAAGAGCGTCAAGGTCACAGTTGCATATAAATTCGGTTGCAAGCAATTGCGGCAACATAGCGGTATGCACATCCGAAACCTGTTTTGCGACAACCAACTTCTGCGTAATTTCTTTATTTGCACACACAAAACCAAGCCGCAGCCCGGGCGCCAGTATTTTTGAGAAAGAGCCGCAGTATACCACAACCCCGTCTGTATCCATCGACTTTATCGTAGGTGTTTTTGTACCGTCAAAAGTAAGTTCGCCATACGGGTTATCTTCAATTATGACAACACCGTACTTTTTTGCAAGTTCATACATTCTTTTGCGCTTTTCTACGGGCATTGTTATACCCGTCGGGTTTTGGAATGTCGGTATTGTGTATATGATTTTTACGGATTTTTCTTTGTTCAAAATATCTTCAAGGCGATCCATATCCATACCGTCATCCTGTACGGGAACGCCGATAAGTTTTGCGCCGTATGAGCGGAAAGCGTTTAAAGCGCCGATAAAGCTCGGTTCCTCGACAACAATCGCGTCACCCTCGTTAAGCAGTGCTTTGGCAGTAAGTTCCACACCTTGCTGACCGCCCGAAACAACAATAACTTCGTCCGAATCCGCTCCGATATTCTCTATATTTTTAAGGCGCTTTTTTATAAGTTCACGCAGCGGCGCATACCCCTCGGTTATGCCGTATTGAAGCGATAAAACGGGTTGTTCGGTCAGCAACTTTTGCGCTATATCCGCAAGTTCCGTGTTGGGAAACAGTTCGGGGGCGGGGTTCCCTCCGGCTAAGGATATAACCTCCGGATCGGCGGCGTATTTGAAAATCTCGCGGATTGCCGACCCTTTAAGTCCGCTTATCCTGTTTGAAAATTTGTAATTCATAATTTTGCACTTCCCTATATTCTGTAAATATCGGCAGGGTTTATTTTGCTGAAACCGTGATCGATAAGTGTTTTTTCAGCCGTATT
Source organism: Roseburia intestinalis (assembly GCA_963630555.1). GTDB lineage: Bacteria > Bacillota > Clostridia > Oscillospirales > Acutalibacteraceae > CAVALG01. The sequence goes on along the minus strand of CAVGND010000012.1, from coordinate 29,361 downwards.
TTCATCGTCAACACGAATAACCATAAGCGCCTTTCCCGATATTTTGCCGACGCAGGCATACATATATTCGACATTCAGCCCGGCGTCTGCCAATGTGTGCAGGATTTCTCCCGCTCCGCCCGGTGCGTCGTCCATTGCAACGGCAACCACACTGTTTACACATACCACAACGCCCGAATCGGTCAGTGCCCGTTTAGCCTTGTGGGGATCGTCAACTATCAGCCTCAAAATCCCGAACTCCGAAGTATCGGCAAGCGAGAGCGCACTGATGTTCACTCCGTTTTTTGATAATTCATCGATAGCAGCGCAAAGTCTGCCCGGCTTGTTTTCAAGAAATACCGAAAGTTGTTTGATAAGCATAATTTAACACCTCTGCTTTAATTATAGTTTGTCCGCACGGTTATCTATGACTCTTTTTGCCTTACCCTCGCTTCGGGCAATGGATTTCGGGTTTACAAGATGAACTTTTGCACCGATACCGAGCGTAGAGCGCAATTTTTCAACAATTTCACGCTCAAGTTTTTCTATCGATTTAACATCGTCTTTAAAGAATGACTCACTCATTTCAACATTTACATCGAATGTATCCGTATTGTTCACACGGTCAAGCACTATCTGATAATTCGGTGTAATAGCGTCGCCGCTGATTTTAAGCAGCACTTCCTCTATTTGTGAGGGGAAAACGTTGACGCCCCTTATTATCATCATATCATCGCTTCTGCCGCTCGGTTTATTCATTCTTATAAAGGTTCTGCCGCATTTGCATTTTTCGGGTATCAAAGAACAGATATCCCTTGTCCTGTAACGGATTACGGGGAAAGCCTCTTTGGTAAGCGAAGTAAATACAAGTTCGCCGGCAGCACCTTCGGGTAGAACCTCCTCCGTTTCGGGGTCGATTATTTCGGCAATAAAATTATCCTCATTTATATGCATACCGCACTGGTACTCACATTCGCACGATACGCCGGGGCCCATAACCTCCGAAAGTCCGTAAATATCATATGCCCTTATGCCGAGCCCTTCTTCTATTTTTGCTCGCATTTTTTCCGACCATGGCTCTGCGCCGAAAATGCCGTATTTTAATTTAAGCCGGTCGCGCAAGCCCAAACGCTCAACCTCTTCGGCAATATACATAGCGTAGGACGGCGTACAGCAAAGCACGGTTGCACCGAAATCAATCATGGTTTGTATTTGCAGTGCAGTATTTCCCGACGACATAGGTATAACGGTTGCGCCTATTTTTTCCGCGCCGGAATGAGCACCGAAACCGCCTGTAAAAAGCCCGTAGCCGAAAGACACCTGTACAACGTCGTTTTTTGTTACTCCTATAGCCGTCATCATTCTGGCTATGCAGTCCGCCCACATTTCAAGGTCGTTTTTCGTGTATCCGACAACTATGCGCTTACCTGTGGTGCCCGACGAAGCATGCACTCTTACCACATCGCTCATCGGTACGGCAAAAAGTCCGTAAGGATAGTTGTCCCTTAAATCGTTTTTATATGAAAACGGGAGTTTTGCAAGATCGTCCACACCCTTTATATCATCGGGCGTAAGTCCCTTTTCAATCATTCGGTTTCTGAAACATTCAACATTTTCGTACATTCTTTTAACCTGTTCAACCAGGCGTTTTCCCTGCAGCGCTTTAAGTTCATCACGCGGCATACATTCAATATCTTTATTATAAACAGGCATAAATTTCAAGTCCTTCCGAAATAACTGATAAACGGTTTTAAATTTAAGATTTTCTTTTTAAATTAAGTATAATCCCAAGCGCAACCGAAAGCAGCGCTGCAAGTATAACCTGATATTCGCTCGGGAGCATAAATGTAACGGTATGCGCAGGTATCCAGAAAAGGGGGACGGTTTTAAAAAGCGTGAAGGCAACAAAGGCGTGCCAGTCAACCGATGTGATTACCTCTTTAAGGGAAGCCGAGCCGTTTTGTGCACGCAATGAAAGGTAAGCGTCACTGCACTTATGCACCGCCATAAATGTCGGGCCGAATGTTAAATTCATTGTAGCACTCGTAAACAATGCGTGCAAGAACTTTTTAAAAAATTCGTTCTTTACATTCGGCAGCAAGCCGCTTTCCATCATTGCGCCCGAACCGATGAAAAATATTTTCATCATATATGTTATCCAAACGCCTATAAGCCCCCATATTGCAAACCTTGCAATAATATACGGCGGCGATTTGAATTTTCCCGACGCCAGCCTTACCGCTATAAGTTCCCCCGCCGAGGCAAGCAGGGCAAACTTTGCGAAGCCCATTAAATACGGATGAAGTGACGACTGCGACTTAAACCATTCGCGTGTTACGGGTATTATAAGTATAAGCGCAAACAAGGCAAACACCGCCGAAATAAAGACAAGGATTGCACATTTCTGCGATTTGTTTTTTTCTTTTTGAACTGTCATTTTAAACCCTCACCGTGCGGCATTGTAACCGGCGTCAAAAGCCTTTAGGTTTACTTCAAGAAACTTGGGCGGAACGGTGGTTTTAATCGTTTCCACCCATGCTTCATACGGTATCGAGGTGTTTTTCGCCATTACCCCGATAAGCACAACATTAACCGCCTTGATATTGCCTGCCTCACCTGCAAGTTTAAGCGCATCAAGTGCTGTTACCTCTACTTTTTCCCGTAATTCCTCCAATATATTTTCGGGGTATTCCATTGCCCCGGTTATTACGGGCATGGGATTTATCCGTTGGTCGTTTACAATTATCTTGCCGCCTTTTTTAAGCCACGGCAAAGCACGGTAAGCCTCAAGTTTTTCAAACGCCAAGATGATATCGGCGCAGCCTTTGTCAATTATAGGGGAATGCACCTTGTCCCCGAATTTAACATATGTAACAACGCTTCCGCCGCGCTGACTCATTCCGTGAACTTCCGAGACCTTAACGTCATACCCGGCGCGGATCACGGCATTTCCGAGTATGCGGCTTGCAAGCAGCGTGCCCTGCCCGCCCACGCCTACTATCATAATATTTGTTGTATCGGTATTCATTAAGTTACGCCTTCCTTTCAGTCTTTCTTTTCAATCGCCGAGAACGGGCAAACGCCTACGCACAGACCGCAGCCGTTGCACTGCGTTTTATCAATATTCACGGTTCCGTCGGTCGCAACGCTTATTGCGGGACAGCCGAGTTTCATACAAATATGACATTTGCGGCATTTTTCGGAATTTACAGTACAATGTCCCGTATATTTTACGGTTTTAAGCAATGCGCACGGTCTTTGTGCGATTATGACCGAAACATCGTCGCGTTCGGTTTCCTCTTTTACGACCTTTTCAAAGTTTTTAACATCAAACGGGTCGGCAACCGTTATATGCTCTACCCCGAGCGCCTCGCACAGTTTAATCAGATCCACTTGCTTTGTAGCCTCGCCGCGTATGGTTTTGCCCGTTGTGGGATTATCCTGATGACCGGTCATACCCGTAATGGAGTTATCAAGAATTATTACCGTGTTGGCACCCTTGTTGTAAACAATGTCGGACAATGCGGTTATACCCGAATGCATAAACGTAGAATCCCCGATAACCGAAACCAGTTTTTTATTAAATTCGCTGCCCCTTACCTTTGCCATACCGTGCGCCGCGCTTACGGAAGCACCCATACAAATGGTAGTATCAACCGAGGCAAGCGGAGCAACCGCACCGAGCGTATAGCAACCGATATCGCCCGAAACGGTAAGACCCAATTTTTTAAGTACAAAGAATGTACCCCTGTGCGGACAACCGGGGCAAAGCACGGGAGGTCTTGCAGGCACATTTTTATCCTGAACCGAAATTTCGGGTGCCTCTTTTCCGAGCACCGCCGCAGCAATCATTTCAGGCGTGTATTCACCGAGCAATGTGAGTTTGTCTTTGCCGAGTACATTAAGTCCTATAGCCTTGCAGTGTTCTTCTATAAACGGGTCAAGTTCCTCAATTACCCAAACTTTGTCGCATTTTGCGGCAAAATCTTTTATAAGTTTTTCGGGCAGCGGATACACCATACCGAGTTTAAGGTAATTAACACTGTTGCCCAATGCTTCTTTTGCGTACTGGTACGAAATTCCCGCCGTTATTATGCCTATTTTACTGCCGTTATCCTCTACTGTGTTAAAAATTGCGGTTTCGGCATATCCGGTCACCTTTTCGGTACGCTTCTCAACCGTAACGTGGCGTTTTATCGCCATTGCGGGCATCATAACATTTTTAGGTATATTCTTTTCATACGGCTTTAACGGATGTTCCTCGCGCCCGCATATTTCGGTAAGGCTCTGTGAATGTGAAACACGGGTTGAAAGCCTTATAAACACGGGTGTGTCAAACATTTCGCTCAATTCAAATGCCGCTTTTGTAAATTCTTTGCATTCGGCGGAATCGGACGGTTCCAGCATAGGTATTTTTGCGGCTTTTGCATAATGTCTGGAGTCCTGTTCATTTTGTGACGAGTGCATACCCGGGTCGTCAGCCACGCAGAACACCGCACCTCCGTTTACACCTATGTAACTGTCGGTAAAAATGGGGTCAGCCATAACGTTAAGTCCTACATGCTTGCAACATGTCATCGCCCTTGCACCCGCAATGGCAGCGCCCACAACCGCTTCCGCCGCCACCTTTTCATTGGGCGCCCATTCAACAAACACCTCGTTTTCGGGGTATTCCGCCATACATTCGGTTATCTCGGTACTCGGCGTGCCCGGGTATGATGATACGAAACGAACGCCCGCTTCATATGCGCCGCGAGCCACTGCGGCATTACCTAATAAAAGTTTTTTCATATAAATTTCCCTTTCCTGTTTCAATTACGTTCTATTTGCTGTGCTACAAGGCTTTCACCGCAATATTTTTCTCTGAGCACGGGCTTTTCTATCTTACCCGTCGGGTTACGCGGAACATCGGCAAAAATAATTTTTCTCGGCCGTTTGTATCTCGGCAATTTGGTGCAAAATGCGTTAAGTTCATCTTCGGTAAGCGTGAAATCGGGCTTAACCTCAACTATTGCCACCGCAATTTCACCCAACCGCTCGTCCGGCAGACCTATAACCGCCACATCTTTTACCGCATTGTTGCTGCGTATAAAGTCCTCGATCTGTACGGGGTAAAGATTTTCTCCGCCGGTTATTATAACGTCCTTTTTACGGTCAACAAGATAAATAAACCCGTCGGCATCCTCCATAGCCATATCGCCCGTGAAGAGCCAGTCTCCGCGCAGAACTTCTGCGGTCGACTTTTCATCATTATAATAGCATTTCATAACGCCGGGGCCCTTAACGCACAACTCGCCCACATCGCCGCGCTTTACCGGCTGCGCATTTTCATCAACTATGCAGGTCGACCAGCCGAAGCCCGCTTTGCCTATCGCGCCCACTTTATCCACATTATCGATACCCAAATGCACACATCCGGGGCCCGTGGATTCCGACAAACCGTAGTTTGTATCATACTTATGGTTCGGGAAAACAGCAAGCCACCGCCTGATAAGTGACGGCGGAACAGGCTGCGCGCCTATGTGCATAAGGCGCCACCTGTCAAGGTCGTAATTTTCGGGTTTTATCTTTCCGCTGTCAATAGCGTCAAGAATATCCTGCGCCCACGGGACAAGCAGCCAAACTATACTGCACTGTTCCTGTGAAATCGCGTCAAATATCCATTCGGGTTTCGTGCCCTTTAAAAGCACCGCTTTGCCGCCCACCATAAGCGAACCGAGCCAATGCATTTTTGCGCCCGTGTGGTAAAGCGGAGGAATGCATAAAAACACATCATCGTGCGTCTGCTTGTGATGATTTTGCTCGCACCGCGCCGCGTGTATAAGGCTTCTGTGGGCGTGGAGTATCGCTTTGGGAAATCCAGTCGTACCCGAAGAAAAATAAATAGCCGCATTATCGTCCTCGGTTATTTTCATTTTCGGCGCGTGCGACGAACAGTAAACAATCATGGATTCATAGTTATCGGCAAACGTCGGGCAATCCTCGCCTACATAGAACATATTTGTAATATGCGGCAAAGAATCGCATATTTCCTCTACCCTTCCGATAAACTCAGGCCCGAAAATAAGCATGGAGCAATCCGCTTTTTCAAGGCAGTACTTAATCTCATCGGCGGTGTAGCGGTAATTAAGCGGAACCGCAACCGCACCCGCCTTTAAGATACCGAAATATACGGGCAGCCACTCTATAGAGTTCATAAGCAGTATCGCAATTTTATCGTCGGGTTTGCAGCCGCGAGTAAGCAGCAGGTTGGCGAAACGGTTTGCCTTACGGTCAAACTCCTTCCAATTTATTTCGCGGCGGAACGGTTCGCCCGGTTCGGGCTGAGTAAGCGCATAGTCTTTCCATGTTATCCGCGTGGATAACTCGAACTGCGGATTAATTTCAACCAGCGCAGTTTCGTTTGGATATTGCAAAGCATTTTGCTCCAACAGGTCAATAATCGTCATAAAATTACCTCTTAAATATAAAAATAAACCCTCTGCCGCAAAGAGCAGAGGGCGATATTACACCGCGGTACCACCTCAATTGCCGGAAAAACCGACCCCTTAGGTACTTTAATACCTTTTGCTGTAACGGGCAACCCCGACGCAGCCTACTTGATTTAACCGGTAAACCGTTTGGTGCGCAGCTAACGAAATGTATTCGGTAAATAAAAACTTATTGCCTTGCAGCGAACGGCAACTCTCTGAAAAGTTGTTTATAAACCTACTTGTTTTCGGTCAATGCCTTTTGATTTAATAAGCCAATTATACCACGACTATAATTATATGTCAACTAAAATACACACCTGCACGACATTTTTCGCGGTGTTTTGCTAATTTAAAAATTGCAAATAAAATTGAATTAACCGATCAGTCTGTCAATAAGCCGCAAAATTAATTTTGCGGCGACAACGCCGCACTTGCATTTTTTCGTTGACATACGCAGCGTAAAACGCCTTGTAAGCAAAAACCCGCCAAACAGGCGGGCTTTCAAGAACACCGTGGAGAGTGGTATTGGCGGAAATAAAGTGCTGTCCGAAAATCTTTGGCTTTCGAGCGAGCGGCATTCCCGCCTAAGAGCACGCCGACTTTTTCGGCACGTTCGTCGGCGGCAGACTATCAACAGCCTGCCGCCGATTTTGATAAGTATTACTGTTTAAACTTCAAGCGCATTTATTTTACGCGTATATGATGCCGTACATAAATATAGTTGTTCCGCAAATTTCCATTCTTATATTCATAATGCCCGACGCCTCTTTAATTGATTGGGCTTTTTTGACCAAGGCGTTTGCGGCAAGACTTTTGGCTTTCTCAATTTTTTTAGCGTACATTTTGCACTCTATTCCAAAAATATTGCAAAACCAAAAGCAAATAGATGTCAGCAATCCGACACCCATTGTTGCACTGGCAGTTACCGTTTTAAGTTCTTTAACATCTCGAATATAAGCCGGTGTGATTTTCATAAACATTTCCCCTCAATTATATAAATTTAAATTATTAACAATTATTAACTGTTTCAGCATTGCCGTGCTTTTAGTTTAAACAATACATTATCCGCATTCCGCAAAGCGGTACCAAGGTATTCCAAAAAGTTCCTGTGATGAAATTTAATCAATCATATTATTGTCACTTTTCGATGACTCGCTTTTTCTTGAAGAAATGTATGAAGCAACCGGTAACCCCAACGAAACCGCCGATAAAAGCACAGTCAAACCGTCATAAAAAATAAAAAACATTCCGAATTCTAACATAATATATAACATTCGAGTTACAGCAAGAGAACCGACAACGGTTGCGATTATATTTAAAGTTTTCATTTGATTGCTCCTGTTCTATCCCTTGTTTTTTTGAAATTCTTATCTTTAACACAATATTAGCACATAAAAATGTTAAAGTCAAGAAAATTCTTATCTTTAACATTAGGCGGATATTAAAATTATGAAAATTTATGACTTTAACGGTAAAAAGAATATTTGCGGCAACAGAATACATGAAGCACGGCGAAAGCAACATTTGACCCAAAGCGAACTCGCAGCAAGAATGCAAATTAACGGCATAATTATTGAGCGCGACAGCATATCAAGGATAGAGATAGGCACGCGGTTTGTGGCAGATTACGAACTTCGCGAACTTGCGAAAATCCTAAAAGTATCGGTTGATTGGCTGTTGGGAATTGAGTGAATACACTCACCGTTTGCCTTCGGTTCCGAACGTCAAACGTCAAACACTAAACATCAGACGAACGCAACGGCTGTTTGAGCATAGACGGTAATTCTTCTTGCGGGCAAGTTCTTTCTCCCCCTCAGTCAAAACCTGCGGTTTTGCCGGCGTCTCGGCTGCCGCCTCGGTCGGTGCTTCTGCTTCGCAGAGGTGTCCACCGGACACCCGCACCCTCGTCAGAGGGGACCGGGGGCGGCGGTGCCGCCGTATGGATAACGGAAGTTTGATAGGTTGACGGTAGTTTGGTGGATTTTCGGTACGCACTGACCCTTGCCTCCCTCTGACTGCCGTAAGCCTTTCGGCGGTTTACCGTCCTTGCCTTTTTTACCTGACTGCTGACGGTACGAACAAGCCCTTGCCTCCCTCTGACGAGGGAGGTGGCACGGCGGAAGCCGTGACGGAGGGAGAGAAAAAACTAGCAGAAATATCAATTTGCCGTCGGTTATCAGTTTGCCCTAATCACTTCAAAATTCGAATGTCTAAAGTAATAAAGGTTACCGTCAGTCTGCGGTATCTCTCCCTCAGTCGAGGCTTTGCCTCGACAGCTCCCTCGTCAGAGGGAGCCAAGAATTACGCTGCCGCCGAATAACGGACGGAAGTTTGATAGACTGACGGTACGCACCTACCACTTGCCTCCCACTGACGAGGGAAGGTGGGTTTTGCCCTGCGGGCAAAACTCGGAGGGGGGGAGAAAAAGGCTAACTGCAAGAAGAATTCACTGCCTATTATCTAAACTACCGCCTATCACGTCTAAAATCTACTGTCTACTGTCTAATGTCTATAACAGTATCTCTCCCTCAGCCAAAACCTACGGTTTTGGCTGAGGGAGAGAAAGAAGCTAATAGTAAGAGCAATTTACCGTCTATTATTAAAACCACCGCCCACCACATCTAACATCTAACGTCTACGGTCTAGAGTCTAGCATCTAACATCTGACGCCCGGTACCCAAAAAAGGCTTTCGCGGTCAATCCGACTGCGAAAGCCTTTTTAATATCAAATTATTAAAGTCTATATGTCCAACCGAAGGTATCCTCCGTCTTGCCCCACTGTATACCCGTCAGGGTATCGTAAAGCATTTTTGTGACCGACCCGATTACACCGTTATTGACAGTGAATTTTTTTCCTTTATAGCAAAGTTCGCCGATAGGCGAAATAACCGCCGCAGTGCCGCAGCCCCAGGCCTCCTCAAGTTTTCCGTTTTCAAGCGCTTCGCTGAGTTCATCAACGCTTAAAAGCCGTTCCGATACCTTGTAACCTGCCTTTTTAAGCACTTCAATACAGGATTTTCTTGTTATGCCGGGCAAAATTGAACCGGTAAGCGCAGGGGTGACCACCTCGCCGTCAATTTTAAACATAACATTCATTGCGCCGACTTCTTCTATATATTTACGCTCGACGCCGTCAAGCCACAGAACCTGCGAATAGCCTTGCCTTTCCGCCTTTTCGCCTGCACGGCTGCTTGCCGCATAGTTACCGCCGCACTTTGCATAACCGGTACCGCCTCTCACAGCGCGGACATCGGCATCCTCTATCATAATTTTAACCGGACTGATGCCCTCCTTATAATAACTGCCGACCGGAGAACAAATTATAACAAACTTAGCGGAATGAACCGCATGAACGCCAAGATTTTCGTCATTACCGAACAGAAACGGGCGGATATAAAGCGATGTTCCTTCCAAACGTGGAGTCCAATCCGCCTCATGCTTTACAAAGGTTGTAAGCACTTCAAGCGCTATATCCTCGGGTATCTGCGGCAGGCACAGACGCTCGGCAGAGTTGTTAAGGCGTTTTATATTTTCACACGGGCGGAAAAGTTGAACCCCGCCGTCGGCACGGCGATACGCCTTCAGTCCCTCAAAAATTTCGCTTCCGTAATGAAGTACGGTTGAAGCCGGATGCAGACTGATAGGCCCGAACGGTACTATCCTTGCGTCGTGCCAGCCGTTATCGCGGTCATAGTCCATAATAAACATATGGTCGGTAAATATTCTGCCGAACCCCAGAGTGTTATCTGCGGGTTTGACCGACGGGTTAAGATTCTCCGTAATTTTAATGTCCATAGTTAAATATCTCCTTTATTAAGATTCGGTTTTTGCGCCGTTGACATACTCGAACCTGCGGCGGTTTCGCTCACCGCCGTTTAGATTGCGGCTTTGCCCGCTTGTTAATACGTTGTTGAATTTTTTGCCGTATTAAAAATTGCAATACACGCCCGAGAATTGATGTTGACAAACGGATGAACTGCAAATATAATTATAAAAACTCAGTAAAAACCACCGGCGAAAGGCAAATTATTATGAAAATTAAATACCTGGGAACTGCGGCGGCAGAGGGCATCCCTGCAATATTTTGCGAATGCGAAAATTGCAAAAGGGCAAAATTGTTGGGCGGCAAAAACATAAGAACAAGAAGTCAGATGATTATTGATAATAAAATACTGATAGACTTTCCGCCGGAAACCTATATGCATTACCTTAAATACGATATACCTCTTAACGAAATCAGAACCTGCATAATTACCCACTCGCACGAAGATCATTTATATGCGGACGAAATACTGAATAGAAAGAGCGGCTTTTCACATATATCAGGCAGATCTCCGCTGACCTTTTATGCAGGTAAAAGCGGATATGAAGTGATAAAAAGAGTTATTGAAAAATTCAACATTCCCGAAACCGACGCGGTCGCAAAAGAAATAACCGCATTTGAATCATTTTCTGCCGAAGAATACACGATATTACCCGTAAAAGCAAGCCACGACCCGTCAACCTCTCCGCTGCTTTTTGTAATAGAAAAAGACGGTAAAAGCCTGTTTTATTCGCATGACAGCAGTGAGTATTGTGACGAAACGTTTAAGCGCCTTAAAGATCTTACATCGCCGATCGACGTCGTTTCACTTGACTGCACGGAGGCGTGCAATAACGCAACATATACGGGACATCTTTCGCTTGAGCGATGCGTAAAACTCCGCGAAAAAATGCTTAAAGAAAAAATCGTTACCGATAATACGGTGTTTATATTAAATCACTTTTCACATAACGGTAAAAATTCCTGCTATACCGACTTTGTAGGCATAGCAGCCGAAAACGGTTTTACAACTTCATATGACGGTATGGAATTTGAATTTTAATTCAACCGGTTTAACCTACAAAGCGGCGGCAGACGTATTGAAAGTCTGCCGCCGCTTTTAATGAGTATAATATTGCTTAAACTTCATCGAAAATGACGGGCCGGGTGAAACTTTAACTGCCGTTCGCACCAAGCACCGACCCTCTGAAAATCAAATGTTTAAGACCGCCTTCGTTACAGTCTTTATAAATTTTTTGTAAAGTATATCACGGCTTTGCCCGCTTGTCAATACGTTTTTGAAAATTATAATTTTTCAAAAAAATATCCGGTAAAAACAAACTTGTCGGTATTATTCCGCCGCCGATGCCAAAAGTAATAAATGAAGGAGTGATAATTTTGATACCGAGAACCGACCTTGCAATAGAAAGTTGCGAAATAAATCAGCATAAAGACGGCATTCAAACAAATGAATATAAAGACGGCGATATAAAAGTTACCGAAATCAACATTTTAACCGATACCGCCGCCAAGTCGGTAAGTAAACGCAAAGGCAGGTACGTCACTATAGAAATGCAAAAAACCATGAATAACAGCACCGAGGAGAATGCACATTCCGTGCTTTGCAGGGAACTTCGGCGCCTCATACCCGAAAGCGGTGCCGTCATGGTCATAGGTTTGGGTAACGACAAAATAACCGCCGACGCTTTGGGCCCCGAAACAGCCGACCGTATATTAGCCACAAGGCATATTTCCGCCGAACTTGCAAAAAGCATCGGGCTTGACGGGCTGCGCTCGGTTTCGGTTCTGTCGCCCGGAGTGCTGGGGCAGACCGGCATAGAAAGTCACGAAATAATCAAAAGCACCGCCGAGCGGATTTCCCCAACCTGTGTTATAGCAGTCGATGCGCTTGCCGCGCGTGATCTTGATCGGCTTGGTTGTACCGTGCAACTGTCAGATACGGGGATAACCCCCGGTTCGGGCGTAGGCAACAGTCGAAAGGAAATAAGCCGAGAGACCCTCGGTGTGCCTGTTATATCGGTCGGTGTTCCGACCGTGGTTGACGCCGCGACCCTCGTTTATGAACTTACGGGGAAAGAGGGCGTTTCGGGCAACGGAATGGTCGTAACCCAACGCGAGATCGATTCGCTTACCGAACGCGCTTCAAAACTTATCGGGCACGCTATAAACTGTGTGTTGCAGCCTTCGGTTTCGCCGCAAACGCTGCTTTCCCTCGTCTAATTTTCGTCCGCACGTCATATACATTTACAGTCAGGGCATATATGAACCCCCAATACGCATGTGCGAGGTGAAAAAATGAAGATCCGGTGCGGCAGAATTGTCGGTGCGGCGGTAATTGCGATGTCTGTAGTGCTGCTTATTAATTACGGGATGGCTCCGATCTATAAGGCGCTGAATCTCACCTTTGCCGCCTTTAATTCGGCTGACTTGCTGTTTTCCGAAAGCGGTAAAAAGAGCGGCAGCGATACCAAAAAAGTCGCAAAACCCGTTGCACCGCAGGAGAACAAGTCCGAAGAAGACAAACCGGACGCTACACCCGAAACCGAAACTCAAGCCGCCGCAAACGACGAAACCGCGCTCGGTGCGGTAGTACGGCGCACTCTGGCGGGCGGAGAAATGAAATACGGTAAAATCTCGCTTAACAATAAATCGCATAAAAGCATAGACATTAAAAAGAGTCTTTCGGGCAAAATCGACCTTGCGCTGAATTCAAACAGCACTCCGCAGGTGCTTATATATCATACTCACGCTACCGAAGGCTATATGCACAATGTTAAGGATTACTATACCGCCGACGACAACGCCAGAAACACCGATAATTCCGCAAATGTCACGGCGGTGGGCAGCGTGGTGCAAAAATCTCTTTCTGCGGCAGGCATAAACACGCTGCACAATACCACCCAACACGATAATCCGTCATATTCCGGAAGTTATAAGCGCAGTGCCGCAACCATAAAACAGTCACTCACCGAAAACAAAGATATCAAACTGGCAATCGATCTTCACCGCGATTCAATCCCGTCTGCAAACAATGGCAAGATCGCACCGATTTGCAACATTGCCGGCAAAAATGCCGCTCAGGTTATGATCATAGTCAGCACGGGATATGACGGTGCCGAACAGAATTTTACTCTGGCACTCAGATTACAGCAAACCATAGAGGTGCTGTATCCCGGGCTTGCAAGACCGATGATTGTTTACGAAAGCAGATACAATCAGGAATTTGTCCCGTTCGGGCTGCTGATTGAAGTAGGAACGGAGGCAAATTCGGTTGATGAGGCAACCTATGCGGGTGAATTGCTCGGCAATGCGCTTAAAGTGTTTTTAAATGACTATATAAAATGAGGAACAATAAATGAAGAAATTTTCAAAAAAGGACAGGGATGTGTTTTTAACCGCCTTCACTTATTCAGCCGTTGTGTTTACTTCGATGATTATTTTAATGCTCGGCGTGTTTAAATCGTATATTGAAATACGGCGTATCGGGTTCTGTGACGACTCGCCGCAAGCCTTTTCAATTACCGAGGAGGGGGAATTTAAAATACTTGATTTTACATTTTAACACAGAAAAGACAAAAGCCTTTGCCGAATCACAGTGTGCTTGTGACTTGGCAAAGGCTTTTTTAGGTAATCAATCGAGGTCTGACAACAGATCCTCAACAACCTCCCTCAATTGTCGCGGAGACAGTGACCCGTGTTCGCACCGTTCGACTATACCTTCAACAAATTCACGTTTAGTCGATACCCGATGTACCACTTCCGCAACGTCACCGTTTCCGTTTTCTGCAATAATGCCGTAGTGTTTCTTGCCCGATAACGAATCACTTTCGCACATCACCGCATACCGATAGCTGTTTATTTTCATCCTAAGCCCCTCTTCCAAAGTGAAAAATGTGAATTTAATTCACTTTTTAACAGTATAACTGCATAAACTGCATTTGTCAACGAGAAAATGTGAATATAAATCACATTTTCTGTATTTCAGTATATTTCGCCCATTTTCACCAATATTTTTCGGTTGAAGCCGCCGTAAATAAGCAGTATATTTATAATAGGCTTAGACCAGGCAACGGTCGGAATCGGGAGCAAAAAAGGGAATTCCGCACTTTCGCAATCCTCGCCTGCTGCCCGTGTTGGATATCAGACATTGGATTTTAGGCTGCAGACCGTAGACAGCGGCAGATTGATAACCGCACCCTCGTCAGAGGGAGACGAGAGTTTGTGATTATCGTCACCCTACCAAACTACCGTTCCTCTTTCGGCGGCACAGCCGCCCTTAGTTCCCTCTGACGAGGGTGCAGTCAAAAAATCTTCGGTTTTTGACTGAGGTAGAGATACCACAGGCAGGCAGTGTTCCCGCCCGACATATGAAATTAACACGGAAGGAATAAAACATATGGAAAAACCGGTATTGAAAAAATTATATTTCACCCTGCTGAAAGTAGGTCTGATAACTGCGCTTGCACTGCTTGCAATATCACTTGTATACTTTATAGTTTTTGATTATCAGTCATCCGCAAGAATATTCGGTGAAAATATCTGTCGCACCGCACTTAAAACCGCCGCACTTACATTTATTGTATCTTTCGGGGGCGATATAGCCGACAAATTGGCAGGCAGACTCGGTAAAAAATAGCCTTGCACCTTTCGGATGTTGAATATTAAATATCCGGCCGCGGTAACGGCAGATTGACGGCAAACGGTGAAGCGTAATTTATTTCCGTCGTTTTTCTTCCTCCGCATTTTAACCCGAAAGCAAGAAAAAACTTCTTTTGCCCTGACAGGCAAAAGAAGTTTCCATGGCTGAGGAATAGGGATTCGAACCCCAACAAACAGAGTCAGAGTCTGTCGTGCTACCGTTACACCATTCCTCAATTTCTTTATTTAACAATACCATTATATTATTTTTTTCCGATTTGTCAAGACCCAAATTCAATTTCCGCCTTATATTTTGCTGCAAAATCGATATGCGCCGAAAATCTTTTTTATTTTGTTCAAATACTATTGACTAATCAGCCCGCAGTTTATAAAATATTATTGATGAAAAATTAACGGAACGGGTGTTATTTTGGAACTGTTAAAACGAACCTGGGCTGAAATAGATCTTGACGCCCTTGAAAGTAACTATAAAAACATCGAAAAAGCAGCCGGCGACAGAAAAATAATGTGCGTTGTCAAAGCCGACGCATACGGTCACGGTGCAATGGAAGCCGCCCCGCTTTTTGACAGGTTGGGCTGTGAAGCCTTCGCCGTTTCAAACATACGCGAAGCAATACTGCTGAGAGAATACGGAATAAAAAAGGATATTCTTATATTGGGCCACACGCCGTGTGAATATGCTTGCCGCCTTGCCGAATACGACATCACGCAAAGCGTTTTTTCACGCGAATATGCCGAATTGCTGAGCGGAAATGCGTACCGCGACGGCGCTGAAATTAAGATACACCTTAAAGTCGATACCGGAATGGGGCGAATAGGTTTTAACTGCCGAAGCAAAAAAAGCATACCTCAAGCCGCAGATGAAATTGAATTTTGCTGTGCCCTGCCGTCACTTAAAACAAAAGGAATATTTACACATTTCTCGGCAGCCGACAGTTATGTGCCCGATGACAAAGAATATTGCCGTGCACAGTACGAAAGGTTTACCGAAATTGTAACGGAACTTGAATCACGCGGTGTTAAGTTTGAAAAAATACACTGCTGCAATTCCGCCGCAATATGTTTGCAGGGCAAAAACGAAGGTAATATTATACGCCCCGGCAACATTCTTTACGGTCTTACCCCAAGCACCGATATATCGGTTGGATTTAACCTACACCCCGCCCTTTCGCTTAAATCAACCGTTTCTATGGTTAAAGAAGTCCAAAAGGGCGACTGCATAAGTTACGGCAGGACATTTACAGCAGAGAAAAACATGAAAATAGCAACTGCAACCATCGGCTACGCAGACGGTTATCCCCGTGCAATTTCAAACAAAGGCCGCGTACTTGTATGCGGAAAATTCGCGCCGATAGTAGGCAGGATATGTATGGATCAACTTATGATCGATGTAAGCGGAATTGACGGTGTAAGCGAAGGAACAACGGTCACTCTTGTAGGGAAAGACGGCGGAAATGAAATAACCGCCGAGGAGGTTGCGGCAAACTCCGGAACCATCAACTATGAAATAGTTTGCGGAATATCACAGCGTGTACCGCGCCTTTACATTAAGAACGGCTCGCCCATTGCACTGCACGAATACCGTTCTTATTAGCAGCCGTACCGACGCCAAAAGTGCACCGGACAAAATAAAAAATCAATTAAGGCGAAAAATAATAAAAAACCCTTGCAAAACTTTCGATTTAATGGTATCATATATTGGCTATGATCATACACCGTGAAATGGTATGCTTCAAAAGGGTGTGTACTTAATGAAGAAACTTATACTTTTTGCGGTCTGCCTTTTTGCGGTTGTGTCCGTGTCAGCAGCCTGCGAAAAGAAGGATGATAAAAGCATTTCTTCGCCGAACAGCGGGGGTTCGTCATCTCAAGCGTCAAGCAATGATGATGTGTTGCAACGCCCCGAATTCAAAGCATATGCCGACGTAATTGCTCATCTCACCGAACAATACGGGCAAGGCAGAATTATCTTTTCGGACGAAGAAGGACGTGAAGATGTTTGCACAGGTATATGCGGTCTTTCTACAGTCCGGATATACGACTTTGACGGGGACGGGGTATATGAACTATACGTTGTCGCCGCACAGCAGCCGGAAACGGGTGCAAATCCTGTCCAGATTCAACATTTTTACGGATATAAAGACGGTGCCGCCTACGAAATCGGCGGAGTACCGCAAATTTCAAACGGTGAACTGGATTACTCGCCGTTTGCAAAATTCTATATTTGTGACGGAAAGGTCTATTATCACAATGAAAGCGCCTCCTCCGGCACGATATACACGTTATCGGGCGGCGAAATGCAACCCGTTATAACCTACGACAAAGATCCGTGGGAACAGACATTATCCGGCCCCACCCTGAACGGCGAATCGAAAACGGTTGAAGAAATTGACGCTGCTGTTTCGCAGTATGCCGATAAAGGTCAATCGGTTTTAATATTTTTATATGTTCGGGACGGGGTGAATGCACAGGAATATTTTGACGATATCCTGTCTGAAACTGCGGACTGCATTTTGACGGTAGGCGGCAATCGGTAACACGGTTGTGCCCTCATGTCACCAAACTAATTGTAAAACACCGATATTTGCACATCAAGGAGGTGGAAACAGATGGCTAACATTAAATCTGCCAAAAAACGCGTACTCATAAGCGAAGCAAACTACAAACGCAACAAGAGTTACCGTACAGCACTTAAAACCGCTGTTAAAAAGGCTGACGCTGCAATTGAAACCGGCGCTGCCGATAAGGCTGATTGCGTTAAAGCAGCTGTTAAGAAGATTGACCAGCTTACCGCTAAGGGTATTCTTCACAAAAACACTGCCGCAAGAAAAAAATCCAAACTCGTTATGAAGTTGAATGCCTCAAAATAATTTCGTATATTAAATATGAAATGAAGGTACGGTTCGAAACTTTAAAAGTTCCGAACCGTACCTTTTTAATACGAAAATTTATCGGGTCGCCTAAGCGCATCGGTACCACCGGTACGTGATGGATTGCAATCTTTAATACCGTTTCAAGACGGAGTAAAATGTCCGTATTACATTAAATTAAGGAGATGCATCAAATGCACGTTTACGGGTACACACGGGTTTCAAGCACCGACCAAAATGAACGCAGGCAAATCATTGAACTTGCCAACCTCGGAATAAAAAAAGAAAACATTTTCACCGACAAACAATCGGGCAAGGACTTTGAGCGGCCGCAGTATATGAAATTGATAAAGCAGTTGCAAACCGGCGACCTGTTATATATAATAAGCATTGACAGGCTTGGCAGGAACTACGCGGAAATACAAAAACAATGGCAGTTCCTTACTAAAAATATGGGCGTTGACATATGCGTTACCGATATGCCGCTGCTCGATACACGCCGCGGCAAAGACCTTATGGGCACATTTATTGCCGATTTGGTTCTGCAAATATTGTCCTTTGTTGCACAAAGCGAACGCGAAAATATTAAAAAGCGTCAGGCTCAGGGGATTGCCGCCGCAAAGTCAAACGGCGTTAAATTCGGAAGGCCGAAAAAGAAAATCCCTAAAAGTTTTAACAAAATAATGGAGGAATTGAACAGCGGCAACATAAGCGTTAAAAAGGCAATTATGCTTTGCGGAGTCAGCAAATCCACCTTTTATCGTTTACGCAAAGATTACGATTAGCGGGTATAATAATCACCGATTTAATATATACACGCCTAAATTAAGGTATGCGGCAATAAGCAGCCAAAGGATATACGGCAGTTGCAGAATCCCTGCGGCTTTTTTGCGTTTCCAAAACAGGACGGTCATAATCACCGCCAATATCAAAAGCGATATAAGCAATACGAACGCCGCCAGATACGCGCCGCCGCCGAAAAACACAAGCGGCCACAAAAAATTCACGGTCAATTGCAATACATAAACCGAAAATTCGCGCATGTGGAAAAACGGTCGGCTTTCCCACACAAGGTAAGCCGAAATGCCCATTAAGATATACAGCACCGTCCAAACAACCGGAAACAGCCACGACGGCGGAGCCGCCGGCGGTTTGTCCATTACCTTAAAAACTTCCATACCGTCGCTTGTTAAAATTGCGGAAAGGCCCCCTACCGCAAGCGGAACAATTAAATTTACAAGAAAAGCCGAAAGGTCAAACTTTCTTTTCATAATAAAGCACCCCTTTTAAGCATATGCAAAAAAGGGATGCTTTATTTATCAATATGATATTACAAAACATATTTTTGGCGGTATTCGGTATACCTTTCACCGAAACTGACGTTTTCGGAACTGCGAACCTCGTTTAAATACTGGTGGGTATCAAAATCGCCCACTTCAATTTCAATTACCGCAACCGCTATGTTTGAGCAATGGTCTGATATTCTTTCAAAATTATTAAGCAAATCGGACAGGACAAACCCCATCTGTATGGTGCATTCTCCGCTTTGCAGACGTTTTACGTGGTGGCTTTTTGCCTTATAAACCAATCGGTCAACAACCTGTTCGAGCGGCTCAACATTTGAGGCAAGGGAAACATCGTTGTTCTTAAATGCTTCAAATGTCATATCAATTATTTCCGTAACGGCAGAGCGTATAATGCCTATTTCCCGCATTGCGGCGTCCGAAAATTTTATATCTTTCTGATACAGTTCTTTTGCGGATTTCAGTATATTTATGGCATGGTCGCCCAAACGCTCAAAATCGTCAATGGTATGCAGAATTTTAAATTTTCGTTTAACGTCCGCTTCCGACAGTCCCATAGCGGAAACCTTCATAAGATATGAGCCGAGTTTGTCCTGATAGAAATCAATCTCATCTTCAGCTTTAAGCACATCTTCGGCTTTATGTTCATCATATATATCAAGCAGCGAAAAAGACGTCGTGAGTGCACTATGTGCAATCTCTGCCATTTTAACGGTTTGCGCTTCACTTTCGCCCACTGCAATTGACGGAGTGTTAAGCAGGCGGTCATCAAGAAAAGCATATTCTTCCTCTTTATGGCTGTGTTCGGGCAAAAGAAAGTAGCCCATTTTTTCAATAAGATTACAAAACGGCAGAAAGAACACGGTGCATACCACATTAAAAACAGTATGCGTAACGGCGATGCCGTAAGGCCCTATTGCGCTGTTTGTAAAGCCAAAATTAAATATTGCATTCACGCCGTAGAAAAGCGACAAAAACAGAACAGTGCCTATTATTTTATTTGCCACATGCACAACCGCGACGCGCTTTGCCTCACGGTTTACGCCTATACTTGAAATAAGCGCTGTGGCGCAGGTACCTATATTCGCACCGAGGACAAGCGGCATTGCCATATTAAATGTAAGTCCGCCGCCTATCGAAAGGGTCTGCAATATTGCGATTGTTGCAGCCGAACTTTGGATAATACCCGTAAACAGGGTTGAAACCAGTACACCGAGTATGGGGTTGTTGAACGCTGTCATTATTTTCTGAAAAGACGGATCAGTTTTAAGCGGCTCAACCGAAGTGCTCATAAGGGTCATACCGTACATAAGAACCGCAAAACCGAGGCATATGCTGCCGATGCTTTTTTTCTTGGCGGAACGGCATATCATAACAAGTATGATACCTATAAATGCAATAATCGGCGAAAAGGATTCGGGTTTTAAAAGCTGCATCCAAAAATTTTCGCTTTGTATGCCGGTAAGGCTGGTTATCCATGTAGTAAATGTAGTACCGATATTAGAGCCCATTATTACGGGTATCGTTTGTGCGAGATCCATTATGCCGGAATTCACAAGACCCACAAGCATAACGGTTAGTGCGGAGGAGGACTGGATTGCGACGGTAACGATTATACCGAGCAGGACGCTGTTGAACTTGTTCTGCGTTAAATTGCGAATCATACTTTCTAATTTGCCGCCTGCCATTTGCTCCAGTCCGGATGACATAATATTCATACCAAACAAGAAAAACGCCAATCCGCCAAAGAGAGTAAACACCTCAAAAATACCCATATTTTATTTCTGTCCTTTCAATAAGTACAAGTCGAGCCGAACTTCCACAAATAATATTTTAACAGAAATTCACTCAGATTTAAACAGTTTTTTATGAAAAAATTCGATTTTTCACTTAATTTACCTTAAACACAAATTATGCGGTAAAAATAGAAGTATTTTTATTGATTTTAACTTAGACTTGTGTTAAAATCGGAAATGAAATTTTTTTACGGGAGATATTCTATGAAATTCGGCTATTTTGACAACAAAAAACTTGAATATGTAATTACCCGCCCCGACACGCCTACGCAGTGGATGAACTATCTCGGCAACGGCGGATACAGCGGTATTATTTCCAATACCGCCGGCGGTCTTTCTTTTGACGGAGATCCGTCAAACCGCAGGGTAACACGCTACAAATTCACCAACCAACCGATTGACCGCCCCGGACGGTACATCTATATCCGGAACGAGGACACGGGCGAATACTGGTCGCCGACATGGCAGCCGGTGCTTAAAGATATGCAGTTTTATGAATGCCGCCACGGTTTGGGTTACACTAAAATCACCGGAACTTATGACGATGTTCGCACCACAGTAACATATTACATACCCCCGAAAGCGAGATATGAAATATGGGAGGTTGAAATTGAAAACCTTTCGGACAAGCCGAAAAATCTGAAACTGTATTCATATGTTGAATTCAGTTTTCATCACGCATCTTTTGATATGCTGTGCCACTGGCAGACAATGGCGCTTATGTGCGAGTTTTACGGAGATAAAATAATATGTGATACCGCCGCAATGCAGATATCGGGTAAAAATATGTATGATTACATATCGACCGATCTGCCGATATGCGGTTATGACTGCTGCCAGCGTGAATTTATAGGCGCATACCGCGATGAATCCAATCCGCAGGTGCTTGACGACGGAATTTGCAAAAACAGCATAATGCATTCGGACAATGCGGTAGGCGTTCTTTGCTCGGTAATTACTTTGGCGCCGGGCGAAAAGAAAAACGCCACCTACACCCTCGGCGCAGCCGAAGACAAAGAAAGCATTGACGGACAGATAGCCGAAGCTTTTGACAAAGAGAAAAGAAAAGCCGGATTTAAAGCAATTGCCGACCTTTGGCAAGCCCACCTCGGCAAACTGCAGGTAAATACACCGAACGCAGATATGAACACAATGCTGAATATCTGGCATTCATACCAAACACGCACAACCTTTGACTGGTCAAGGTTTATTTCAATATACGAGCGTGGGGTTGACCGCGGTTTCGGTTTCAGGGACAGTATGCAGGATGTTTTGGGCGTTCTGCACTCAATCCCCGAGCAGTCAAAAGAGCGTATTAAACTGCTTTTATCAATACAGCGCAGTGACGGTAACGCAAGAACCGTTTACTACCCCGCAACGGGCGAATCGGTAGGCGGAGGACGCAGTGACGATCACCTTTGGTCGGTATTCAGTGTTACAAGTTACATTAAAGAAACGGGCGACTACGCATTTTTGGATGAAACAGTACCGTATGTTGACGGCGGCAAGGCTACGGTTCTTGAACACCTTGAAAAGGGTCTTGAATTTACCATGCAGAATTTGGGGCCGCACGGCATACCGAAATTTTTGGGCAATGACTGGAATGACAGTCTTTGGCCGATAAGCAATGATGAGCAGGGTCGCCCCGCCGAATCAACCTTTGTATTCTTCCAGTTGGCGCACGCCGCTTATGAGTTAAGCATGCTTTTTGACCATATGGGTCTTGAAAAAAGGAAGAAAAAGGTTGACGAAATATATGAATATTGCCGTTCAAAAACTGACACAATATGGGATGGTGAGTGGTTTATAAGGGCATTCACACCGAGCGGAGAAAAGTACGGCACAAATGATGACGAATGGAACAAAATATATCTTAATCCGCAGTCTTGGTCGGTACTCAGCCGTTTACCCGACAAAGAAAAAGCAAATTCGGCTATGGATAATGTGCTTAAATATCTTTGCAAAGAAATGGGCATTATATCGCATTATCCTGCATCAACGGGATTTGACACAAAGCGCAAATTCTACTACCTCTTCCCTGCCGGCGCGCGCGAAAACGGAGGGTATTTCTTCCACGCAAACACATGGGCTATAATGGCACTGGCGCTGCTTGGCAGAAACGAGGATGCTTACAGATGCTACACCCTCTCTCTCCCGACAAGGAGAAACGACATTGCCGATGTTTGCATGACCGAACCTTATGTATACTCGCAGACTATGTTGGCTCCGCCGCACAACCGTGCAGGCGTCTGCGTAAACTCATGGCTTACGGGCACCGCCTCTTGGATGTATGTTACGGCAACGCAATACATTTTGGGCGTGCGCCCCGAATTTGACGGCTTGGTTATTGATCCGCAGATTCCCGAAGAATGGAAAGAGTACACGGTTGACCGTTTGTGCCGCGGCACAATGTGCCATATAAAAGTGGAAAAAGCCGCCGAAACCGAACTTTTTGTTGACGGAGTAAAAGTTTCCGGAAACACGGTGCCGTGGGAAATGCTTGCCGGTAAAAAAGAGGCTGCGATTTCGCTCAATCTCGGCAATGGGCAATAAGGTCTGCTCTACCGCTTTTAGCCGCTGATTTAACTTATAAAACGGCAGAACGCCGAAACCGATAAAGGTTTTGGGTTCTGCCGTTATTCGGCAGTTTAAAAAGGAGATGGCACCGAATGACGGTAAAAAACGGATTTAAAAAAGCAATGGCACTTGTATTATCGGTATTTGTGATTGTAACTTTCAGCGGTTGCGACGGTAACATTAACAGTGCCGATACGAAAATTAAGAACCTGACGGTGGAATATATTGACGTCGGGCAAGGCGATTCCACACTTATACAACTGCCTGACGGCAGAAATATGTTGATTGACGGCGGAACACAGGCTACATCCAATCAAATTACCGAACACATTAAGAACCTCGGAATTGAGTCAATAGATATAGTAGTTGCAACACATCCGCACGAAGATCACATAGGCGGACTGGATGATATAATAAACAGTTTTGAAATAGGCGAAGTTTTTATGCCGCAAATATCGGAAAAAGATATGCCTGACACACGGATTTACGAACAGTTTTTAGAAGCGGTAAAAGCCAAAGGCTGCTCGGTTTCGCGCGCTGCCGCCGGTATGTTGATATCGAGCGAAGACCACCTTAAAATAGACTGTCTTTCCCCTGCCGAAAGTGATTACGGCAATCTTAATAATTATTCGGCAGTTATCCGAGTGATATACTATGACATAACATTTTTATTTATGGGCGATGCCGAAACCGAGATAGAGAACCGATTAATGAAAGACTATCCCGAACTGGAGGCGGATATTGTAAAAGCCGGACACCACGGCAGCACAACCTCAAACAGTGCGAAATTCATTAAAAAGCTATCGCCGTCGGTTGCAGTTATATCCTGCGGGATTGACAACCGGTACGGGCACCCGCGCCCCGAAATACTTTCGCGTTACCGAAAGGTGGGAGCCGACATATACAGAACCGACACCCAAGGCGACATTACCGTTAAATGCAACGGCAGAAGTTATACCGTTTCAACCGAAAAACAGACCTAAAAGGGGCAATGAAAATGGAATCAAAAACGCTTAAAATCAATCGGAAGGGCAAACTTGTATATATATCTTTCCCGTCGTTCGATAAGACAGGAAAGGTTGCCGCCGCTTTTACCACACGGCACGGCGGCGTAAGCGAAGGAATATACTCCACCGTCAATATGAGTTTTTCCAACGGCGACAAGCGCGAAAATGTCCTTGAAAACTACCGCCGCATTTGCGAGGCTATCGGCGTGAATTACAAGAACTGCGTGCTTTCGCACCAGACGCACACCGTGAATATCCGCACCGTTACCGAAAATGACATAGGCAAAGGGATAATCGAAAAGCGGGATTATGACAATGTCGACGGGCTTATTACCGATGTACCGGGGGTAGTCCTTGTAACACAATATGCCGACTGCGTTCCGCTGCTGTTTTTTGATCCGAAAAAAAATGTTATAGCCGCCTCACACGCAGGGTGGCGCGGAACCGTAGGCAAGATAGGCGCACTTACCGTTGAACGAATGGTGAGCAAATACGGCTGCGACCCCGGAAATATACTTGTGGGCATAGCACCCTCAATAAAGCAGTGCTGTTTTGAGGTTGACGAACCCGTATATAACGAGTTTTTAAAAATAGATTGTGTTGATATTGCCGATGTCTGCAAATACAAACCCAACAGCAAATACAACATCGATCTGCAAAAAACAAACAAACTGATACTTATGTCGGCAGGCGTACCCGAAAGCAACATAACCGTATCCGACCTGTGCACCGAATGTGAGCATGTCCACTTCCATTCCCACAGGGCTACGGGCGGCAAGCGCGGAAACAACGCCGCACTTATAGCGTTGAAATAATCCGTCACACCGCCCGACAAGTTCCTCAATTTCACGGTTTGCTGCCATCCTGACCTCGAAACGGCTCTGCCTTGTGCCGCTGTGCTGTCTGCTATGTCGTTAAGGTCTGCCGTTTGTGCCGTTTCCTGCATGCGTGCGGCAAAACCGAATAAACAAAGAATTTCAGCACGGTTTCACGCCGTGCTGATTTTTTGTTCTATCAAGGGTTGCTGCGCCAAAGCATCGGATGAAACAGCGGTTTCTGATTTCAGCCGATATTTTGGTTGACTTTACGGGTATGTTAAAGTATAATGATACCGTAAAAATTAAATATGATCAGTTCGGGAATCTGTATTCTAAAGAGGATTTGTTTACGGGTACAACCTATAGGTATAATTATGACCTTTCGGGAAGAACGCTCGGCATAAATCCGCAAATTCAGTCATATGATTAATTAACCCGTATAGGAGTTGATCATATGAGAGGAACAGTGGAGGAAAGAGCGGCAGTGTTGGGGGAATACATAGTAAAAACAGGCTCAACGGTTCGCGCCGCAGCAGCAGTCTTCAACATCAGCAAATCAACGGTACATAAGGATGTATCCGAAAGGCTGAGATATTCGGACCCGGCGCTTTACAAACTTGTAAGGGTTGTTTTGGATAAAAATAAAGAGGAACGGCATATCAGAGGGGGTCTGGCGACCCGGAGAAAGTACAAGGCTCCCGATTGTCCCCAAACGGATCAAATTAAATAATGCATTTTAAAAGAATGGCAAAATCCCTTTCGCGGGGTTTTGCCTTTTTTCTGCGGATTTGAAATATATCTTTATTCAAAAAAATGTAAATTACATCAATAAAAAAGCGGGTGTTTGTTTGCAAAATCAAAGCATAATAATAGAGTTAATGAAATAGCAGCTTTCATTATTCCGTTTTTCATTATTATTTCTTCATATCTTTGATAATTTCCGTGAGAGTACCGATCGAAGGCGCATTGACTAAATACGAATACTTGTCATGTTGGAACTCACCCTGAAAAATCCCTTCATAATCGGTTACAACGACATCAAACCCGCCGATATTGATTGTATTGTTTTGAATATCCGAAAAGCGTTCTCCGGAAGTAACAGACAAATATAACTGCTTGTCCTTGAATGTAAATGTTGCCTCGGTTTCATCGCCGTAATCATATACTATGATCATTTTGATTGGATGTTCAGCAAAAAAATCACGCGGTAAAACAACAGACGGGAATAAATTTGCTTCTTCAAAATCTTCAACAGTCTCAAACACCTGTGTATCGCCGGTCAATACGATCTCGACGTTCCCCTCTTTGTATCTTTGCTTTTCCTTCATATTCATCAGCGCTTCTTTTGTAAGGCTGATAACATCAAATCCAAATGCATATGCGATGAGTGAACCCGAAACCAAAATAGAAATTGCAGCTGCAATCGGTATAAGCCATCTGAGCTTGACTGACTTACGCCTTTTGTTTTCGGTTTTCTTCCCGTTGTCATCAAGAACATTTTTGAAAAAAGAATCGGCGATCTCCGAAGCGTATGCATTAATCGCGTCAACATGATGAGTTGTCTTCCTTCTTACGAAACTCAGTTGAAGTTTCTTCGCCGCTGTTTAATGAATAAGAATATGTTGTATCCTTATAATTCTTTGCACTTACAGTGATTGCAGTAACAGAAACCAGCATCATCAACGACATCGCTGCTGTACAAATTCGAGTAAGCAGTTTTGATTTTGTCATTTTTAACCTCCTGTTTTAAAGCGACTGCGACCTGCAGCGTCGCAATTACTTTAATATTTTTTATATTTCCACAATCACGCTTGATAAATGGTAAAAAAGTCCCTGTGTAATGAAGAGATGTTTAAGAGAAACCTTTAAGTTCTACAACAGTAATGCCTTAAATCAATCAAAATAGCGATTTTTCAGCAAAAAAATTTAACTTTTATTTTTCGTTGGTTTGTTACTTGTCAAGCGATTGCGAATCCAACTCCGCTTTTTGAATTCGGTAATTTTCATCCGGAGACCACGCACCGCTTTGGTTCAGCACAAAATAAAAATCAAATTCTTCCTCAAAGGCGGTCATATCCAAAATAAATATCAGTTGTGCTTCAATCAACTCATCCTTTTTGAAAATATAGTGATATTTCTCGCTAATTCTGTCTGACGCCTCTCCCAGCCTTGAAAAATATCTGAATTCTTGTATAGGAAAAAGTTTTTGATAGTCATCACTAATAAATTCACCATGGAAGCAATTTATCAAATGCTCAACATCATTTTCTCCGGAAATATTTTGAACAGTTGCGTTCACCACAAGATATCTATATTGTTCCGGCAAATTTCCATCTTCATCAACTTCCTTAGGCCGATACTTGACATCATCCGACGAAATATTTTCGGGTAATGTTTCCGTCAAATAATAATCTCTAACGATATAAGAAAAGACGCTTCCTTTACCTCTCGGGACACGATTTTAAGCAGCATCGGCGGTTCAAGTCCTGTTATATCGAGAAAACCGGAAATTACTTGCCCTGAAAAGTGAATTTAGAAAGATGAGCAAAAAACACTGAAACCCCTTGAAAATCAAGGGGTTTCAAAGTGTGTTCCACATCGTGGAGTAATGATGTGACTGCATGACGAAATAGCACAATCATAAAGACACTTGATTTTCGCATTTGACACATCACATTTTTTCAAACTTCGATGTCACTATTTCAAATTGACCGCGTAATGATCTAATTGCATCAGCAAAATTTTGAATTTCGTATTAAAAACATTCTCACTATTTGTGAATGGTTGTATGGTTTTCTTTGATAATTACTATCTTTGTAATTACTAAAGAAGTTTTTCCCATTTTGTAATAGATTCAGGCAAAATAGATTTATATTCAGCATAAAAGCTTTGAATCTGTTGACGAGTTATTATTACACAATTTTTAAGTTTATCTTTATTAATAACTTTAGGGGCGTAAAAATAAACAATGTATCCGTCATCATCAAAAGATTTATAGTCAATAGCATTTATTTCTTTATTGCTGCCACCTTTTACTTGAACAACAGCTTTTCTGTAATCATTTTTATCTCTACTTATTAATTCACATTCAATTTTAATAGTGGTGGATTTTTTAGCTATTGAATTAGATAACAAATAATAGTTTTCTTTTATCTGAAGATATGAGATAACCAACTCTTCAAGTTCAAAATCTGGAAGAGTTAATAGCAAATCGTTTCCTATTGCGTCAACATCATATATTACGGTATGAGATAGTTCATTAAACACTTTTTTTGAAAACTCAACTATTATTTTCTCTGATAAATCCTGGCAGGTGCCGCCTCGAGGTCGATTAAATGATGCCTTTATCTGTCCCGGGACTTCTAAACCATACTTATATGCATTTACAGGAATAATTGCTCCAATGTCCAAATTTGGATTGTAGCATGCTTGAGCTATTCCTAAAGCTCTGCAAATCCAATAGTTCCCGTCAAGATCACGTGTCCAAAAAAGATCTCCCTCTTTAGCATGCCAAAACACATTGTGTGAGTGATCATATCTCCAATTCTTCTTATTGTATTTTTCTTTAACGGCATGATAATACTCCTCATAGGTTTTGATTTCAGGGTTAACTTCAAACGCACCACTCCAACCAATAACTATGTATTGCTTTTTGCCAAATAAACAATACTGAATTAAATCACTTCTATTTTTAGCACTTGTTTTCAAGTTAATTCTGGTAACTTTATTTATGTTATCCATTAATAATGACCACCTGTGTTTCGTATAATAATTTGTTTTTTAAAGATTATAGCAAAAAATACGATAGTTTATATCTTAATTGAATTTGGCGGTAAAGTTGTCTCACAGCCTTACACATTATCCTCCTTCACGGCTGTCACTTTGTTTCTTTTTTCCGGATATCAACTTGATTATGTATTCTTCAGCGAGGAGCGACAAGTGAACGATGAAGAATGAATAGTGGATGAACAAAAATCCTCATTCTCTCGAACGAGGATTTTTTGGCGCCTCAAACAGGGCTCGAACCTGTGACACCGCGGTTAACAGCCGCGTGC
>CAVGND010000011.1:0-47212 GCA_963630555.1 Roseburia intestinalis | reverse complement strand
AATACCCGGAACAAAGTATGTTGTGAAGTCCTCCGCCGATATCATATCGCTTTTGTGCATTAATTATCAAATTGGCTGTTGTAAAGATCATAATAAAATCCATGTCTTTTAAGTAATTCATTATGCGAACCTTTTTCAATAATGTGACCGTCCTTCATAACAAGTATTACATCCGCCTCCCGTATGGTGGAAAGCCGGTGAGCCACTATAAAACTTGTTTTACCCTGCATAAGTTTTGAAAATGCCGATTGTATTTTAAGTTCCGTTCTTGTGTCTATTGAAGACGTAGCCTCGTCAAGTATTAAAATATCAGGGTCAAGCAACATTATTCGTGCAATGCATAAAAGCTGGCGCTGCCCCTGTGAAAGCCCGCTTCCGTTTTCGTCAAGCACCGTTTCATATCCGTCGGGCAATTGCTTTATAAAAGAGTGGGCGTGCGCCGCGAGTGCCGCCTGCTCAATTTCTTTATCTGTTGCCTGCGGATTGCCGAACGCTATGTTTTCGCGAACCGTGGCTTGTTTTAACCAGGTTTCCTGCAATACCATACCGTATTTTTTTCGCAAACTGCCGCGCGTGACGGCTTTTATATCGGTGCCGTCAATTTTTATTTCACCGTCGCACACGTCATAAAATCTCATCAGCAGATTTATAAGGGTGGTTTTGCCGCATCCTGTAGGCCCTACTATCGCAATGCGGCTGCCGCTTTTAACTTCTAAATTAAGGTTTTCTATAAGCGGTCGGTCGGGAGAATATGAAAAATTCACACTGTTAAATGTAACATTGCCATCAGCTGACCGGAGTTCGGGTTTTTCGCTGTCGTTTTCTTCTTCCGGTTCATCCAAAAGTTCAAACATCCGCTCTGCACACGCGAGAGCGTTTTGCAATTCGGTAATAACACCCGAAATTTCATTAAACGGTTTGGTGTACTGATCGGCGTAACTCAAAAAACTTGCCAAGCCGCCTATTGTTATACCGCCGCCGAATTTTTTAAGCACAGACAATGCTCCGAAAACCCCGACGCCCGCGTAAACAAGCCCGTTTATAAATCTGGTCGAAGGGTTGGTAAGCGATGAAAAAAATGTGGATTTCAGCGCCGCGTCCGCATATTCGGCATTCATTTTTTCAAATTTACGGAACGCACTGTCCTCGTTTGAAAATGCTTTGACAACATCGCGGTTGTCGATGTTTTCGGCGGTAAATGCCGTAAGTTCGGCACGCGCTTTCGACTGTGCCGTAAACATATCATGGGTATGGCGTGCAATGAATTTTGCAACAAAAATTGAAGCAGGGGTAAGCACAACCACAACAAGCGTGATAACGGGGCTTATTGACAGCATAAAAAGAATTGTGCCGATAATTGTGGCAATTCCCGTAAACAATTGGCTGAACCCCAAAAGCAGACCGTCTGCCACCTGGTCGGCGTCCGCAATTATTCGGCTTACCGTTTCGCCGATCGGGTGATTGTCGCTGTATTTTATAGGTAGTTTTTGCAGTTTGGCAAAAGACAATTCGCGTATGTCTTTAACCGTTTCAAAGGTGATTTTGTTGTTAAGCGCGTTCATAAGCCACTGCAACACCGCGGCAACGGCAACGCATATTGCGGCATACGTTGATATGAGTGCGATTCCGGCAAAATCAACATTCCCTTTTGATATCATCAGATCGATCGCCTGACCGATAAGGACGGGAACATAAAGGGTAAGCGCAACGCTTGAAAGCGCAAATATCAGCGAAAGTGTTACGGCAAGACGGTATTTTTTTACAAACCCGAATATCCGCCATAGGGTAGAAGTTTTTTTCTTTTTCATAAATTATTCACCCTCCTTTTTGGTTTGCGATAGGTGAATTTCCCGGTAAACTTCGCAGGTTTGCAGCAGTTCTTCGTGGCTGCCTATTCCTTTAATCTCTCCGCCGTCAAGCACGATTATTTTATCTGCAGAGCGCAAAGCGGAGGTGCGCTGCGAAATTATAAACACCGTACTTTCGGCACAGTAGTCCTTTATTGCTGCGCGCAAACGGGAGTCGGTCGCAAAATCAAGTGCCGACGAACTGTCGTCCAAAATAAGAATTTTCGGGTGCCGTACAACGGCGCGCGCAATGGTAAGGCGCTGCTTCTGTCCGCCGGAGAGATTGTTGCCCCCCTGTTCTAACATATAATCAAGCCCCATACCGGTGCGGTCAATAAAATCCTTCGCCTGTGCGGTGTCGAGTGCGGCGTAAATTTCGCCGTCGGTTGCGTCAGCCCTGCCTATCTTAATGTTGTCTCGTACCGTCCCCCTGAAAAGCATGGCACGCTGCAGAACAAACCCGACAGTTTTGCGGAGTTCCGGTAAATCATAATCCTTAACATTGTTGCCGAATACCGAAACAGTGCCGCTTGTAACATCGTAAAGCCGCGGTATAAGAGCAGCCAAAGTGCTTTTTCCGGAACCGGTTCCGCCGATTATGCCAATCGTTTCTCCGCTTTGTGCCGAAAAACTTATATTCTTAACGGCGTAGTCGGCTTTTTTTGAATATTTAAAACTTACATTATCAAATTGCACCGCAATGTCGCCTTGCGTTTTCCTGCCACTACCGTTTTGCAATAAAGGCTCGGTTTTTAATATCGCGTCAACTCTGTGACTGCAGGCAGCCATCTTACTCATATTAATAATAAGGTTCGCCAATTTTACAAGTTCTATAAGCATCCTTGCCATATAGTTGTAAAGTGCAACTGCTTCACCCTGCGTAAGTTTGCCCGAATACACCCGCAAGGCGCCGTTCTTTATAAGCGCAATAACCGCAATATTGATTATTACATAGGTAAGTGGGTTTAAAAGTGCGGATATATGCCCGGCGGCTTTTTGCCTGTCTGTCAGTTTATCGTTTGCACTGTTGAATTCCGACTTTTCCGATCCTTCCTTGCAAAACGCGCGTATTACCCGTATCCCTGCAAGATTTTGTCGCAACTGCGAGGTTACGCCGTCAAGTTTTATTTGAACATTTTTGTAGGTTTTAATGTTCACAAGCATTATTGCAAAAATAACAATCGCCAAAATCACTATTGTTATTATAAAAATAAATCCCGATGACGGATCTATAAGGTATGCCGCAACAGCAGAACCGAAAACCACAAAAGGCGAGCGCAGTATAAGCCGCAGCGCGAGGTTGAGGCCCGTTTGTATCTGCTGTGTATCGCTTGTCATCCGCGTGATAAGCGAAGCGGAGCCGATTCTGTCGGTTTGTGCCGGGGAGAGTTCGTTTATCTTTTTAAAAAGGTCGGCGCGTAAAAGTGCTGTCGCCCCGACCGATGCCTTAGCGGCAAAATACTGTGCAAACAGTGTGCATATAAGCCCTACCGCACCAAGCAGTACAAGCAGTCCGCCGAGCCGCAGAACATATCCGCTGTCGCCCGATGCAACACCCTTGTCTATTATTGACGCAACAACTAAAGGTACAAGCAGTTCAAAAGCAACCTCAAGCAGTTTAAAAAGCGGCGAGCATATCGCCTGAATTTTATATTTTTTTAAATATCCAAACAGCATTTTCAAAATCGGTCATTCCTTTGCGGCAAACGCAGATAATCGCCTGATATCAGTATTCCGAAAACAGTATAACACATTATCATTGTTTTTAGCAATAAAATGCCCGCAAATAAAATGAAAAGTTATTTTTCGGTTGATTCTCAATGTAAATGTATCTTCAAATTCTGCAGCCGCATTTATTTTGGGAATTAACGGTTTTTGCAAAAGACGCCGATTTTGGTGTTCGTGATATAATCCGCGTAAAATTGACATTTAAAAAAAGTTTCAAGACTTCACCGTTAAGTTATATCAGAGTTTGTTGTACTTGTCGGAGGGTGGGTTTATACCCGCACATTCGGCAGGAAATGGGCGGTTTTACATACTGTTTTTAAGGTCTTGTCAGTAAATTTTTTTAAATAAAAAAAGAGCCGTGCTCCCAATGGTCACGGCTCAAAATTTATCGTGGAGTTCGGCACTCTGCGGAAAAGACGCCGGAATCGGCTTGAAATATGCGATTTTCGGCCTTGTCCACGCAAAATGACACAAAAGTCTGACTGCGAATAAATTTAAAAACCCGCCGCCGTCAACTTGTCCTTTGCTTCCTTTTAGGTTTTGGCGTAGCAAAAGCCGTACTTTGCTTTACCGGACAGTTAGTAACCCTTTATGTAGCGGGCTTCCCGCCGTCCGTCCTTCCGTTTGAAAATGTTTTCGCCTTTACGCATAAGCGCTCCTCCTTATAAAAATATTTGTTACAAATTCCTGACTGAAATTTTGACTGCGAATTTCTCGGAAAACGAAGTGATTGCTTGCATTTCGCTTACTTTCGACAATGAAAATCAAACTTTTTTAAACATTTGCTTGATTTTTTCACAGAGTTATGCTAAAATAATGCTGTCAAATGGGATTTCTGTCATTCGCAGAGTGCCGAACTCCACGATAAAATCTGAGTGAAAAGGCGATACAAAACAGAATGATCTGCTCGTAATCGCCGATTTTTGTCCGCTCTTGCTAAGCGGACGCTTAGCAAAAAGGAAGGACAAATAATGGCCTCAAGGGAAGAGCGAAACTTTAAAACGCATCGGGAGTTAATCAGCGGCACTGTCAGAACCGTTGCAAAATTAGGGTTGGAGAACACCACTACCGACGCAATCTGCAAGGAAAGCGGCTTGAATGTTGCGACGATTTACCGCTTCTATAATACTAAAGAAGCCCTGATTGCCGACGCCTTTTCTGCAGTAGACGATGAGTTTTTTGACATAATTATGAAGAATTTCCATGTCCTGAAATATGAGAGCATCGACTACGAATCCCGCTGCCATGTACTTTTCATGAAATGCTGGGATCACATTATGTTGCATCCAAACGAGTTGACATTTTATGCCCGCTACTATTATTCATATTCCTTTAGAACCTATTCAAAAGCAACCCACATCAAACGATTTACGCCGCTGTTCGGGAAGATGAAGACCGCTTTCCCCGAAAAGACGGATGTACGGATTATATTGCACCACATTTTAAATACCCTGCTGGTTGAATCGCAAAGGCAGATATCCGAGCAAAATACTGATAATGCCATCGCCGGCGAGAAATGCTTCCGTCTGATTTTCTCCGTCGTGAAAATTATGTGAAAGAAGATAAATTTAAAGATTACAAAGCCTAACGAAAGGAAACACATCATTATGGAAAACGATAGCGGCGCTTTGATACTTTTTATAGTGTTTATCCTTCTGCTGATTTTTCTTCGTCTTGCGAAATTTTTTCATGAATTTGAAAAGGGAAAACGGTATTATCAAAACGAGATGCGCCATGCGGCAGATATTTACGAATATCGTTATTGGCACATGGAACTCCGCTGTCACTACCTCTGCCTTATCCCGTTCGTGAACGAGCGCAATGTAATGCGGGTGTACCCATTGTTTTTTCGCTCCCGCAAATAAGGTGACAAAAGAAAAACGCACGAACGGCTTTACTCATATTCTCATTCCCTTATTCATTGCTATCTGCATTTGCGCCGTATGCCTGTGCGGTGCATGTTAGGCGCGGTTTACCCCCTTCGACCTCTACAGGTACAACAACAATTCAAAGTTCCGCTTATAAACTGCTGCATCAGGTTGATGAGGGTACCGAAACAACCGAACTTACCGAAGAAAACAAAATAATCGTACCCGAAAGCGGCAGTTGTAAAATCACGCTGTCAGCCGACGGAACGGAAGGCGCGACCGGATATTGCGGCGTAAAAGTCGGTGACGCCGAGACGCTTTACTTCAGCAAACAGATTACTGTCTGTGAAAACGACAAAGCGGCATTTACCTTTACCGTAAACGCAGTCGCAGGCACGGAAATCACCCTCACTCCGAAATGGGGCAGTTGTGCCGTGCGGGATGAGTCAAATACGATTACGAACGGTGGTTCAATCGGTACTCCGCCAAACGCATTATCTGAACAAGCGGGCGATTCGGCTGCCGCCGATAAAACCAGAACGGTTAATGTTGCCGCCACGCCCGTCGGTTCTCAAACAAAAAGCGATGCCGCCGCACAGAACTCCTCAACCGCCACGCCGACGCAGCCCGAAAGTATCGCCGGTACCGATAATTCCGAATCATCTTCAGTGCCCGGGGATACGGCAGCGGATCGGAGCGAACCCGCCGCCGAGGAAACCGAAGTGATTGAATAGAAGCACAAACTGCACCGTAAATCTTATGTCGGTACAGTTTCGGCGTTTACGATTCCGATCGCCGGATTTTGCGAGATTTAGTTTTGTTTGTCTTTGTTTGTCCGAATCTTTCTTTTTACTTTAAGCGGCAGATTAATATTTCTGACTTTCAACAACCGATCGTTGATATATTTATACAGTGAATTTACTTTGGAAATTCACTCCGCAGACAACTTTATAATTTATCCAATAAAAAGTATTGACAAATCGGCTGTGATGTAGTAAAATCATATCGTTGCATACGGTAATTGCCGTTTACGCTGATATGGCTCAGGTGGCAGAGCACTTCCTTGGTAAGGAAGAGGTCACCGGTTCGAATCCGGTTATCAGCTCCATGATTGTGCGACCATAAAGCACAAAAGCCCAAAACCCTTGAGGAATCAAGGGTTTTTCGCTATTTTAGGAGCAATTTTCAAAAGACGCACAAAACCCCATGGAATGTTAGGCTAAAAGGGCTTGAACTGACGCAATGTAAAACAGAAAACAGGCTCTGCAACCTTGTACGGCGGCAGAGCCTGTTTAATAATTATATGATTTTTATTTTATCATATTTGCAACTTCATCTGCAAAGTTGTCTTCGCGTTTCTGTATGCCTTCGCCTTTTTCAAAACGAACATACTTTGTGATTTTAATATTTCCGCCGAGTTCTTTAGCAACATTTTCAATGTATTTGCCGACGGTGAACTCATTGTCAACAACAAACTGTTGGTCAACAAGGCAGTTCTCTTTGTAATATTTACCGATTTTACCTTCAACAATTTTGTGAAGAACCGCTTCGGGCTTGTTTGCCATTTTGGGGTCTTCTTTCATCTGTGAAACAAGGATCTCTTTCTCTTTTTCAAGAACCTCGGCAGGAACCGAAGCCTCGTCAAGATAAGCGGGGTTCATTGCGGCAATCTGCATAGCAACATTTTTGCCCATAACGGTAAATCCGTCTTTATCGGCAACATCGGTATCAAACTGTACCATAACGCCGATTTTTCCGCCTGCGTGAACATAGGTAACAACGCTGCCTTCGAATCTTTCAAAGCGGCGAACTTTCATATTCTCGCGGAATTTAAGGAATATTTCCTGTATCATTTCGTTAACGGTTACGCCGTCCTCATTTTTGCAGGTAAGCAAAGCGTCAACATCGGCAGGAGCCTGCTTTGCGGCGATTTCCGCGATTTTTGCGGCGCATGCTTTAAACTCTTCGTTGCTTGCAACAAAGTCTGTTTCGGTGTTCACTTCAACAACAGCCGCAGCGCCGTCACCGACATAAGTGGTTACGGTTCCTTCGGCAGCAACTCTTGCCGCTTTTTTAGCCTGCGAGGCAAGTCCTTTTTCTCTTAAAAAGTCAACCGCTGCTTCCATATCACCGTTACATTCGGTGAGTGCTTTTTTACAATCCATCATACCGCAGCCGGTTTTTTCACGAAGTGCCTGTACATCTTTAGCTGTAAATGCCATTTCATTTTCCTCCTTGTTATTTGTGTGGTAAAGAATAAAATTTCTTATGCTTATTCAGCGTCCGCTTCAACCTTTTCCGCTTCTTCCGCAGTTTCTTCGGCAGCGTCTTCACCCTGTCTGCCTTCAATTACGGCGGAAGCAATAGTGGCCGAAATAAGGTTTACGGCACGGATAGCATCATCATTACCGGGAATAACCGCATCAATCTCATCAGGGTCGCAGTTGGTATCGCAAATAGCGATGATCGGAATGTTAAGTTTCTTGGCTTCCATAACTGCTATTCTTTCCTTGCGCGGGTCAACAATAAATATAGCGCCGGGCATACCCTTCATATCTTTAATTCCGCCGAGGAATTTTTCGAGTTTTTCAATTTCAAGGCGAAGTTTGATAACTTCTTTTTTCGGCAACATATCAAATGTTCCGTCCTCGTCCATTTTATGGAGTTGTTCAAGCCTTTTAACACGTTTTTGAATGGTTTTAAAGTTGGTGAGCATACCGCCGAGCCAACGCGCGTTTACAAACGGCATACCGCATCTGGTGGCTTCTTCACGAATTGAATCCTGAGCCTGTTTTTTGGTGCCTACGAAAAGGATGTCTTTTCCGTCGGCTGCGATGTTTTTGGCGAATTCATAAGCTTCACCGAGTTTTTTGGATGTTTTCTGGAGGTCGATAATATAAATACCGTTACGCTCCGTGAAAATGTAGGGTGCCATCTTAGGGTTCCAGCGCCTTGTCTGGTGACCGAAATGAACACCTGCTTCGAGTAATTGTTTCATAGAAACTACTGCCATTGTTATTTCCTCCTTGGTTTTTCCTCCGCCTTAACCGCCCGTCGCGTCACCGCACGGCAATATGCGCAGCACCTGACCCGACGCTGGAAAAAGCGTGTGTATTTTAGTTTGGGGAATGGCTATCCCCAAGCCGTATAATTATAGCATACGCCGCCCCGATATGCAAGCGTTTTTTTAATTTTGGTAACTGTCAAGTAAAAGTTGTCAAAAATTAGTAAATTTCCAAGGTAAATTCCACAGTGGAATTTGAAGCGGAATTCAATCCGGGGATTCACTGAATTCACTTTTACACAAAAATTTATACGCCGATATTGACAAAAAGCGTTGAGTATTATATTATTATCTAGTGAATAAATAGTTTGTATTATCCACCCAATTTTATGATGACAGGAGTAATGGTATATGGCAATTAAAAACGCATACCTTGCAAAGGTTTACGCCGATGTTGAAAAGCGCAACCCCGGCGAAAAAGAATTTTTGCAGGCAGTAAAAGAAGTTCTCGAATCACTTGAGCCGGTTGTTGAAGCCAATCCTAAATATGAGGAGTTTGGAATTATAGACCGTATTGTTGAGCCGGAAAGGCAGATCATCTTCCGTGTTCCGTGGGTTGACGACAAGGGTGAGGTTCATGTAAACAGAGGTTTCAGAATTCAGTTTAACTCTGCAATCGGCCCTTACAAGGGCGGTTTGCGTCTGCATCCTTCTGTTAATGCATCGGTTATTAAATTTCTCGGATTTGAGCAGATATTCAAAAACAGCCTTACCGGTCTGCCCATCGGCGGCGGCAAAGGCGGCTCGGACTTTGACCCCAAAGGCAAATCCGACATGGAAATTATGCGTTTCTGCCAGAGCTTTATGACCGAACTTTCAAAACACATCGGCGCGGATACCGATGTTCCGGCAGGTGATATCGGCGTAGGCGGAAGAGAGATCGGCTTCCTGTACGGACAGTATAAAAGACTTCGCAACGAATTTACCGGCGTTTTGACAGGTAAGGGCCTTACATACGGCGGCTCGCTTGCACGTACCGAGGCTACAGGTTACGGTCTTTGCTACTACACCGAAGAAATGCTTAAATGTATGAAAAACGACTCTTTCAAAGGCAAAACCGTGGTTGTTTCCGGCTCGGGTAATGTTGCAATCTATGCTACCGAAAAAGCCACCGAACTCGGCGGCAAGGTTGTTGCCCTGAGCGATTCAAACGGATATGTTTACGATAAAAACGGCATCGACCTTGCACTGGTTAAGCAGATCAAAGAGGTTGAGCGCGGAAGAATTAAAGAATATGCAGAGCGTGTAAACGGTGCAGAGTATCATGAAGGCTGCAAAGGCATCTGGACAATCCCGTGCGACATTGCCCTCCCCTGTGCTACACAAAACGAACTTGACCTTGACGGTGCCAAGGCACTTATTGCAAACGGTGTAAAAGCGGTTGCGGAGGGTGCTAATATGCCTTCAACTCCCGAAGCCATTGAGGCGTTCCGGGAAGCCGGAATTATGTTCGGACCTGCAAAAGCAGCAAACGCAGGCGGTGTTGCAACCTCAGCGCTTGAAATGTGTCAGAATTCCATGAGATATTCCTGGACATTTGAAGAAGTTGACGCTAAACTTAAAGGAATTATGGTAAATATTTTCCATAATACATACAACGCAGCTAAAAAATACGGCAAGGACGGTGATCTTGTCGCCGGCGCAAACATTGCCGGATTCGAAAAGGTTGCGGACGCAATGCTGGCTCAGGGCGTTGCATACTAATCTTTTATTTAACAAAAACAATACCGTTATCGGTATAAAAAGCATCCGTCATTTTGGCGGATGCTTCTGTACTTTCAAATGCTTTAAATCTCAATGCGGTAACAAAACCGGATGTAACGGAATAAATTAAAGTTAGGGGCGGCATTGGAATATTCCGCATTTCGGCGGCTGCCGCGGCAGGCCCACAGAATAACCGAAAAAGCCCCTTTATATAGATGCCCTGCCTACCGACTTAAAATCGGTAAGCAGGGCTTTTAAATTTACGGATCACCCGATGGCCTTTAGATATTTTTCATAGTTTGCCTGCCACTCATCCGACTGTGACGGCTCGTATATTTTAATGTCGGTACCGCTCATAACCAGTTCCCTTGCATCGGCAAGTTTTTTCAAAATTCCGTGCGCCATAAACTGAACAATAACATTACCTGTTACGGTAGCCTCAACAGGTCCGGCATAAACGGGGACGCCGCATGAATTCGCCGCCATCTGACACAAAAGATTGTCTTTTATACCGCCGCCAACCATATGCAGAATATTATATTCTTTACCGGTAACGGCAGAAAGACCCTCTATGCTGTTTTTATACTTATATGCCAAACTTTCGTAAATACATCTTAGTATCTCGCCCATATTCTGCGGAACATACTGACCGGTTTTTTTACAGTATTCAACCACGCGATCGGGCATATTTCCGGGTGCTGAAAATACGATATCATCGGGATTTATAAAACACGCAAACGGTTTTGCCTGCCTTGCCTGTTTTTCCATTTCATCAAACGAAACATTCAGTCCGCGACGTTTCCATTCCGCGCGCGATTGCTGAATAAGCCATAATCCCATAATATTACGCAGATACCTGATCTTTCCGTCTGACGCACCCTCATTAGTGAAACCGGCAGCGTTTGATTTTTCGGTAAGTATCGGTTCATCGGTTACAGTGCCGAACAGCGACCAAGTGCCGCAGCTTATGTATGCATAATCCTTTTCTGAAGTGGGCACGGACGCTACAGCCGAAGCGGTATCATGGGTGGCAACGGCGAATACGGGCACGCTTTCGCAATGCAGTTCTTCACATATCTCGTCGCTTAAATTACCGTACGCCTCACCCGGCATAATAATTTCGGGCAAAAGGTTCGCCTTTATTCCGAGCATTTTCAGAAGTTCTGTATCGGGTTTCTTTGTTTTCGGGTTCAGTATTCCGGCAGTTGACGCAATTGTATATTCCATTCTCTTTTCGCCGGTAAGGAAATATGCAAAAAGGTCGGGCATCAGCAACAATGTTTCGGCTGCTTCAACCGTTTCGGGACGGTTTTTGCACATTGAATACAACTGAAAAATCGTATTAAAATTATTTTCCTGTATTCCTGTGCGTTTATAAAGTTCATCACGCGAAATGATTTTGTATACTTCTTCGGGTATTCCGATAGTCCTTTTGTCACGGTAATTGAAAGGGTTGCCCAAAAGTTCGCCGTGCTTATCCAAAAGTCCGAAGTCTACGCCCCAGGTGTCAATACCTATAGAATCAAATCCGCCGTCCTGCACGGCAAGAACTATTCCTTGTTTTATTTCATGAAAAAGTTTTAAAACATCCCAATACAAATTACCGCTGATGTTTACCGGGTCGTTCGAAAAGCGATGTATCTCTTTTATGTTGAGTTTGCCGTCCGTAATATCGGCAATCATTGCTCTGCCGCTTGAAGCACCGAAATCGAACGCTAAAACACGTTTGTTTTTCATTTTGAATACCTCTCTTTATTTTATGAATATTTAATAATAATTCAGTCAAAAATATTATCGACAAATAAAAGGAGTTGATAATATGTTCGATAAAATTTGTCTTTTGCTTTCCATTATCGGTTCGCTGAACTGGGGGCTTGTCGGGCTTTTCAGGTTTGACCTTGTAGCGTGGATATTCGGCAGTTCTGAAAACATATTCAGCCGAATAATCTACACCTTAATAGCGCTTGCCGGTGTTTGGTGCGTTTCCCTACTTTTCAGGGAGAAGGAAGATGTGGAACTCGGAATAGAAGATTAAAAGCCGCGCAAGCCTGAGCCGTGAAAACGGCTCTTTTTTATTTACCGAAAAGTTCGTTTTGCATATCAAACAGGCGGCTTTTACGCGCATTTTCCGCATCGGCATCAATTACGTATTTACCGTTTTTTTTGATTATAACGCTGCCTTCGCGGGCATCGCACGGCAAAAATGAGCGCTCAATGTCAATCATACCCCCATCGCTTTCGCAAACGGCAAATTCACCCTCAAAACGGTCTATAATAATCATTCGGCACAATCCTTAATCAATATTCTCGGAGTTTCCGCTGTTTTCGATTTGTTCCCTCGAAATAAGTACCTTACGCGGTTTTGAGCCCTCATACGGCCCGATAACGCCGCGTTCTTCCATCTGATCCATTATTCGTGCAGCGCGGGAATATCCGAGTTTCAGTTTTCTTTGCAACAGTGAGGTTGAAGCCTGACCGGCATCAGCTACAACTCTGATTGCGTCTTCAATCATCGGGTCATAATCCGAAACCTGATCTTCCGGCAGACCGGTAGTTGCAGCCTTTTCCTTAGCCGCCTGATGTTCAATCTCAAGCATTACCTCTGTATCATATTCGTGATGTTTTCCGCTGTTTTTAATAAAATTGACAACTTCCTCAACCTCTTCATCGGAAACGTAACACCCCTGAACACGGTGCGGTTTAGCGGCACCCACGGGGAAAAACAGCATATCTCCCCTACCGAGGAGTTTCTCCGCACCGCCCATATCGAGTATCGTTCGGCTGTCGATTTGTGATGACACCGAAAATGCAATTCTTGACGGTACATTTGCTTTAATAAGTCCCGTTACGACATTAACGGACGGGCGCTGCGTTGCGATTATAAGGTGCATACCTGCGGCGCGCGCTTTTTGCGCTATGCGGCAAATGTCGCCCTCCACCTCTCCCGGGGCTGTCATCATCAAATCGGCAAGTTCGTCTATTATTATAACTATGTGCGGCATTGCCTGCAAATCTTCACGCTTTGCCGCAAGTTTATTATACCCTTCGAGATTTCTTACCTCGTTTTCGGCAAACAGTTTATACCTGCGTTCCATTTCGGTTACCGCCCAGCCGAGCGCACCTGCCGCCTTTCTCGGATCGGTCACAACCGGCACAAGCAGGTGCGGTATGCCGTTATAAACCCCGAGTTCAACTACCTTCGGGTCAATCAACAAAAGTTTAACATCTTCGGGAGTTGCCTTATACAAAAGGCTTATTAAGAATGAGTTAATACATACCGATTTACCCGAACCGGTAGCGCCCGCAATAAGTCCGTGGGGCATTTTTGCAATATCGGCAACCGCAACTTCACCGCCGATATCTTTGCCGAGGGCAACAGTCAGTTTGGATTTCGCATTTGCAAAGGTCGGCGAGTCAATAATTTCTCTCACTCTTACAATGCTCACGGTTTTATTAGGCACCTCTATTCCGACCG
Source organism: Roseburia intestinalis (assembly GCA_963630555.1). GTDB lineage: Bacteria > Bacillota > Clostridia > Oscillospirales > Acutalibacteraceae > CAVALG01. The sequence continues at coordinate 33,526 of CAVGND010000011.1, read as the reverse complement.
CAGCCTTGTTGGGTATCGGAGCCTCAATTCTGACACCGGCAGCGGCAAGATTCAAGGCTATATCATCGGCAAGATTGGTTATTTTGCTGATTTTCACACCCGCCGACGGCTGAAGTTCATATCTTGTTACGGCGGGGCCCCTGCTTATATCGGTTATTCGTGTTTCAACGCCGAAACTCCGTAAAGTATTTACAAGGAGTGACGCGGTATTTTCAAGTTCGGAAGCAACCGCTTTGTTATTTTCCGCTTTCGGTGCGGCAAGTTTTGTGATGGGCGGAAAAATATACTCCTCTTTTTCTTCGTCGCCGTCGGTATTCGAGGCGTTTCCGATTTGTTGCGGAGGAATGAACGAATGGTCATCCTCATCCGATTGCTGATTGATTTTTTCTATTATTCCGGCGCGGACATCCTCCGGTATAACATCCTGTTTGGATTCGCCGCCTTTCGGTGCTTCATCGGCAGTGTCCGACGATTCCACCCCGTTATATTTATCAATCAAATTTTTTTGTTTATCCTTAATAGCGTTTTTATCGGAACGGCGCGCTTCATCCTCGTCATCTATCGGCACGTCAATGTTAAAGCGCGGCGGTGCAGATTCTTCCGATGCTTCATTATGCCTTTCGACATATGCGTTTTCCGCTGCGGTTTTCACCTTTTCTATAGGCTTATACGCCCCGCGGAAGAAGGAAATAAGGGTTGTTCCGGTCATAAGCATAAGAAAAACAAATATAAGCAGTGCAAATATAATAATTGCACCGGTCTTGCCGAAAATACAGGCAAACGGATAGCCGAGAAGGGTGCCGAAAAATCCCGCTCCCCTATTTCCGAGTGCATACATATGCGAAATATTTCTGCCGAAGCCTGATATCTCCGCACTTAAATCATTCACCGCAAGATACAAAACCTCGTGAAATGCCGAAATAAACCAAAGCGTCAAAAAAGATTCTGTTATTTTAGCGCGTGCGTCCGCCATTTTATTTTTCGCCGTCATAACTGCGGTTATGCAAAGCAAAACAGGCAAAATATATCCCCACACGCCGAAAACACCGAGGGCAAACGTATTCATCGTACTCCAGAATTTTTCTCCTCGGATAACCGTAACGCAAAACATAAAAACAGATACCGCAAAAAGCAGCACTGCCGCAATTTGTGAATGTGCGGATGCGGATTGAACGCTGTTTTTCGCTGTTTTTCCGCTGTTTTTTGCTGCTGATTTTTTGCAGTTCGGTTTTCTTTTTTTGGTAGTTGCCATTTTTGACCTCACCTTAAAATCAATTATTCAGCCGAATTTTAAAACTTGCATCGATTTTATTGCTTTTCTATCGGCTTAACGGGAACATACGGTTCCGCTTCCGCATCTCCGATATCCCTTATAAGTATAAAGGGCGTAAGCTCGTCATCCTGCCCTGCAGGATTGTCCCTTATTAAATCAGCCAGTGACTCATCATCGCGAGCATCAAGATCTTTTGATTTACCGAGTATTTCAACCGAGATATCGTTAGCGTCAACACAAACGCAGGAAATCCCCAATGTTTCCTTAACGGAACTACAAACGCCATTCGGATCTTTGGGATTAAGAACGGCAAGGGTATGATATTTGTCAAACGCCGAATGACTGTAAAAACCGTCAATACCGGCAACATCCTGCCCGACTATCTCATAAAACACGCCGCGCTTACCGAACAATTTACCGAAGCCGGCGCAAAATGCCGCCCATAATATAAGCGGCAAGCCCTTCATATTAATTGCAAGTTGAAGTTTATAAGGTTCATTCATACCTATACCGTTGTTGTTTGTGGTTGCAAATTTCGATAAAAACTTTGCCCAGAAACCCAGCCTGACATCCTTCATCGCAACGGTATTTTTCTGGCACATCGATACAACTTTTTCGCCTATCGTTACTATATCTCCGGGCTGATAGAGCGGCAGCACATATCTTCTTAAATTTTCAACCAAATCTTCGCCGACCTCTATGAAATGTGTCTTGACGGCATATCGTTCGTACCTGTTGCCTCCGACCGTCACAAGTCCGCGCACATAATATGTTATACCGCGGTATTCCCTCTTGTTTTCGTTTAAATTTTTATTACCCTCATACCAAAAAGCCATTTTAAACTCCATTCTGCCACCTGAATCGGCTAATCAAAGCAATCAGAATAATTGATTGCATTATTCAAGCAATGCAAATCTACCGTTTTATTATATAATTATTTTGCCTTTATGTCAATCAAAGTTTGGTTTTTTACCGCCGGATTACCTTCAAAAATGAATTTACGATTTTCAACGCCCGATTTTTCTTAAATTTATTATTGACTTATCTTTTGTGATAGGTTATAATCATTTTAACTGTTATGAAGGTAACAGAATTCCTTGCTCCGTAATTTGTTCAGGCGGAGCCGAAGTCCAGAAGGAGGTGCAAACGAATGGTTACCAATAAGTATGAAGTTATGATGGTTCTCTCGGTTAAAGACGGTGAGGAAGCAACTACCGCTCTTAAAGAGAAATTCGTCGGACTCATCGAGAAAAACGGTACTGTTGAAAGCATTGACGATTGGGGTAAGCGCAGACTTGCCTATCCTATCAATGACGAAACAGAAGGCTTTTATTCAGTTGTAAACTTTGAAAGTGCTGCCGATTTTCCTGCAGAGTTCGATCGTGTTGCCAAGATAACCGAAGGTGTTCTTCGCACAATGATCATTAAGAAGTAAGTAGAGGAAAAAACAATGCTTAATGTAGTAGTTTTAATGGGCAGATTAACTGCCGACCCGGAACTTCGTCATACACAGTCCAATATACCCGTAACAAGTTTCTCATTAGCGGTTGACCGCCGCTATAAATCCGGCGAAGAAAGACAGACCGACTTTATTAACATCGTCGCTTGGAGACAGACCGCTGAATTTGTTGCAAACTATTTCAGAAAAGGTCAACTTGTTGCTGTTGAGGGTTCTATTCAGACAAGGAAGTACCAGGATAGGGACGGAAACAACCGCACCGCGTTTGAAGTTGTCGCAAATAATGTAAGTTTTGCAGAGCCGAAAAGAGATTCTGCCCCCCGTATTGAAATTCAAAACGGGCAGTCTGCTCCGGTTTCATTTGCAAGCGGCAGCGCCGAAGATTTTACTGAACTTGCAAACAGTGACGATCTTCCGTTCTGATAATTTTTGATTGTAAAGCCAAAAGGCATTTGAATCTCAAAAGGAGGTAATCTTTTATGGAAAGAAGCGATAATCCGCGCCGCAAGGGACGCAGGAAAGTTTGTCATTTCTGCGTTGACCGTGCTGAGTATATCGATTATAAAGATGTTGCAAAACTTCGCAAAATGGTTTCCGAGAGAGGGAAAATCCTTCCTCGCCGTGTAACCGGCACCTGCGCTAAGCATCAGCGTGAACTTACAACCGCTATAAAACGCGCCCGTTATGTTGCATTGCTGCCCTATACCGCAGATTGATTGAAACAAAAAAAAGCACCGTGAAAAGCAATTTTCACGGTGCTTTTTTTATCAAACGGCACCCGTTGGCGGAGAGTGTTTATTTATCATAAATATTCAATCATCAGCCTGTTACACGGATTGATTTAATCAAACAGAGATTTATAAATGCTTATAATATCCGCCTTAGTGACCGCTTTTACCGTGTTTGCAGGGCTGCCGCTTGCAAGTGCGTCATCTGACATTTTGTCTGTATTACCGAAGAAATCTTTTTTATCTATCCCGTATTCGGCAAGCGAAGGAACTTCAAGTTTTCGGCAAATTTCACCTACTGCATTTAAAAAGGCTGCTGCCGCGGTTTTAGAGTCCGCTTTTTCGTCCGCTGCGTTTATTGCTCTGCCGAGGTCGGCAAAGCGATCGAGAGCGCCGTCAAGCGCAAATGACATGCATTTATGCAGCAGCATTGCATTTGAAAGCCCGTGCGGGATATGGTAAAGCGCACCTATCGGGCGGCTCATTCCGTGAACGATTGTCACCGAAGAATTGTTAATAGCGATACCCGCTTCAAGCGCAGCGGTTGCCGTCTCGTTTCGTGCCGTTAAATTTCTTCCGTCGGCATATGCCGCAGGCAGGTATTTAAAAAGCCTTTTCACGGCAGAAATGCAAACCGCATCGGTAAGCGGTTGAGCACGGCGTGAAGTATATGCTTCCACGGCGTGGGTAAGTGCATCAAGTCCGGTTGACGCCGTTACGGACTTCGGGGCGGAAATTCCGAAACTGCCGTCTATCACTGCAACATCCGGCACTAAGACGGCCCCCTTCAGAAGCATTTTAACATTCCTCTTTGTGTCGGTTATAACGGTAAACTGCGTTGCCTCGGATCCTGTTCCGGCGGTCGTTGGAATTGCTGTCATTTTTGGTAATTTTATATCAATTATTTTACCGTAATAATCGCATATTTCCTTTTCGCCCGAAACATTTACAGCAATCGCTTTCATAGAATCTATCGGACTGCCGCCGCCTATCGCTATTAGAAAATCACAGCCTTCGCTTTTGTATTTTTCGGCGCCCGACGCTATCATGGTATCATCAGGCTCACCTGTTATTCCGTCAAATACCGCATATTCCAAACCGTTGTTCTCAAGCGTTTTGCAAAGGTTTGCAAAGCACTCAAGTTTGCGGACATTTTTGCCCGTGACTATAAGCGGCTTCCTGCCGTAATTTTTAACAACCGTACCGGCAGCGTCAAGCGCACCGCTGCCTGAAATTATTTTCTTAGGTATAAAAAATTCCCGCGACATGTTTTCACCCTCGTTCATAACAAACTTTTTATAATTTTAACACGGAAGAAGTGCCTTTTCAATCTTTATCGGCTTTAAGCACGGCGCCCAGCATTACCGTTGCACCCTCGGTACAGTGCTTAACTGAAGAAAACTCGGGCTCACAATGGGAAAGTCCGTCCTTGGATTGTACAAAAATCATAGTTGTAGGCAGCATATAAGAAGCAAACTGTGCGTCGTGACCGGCACCCGAATGAATTGACATATGCGATATGCCGCATTCGGTTGCAGACTCTTCAACATAGCCCACAAGTTTTTTATCCCAATAAACCGTATCCCTGTTCCAGGCTTTTGCAACTTCGCATTTACAGCCTACCCATTCTTTTTCAGCGCAACTTTTCACAACTGCAAGAACCTTTGCCAGTGCTTCGGGATCCTCGTGTCGGGCATCTATCGAAAAGTCCACATAATCGGGTACGCAGGTATGTACGCAGGGGTGGCAGACGATCTCACCCGTGGTGTAGACAAGTTCGGGGATTGCAAGTTTATCAATTTCATCATGAAGATAGCAAAGTGCTTTTGATGCGGCATACAGGGCGTCGCGGCGTTTGGGCATCGGGAAAGTACCGGCATGAACGGTCTGACCGTAGAATTTCAGGCGGTAGTTAAACATACCGAGGACGCAGTCAACAACACCGATATCCTTATTGTTATCTTCAAGGATCGGCCCCTGCTCAATATGTGTTTCAAACATATACTGATATTTTTCGGGAGAGAGGCGATTCTTGCGTTCACCTTTAAATCCCGATTTATCAAGCGCCTCGCCGAAAGTTTTTGCGGGGTCTAACATGCTTTTGGTTGCAAGCATATCCTCGTATTTAAACTTTTGGCGAATATCCTCCGGCAGATAATCATAGCAAACAATGCCCGAACACATCATAGCCGGCGGATAAAGAGATCCTTCCTCATTTGTCCATATCATTGCGGTAAGGGGGTGCTTGTGCGGTATATTATGTTCAACTACGGTTTCAAGCACCTCCATTGCGGACATAACGCCCAATATACCGTCGTAGTTGCCGCCGTTTTTAACCGAATCGACATGCGACGCCATTACTATCCGCTTAGCACCGGGGTCAGACCCCGGAATTGTTGCATACATATTGGCAACATCATCGGTTTCAATGGCTGCGCCTATTGCCGTCATACGCTTTACAAATTCGTTGCGGGTTTTAATTGCCGCGTCGGACAGGGAATATCTTGTTATTCCGCCGTGCCCCGCATCGCCGAATTTTGAAAATGTTTCGATTTTATCTTTCATCCGTTTTTCGCTGCATTTATACATAAGTCATTCTCCTTTTCTACATTTCTGCCGGTCTGCGGCATTCTTCCAAAAGTTTTATAACATCTTTTTCCTCAACATTGAAGGCGACCGAGTCAGCCCCGTTTTCGGTTTCGAAAATCAGCATAAACCTGCCGTCCCAATCCGAAATTGCAACATCCGCTATGTTTGAATTAAGTCCCAATTTTTCCTTAATTGCGGGAGCGGAATTTATAAATCCGTAAACCACGCCGCCCCAAGGTACTTTAAGCGAAATCTTTTTCACCGTTTCGGGCTTAAGATGAAATACCAGCGGCACTTCGGAATATCCGGCAGGCACATTCCTTAAATTTGACGGAACTATGCGTGTTTGTGAAATGCCGAAGCAATCAAACAAATTTGCATTTTTTATATTTTTGTAATGTCCGCCCGACATACTTTTCACCTCTTACCTATAATTTCATCGGCAATACAGAGCACTTCATCAAGTTTTTTAAGTTCTTCCTTAATCTGCCCGATTGTTATAATAAGCGGGGGAGCCACTATAATCATATTCTCGTGCGAATAGGTTATAAATCCTCGTTTTTTAAGTTCACCGATGAGTTTGCCCATAACGCCTTCCGGATCTTTACCGTAGGGAACCAGCGGCTCCCTCGTGCTTTTATCTTTTACAAGTTCAACAGCCGAGAAAAGACCGATATATCTTACATCGCCGACGCTCGGATGCGTTTTTTTCATTTCTTCAAGACATTCACCCAAAACCTTGCCCGATTTATTGACATTTTCAAGAATATTTGCGTCTTTATAGAAATTAAGGCACGCAACGCCGGCGGCGCAGGCAAGGGGATGGCCGCTGTAAGTAAGCCCGCAGGAAAGCAAATGATCGTCAAAAAAATCCGCAATTTTCTTTGATACGCAAACGCCGCCGAGTTGAACATAACCGCAGGTGACTCCCTTTGCAAATGAAACAATATCGGGTTTGACGTCAAAATTTTCAAATGCGAACATTTTACCCGTTCTGCCCCAGCCTGCCATAACTTCGTCACAAATCATCATAATGCCGAATTCATCGCAAATGGCTCTGACGCCTTTTAAATAGCCATTGGGCGGGATTATTACACCGTTGGAACCCGTAATTGTTTCCATAACTATTGCGGCTACGCTGTCCGGCCCTTCGTAAATAACCTGCTCCCTGAGTTTTGCAACATAATAATCCGCTGCTGCTTTTTCAGAGTCGAACTTGATTTTTTCCCTGTAAACATAGGGGTCAAAGAATTTCACAAAACCCGGAGCGCCCGGCTCAAGCGGGTATCGCCTCGGCTCGCCGGTAAGGTTGCCGGCACCGTAGGTAGAACCATGGTAACTTCTGTATCGCGAAAAAACTTTTTGCCTACCGGTGTACATACGGGCAATTTTCACGGCGTTTTCGTTTGCGTCCGCGCCGCCGTTTGTAAAGAAAACTTTCGCCATATTATCGGGCATAAGATCAATTATCATCCCGGCTAATCTGCTTCTCGATTCACAGGCATAGGACGGCGCCATGTAACAGTATTTTTCGGCCTGATCTTTTATTGCGTCGATTATTTGGCGATTTTTATGCCCCACATTAAGGTTTACAAGCTGGCTTGACATATCCGCATACCTGTTGCCGTCAAAATCATACAGATATATTCCCTCGGCATCCTTAATCGGCAGCGGATTTACCGTTGCCTGTTTTGACCATGACTGTAAATTATACTTTTTATGATATTCCACAATAGTTTTAGCATCCATTTGAGATTACCTCCGTTAAATAAATTCAATTAAATCTTTAATTTTAAAAGCCAGAACAAGTTCGGCTTTTTTCTTTTCGGTAAGCGAACTGCCCAGCAGCCCTCGGATTTGTTTTATGCGGTTATTCACGGTGTTTCTGTGAACTCCGCTTTTTTCGGCTGCCGAGATAACGCTGCAGTCGCACTCAATGTAAAGTCTTAAAAGTTCGGTACAATCAGAGTCGTTTTTCTCATCATAGCGTGTAACCGGGCTCAACACCCTGTTTGCGTAATTTTCAAGCATATTTTTATCCTCAACCGCAAGTATCAACTGATTGATACCTATATCGTCATATCTTGCTTCAGCCGTATCTTCGGATTTTGCGGTAACAAGCGCAGCGGATGCATGGCGAAACAGATACGGCACCGAAAGGTAACCCGCACCCTCATCGGAAATGCCGATTTTGTAATCGGCTTTGCTTTGGCTGAACGCCTTTTCAAGTGCCGTGAGTATCCGTTTCACGCAATGTTCGGGGCACCGCTGTTTTACAACAATAAGGCGAGATGTGTAAATGAACATTGCCGCGGGGGAATCCGACCTTGAAAAGATCCGCCACAGCAGCATTTTATTTTTTGAAAAGAGGGACTCGGTAGCGACCTTACCGTCACTCCCGTAAAGGGTAATGGCAAACACTCTGTAATGTTCGGCGGCGGAATAACCGTTTTTTTGCAAAGCGGGCAGGCAGTCTTCTTCCTTTTCGGGTGCAAAAATAAGATTTTTAAATGCCTGCACAAGGCTTATTTCAGCCTTTTCGTTTTCAATTATCCTGCCGCAGAAATCATAAGAAATATCAATTATATGCACTTTCCACGGTAATGTAAAAACAGGGAACCCGTTTTCATTTGCAAAATCAATAACATCGGGCGGTATCCTTTTAATATATGGGCCTATATTAAATACCACGCCGGCTGCGCCGTGGCTGTAAAGATTGCGGGTAAACTCAAGCATACGGTCATCGCTTTCAATATGACCGATACCGGTTGTAAAAATGAGTTCGCCGCCGTGCAGAAAATCGGGGACTTCTCTGTCCTCCACCATATGTACCCACCTGACGGTGTTTTCTATACCGACTTTGCCTGCAACAAGTGTCATATCGTATTTTTCCTTTGCATCCTCGCAAAGTTTCATCATAGTTATTGCCATTTTGCCACCTCGTTTTTTAATATCCGCTTGCTTTTAACTCCACTCTTTTCGATTGGCCTATGCATCCTACGGGGCAGACAAGCGCGCACAGTTGGCAACCGACGCATTTTGTCGGGTTGAGCATCGGCTTATGTGTTTCACCGCTTAAAACCAAGGCCTGATGCCCCGCATCATGACAGGAAACGGTGCATCTTCCGCAGCCTACGCATTTTGCTTTGTTAAACGAAGGATAAACAATGCTGTTTCGGTCAAGTTCATCGGCTGAAACAATTTCGCCGAGGGCGGCACCAACGAAGTCCGAAAGTTTTATATAACCGTTTTCTTCAAGAAAAAGTGAGAGGCCGCTTAAAAGGTCATCAATAATTCGGTATCCGTACTGCATAACTGCCGTTGTCACCTGAACGCTGCCGCATCCGAGCGCCATAAACTCCGCCGCATCGTGCCAGGTTTCAATTCCGCCCATTCCGCTTATCGGCATATCCTTTAATTCGGCATTGTGTTTCATATCGCTTATAAACCTAAGCGCAATAGGCTTAACGGCTTTGCCCGAATAACCCGAAACGGCGATTTCCCCGGACACATCCATTCTGGGCTTTTTGCAGTCTAAAGTCAGCCCCGTTATGCTCTTAACCGTATTTATTGCGGCAATTCCGTCGGCACCTGCCCTTTTGGCGGCAATTGCCGGTATTTCCATATGCCCGATATTCGGGGTCATTTTTGCAAGCACCGGTAAATGTGTACCTTTTTTCACCGCCGCCGTATACCGTGCTACAAGTTCGGGGTCTTGCCCGACATCTGAACCAAGCCCTTTGCCGCACATTTGCGGGCAGCTGAAATTACACTCTATAATATCGGCACCCGCCTCTGTTACAAGGTGCGCAAGGCGTGTCCACTCGTCTTCATTCCTGCCCATAACCGAGGCAACTATAACCTTATTCGGAAAATCTTTTTTAAGGCGTTTTAAGTCATTCAGATTTTCGGTTAGGTCGTGGTCGGAAATCTGCTCTAAATTTTTAAAGCCGATAAACGGTGTGCTTTCTTTATTTAAGGCGTCAAACCGCGGCGAAACCTCCCGAGGCTTTAAAAACCCGATTGTTTTAAAGGCAGCGCCCGCCCAGCCCGCTTTGAAAGCAGAAGCACACATTTCGTAACTGCCGGCAACGATTGAGGAAGAAAGTATAAACGGATTTTCAAAGTGAACACCCAAAAAATCTATTGACAGATCCTTCCGCTCCGTTTTTTTACCTTGCGGCAGCAATTTTACCATTTCCCTTATTCTTATGGGCTTATCATAATGTACGCAGGCAATTTCACAGTTACCGCGGCAGTTATTACACACAGATTCATCGGTAAACACGGCGGCGGTTTTTTCATTTTCAAAATAAACCGAGCGTATCATTCGCGATGGGTCAAACCCGTGGCTGCACGCTTTGCTGCAGGCACCGTCCGCACACAAAAGGCATCGTGCCGCCTCTTTTTTTATATCAAGCATCATTTCACCTTCTTACAATAAAATCGGTTTTATATAGTTATTTGAGCGAGCATTTAACAAATTTGCCCCAGCCTTTTTCGCCTTTAAATTCGCCTTTATCAAATACAAGGTGCCCTCTTGAATAGGTTTTTTCGGGGTAGCCTTTAAGTTTCACGCCTTCCCAAATTGTGTGGTCGCAATCGGAATGCATTTTGTCATTTGTTATTGTAAAATCGGCGGTCGGGTCGTAAATCACAATATCCGCATCTTTACCTACGGTAAGCGAGCCCTTGTTTTTGCATCCAAATATTTTTGCAGGATTGGTTGCGCACAGTTCAACCGCTTTAGAAAAACTGATTTCGCCTTTATTTGCCGCTGACAACATATAGGGATACATATTTTCAATTCCTGCGCAGCCGTTGGGGATTTTTGAAAAATCGTCTTTCCCCCAATCCTTTTCATAGGATTGGAACGGGCAGTGATCGGTTGCAATTGTTGCAATATCTCCCCTCTTTATTGCCTGCCACAGCGCTTTTCGGCTTTCTTCGCCTTTCATGGGCGGCGAGCATACAAAGTTTCTGCCATCTTCCCGTTTATATACATCACAGGTAAATTCAAGATATTGCGGGCAGGTTTCGGCATATATCTCATAGCCTTCGTCACGGGCTTTAGTCACTGCATCAACACCCTGTTTGTTCGCAAGGTGGACTATATAGAGCGGAGCGTTAAGCGATTTTGCCCATTGGATTGCCCGTTCGTCCGCCTCGGCTTCAACAAATTCCGGCCTTGATAAATAATGGTGCCACGCGTCCGTTTTGCCTTCGGAAAGGAATTTTTTTGTAAACATATTAACCATTTCATTATTTTCGGCGTGAACCTCTATAAGTGCACCGACATCTTTGGCTTTTTCAAGCACCTGATAGAAGACGCCGTCCTTAACACCGAAATCGTAAACCATAAATACTTTAAAGGAGGGAACGCCGTATTCAACCGCATCATCTATAGAGTTGATAAGATCCCCGCTCACATCTTTAATAGCAACATGGTAAGCGTAATCAACAGCCGCAACGGGTTCACACAATTTATCGCGCCGTTTTACGGCGTCAACCATCGTTTCGCCGAAATCCTGCAGCACAAAATCAAATACCGTTGTGGTGCCGCCGCAGGCGGCAGCCCTTGTGCCGGCATAGTAATCGTCGGACGATATCGTTCCGCCGAATGGCATTGCAAGGTGCGTGTGTGCGTCAATAGCACCGGGGAGAACAAGTTTCCCTTCAGCATTTACGATTTCCGCACCGCTTTCAGGTTCAATATTTTCGGCAACGGCGATAATCTTACCGTCCTTTACCGCAACATCCGCTTTAAACATTTCCGAATCCGTAACAACCGTTCCGTTTTTTATAAGCAGATCCATAAAATCAGATCCTTTCAATGTGTTTTATGCTGCCGCACACGCTTTTTTCGCGTGTGCGGTGAAATGTTTTACTTTTTGTAAACCAATACAAGACCGGAGCGCTGATAGATCTGCGCCACATCAACAAGATCCATTCCGCCGGCATTTGCCGTGATGAGGTTTGAAACCCAAGTTACGCCGAAATCGACAGTGCCGCCCGCTACTGCGGTTGTTTCACCTATATCTCCGCCCCCGGGGGTGATGGTAACATTAAGTCCCACATCTTTATAATATCCCTTGTCTTTCGCAACGTAGTAACCCATAAACTGTGCCTGCGGCAACCATTTAAGCTGTATGGAAACATCGCTCTTTTCGGGGGTTCCGAGCTCGCCTGTCAGGAATGAAGAATTCCGAATATCATCAAGCGTAAGGCTTGAAAGTTTAGCGGAAGCCGATGCGTCGTCGAGTTTTATGTATTTCTTTGCAAGGTCAAGCGTTTGCTGCAGCGCTTCGTCGTCCATATGTCCGTAATCGGTGACGGTGTTTCCCTTAGTATCTGTCTGAACAAGTTTTACAACCTCTTTTGCCATATAAGCCTGATGTGCCGAAGAAACCGAAGAACCTGCTTTGTAAACTATTTCTGCTGCCTCATCGGGGTGTTCGCAGGCGTATTTCCAACCTTTAAGTGAAGCTGAAACAAACGCGCGGACGGTGTTGGGATTTTTAGCCGCAAAGTCCTTAGTGCAGAAAATCATATCTTCAAGCATTGCTACGCCCTGATCGTTCATATCAATCGTACCTACGGTATCGCCGTAGCCGTAGCCGCCTTCGTAGTCGTTTTTAACAAGCCCCAATTCGTTATATGTCATAGCCGAGGCTAAAGTAATAGCGTCGGTATCAAATTGGTCCATCGTAAAGTCCATACTTACATAATCGGTAGACTGCCCGTATTTGGCAAGCAATGCCTGAATTTCATACTCATTGCCAAGCCCCCAGTTGCCCACCATTCCTGCCTTTGCCGCAGAAACGATTCTTTCTTCATCCGTCATATCGGCTGACGATGTACTTGCACTCTTGCTTCCGCAACCGGCAAAAGTCAGCACAAGCACTGCCGATAAAACAATAACTGCTGCTTTTTTCATTTTCATTTTGATTACCTCCGATATAATGAATTTATATAACAAAAAAGCTTAGTGTCGCTTTTTCATCACCATGTTTTCCGCTGCCGATAAAACGGCAAACAAACCTATGCCTATAATACAGGCTACGGCTATATAAGCCCACGCCGTGGAATATTGCGCCTTTAAAATGTTTTCTCTTATCATTCTGCCGACTCCGCAGACCTTTTCGGCAAAATATTCGCTTACCAGTGCCGCCATAACGCTTGCCGGAACGCTTACTTTAAGCGAAGTGAACACAAACGGGACGCTGTTCGGAGCCCTTAACTTAAAAAGTACCGTCAATTTTTTTGCCGCATAGGATTTCATAAGATCAAGTGAAAAGGGCGGCAATTCGGTCAGCCCCCTGTAAGCGTTAAGCGTCATGGAAGCAATGCTTACAACTATTACGATAAGCAGTTTCATAACATAACTCCTTACCGATACATCGGTGCTTACCCGCCTTGTCCACTGCAGCATAACTGCCGACAAAGCAACTATCGGTACGGCGCTTACCGCCGCTATTACCGTGAGCCCCGTGGCGCCGAAGCGTGGTGAAAAGCAAGCCAAAACCGAAAGTATATAACCGATAACAGATCCGATTATGAGCCCGGGAATTATAACCGAAAGGGTGATTTTTGTGTTTTCCCAAATTGCCTCTCTGTTATCGCTTATAATTTTGATAATCTTTGTGGGTACCGGCAATATAACGGAACTTGTATTAAGCAGGCTGTGCAATATTCCGGCTTGCCACAACGCTATAATCAAAACACCGAACGCCACGGGTAAAATCACGGCTTTGATACCGCTGCGCGGAGATTTGGCAGGTAACTTCATTTTTATCATTCCCGTCCCCTCCTTACTGTCTGTGGCGGCAGATAAGTTTTTCTGCAAATCCGATAATAACAAAACTCAAAACACCTATCACCGCGCTCAGCACTATTATCTGCCAGAAAACATACCTTGTCATAGCGCCTTTAAGCGACTGCGATAACAGGCATCCAAGCCCGACGCCGCCCTGCAGGGTATCCACAAGTATTGAAGCGGTAATAGCCATCGGCGCCGCTATTTTAAGCCCCGTAAAAAAGTAGGGCAAACAGGCAGGAAACATTGTTTTAAAATAAAACTGCCCTACGCCTGCCGCATATGAATACATCAATTCGTGCTTTTCCTTTTGCACCGATTTAAATCCGGCAAGCGTGTTTGCGGCAACAGGGTAAAATGTAAGTATCGCCGCTATAACTATTCGGCTTTTCGCTATATCGCCGGTAAGCGCCAATATAATAGGTGCCAAACCCAAAACCGGTATCATTTGAATAAGCATAAGGTAAGGGAAAGCAATCTTTTCAACCGTGTCAAACAAACTCATCAAAAGCGCCAACACAAACCCAAGCGCCGTGCCAACGGTGAAGCCTATCCCTGCACGGGAAAGCGTTGCCCCCGCATTTTGAAGCACCATGCCTGCCGCGGTCTGTGTTCCGTTGATTTTTTCCGTGGATATTACCGAGTTTATTATTCCGCCGATGTGCGGTAAAAAGTTCTCGGGCGAACGCTCGGTAAATTCCACAACCGTAGCAAAAAGTTCCCACACCGTTATAATAATAATCGTCCACAAAATCGGCATAAACCACTTTGCGGCATAGATTTTTTTAAGTGGTTTCATTATCATACCCCCTCGAAACTTCCTCTGATTTTTGCAACATAATCGGTAAACTCAACCGTGTCTTTTATCTCTGCGGTTCTGGGCCGCGGCAAATCGATATCAATCACTGCCGAAAGCCTGCCGGGGTGTGGCGATAAAACGCAAACCCTGTCCGAAAGGAATACCGACTCGGCAATATTATGTGTTACAAATACTATGGTTTTATTCGTTTTGCGCCAAATTTTTAAAAGGTCTTCATGCAGTTTTTCACGGGTAAATTCGTCAAGCGCCGAAAAAGGCTCATCCATTAAAAGTATTTCCGGCTGTATCGCAAGCGCCCTCGCTATACCCACACGCTGCTGCATACCGCCGGACAATTGTTTTGGGTAACGGTTTGCAAAATCTTTAAGCCCGACAAGTTCCAGCATTTGCATTGCCCGCTCTTCTCTGTCGGCTTTCGGAACTTTTAAAATTTCCATCGGCAGTATCACATTTTTCTTAACGGTTCGCCAATCGTAAAGCACGGGGCTTTGAAAAACAATTCCGTATTTCCTTTTAAGTCGTGCAGCTTCGGGAGTTTCACCGCCCACGGTAACCTCGCCGCCTGTCGGTTTCAGTAAATCGGCTATTATTCTTAAAAGTGTGGTTTTGCCGCAGCCCGACGGGCCGAGGAGCGACACAAACTCACCCTTTTTTATGTCAATGCTGACATTGGTAAGCGCCGTAACGCCGTTATCGTATTCCATACCGATATTTTTAAGCATTATTTCAGTTGGGTTTGTATTCATTTTTATCGCTCCGTTCCTTTTTAAATATAAAAAAACAGACAACGGCGTTTTTTACAGGCGCCATTGTCTGTTTCAATTCATATTTTATTTTGAAGTATTATAAAGCATTACGGTAACGATTGTCAACCGCTTTATTTACGCATTGTATAGATTGAACATTTTAATAATATTAATACATAATTTTTTTGAATTAAATAAATATGATTTTGTGGGATAAAAGTATCTTCGGTATGCTGCCGCACAAGCATTTGCCGAACACCGATGTGCTGCAACACAAAATTCCGCATACCGAAAAATCAATAAATCCGAACCCTTCAGCCGAGATGCGGCAACGAAATATTTATTAAAATGGCGGTACAGTGAAAGCTGTGCCGCCATTTTGCGTTATCTGGCTGTTTTCTTCATTCGGTTTTGTATACCGAGCCTGCCGTCGGGGTCAACGCAATCCTCGTCGGCTATGTTGATATCTTATTTGTTATATCTTTTCTTTTTGTTTACAACCGTCGTGCCGATGACAGCGCCGCCGCTGATAAACAGCAGAGCGATCCACAAAGCGAGATTGCTACTGTCGCCGGTCTGGGGAGATGTTTTGTTATCCTTGGTGTCAGTCTTATTCGTTGTGGTCGTTTCCGCTGCCTTTTTGTTCACGGTGAATGTTGCCGCAGCCGTTCCGCTTTGGGAAACGATACCCAATGTATGCTCACCGACCGCAAGCGTGGCAACATAGTCGGGATTCAGCGTAACAACGGTGCTGCCGGATTTTACAGTATAGCTGCTTTCACTTATCGTTTTGCCGTCCACCTCAACACGAATAAAATCTTCAAATGCGGCGTCCGAGGTAAAGGACAACGCTGTCTTTTCGCCTTCGGTTACGGTTGCTCCGTCTCCGGCAATGATTTTCGGTGCGAGCTTTGAAATCACGGTATCTGCCAATGCAATTTCATTTTCGGCTTTTTCATCGCTGAAATACTTATCGCAAACATCGCAGTGCCAGTATTCCGTGTTGCCAAACTCGGCGGCGGTTGCCGGTTTTGCGGCAGAGTGCGTTAATTCGTGCGGCGCAAGGTCGCCGTATTCCTCACCGCAGATCTTGCAAACAGCCTTGTTTTTACAGCTGGCTTTGCCGCCGGAATGGTCATTTTGGATTGTAACGGTCCTTTCCGAGCGGATCGGAAGGCCGTCCGACGTCACTGCATTCAGCGTCAACTTGAAGCTGTTGGCATCGGCAGGATAGTCAGACGCTGCAAGCGAAGCCGTATATATCCCGTCTTCCGGGACTGCGGTAAGCTCGCCGCCGAGCAGTTCAAACGCATAGCCGACAGAAATGAGCGTGTATCCCTCCGGCAAAGTAAAGCTGAAGCGATAGTCCTGCGTTCGGCACACCCTTTCCGCACCGGAGATCACGATTTCGGGGATATCCTTTTTCTCGGTTTCACTGCCGCAGACCTCGCACTGTTGCCAATACTGACCGTCCTGACTCTCCCATCGGTAGGTATGCGCCGCCTTATCCCACTTTTCGCCGCAGACCGCACACTCATGCCAATGCTCCGTGTTATCGGATGACCATTCGGCCTTGTAGTCGTGGTCGCCAAGCCCGCCGTACTCGCTGCCGCATATATCGCACACGGCTCTTTCAATGCAGGTCGCCGTGCCGCCTGTGTGGTCGGAGACGGTTCTGCCGCAATAGTCACAGAAGTGGTTATTGTCCATATCGGTGTGGTCGGAGACGGTTCGTCCGCAGACATCGCATACGTGATCCTTGTTTACGTCGCTGTGCGATCCTGTATCGGATCGGCTGTCGCAACACTTGCAGTCGTGCCAATGCTCCGTGCTGTCGGATGACCAGTCGGTCTTGTAGTCGTGCCGGCCGTACTCACCGTATTCGCTTCCGCAGATTTCGCACACGGCCTTTTCGGTGCAGCTCGCCGCGCCGCCGTCATGGTCAGTGCAGTGGTAGTCGCACTTAGTACACACGCTGTTATCCCATGCATGAGCCTCGGTCGCAACCGTGACAAGCCCGCAGCACTTGTAGTGCTGTGTGTGCTGTGTTGCGGTGAATATCCATTCCGTCTCGCCGGTGTGATTGTCCCTGTCTATCGATCCCTCAGTAGCACCGCAGCCCTCACGCTTGCAGGTCTTGGAAGTTTGGCAGGTTGCCTCCGCCCAATCGTGCTTTAAGGGATCGGTATATCTTGTCTCTGTGTGATCGCAGGCAGAGCAGACATATTCGACAAAGCCGGAGTCTGTGCAGGTCGGCTCGCTCTTTACCGTGCCGTCATCAAACAGATGGCCGTCCGCCAAGCAGTTGCGCTTGACCGTCAGCGTCGCCGCCGACGAATAGCGTATGCCATTGTAGCCCGCATCGTTTGGTGTGGAGGTCTTCACCACGCAGCGGTACTGATACCCCTCCATGTCTTTTGTTGCTGTACAGGTCGTGAAAGAGTGAGTCCAATAGAGCTTTCTCTCGCCGTTTTCCTGCGGGACGGATATTACCAGCAACTGACCGCTGCCGTCCTCCTCCGTCACATTACGGAAGGTCTGTCCGCCGTCGGTGCTTATCTGCCAGTAGACATCCGTACCGAACGGCACGCCTTGCTTGAAATGAACATAGAATGTTGCGGTCTGTCCCTCCGTTGCCGCATTATCGCTTGGATTTATCACAAATTTCGGCGGGTAGATCACGCTTATGCGGCTCGGCTCGGACGGTACTGCGCCGAACTCGTTGGATACGATGCACCGATAGAGCCACCCGTCTTGCTCATCCGACGGCAAACTGCAGAGTCTATAGCTCTCCGCAGTGGCATTTGCGATATCCGTATAGTTTCCCCCGCCGTCGGTGCTCAGCTGCCACTGATAGCTGAGATTTTCTCCCGTTGCCGTTACTTTAAGTGCGGGAGGAACGAAGATGTTGACCGATCCATCGCCGGGATCCTCTTGCTCAAACTCACGCCTTGTGATATCCTGCGGATGCCCGGTGATGATTGGCAGAGAGGCATTTATACTGATGCTCACGGGTCCCCGCGTGGTGCGCAGAATGGTATTATCCTGCAGCTTTGTCAGTATGACGACCTGAATCTGCCTTCTGTCCATGGCATCGGTTATCACCGGCTCATAGACGCTGCCGGTCTCGCCCTCAATGTCTGTCCATTCGCTGCCGTTCAGGCTTGTCTGCCACTGATAGCTTACAGTGACTCCCTCCGGGGGCGCGGGGCTTGTCACCTCAAAGCGTGCCTTTGCGCCCGCGGCGAATCTGTCCGGAGCCGTAAGCTGATACTGCTCCACAAAGAGTGTGGCTTCATAGGTCTGGGTTATGGTTTTCGTCGACAGAGGCTCCGAAAAATCGCTGTCGAGATACGTCACCTCAGCCCGATAGATATATCCGTTCTGCTCGCCTGTCGCCTGCGGGATGGTATAGCTGTAGTTGACGCCGCCCTCACCGCCGTAGCTTTCGCTCACCATCCGGAAGCTATGGCCGCCGTCGGAGCTCTCATACCATTTCACCGAGGACACATAGATGTTTTGCAGATCCGTGGGGACATTCTTGCCATCAAGGGCATACAGACTAACGCTGCGCCCCTCCCTCACTGCCACGACCTCGTTGCTGCGCATACTGAGATGGGTCTGTTCCGCGAAGGTATTCGTGCCGAACCGCAGATACAGGGTTGCCTCATATTCACTGCGCTCATAGCGGATAGGGCCGTGGGTCTTCGTCGGATCTTGTGCGTACAGCAGCAGCGGGCGGTCGCTCCTGTCCAGCCAGAGATAGAGCAGCTTTTCGCCATTCGCCCCCGTATGGAAATTCGGTGCATTCAGATTGTAATGGGTGAAGTTGTCGTTGCCGGTAATAAGCTTCACCTGCAGCGGCTTGCTGAATTTGTCCTCCGCGTACGCCTGATAGGTGTACTTATGTATTGCTTTTCCGTTTTCGTCCACGGCGTTTCCATTGTCCGGCACATCGATGTTTCCGCTGTTTATCACCATTTTCACGGACTTCTCCACATTGCCGGAAACGGTGCCGCCGTTGAATATCACGGTGCCGTAGCCCCGGATATCCAGCCCCTGGACGGTCAGATTGTAGGCGGCTATCTCCAGCGTTCCGCCCTTCAGCGTGATGGGATTGACGAACACCTCGGATTTCGACAATTTCAGCTTCAGCGTTGCTCCCTTCTTTACCACCATCTCGGGGATTTCGAAATTTTGACTTTCAATATATGTATGTTTATTCACAGCCGGGTCCACCGTGTAGGTCCCAGGCTCCGCCGTCAGCACCAGCTGCGGCTTATATTTGACAATGCCTCTCAGCTCCAGCGTTCTGTTTGAATCCAACATATCGTTTTCGAACAGCCTGTCTTCGAAATAGGACCACGTCGGGCGCTTGGTTGTTCCCGTATAAAGGTAAATGCCGTCGTGCTTGTAGGCACGGTTCTCATAATAATCTTGGTAGTGACTGTACTCCGGGGGCTTGGCGAAGCCTCTTCTGGTCACTCCTAAAGTGCTGTTCACCGAAGTTATCCGCGACTTGGCTGCACATTCCCACTCCTCCGCATCCTCATCAATATAATTCATGGCTGCTCGAAACACTCCGTCGCCGTAGAAATGGATGCTGCTGGGCGTTTCTCCGTCTTTATCAAAAATCGTTGCTTCGTCCTGGCAGTAGACAGCCAGCTCATTCTCAGCACTCTTGTCCTCCGGTCGATCGAAGAACACACTCAGCTCACCGCCGTTGTCTATATATATGCAATATGCAAAAAACGCCTTGCTTGTGCCGTATCTTTCTTCACTGTATGTTTTAAAGTCTTGACCATTCAACCAAGTGACATACGCGCTCTCTTTCTTTTCGAAACATGTCAGTACCTTGCCGCCGTTTATATAGGCACCGCCATAGACATAAACGCTGCTGATAACGTTGTTATGTTTATTTATGCACCAAAACACCGAAAGTTCATGATAAGGTACTCTGAAGATGGCATTTGCTTCAAGATACGAACCGGTCAGCGAATGCAGATCACCGTTCACAGACACTGCCGCCAAGCCCTTGTAGACGCCGGTACAGGTTGCGTAAAGCCTGGAGTAGCCCTCCATTGTCAGATTGTTGGTGGTGTAGACGGTTGTGTCAAGGCTCGTGGCTTCAATTGTAACATTGTTCTTGACCGTCAGATCGTTCGTCGCAACAATTGCATTTCCGTTAGTGAAAATTTTCAGCTTGGAGCCGGGGTCGCCGGTGATGGTCAGCTTGCCTCTGACAAAAATACCGTAATAGATATTTTTTGCCGTTGCCGTATAAGGAAAGGTCTCGTCACCGAGATAATTGTTCTCTCCCGACACATGTATTGTCAGCTCTCTTCTTGCTATCCATTGTTCCGTATAGATAAGTACGTAACCATTGCGCTTATTGGTATTGGTAAACCATTCATATCCGAGTGTACCGTTCTGATAGTTGCGCAGGTACAGCGTGTAGGTTTCGGGGTCAAAAGACCAACCGGTCCGTTCGCTGAGCCGTGAGGAGGTGATCTCTTTGCCCTCTATCCATACCCCGTAGTGTATTTCCTTTTGCGTTTCCTCTGCAAAAACTGTGAGTGGCAGTGCTGACATCACCATGCACAGTGCGAGCAGGATGCTGAGTATTCGTTTTTTCATTGTGTTCCCTCCGTTCCGCTGTCGGACGACAGCTTGAAGTTGAATTTCATTTCGAGCATAGTAAACAGGCTGTGCATTACCTTCATTGCGATGTCCTTTATATCCAGCTCCGCCACAAAGGCAAGCACCTTCTCCAGTTCTTCCTCCGGCACTTTGTATACACGCATTGCAGCAGTTAAAAAGCGGTTGATTTTATGGTCAAGCGGAAAATGAATATCGCATTTCCGTGCCATATAATTTCGCATCAGACCAGACGTGCCGATTTCCATTTCGTAAAAATCGCTGTCGGTATAATCGGGAAAACTTGCACCGAAAATCTTTTTCAGTTCCGCAGTGGTATGCAGATAGATAAATTCCGCCGTATCCGGCTGAGTGTAGGCTTCAATATAGATTTCCCGCAAATTTTCGTTCAACTCGATTAATGTGAGCTGAATAGCGGTTTCCACGGCATAAATGTAAAGCGGCGGCAAATCATCGTTTGCAATGCTTTTCGCCACGCCGAACTGCCCGTCGAACATCGTTCCTGCCAGTTCGGTCAAAACGGCGTCCTTTGTGGGGAACAGATACTGAAAGTTGTTCCTTGTAACATGTGCCTGCTCGGTAATCTGGGTCACGGTGGTGTTCTTGTAACCCTGCTCCAAAAACAGGCGAACGCACACGGTTAAAATTTTCTTCTTTGTTGCTATTCCGTTTTTAGGCATATTAAACAATCCTTCATAATTTATTGATATGTATATCACATATTATATAACAGAATTTTCGAAATTTCAAGCGGTTTGAAGAAAAATCTTTCGCAAAGTACAAAAATTATTTCTGTTGTAAATTCCACAGCGGAATTTACTTTGGGAATTCACTTGCAATTTAGAAGTAACAAAAAATTGTTATTTATTATGCAAAATCACTTGACAAAGCCGTGTGCTCATAATAAAATGTATATGTGAAAATCGTTGAAAGGGACAGTAACTGCCTGTTTCGCTTTAATCAGAGATAACGGCCATAGCTGAGAGGTTGTTTTAAAGCGTTTGTGCGGCGAAAACCACCCCTGAGTGCAGGCGGGTAACAACGCCTGACGGTAACCGCGTTATAGGTTTTAAGGGGCGCTTTGCGCAATCCGGGTGGAACCGTGGAGTAATTTACTTCATCCCGTTTCGGGATGAAGTTTTTTTATGTTAATTTAAAACGAAAGAGGTTTTTTATTATGGTTAATATCAATCTGAAAGGCGACGTTAAAAGTTTTAATAACGGCATTACGCCTTATGAGGTTGCCGAAAGTATCGGTGCAGGGCTTGCAAAAGCGGCATGTGCCGCTAAAATAGACGGTAAAGAGTGTGATTTGCGAACACCCATAAATGATGATTGCACGCTTGAAATACTGACCTTTGACAATGACTTCGGCAAAGGTGCTTTCAGGCACACCGCGTCCCACATTATGGCGCAGGCAATAAAAAGACTTTACCCCGATACCAAACTCGCAATCGGCCCTAAAGTAGCAGACGGATTTTATTATGATATTGACCGTGATGTTCCGCTTACGGAAGATGACCTTGCAAAAATAGAAAAAGAAATGACTAAAATCGTGAGTGAAGATCTGCCGCTTGTGCGTTCCGTCAAACCGCGTGCCGAAGCCATAGAGTATTTTAAAGAAAAAGACGAACCGTATAAGGTTGAACTTATTGAAGACTTGCCGGAAGACGCCGAGATCAGTTTTTACACCCAGGGTGAATTTACCGACCTTTGCGCCGGCCCCCACCTTATGTCCACAAAACCGGTTAAGGCATTCAAACTTACAAGCCTTGCCGGCGCTTACTGGAGAGGTAACGAAAAAAACAAAATGCTCCAGCGAATATACGGCACCGCATTTCCTAAAAAGAGCGAACTTGACGAATACCTCAATATGCTTGAGGAAGCCAAAAAACGCGATCACCGAAAACTCGGCAAAGAATTGGGTCTGTTTATGATGCGTGAGGAGGGCCCCGGCTTCCCCTTCTTCCTGCCTAAGGGTATGGTGCTTAAAAACATTCTGCTTGATTACTGGCGTGAAATTCATAAAAAAGCAGGATATCTTGAAATATCCACGCCGATAATGCTAAACCGTCATTTATGGGAAACTTCGGGGCACTGGGATCATTACAAGGAAAATATGTATACAACCGTTATTGACGGCGAAGATTTTGCAATCAAACCTATGAACTGCCCCGGCGGTATACTTGTTTATCAGTCCGAACTGCGTTCATACCGTGACCTGCCGCTTCGTATAGGAGAACTCGGCTTGGTTCACCGCCACGAAAAATCCGGTCAACTTCACGGTCTTATGCGTGTTCGTTGTTTTACGCAGGATGACGCGCATATATTTATGACGCCCGAACAGATACGCGATGAAATCAAGGGCGTCGCAAAACTTATTGACAGCGTTTATAACCTGTTTGGCTTTAAATATCATGTCGAACTTTCAACCCGCCCCGATGACAGTATGGGAAGTGACGAAGATTGGGAAATGGCTACCGAAGCACTGCGCGGCGCACTTGACGATCTGGGACTTGAATACGTGGTCAATGAGGGCGACGGTGCATTCTACGGCCCGAAGATTGATTTTCACCTTGAAGACTCAATCGGCAGAACATGGCAGTGCGGTACTATCCAACTTGACTTCCAGTTACCGTTGAGGTTCGGCTGCGAATACACCGGTGCTGACGGTGAAAAACACAGACCGATAATGATTCACCGTGTTGCGTTCGGATCTATTGAGCGTTTTATAGGTATACTTGTTGAACATTTTGCCGGTGCTTTCCCGATGTGGCTTGCACCCGTACAGGTGAAAATCGTCCCGATTTCCGACCGTCACCACGATTATTCGTATAAGGTTAAGGGAATTCTTGAAAATGCAGGGCTGCGTGTTGAGGTTGATGACCGTTCGGAAAAACTCGGTTACAAACTCAGAGAGGCGCAACTGCAAAAAATTCCGTACATGCTTGTTATAGGTGACAAAGAAATTGAAAACGGCACCGTTTCCGTAAGGCGCAGAGGTGAAGGTGACATAGGCGCAATGGATATTGACGGCTTTGCCGCACTTGCCGCAGAGGATGTTGAAAGCAAAGTTATAAGATAAGAGGTATAAAAATGAAGGTGGATAAAGATTTTACCGATACCTCTGAGGAAAGCAGAGAAGATACGAAGGGTTTTAAACCATATAAAATTATCATGCCTTTAATTTGTCTTGCGCTGTCTGCCGTTATTGTTTATTTTACGGTCGGCATATATAAAAAGACAGATTCGGGCAGCGGATTTTCAAAATCTTATTCAGCGAAGAGCAGCAAAACAGAATCGGAAAATGCGGAAAAAGATGAAGAACCGAAGGAATCGGAAAGCGGGAACCCGATAAGCAGTACCGCAGTATCCGATAATATATCAAGCGAGCCGACAGTTGTTGACTCACAGAGTTCGATATCGGTGACAACTTCGCAGACGACCGCCTCAAAAAGCAGCACAAAGGCAAGCAACACTGCCGTTGTTAATATTAACACTGCCGGAAAAGAAGAGTTAATGACCCTTTACGGTATTGGCGATGCCAAGGCACAAAGAATAATTGATTACAGAAATTCTTACGGATCTTTTCAGAATATTGAACAGATTACCGAAGTTTCGGGAATAGGAGAAAAGACGTTTTTAAAGAACAAAGAACGGCTTACGGTAGGGTGAAGGCAACTGTTCTTCGGGCATTATGTACCCGACTTGTACACAATATATATTAAGGGATAGGGAATAATTTTTTATGATGAATTTGGGCTTTGATAATGATAAATACTTAAAAATGCAGTCCGAGCATATTCAAGAGCGTATAAACAAGTTTAACGGTAAACTGTATCTTGAACTCGGCGGCAAGTTGTTTGACGATTACCACGCTTCCCGTGTTTTGCCGGGATTTTTGCCCGACAGTAAAATAAAAATGCTTTTGCATTTATCAGACTGTGCGGAAATAGTTATCGCAATAAATGCCGGTGATATTGAAAAAAACAAGATCAGGGGCGATCTCGGAATTTCATATGAGCACGATGTGGTTCGCCTTATAAGCGCTTTTAAAAATATGGGGCTTTATGTAAGCAGCGTTGTTATGACGCAGTATGCGGGTCAATATGCGGCGGATGTTTTTAAGAAAAAACTCACAAACCTCGGCATAAAGGTTTATCTTCATTATCCTATCGTGGGCTACCCAAATAATATTCCTTTCATCGTAAGTGATGAGGGATACGGCAGAAACGAGTACATAGAAACAGCAAGACCGCTTGTTATTGTTACGGCGCCGGGCCCGGGAAGCGGAAAGTTAGCTACCTGTCTTTCTCAACTTTACCACGAGCATAAGCGCGGCGTGACTGCGGGTTATGCTAAGTTTGAAACATTCCCGATTTGGAATTTACCCCTCAAGCATCCCGTAAACCTTGCGTATGAAGCGGCAACCGCTGATCTTAACGACCTTAATATGATTGATCCGTTCCATCTTGAAACATACGGAAAAATGACTGTAAATTACAACCGTGATGTCGAAGCGTTCCCCCTGCTTAAAGCGATGCTTGAAAAGATTTCGGGAAAAAGCCCCTATAATTCGCCTACCGATATGGGTGTTAATATGGCAGGAAATTGTATATTTGACGATGATGCGGTATGTGACGCCGCCCGTGCCGAAATAATCCGCAGATATTATAAAGTGTGCTGTGATAAACTTATGGGCAGGGTTGGTGAAAACGCAGTCACCAAAGTTGAATCAATAATGCAGCAGGCAGGGGTAACCACCGGTGACCGCAAGGTTGTTAAATATGCGCTTGAGAAGGCGGAAAAATCCGGTGCTCACGCTGTCGCGATAGAATTAGATGACGGAACGGTTGTAACGGGCAAGTCAAGCGACCTTTTAGGCTCGGTTTCGGCGGCATTGCTAAACGCGATGAAGGTCATGGCAAAAATAAACGACGATGTACCGTTGCTTTCGCAATCCATAATCGAACCGATTATAAAGTTGAAGCGGGAAATACTCAATTCCGTTACTTCACATTTGGATTCCAACGAAATGTTGATAGCGCTTTCAAGCAGTGCTATTGTAAATCCGCAGGCGAGTCATGCACTTAACACAATTTCGCGTTTAAAGGGCGCCGAACTTCATTCTTCGGTAATCCTTTGCGAGGCGGACGAGCATGTTTTGAAAAAACTCGGTGTAAATTATACCTGCGAGCCTGTAAGAAGAATCAAAAGCCTTTATTAAGGAGAGTTATCAATATGAACATTATTCCGAGACCCGAACATCCGAAACCTCAGTTTGAGCGCACCGATTGGCTTAATTTAAACGGCGAATGGCAATTTGAAATTGACAACGGCCGCAGCGGCGAAGCACGCGGACTTTTTAAAAACGACGTCGTTTTATCGCAAAAAATTACTGTTCCCTTCTGCCCCGAAAGTAAACTTTCGGGTTTAGAGCATAAAGACTTTATGTACGGCGTTTGGTATAAACGCAGTTTTGAACTCACCCCCGAAAAACTTGCGGGCAGAGTGTTTATTCATTTCGGTGCCGTGGATTATGAAACCGCGGTTTATGTAAATGAAAAAAAGGTGGGAACGCACAAGGGCGGATATATTTCCTTTAAATTTGATATCACCGATTTTGTGAAAGAAGGGGAAAATATCGTCGCCGTTTATGCAATTGACGATACCAGAAGTCATTTTATCCCTTCGGGGAAACAGTGCACAGAATTTGAGTCTACCGGTTGTTACTATACAAGGACAACCGGAATTTGGCAGACGGTGTGGCTTGAATTCACACCCAATGCATACATAAAAAGCGTTAAATACTACCCGAACGTCAAACAGTCGTCGGTTGCCATGCTTGTCGATGTCAGCGGCAGCGGAAAACTCGGTATAACCGTTTCATACAACGGGAGAAGTGTGGGTGAAGCGTCGTTTTCGGCTTGGGGCGGCGTAAACCGTGCCGATATAACCCTTAACGAAACCCATTTGTGGGACATCGGTAAGGGCGAATTGTATGATGTTCAAATTAAATTTGAAGACGATACCGTTAATTCTTATTTCGGGCTGCGTGAGATAACCCTTGAAGGCGACCGTTTCCTGTTAAACGGACGCTCGGTTTACCAGCGTCTGATACTTGACCAGGGATTTTATCCCGACGGAATTTACACCGCACCTACCGACGCCGACCTTAAAAAAGATATTGAACTGGGGCTTTCCTGCGGATTTAACGGTGCAAGAATGCACCAAAAAATATTTGAGGAACGCTATCTTTATTATTGCGACAAGCTCGGTTACATAACCTGGGGCGAATACCCGAGTTGGGGGATTGACCATTCAAACGGCGAGGCGGTTTATTCCGTGCTGCCCGAATGGCTCCAAGAACTCGAAAGAGATTTTAACCACCCGTCAATAATCGGCTGGTGCCCGATGAACGAAACCTGGCCGTTTGAGGACAGAATGCAAAAAGACGATTTTTTAAGAGTGCTGTACAGGACTACCAAGGCAATTGACCCGCAGCGTCCCTGCATTGATACAAGCGGATGGTTCCATGTTGAAACCGATATGTTTGATGTTCACGATTATGAACAGGACGCCGCAAAGTTTAAAGAGAGATACGATTCACTTATGGAAACGGGCGAAATATATGATTGGACCAATGATAAAAATAATCATTTCAACCGCCAGCACCACAAAGGCGAGCCTGCCTTTTTAAGCGAGTACGGCGGTATTCAGTGGACTGAGAATAAAAACGCTTGGGGTTACGGAAATGAACCGAAAACTTTAGAGGAATTTTATGACAGGTTCAAAGGATTTGCCGATGCACTGCTTGATAATATAAAGATGTGCGCGCTTTGTTATACCCAACTTACGGATGTTGAACAGGAGTGCAACGGCCTGTTTTACTATGACCGCACCCCTAAATTCGACACCGAAATTTTAAAGGCGGCCATGTCAAAAAAAGCGACAATCGAAGATTAAACAACGCACAAAATTAGCGCCTTGCTTTTTTGCAGGGCGCTTTTGCTGTTTATAATTCAAAATCGTCTTTTGAATAATTTTCAATAATCGGGCGTTTTTTCGGTATCCGTTTTATCGGGTCGTACTTAAAAGCACGGCAGTGCCCGCCTACGGTGGACAGTCCTTTTTTCAAACATACCACCGTATCTGTACCGCGGCATACTTGCCCGAATTTGCAATAACCGCAGGACGGCGCCGCGCCTTTTTTTATAAATATACTTTTCAAGTCATTCACACCTTTAAAATACCCGTCAAATGTATTTGTTTAACGCCATTATAACATAAGGGAGCGTAAATGTAAAATGATTTTTCATTTAAAAAAAGTGAAAATTGCAATAGGTTCACTGTAAAATTTCTTTTGCAGGCGTGACAGGTTGAGTTCTGTTATTTCACCTTTACGCTGTTATTCCGCTGCCTTTATCCACACGTCAATTTCTATATATTTTTGATCCTGCCCAACACGGCTTACTATCCCGTATGCACCTGTTGATTCAATATTTTTAAGCAACTGTTTATTTGCCCATCTCGGAATATAGCCAAGTTTATAGCCCCTTATATCCAAAACCAATATGGCGTTTTTGTCGTATTCGTTTTCGGGCTCGGGCAGGAACATAACCGTATCTCCGACCGAAACATTTTTTACGGCATATTCATCGGCGTACTGAACTCCCATAACGTTTAACGAATGCTCAAAAAAATCGTTTTCATCTTCGGGTGTTGTCGATGGCTTTTTCGGAACTCTTTTTTCTATCGAGTCGCATCGATCGCTTATCCCGAGCAGTTGTTCCAAAAGCACAATTCTTTTGTTCGCCTCTTCCGATTTTTCCTCCAAATCGGAAATTCTTTGTTTCAGCCAAAGCGGAACTTCATGTTCTTCCTCAAGATTTTCTTCAGTATCAGTTGAATCGGTTATTTCTTCTTCGTTTTCGTTTTCGTCTTCATCTTCAAAATAAATGCATTTCATCTTACCGTTTTCGGTTTTGCTGAACAAAGGTCTTCCATATTCCTCAAAATTCAGGTTTTCCATAAGATAGTTCACCTTAATAGGTTTTCCAACGGACTCGATTTCTGCTTTGAAAAAATCATAAAGTTGTTTGTCGACATATCGAACACCGCTTATCTGTAAATGAAACACAATATCGTTTAACAATTGTTCCTTTGGATACTCCTTCGTATCGATATTCGGGTTGCTGCACAGTATTTGATAGGATGATATAATCCTTTCTATATCATTCCGCTTGCAAAGATAACAAACATATTTGTCATCGTACCAATAAATTCCGGATTTCGAGGAAACAAATTGTTCGCCTAAAACGATTTTTTCAAAATTCGGATGTTCATAGATGTATTTTAAGATAACATCCTCTTCGGTATTGTTATCACGGCCAATCATTTCTGTTATCACAAAATTTGTACAAAAATCCCCCTTGCGGATAGCTTTTCTGAAATTATTTGCAATCCAGATAAGCATTTGCAGACCTGTGTTTTTATCGCTGAAATATACTTTGTAAATAACATTATACAAATCATCAATTACTTCACGCTTTTTAAAATTATCGGATACTAACGGAAAATTTTCATATACGGCGTCTGATATTCGATACTCTTTTTTATATCTGTCATAATAGCGTTCCTCGATACTGCCGATATTAAATGTTTGATGATTTCTGTTTTTATTATCGTTATTATAATCAGCCGCGAAGGTGATCGGGTGTTCGGTTTCGCTGTTATCCGTTTCATCATCAGATTCGAAATCTTCGCCTTCATATTCATATTCGTCTTCATCTTCATCATCAAATGAATAATCCTCATCCTCATTTTCATTACCCATAATGCGGTTATAATCGTCCTCTTCATTCAGGTATTCTTCCATATCGACTCTGCCGTCACCGTCAAGGTCGGCAAATTCTCCGCAAATGCTGCTGAAATCTTCGTCAAACATAAACGTACCCCCCATTCAACTATTGGTGCCTGTTATAGTAGTCTTCTGCATCATAATAATCAAAAAAGTCATCATAATGGTCGTCATAAAAGTCGTCCTCGTTTGAATAATCTTTCGTATTATACGGATCACTTTTTGTATTTGCGCTGCTTGATGACTTATACGATTTTGAGGGCGTATAATATGAGGATGTTCGCTGAGTGCCCGAATTGCCGTCGCTATATGTGCTACTATAGGAACTTGATGAGTTGCCATAACTGTAACTGCTTCTGCGCAGATGTGAAAAATCGTATTCGGGTTCAGCATTGCTTTCGATAATAGCATAAATCACCGATACTATAAATATAATAATGCCTATTATTGCAATGATATTTTCAATCTTATCAAAAATATCTTTTTCTTCGGTCGCTTTTTTCATAATATGATCTCCTTAGGCGGCTTAAATGACAAAGTGAAGTCAGGGTAAATATACCATTAAAACTTTTCAAAGTCAAATACGCTGTTTTATACGGTTTTCAGAGCAATATATATTATCCGAAAACCGTTTTTTAATATATTTCACTGCCGGTTTTGCATAGCAAAGCAGACAGATTGAAATCCCGTTTTGTCAAAGTGAGCTTAGGGTTTTTCTCATTTTTTACCTCAAAAATCGTGACTTCACTTTGACAATTTAGCTCGAACACAAGTATATCCTATCATATTAGGTGTCCCATAAAACGGACTCACAACGCGTTAATTTCATTTTCAAGATGTTTTACCGCTTCCAAGATTACATCAAAATCCGGTTTTTCGCCGTAAATCATATTCTTCATATGCTCATAGTCGTCTTTGAGGACTTTGATATTTTTCTCGCTTGGTATCAATTTCATTGTACCGGGTTTGGCTTCGTCGTATCTTGCCCACGAACAACGGTAGAATTTATCCTTAAAACGCACAACTTTATCGAGCAGGTCTAAGTCTGCGAAAGCCTCAGCTTTTACGGGCGAATTCGCCATACAATAAAGATCATAATAATGGCGGGAGTATCTTGTTGGTACAACGCTGTTTTCGGGGCGGTATGCCTCTCTATGTAAAATCGTAGCCTTTTCCCAAAATGTGCGTTTCGGCAAGACGGTTAATATCTCGGTGCTCGGTTGCTTGAAAAGTCTGCCGTACTGCTCGGCGGCATAAGGGGTAATTGGCTTTTCTTCCGCCGGCGTCCATGCCGCAAGCGCTCCGATTTCAAGACGAATCACAGGCAGAATTGCCGAATCTTCAAAGCTGCGATTATATGCAAAAACTACGGTCTGCGGATCGTCGTCCTCTATGTAACAATTCACATTGCGACCAAGCTTGTTTTTCAAGTCGGCAATAACGGCAGGCATAAATTCGTTTCTCAAAAACGCTTCGGTTTTTGTACCCGCTTCTTTATTAAAGGCATCCTGTTTGGTGTTGCTCCTATCTGCCCACGGCTCGTCCTTTTCATAACCGAGAACACGCCAGTCAAGAATTAAATCAATATCCTCGGAAAAGCGCTCAATCAAGCCATATGACTTTGAAAGGCTTGTACCGCCCTTGAAAGCAATATTGTTTTTCCATGCGCAGCGATGAAAAAGATAATCCAGCATATAGCACACCCAAAAATCTTTTTCAATAATGGCGTCGGTCATACCCATTTTAGCGGCTGTATTATGAAACAGCGCCTTTTTATCGTTTTCATTCAGCTTTGCAATATCTCTCATTACTCGTCACCTTTGCAAATTACTTTAATGTATTCATAAACCCATGAAGTGGCGGATTTTGCTTCCGTCAGCATCTTTTCTTTCTCTTCTTCGCTGAGCGCTTTTTTTAAACGGCAAATGATTTGCTCAGATACATTGTTCTTGCCGAGTGCTTTCAGTGCCTGAATTGTCAGCGCCGTTTTATAGGAAAGCTTTGATATTTCCTTATTTGTCGTCCGTTTGAATTTTATCACAGTGTTGTCAAAAGAATATTCTTTATACGCACCATCCGACACATATACCCACTGAGAAGGAACTTGAGTTGAGAGTCCCAAAAGATTCAGCGCCGTATCACCGCAGGGGACAATCGTCCAGCCGAAATTGCGGGCAAGTGCATGAGCGACCTTGTTCGGTGACGGTGCAACGATTTCGCCGAGCAGCTCGTTATATTCGGGTTTATAATAAACGCCGAACAGTATTTTTTTAACAAGCCCTTCATCGGCAAGGCGGAGCAATGCCATATTAACAGTCTTTTTGTCGGTAATATCGGTAAAATCAGTTGACACAAAAACAGAACCGTTTTCAGACTTTGCTATTATATTTCGTATTTGGTTTAGATAATTCGGTCGCTTCATTCAAATGCACCTTCCGTAAGCAGCAGTGTTATACGAATTTATTATACACTATTTTCTACGAAAAATCAAGCGTTCACAGAAAATAGTGCTAATTATTTTCTACCAAACACTTTGAATATGAAAAAAGCGGAGCCGAAGCCCCGTTTTTTCAGATATAAATCAGTTCGGCATTTACTATGTTGATTACCCTTGCTTTAATGCTGTTCATCTGCCGAACCCATTCCATTTGATTTTT
This sequence comes from Roseburia intestinalis, assembly GCA_963630555.1. Taxonomy (GTDB): domain Bacteria; phylum Bacillota; class Clostridia; order Oscillospirales; family Acutalibacteraceae; genus CAVALG01. The sequence goes on along the minus strand of CAVGND010000011.1, from coordinate 920 downwards.
TGCTTTGAGTTCTTCGGTTATACCTTCAAGTTCAGCATACTGTTTCGTCATCAGTTCAAACATTTCCTGCGCGTTTCGGTCGAGATTGGTCAGATACTGCTCAAGCGTACCGTTTAACCGCATTACATTGATAACCGTCGGGTTATTCTTTTTCAGAAAGTTATAATGTCTTTGTCCCCACAAACCTACTCTTGATATAAATTCGTCTTTCATGTAGCAAACCTCCTTTGCGAGTATATTATACCGCAAAAGAAGGTAATTCAAAAATGTGCGATTATGCAAAGAGCTCCGGTACAAAGTGATTCATCGTTTCAGAGATCGTTTTACGGTTGAAGAACTCTGTAAGCTGCTTGAAGTATCTCGCAGCGGATATTACAAATGGTTAAAGCGAAAAGATGAACCTGACAAGGACAAAGTAATTGCAGATTTGATTGTGGAATGCCACGAAAAAGCGCACAGAACCTATGGCTACCGCCGTGTTAAGATTTGGTTGCTTCGAGAAACGGGGCTTGTCATCAACCACAAAGCAGTTTTGCGAATCATGCGCAAATACAATCTGCTTGCCATACGAAAGCGCAAACGGTTTCGGCATTATGATTGCAACGCTTATACCCATTACAACAACGAATTGATGAGAAACTTTAAGGCAACGAGACCGAATGAAAAGTGGGTAACGGATATTTCCTACATACAAACAAAGCAGGGATTTTTGTATCTTTCTATGATCAAGGATCTATATGACAACAGTATTGTGGGCTACAAATGCGTGATTGCCGAATGGAGTATGAAGCGAATGTGTTGAGACTTCTTAATATCTTGTGTAAACCTCCGAGATGGTATAGAATAAAGATATCATTATGGAGGTAAAAAATGCCAAAGTACAAAGACAGCCCGGAGGTACGGGCAGCAAAGAAGGAAAG
>CAVGND010000010.1:0-49095 GCA_963630555.1 Roseburia intestinalis | reverse complement strand
CTGATTGCAGACAGCAATGGTTTTGCAGTTTGGCATTTTCGTTTTCCTCCTTCTTGATAGATTTGGGTCAAACGACCCATCAAAACACAGGAGCATTTTCCTGTGCTTTGGTGGTCGCATTTAACTCGATCTCATCCCCCAAATGCGTAAAAGGAAATCAACAGGCGTTCGGCTGCTGACCGAACTCATAGGAATCTCACCTCTGCCGGGTACTCCGCCAGCCCCATAGGGAAGTATCATTGTCCCTGAATCGTTTCATCGCCTTATCCGTAGCAAGCGGATATTTCAGAATGGTTCGGAATCGCTACCAACCTTGCTTTCCGTGATAACCCTTGCGGGCAGGAAGTTCGTGGCGCACCTTCATCCGGCTGGGGCTGTCGCCCCCGATCAGGAATGTACCTGTTGAATGTGTATTCTGTTTTCAAGGTTCACGAGGTTTTTGCCCTCAATACTTAATTGGGAAAATTTCGAGCCAAAATAAAAAGATTTTTCAAAATTTTTTGCAGTAATTTTTCTCACCTCCGATTTGCAACAAAAAAGCCCCTACCACACCACAAAGATGTAATAGGGGCATAAATAAAAAACTCCCACCGATTTCTCGATGGGAGTTCACTCATATTGACTTGTAGATACTTGCAGAGATTTGCACAATTTCAAAATCGCCTTTGGCGTAAGTCTGGCTTAAATTGGCGTAAGTTTCGGGGTAAATTCTCTCTATAACTCTCTGCAAGCAGGGATATAAGAAGCTATCTCAACTTATTTGTCCAGCGGCTTCATTGTCGGGAACAATAAAACATCGCGGATGGAGGCAGAATCGGTAAGCAGCATAACAAGCCTGTCGAGCCCGAATCCGAGTCCTCCTGTGGGCGGCATACCGTACTCAAGCGCGGTCACAAACTCATAATCAACCTGTGCGTTGCAATTCGGATCTTCCGCTTTTCTTGCAGCCACCTGACGCTCAAAACGCTCTTTTTGGTCAATCGGGTCGTTAAGTTCAGAAAATGCGTTTCCGTATTCGGTCGCATTTATAAAATACTCAAACCTTTCGGTAAACGCAGGGTCTTCGGGTTTGCGCTTTGCAAGGGGACTGTTTTCAACCGGATAGTCATAAATAAAGGTCGGCTGAATAAGTTTATCTTCAACAAATGCGTCAAAGAATTCCGCAAGAACCGTTCCCTTTGTTGCGTTTTCAGGTACTTTTACGCCGTGTGCCTCGGCACATTTTCTTGCCTCATCATCCGAATTCCAGTCATAATAATCGCAGCCGGAATATTTTTTAACAGACTCCGCCATCGTAAGGCGTTCCCATTTACCCATATCAATTTCGGTTCCCTGATATGTTATTTTGGTGCTGCCGCATATCTTTTCGGCAAGCATTTTATACATTTCCTCAACAAGATCCATCATACCGTGGTAATCGGTAAACGCCTGATACAGTTCAATGGTAGTAAACTCGGGATTATGCTTGGTATCCATACCTTCATTACGGAAAATCCTGCCCACTTCATAAACCCTGTTCATACCGCCGACAATGAGCCTTTTAAGGTACAGTTCGGTTTCAATACGCAGATACATATCCATATCAAGGGTATTATGGTGCGTTTTGAACGGGCGTGCCGACGCACCTATTTCAATAGGCACTAAAATCGGGGTGTCCACCTCTAAAAAGCCTTTACCGTCAAGGTAATTGCGTATTTCTTTAAGTATCTGCGAACGTTTGACAAAAGTATCCTTAACCTCGGGATTCATAATAAGGTCAACGCATCTCTTACGGTATCTTTGGTCGGTATCCTTAAGACCGTGAAATTTTTCGGGCAACGGAAGAAGCGATTTTGAAAGCAGCACTATACTTTGCGTGTGTATTGAGGTTTCGCCCGTCTTTGTAAGGAAAACAAATCCCGTAACACCGACGATATCGCCTATGTCAAACTTTTTAAATGCGGCATAAGACTCCTCGCCGACATCATCACGGCGGATATACAACTGAATTGTTCCGCTGCCGTCCTGAAGGTGGAAAAAACTTGCTTTACCCATAATGCGGCGGCTGAGTATACGACCGGCAACGGCGACCGTTTTACCCTCAAAGGAGTCAATATTATCCTTAATATCTTTCGACATTGCGGTAACATCATATTTTGTTATCTTAAAAGGGTCTTGACCGTTTTCTTTTAATGCGGCAAGTTTTTCGCGCCTTACTTTAAGCAGTTCGGCGAGATCCTTTTCGCTATTCTCTTTCACTACATTATTGGAGTTCATTTTACCACCCTTTGCGCTGAATTATCTTTTAATTTCAAGTATTTTAAAGTTAAGGTGACCGTTAGGTGTTTCGGCTACCACCTCTTCGCCGAGTTTGCGGCCTATGAGCGCCGCACCCACCGGGGACTCATCCGATATTTTACCTTCCGAAGGGTCGGCTTCGGCAGAACCGACAATTTTAAATTCAAGTTCTTCGTCATATTCACGGTCAAGAACCTTAACGGTTACGCCGACCGTTACCTGATCATTTGAAATCTCGTCATCCGCTATTACTTTTACATTTTTAAGCATAGCCTCAAGTTCCACAATACGAGCCTCAACCTTTGCCTGCTCATTTTTCGCTTCGTCATATTCGCTGTTTTCGGAAAGGTCGCCGAATCCGCGCGCGATCTTAATTTTTTCCGCAATCTCATTGCGTGTAACGGTTTTCAGGGTTTCAAGTTCCTGTTCGAGATTTTTAAGACCCTCACTCGTTACAATTATAGGTTTAGCCATAAAAACATCCCTTCCATATCATAAAAAGTATCAAGAACACTGTAATATTATACGCCATATTATTTAAAAACATCCTGCAATATCACATTGCGGTGCTTTTTTTATACCCATCCGGATATGATATCCGTTTGATATCCGCGCCGACGGCAGTAAGTTTTTCAACAACATTTTCATATCCGCGGTCAATATACTGAATATTTCCTATTTCCGTTGTACCTTTTGCCATAAGTCCGGCAATAATCAAAGCGGCACCGGCACGAAGGTCGGTTGCATTGACGCATGACGGATTGAGCGATTCAACGCCGGTTATTATCGCGCTTTTCCCGTCAACCTGTATTTTAGCACCCATTGACGTAAGTTGGTCAACATACCTGAAACGGTTGTCCCACACGCCTTCGCTTACTATGCTGAGCCCGTCCGCAATCGAGAGCAGAACCGTCATCTGAGGCTGCATATCGGTCGGAAAACCGGGGTGCGGCTGTGTGGTGATATTACAGCGCTTTGGTCTTTTCGGCGCTATAACCCTTATTGCCTCATCAAACTCCTGCACACAAGCGCCCGACTCGACAATTTTGGCGGTAATTGATTCCAGATGCTTGGGTATAATATTTTTTATAAGCAGATCGCCGCCTGTTGCAGCCGCGGCAACCATATAAGTACCCGCCTCTATCTGGTCGGGAATTACGCTGTAAGACGTACCGTGCAGTTCGTTAACGCCGTGGATCTTAATGACATTTGTCCCGGCGCCCATAATATCCGCGCCCATAGAGTTTAAAAAGTTTGCAAGGTCAACAATATGCGGTTCTCTTGCCGCATTTTCGATAACCGTCATACCGTTGGCTTTGACCGCCGCAAGCATAATATTTATTGTGGCGCCTACCGACACCTTATCAAGATAAACGGGACTCCCGTTAAGTTCGGCGGCAGAGGCAAAAACCATCCCGTCCTCATAAATCACTCTGGCGCCCAACGCCTCAAACCCTTTAATGTGCTGATCGATCGGCCTTGTACCGAAGTCACATCCTCCGGGAGGGGCAACTTTTGCTCTTTTAAATCTGCCCAAAAATGCGCCTATAAAGTAACTGCTCGCCCTCATATTTGAGGCGAGTTCATAACTTAAAACAGAAGAACGAATATTTTTCGGGTCAATTTCAACGGTGTGACGGTTAATATACGTAACCGCCGCACCGAGACTGTGCAATATATGGACTATGGTATTTACATCCGAAATATCCGGTATATTTTCAATGCGGCAGACCCCGTCTGACAATAAAACCGCAGGCAATATGGCAACTGCGGCGTTCTTCGCACCGCTGATGCTTATTTCACCTTTTAGTGGGACCCCGCCGTTAATAACAAACTTTTCCAAATTCCACGGCACTCCTAACCTGATTTTGTTTTCAAGATCGTATGCGAGGATTTAATATGTTAATTAAGAAACAACCTCAATTCGTTTCGGGACTGACGAAATTTTAACACGTCACTCCCGCAACAGTAATTTTGCTTTTTCCTGTCATATCAATTTACGGTGCGGCGGCATTACGCATCCTTAGGTTCGCACATTGTCAAAAAACTTTGGTACGATCAAAGATTTTAACCACCGTCAGCCTTTAAACCATCTTAACGATTATAACAGATAGCAGCCGAATTGTCAATCAGGGAAAACGGCTTTTTTCTTTCAACGGGGTTGCGGTGCGGTTGCCGTTTTTTAAAAAGTGCACAAAATCGCAACCGCTTCCTGCACTTATGTCGGTGAGTTCATGCGGCTGCCGTCTATACCTTTTAAAAAATCAACATTTTATTTTTTGCGTTTAAGTACCACGCAGTCGGTTCCGCCTATTACAAGATTACCGTTCACGGTTTGCGTGCCGAACAGCGTTTCTGCATCGTCCCACTCCTTGCCGACAAATATTCTTTCTTCATCCTGCCAGCGGTTGACCGCCACAAGCACTTCACTGTCGGCGTCAGTCCTTTTGTAAACCAGATATCCGAGCCCCGCAAATATCGGTTCGATATCACCGCAGCGGAATACGGGGGAATTTCTGCGGAAATTACCGAGCGCACGGTAAAACCCAATCAATTCATTATCTTCCCTGCCCCATACATAAGCAGCGCGGCAAAACGGATCTCCGTATCCCTGCATGCCGGCTTCATCACCGTAATAAAGCGAGGGTATTCCGGGCAGAGTATATTGCAGAACAGCAGCAAGGCGCAAAAGTTTTTTGGCGTATGCAAGACGTTCGCCGCTTATTTCGTGAACCGCCTGCCATGCCCTGTCGCCGCAGCTTCTGTCGCCGGCAAGGGCGGTGATCGCCCTTGCGGTATCGTGCGTACCGATATGATTCATTAAAATATCAAGGCACTGTTTAGGATAGTTGTCGCATATTTCGATAACCGTGTCCATAAAACGGAAAGCGTCGCCGCCGCTGACGAATTTAAGAATTGCATCGGCAAACGGATAATTCATAACCGAATCAAGTTGCCTTCCCCTTAAGTATCTTCGTCTGGCGGAATAACTGATCTTGTTTGTCGCGTCTTCCCACACTTCGCCGATTATCAGCGCATTCTTATTTTCCGCTTTGACGGCTGCGCGCAGTCTGTCAAGAAATACATCCGGCAGTTCGTCGGCTACGTCAAGCCGCCAACCGTCCGCGCCGAGTTTCATCCAGTGCTTAAGCACGCCGTTATCACCGGTTATAAAATCAAGGTAGGCTTCGTTCGCTTCGTTGACTTCCGGCAGGCTCGGCACACCCCACCACGCCGCGTAATCGTCCGGCCAACGGTTAAATTTAAACCACTCGCGATAAGGCGAATCCCACGAATTATAAGCGCCCTCGCTGCCGTAACGGCGGTATTTGTTAAAATACACGCTGTCATCTCCGGTATGCGAAAAGACACCGTCGATTATTACCGACATACCGTTCTTATGCGCCTCGGAACAAAGCCGCTTAAAATCCTCACTGTTTCCGAGCAGCGGGTCAATCTTCATATAGTCGGCAGTGTTGTACCTGTGATTTGAAGCCGCTTCAAATATCGGGTTAAGGTACAGAATCGTAACGCCGAGCGACTTTAAATACGGCAGTTTCAAGCGGATACCCTCCAGGTCGCCGCCGTAAAAATCGTTGCAAAGACATTTAGCATCTCCGTTTTGGCGATATTCGGGTTGTGCATACCAATCGGTTTGCATATATCTCCCGTACGGCACATTCTTTTTTTCTTTGCCGGAAGCAAAAAATCTGTCGGGGAATATTTGATATATTATGCCGCCCGCTAAATTTTCGGGCGTTTTAAAATTCTTTTCCGTCACGGTCAGTTGCCAATTGCTGCCGTCCGTACATATAATTCCTTCGCCGAGCCTTTGCCGCATTATTGTCTGCCTGCCCCAGGGCGAATCAAAGCAAAACATATAATTGTAAATACCCTCGGCGGCGACGAACTCAGTTCTGAACCAGTTGTAGTTCTCGTCATAATGCTTATAAAACGGCATTTTTATATATTTAGGCTCGGAGGGATGAAGATCAGTTATATCGCTTATTATCATATAAACCGCTTCAGGCCTTGCATCATTATGAAGCAAGACCTTAAACTCAATAATGTCGCCTTCGCTTGCCGCACCGATAATAGACCTGTATTCACGGTCACGGGAATCAAACGGGATAAATTTCATTTAACTGCCACCCTAACGGTTACTTAATCGGCTTGATGTTCCAAATATTTTCGGCATAATCTTTAACAGATCTGTCAGCCGAGAAAATGCCGGCTTTTGCAATATTTACAAGCGACATCTTCTGCCACTTTTCGCTGTCTTTGTACAACTGTGCCGCCTTGTTCTGAGCATTGCAGTAATCCTCAAAATCGGCGAATGACATATAATGGTCAACATTTATAAGCGTATTTGCGATATTTTCAAATCTCATACCGCTTATGCCGTCATTTATCATATCAATGGCGGTGCGCAGGCGCGGATTGTTATAATAATAACTTCTCGGGTCGTATCCCGTGCGGCGCAAGTTAAGAACCTCATCTGTACGCATACCGAAAATAATTATATTATCATCGCCGACCGCTTCGTGTATTTCAACATTTGCACCGTCCTCGGTTCCTATTGTAACCGCACCGTTAAGCATAAGTTTCATATTACCCGTACCCGACGCTTCGGTTGATGCCAGCGATATCTGTTCGGACAGATCTGCAGAAGGTATCATAAGTTCGGCAAGGGTCACGCGGTAATCTTCAACAAAAACAATTTTGATTTTATCCCTAACCGCCGGGTCATTCTCAATCTGACGGCTGAGCATCTGTATCATCTGTATTATCTGCTTAGCGAAATAATATCCGGGCGCCGCCTTTGCGCCGAAAATATAGGTTTTCGGAACAAAATCGGCATTCGGATTATTTTTTATATATAAATAGTCCGAAATAATATGCATAGCGTTAAGGTGCTGCCTTTTGTACTCGTGCAGACGCTTAACCTGCATATCAAACATAGAATCTGGGTTAATAACAACTCCTGCTTCGTTTTTCATATACTCGGCAAAGCGCACCTTGTTATCGCGTTTGATTTTTTTAAGTTTATCAAGAACCGCTTTATCATCGGCAAACTTCATGAACTCCTCTGTTTTAGAATTATCGGCTATAAAGCCGCTTCCGATACATTCCGTTATAAGTGCAGTAAGTTCGGGGTTTGCCTGACACAGCCAGCGGCGGAAAGCAATACCGTTGGTGACATTGGTAAATTTATCGGGGGTAAGTCTGTAATAATCGTTAAACACGGTATCTTTTAATATTTCGCTGTGAAGTTTTGAAACGCCGTTCACCTTGTGGCAAGCGGCAACGCAGAGGTTCGCCATTCTTACAACACCGTTTTGAATAATTGCGGTGCGCTCAACATAGCCGGAATCACCCGTGCGTTCCCAGACCGATTTGCGAAATCTGTTATCAATTTCGGTAACTATCTGGTAAATACGCGGCAGAAGGGACTTAAACAGATCAACCTGCCAGCATTCAAGCGCTTCGCGCATAACAGTGTGATTAGTGTAAGCGGTGGTTTTGCAGACAATATCCCAGGCAGCATCCCAACCGTAGCCGCATTCGTCAAGTAAATATCTCATAAGTTCGGGAACTACCAATGCCGGATGCGTGTCATTAATGTGTATTGCCGCCTTTTCGGGCAGGTTATCGAGTGTTCCGTACTGTTTTAAATGGCGTTCCAGAATATCCTGAACCGACGCCGAAACCAAAAAATATTGCTGGCGCAGGCGCAGTGATTTACCCTCGGGATGATTGTCCTCGGGGTACAGAACCTTGCTTATTACATCACTCATTGCCTGCTGTTCAAGAGCACGCACGTAATCGCCCTGATTAAATGCTTTCATATCTATAGAGGGGGACTCGGCGCTCCACAATCTTAAAACATTAACGCTCTTACCGCCGAGACCGGCAACCATAAGGTCGTACGGCACGGCGTGCACCGTCGTGTATCCTACATTTTTGATATGATGAAAATTACCGTCCCAACTTTCTTCGATAGTTCCGCCGAAGTTTACGTCAAACGCATTGTCCGGCTTTTTTTCAAGCCAGACGCTGCCGCCCGGAAGCCAGAAATCAGGCATTTCCGTCTGCCATCCGTCGGCAAATTTTTGACGAAAAATTCCGAATTCATATCTTATGCAATAACCCATTGCAGGGTAGTTCCCGCTTGTAAGCCCGTCAAGGAAACAGGCAGCAAGCCTTCCGAGTCCTCCGTTACCGAGACCCGCGTCAGGTTCAAGGTCATATATTTTTTCTATTTTGACGCCGAATTTACGCAGTGCCTTTTCCGCAACCTCGCTGAGCCCCAAGTTGTAAAGATTATTTTTAAGCGAGCGACCCATAAGAAATTCCATACTGAGGTAATAAATGCGTTTGCCCTCCTGCTGCGCGGTTTTTGTATTGAATTCAACCTTTTTTTCACGCATAATGTCAAGGACGGCAAGCACCGTTGCTTTATAAAAAAGTTCGTCGGACGCTTGTTCGGAACTTACACCGAAATTATGTTTCAATTTTGAATCTATCATATTTGCAAATTTAGTTATACCGATATCAGACATTTTATATCCTCCCATTTAAACACATGCCTCTGAAATACTATTATATTTACTATATTATATTTTGCGAAAAAATTCAAGACCAATTTATAATACAATTTTGCGGATTTTTTATCCATTTTTAATATCTTTTTTAACATAGCGACCTTTTAACACCGTTTGATTATGAAATATTCACAAATTTATGGCAGTTTCAGGCGTGTAAAGGATAATGTGATTTCCAATTATTTATAATCTCTTAACATTTAAAGCACCGTATAATTATAAAATTAAATGGAACATAACGGATCTCGGGTGATAAAAAATGTTAAACGAATTTAACTTTAACAGATATATAAACGCAAAGAGCGGCGTTCGCAGGATTTCAAATCATATCGGTCTTGCCATGATAATTATCGAGATCGTGTCGATTCTGGCATCGCGGTTTATTTCCAAACTTTTTATTTGTCTGCACCGCACGGAACTTTTAAAAAGTCAAGCATTCCTGCTCACGCTTAATTCCCTGCTTTCTTTTATAGCAATCGTTCTGCCGTTTGCGGTGTGCTGCCGCATAAACAAATACAAGTTGCGTAATGTTCTTGCGCTCGGCGGCACAAGCAAAAGGCTGTTTTTCGGCGGTGTGCTTGCCTGCTTCGGGTTTAATGCAATAAGCAATATGGTTTCAAATGTTATACTCAACGTTTTTTCTTTTCTCCCGTTTGAGTCAACGGCGTATCATTACGAATATGAAGAAACCGTGCCGGGTTTTCTTCTTGCAATATTTAACATTGCAATAATTCCGGCAATATTTGAGGAGTTTGCTTTCAGGGGCGTTGCATTGGGGCTTTTACGCAAAAAGATGCCCGATATGGCGGCTGTAACCGTTTCCGCCCTGATTTTCGGTATACTGCACGGAAATATGGAGCAGATCCCGTTTGCATTTTGTATGGGTATCGTTTTTGCGCTTACCGCAGTGCTTACAGGGTCAATGTGGCCTGCAATAGTCGCACACTTCTTAACCAACTTTAACAGTGTCGTGCTTGATTACGCATCCGACGGGTTAGGCCCCGTATCAAGCCAAATGCTTATGCTGTCCTACTTTATCATCTCACTGATAATCAGCGTTTTCGGAATAATGCTTTTAAAAGAGAAAATAAAAGAAAAAGCCGAAGAACCCCAAGACGATTTAATATCAAACAAACGATATATCGGGTGGTCGGTCAGTTCGCCTTTACTGATTGTGTTTTTATGCATTGAGGGAATAATGATGCTTGTATCGGCGGTGGCAAGCAGTGTATAATGAATATATGCAAAAGGCGCTCTTGCTTGCGGCGGAGGCTGCAAAAGAAGGCGAAGTGCCTGTCGGCGCGGTGATCGTAAGAAACGGCGAAATAATAGCCTGCGGCAGAAACAGGCGCGAGGAGCAAAAAAATGCGCTTTGTCACGCCGAAATAGAGGCGATAAACAATGCATGTGCCGTGCTCGGCGGCTGGAGGCTTTTTGACTGCGACCTTTATGTAACGCTTGAGCCATGCCCCATGTGTGCCGGTGCAGTCATCAATGCGCGCCTGCGCCGCGTGATTTACGGAGCAAGCGACAAAAAAGCGGGCTCCTGCGGCAGTATAACCAATCTTTTCAACCTGCCCTACAATCATTCGCCCGAACTTATAGGCGGTGTTATGGAACAGGAGTGTTCCGAAATACTTAAAGATTTTTTTAAACAACTTCGTAAAAGAAAAGGATAATACAATCGGCGCTGAAGCGCTTTGCGGTGATGTATGTTAGAATTCAAAGATATAGAAATAGCCGATAAGTTGACTATTGACCCTTATTTGCAGCTTGACGGCAGCATTATGAGTGACCGATGTTTTGCTTCGCTGTACATTTGGTCTGTCGAATACAAAGTCAAATGGTGCATAAAAAATGATTTTTTATACCTATGTTCATTCAGAAATTACGGCAGACTTTATTATTATATGCCGCTCGGAAACGGAGATATCTGCCGCGCAATAGACGAAATTTTCAGCGACGCGCACAGCCGCGGTACCGATTTTTCGGTTGCGCTTATAACAAAAGAACGCGCAGCCGAACTTAAAGAACGGTTTGGTGACCGAATTGAGTTGGCACCGGTGCCGGAAGAATACGACTATGTTTACAATGCTGACGAACTTATAAAGCTCGGAGGCAAAAAATATCACTCAAAGCGGAATTTTGTTCACCGTTTTCAGAACACTTATTCATTTGAATTCCGCGATATCGAACCGTCAACCGACAAAGGCATCCTTTCCGATTTTATTGCACGATGGCATCTTGAGCGCAGTGAAAACAGCATTGATTACAGTTATGAATGCAAAGCGATAGAGCGTGCGCTTGACAATTACCGTGAACTTTCAATAATCGGCAGTATGTTATTAACGGACGGTGAAATTATTGCTTTCACACTCGGTGCGCCGCAAAATAAAGACGTAATGGATGTTATGATTGAAAAGGCACTGCCGGACATTACCGGTGCATATCAGGCGATAAACAATATGTTTGCCGTGCGGCACTGCCCGGGCTACCGATATATTAACCGCGAGGAGGATTTAGGCATTGAAGGATTACGGAAGGCGAAAGCATCCTACTTCCCTGCCTTTTTAACCGAAAAATATGTTGCGACTTTCAACTCCGTCTGATATTCCGGCGCTAAAATCGCTTTATAACGAGTGTTTTCCGGGTGAAACCGATTTTTGCAACCGATATTTTAAAAACGTTTTCCCGAAATGCAGGGCTTTAATATACGGCGGCAGCGATATAATTGCCGCCGCCCACATTATAAACGCCGAAATCGTAATAAACGGCGAGGTTTTAAAAGGCACATATATCTATGCCGTTTCCACCCGTAAAAATATGCGCGGGCGCGGGTTCGCATCCGAACTTATGCAATCAGCCGAAGCAGCAGCAATTGCGGAGGGTGCGGACATTTTGTTTTTAATAACGGAAAACAACTCGCTTTTTGACTTTTACAAGAGGTTCGGCTATGAAAAGCGCTTGCTTTGCTCGACTGTTCACACAAAAGTAAACCGTGCCGACCCGCACGGAGAAATACGCCCGATATCGGTAAATGATATTTTAACCTTGTACAGCGGTCGGATTAAAAACAGAGTTTTACGCAGCGGGCGGGATATTGATATTATCCAAAAGGTTTACGGTGCAAGATTCAAGGGACTGTATGACAATTGCGGCAGACTGTTATCCTACTGTATCGGCAGCGCCGAAGATACCGTATACACGGCATATGAAGCACTCGGCAGTGCCGAAGATATCATCAGCCTGTGCAATGCCTGCGCCGCGGAAAATAACTGCACGGAACTGAACATAACCGCGCCGCCGCAGGTGTTTGAGAACAAATATATCGGCTGTGCAAAATTTGTAAGCGATAGGTCAAAAAAACTTGCAAACAGCGATTTTTACGCTGATTTATTATTCAATTGAGGTGCTGTATGGTAAACTTGGGGAATGACTGGGACGAAATACTTAAAGACGAATTCCGAAAAGACTATTACGGGCGGCTGCACAATTTTTTGAAAAACGAATATGCACATTACACGATCCATCCCGATATGTACGATATTTTTAACGCCCTAAAATACACCTCTTTTAAAGACACAAAGGTTGTAATTTTAGGGCAAGACCCATACCACGGCACGGGTCAGGCGCACGGGTTGTGCTTTTCGGTCAAAAAGGGAATTGAACCGCCGCCGTCCCTTAAAAACATCTATAAAGAACTGATAAGTGATGTGGGGATAACCATGCCGCCCCACGGTGAACTAACCAAATGGGCTAAGCAGGGCGTGCTTATGCTCAACACGGTGCTTACGGTTCGTGACGGTGCGGCAAACAGCCACAAAGGAATGGGTTGGGAAATTTTCACCGACAGGGTAATTTCCGAACTCAACAAAAAAGAAACCCCCGTGATTTTTCTGCTTTGGGGACGAAACGCTCGCGAAAAAGCAAAAATCATCAGCAATCCGCTTCACGTAAAACTTGAAACCGTACACCCCAGCCCGTTATCGGCATACGGCGGTTTTTTCGGATGCAGGCACTTTTCAAAAACAAATCAGATACTGCTTTCCTCCGGTCAAAAAATAATTGACTGGCAGATAGATTAAACGCCAAGACCGCCGCCCGAAATCGGGCGGCGGTTCAGTCTTTCAATAAACCTAAAATTAAATTTCCCCGCGGTGCAAACACCGCGCTTTGTTTTTCCGCCGACATGCGCGGCGAAAAAACACATTATAAGCGAAAACCCGCCAAACAGGCGGGTTTTCAAGAACACAGGGGTGGTATTGGCGGGGATGGAGTGCAGTCCGAAAATCTTTGATTTTCGAGCGAACGGCATTCCCGTCCAAGAGCGTGTCGGCTTTTCCGACACGCTCAACCGCCGCCCGGAATCGGGCGGCGGCTCTTATATATAAACTGTTTATCTGTCGGCTGACGCTAATGCGAGTTTCAACTGACGGATATCATCGCCGAAGAACAGACGCATTGTATAACTGCCGATTATTCGGGAAAGCACCCGCTGCGAATAAGCCGACTCAATTTCTTTTAAAGAAAGATTTGTGCTTATCACGGTGGAAAGTCCCTTCAGTTGGCGCGTGTTGATAACATTGTAGATGACCGAAGATGAAAAACTCGTTGAAAATTCGGTTCCCAAGTCATCAAGAATAAGCAAATCTGCTGCTAAAACCGCGTCGGTATACGGCATCTCGGCACTTCTTGAGAATTGTTCGCGACTCATTTTGGTAACAAGATTTTGCGCGGAATCGTAAACCACTCCGTATCCCTTTTCTATCACTTTGTTTGCAATGGCAAGCGAAAGGTGAGTTTTACCGAGTCCGGTCGCGCCGCAAAATAAAAGGTTTTCCCCGCTTGGAAATTCATCGGCAAATTTTTTTGATACCGCGAGGGTGTTTTTCACGCTTTCATACGGTGAATGCCCGTTTTCGTCAGGCGTCCGTGAATAAAAATCAAGCGAAAAATTATCAAATCTGCAATTCCGTATCGGAACGTCAGCCGTCATTTCCTCGGTAGTCAGGCGTTTGGCCCGCTCTTTAACACAGTCGCACAACTTGCCGTTTATGTATCCGGTATCGCCGCACAGTCCGCATTCACAAGACGGTGCACCGCCGACGCCGTTCTGATTTAAAATTTCGTTTCTTTCGGCATTCAGGTCAAGAATTTTTTGGTTTATACCGTCACGGTTACCGCCGCCGGAAAGGGCGGTTTCAATAAGTCGGTTTCCAAGCAGCGCCAGTTCCGTATCAATATCGCGAAGCCGCGGAAAACGCGCATAAACCTCACGCTTTTGACTTTCATACTCCGCCGTATTCCTGTCGTGAGACCTTTTAACCTCATCCAAAGCTTTTATTAAAATGTCACTGCGAAATCCCAATTTGGTTCACCGTCCCTAAAACATCGACTGCATTGCCTTTTCAATATCATAACTTGCACTTTTTTTGGTGTCGGTTTCGGCATTTTTCTGACCTTCGGACTCGTATTTTTTAAGATCATCTGTGGTTTTAACGCCGCTTTTATGCCATTTTTCAATTATTTTGCGTATGTAAGGCACAGAAAATTTAGAGGTGGCGTCCACACATCGATCATATGCCGATTTAAGCATTTCCGAGGAATAATGCCATTCATTTACCCAAAGGTGCGCCGTTTCCAACTCGGCGTTGCTGGGGCTTCTGCGTTCGATTCCCATTGCCGACTGCACAATACCCCAAGCCGAATAACACGACCGCATTTTAACAATCTCATTCTCAACCGCGCATACATCCTGTGCTATTCCGCGGTTAAGCCAGTCTACCGCCGTGCGCTCAACAAACCCGATCGTACCTCGGTTCTCGCTTATTGCGTATTCAATTATCATCAGTATTGCGGCTGCCGGTATTCCTTCGTCGTCATACAGCCATACAAGCGTAGACACCTCGTTTTGGCGTAATGTTCTTCCGAACTTCATCTCCGCTTCGTGAAGCAAAAAAGCAATTTCTTTTGACTCAAGCCCGCGGCGCGCGGTTTCTTCTCTGCTCGGTTTTTGTTGCCTTAACACCGCGATTTGACGCGGCGCCGAGCCTGCATTATTCTCGGGCTCGCCGTTAAGCATGCCTACCGATTTCCAAAACAGCAGCGTTTCATTAACCTCGTTTATATCAAGCCCGAGTTCGGAGGCTGCTTTTTCGGGTGATATTTCATCGGAAGCGCTGCAACAAATCCACAGTATTACCTTTACGGCGGCAGGGGTCGCTAATTTTAAATACTTGCGCACGACCGAGCACGGCAGAAGAAAGGCATCCTGCATTTGAGAAATATTTAAAGTATACGCCAATTCTTCCACCCCAATCTGTTTTACAACAATTCTTTATATGTGTTTTCTTTAAAAATATTCCACGGGAATTTACCCGTTTGCGGCAGACGGTTAACATCAACAACTTTGCCGGTTTTAGGATGGTCAAATGCCAAATGATACGACCACAGTGCAATATCGCACCTGTCGGCGCCGCCGTATTTTCCGTCCCCCATAAGCGGCATTTTTCTTGAGGAAAACTGCACCCTTATCTGGTGCGTCCGCCCGGTGTGCAAACGGATTTTAACAAGCGAAACCACGCCCGATTCCGTTTTTGCGGAAGCAACGGTTTCATATTCAAGAGAAGCAAATTTTGTTCCCTTACGCTCGGTTTTTACAACATACGAGCGATTTTTTAAGGAATCCTTGAAAAGGATATCCTCCATAGTCCCGTTTTCCGGCTGCGGCTGCCCGTGTACCACGGCAAGGTACTCTTTGAGCATTTTATGCGATGCAATAGCCTTTGATAAAGCGGCGGAAGCCGCACGGCTTTTTGAGTAAACCATTACCCCGCCGACCGATTTGTCAAGCCGATGCAGCGTATCCACACGGTAGCAACCCGTTTGCTTTTTAAGTGCGTCGGGCATATTTTTATCCCTTAAATTGCCCTGTTCCGACAAAAGTCCCACCGGTTTAACGCAAACGATTATGTCCCTGTCGTTTACAAGTAATTCTATCATTTTATATCAGTTCTCTGCCCGAAAAATAGTCGTTCTCGTCAAAAAATTTTGAATACCAGACTATAAATGTATAAACCGTCCATATTTTTCGGCTGTTGTCGCATTTGCCCTTTTTATGGTCGTCAAGCAGTTTTATAAGCCTTTCGGTGTTGAAATACGTTCTTGCGGTACCCGAAACAAAGGCGTCGCGCACAAGCGTATAGTATTTGTCCTGTTTAAGCCATACCCTTATGGGAACAGGGAAACCGAGTTTTTTCTTCTGCGCCGTGAATTCAGGCAAAACGTCGGCAGCCGCTTTTCTGAGCGCCATTTTTGTATGCGTTGCGTCCACCTTATCGTAAACCGGTATTTTTGAAGCAAGTTCCAAAACCTTGCGGTCAAGGTACGGCACACGCACTTCAAGCGAGTGAGCCATACTCATACGGTCGGCTTTAAGCAGAATATCCCCGATAAGCCAGGTGTTAATATCAACAAGTTGCATTGTGGTGACCTTGTCTTTACCGCGGCAAAAATCGTATATCCCAGATATTGCCTTCGTAGGTGCCGGGGCGCCGACAGGCTCTTTAAGCAGTTTGTTGCGCTCTTTTACAGAGAACATATTTGCGTTGCCGATATATCGTTCCGAAAGGTGTTGACCCTGCCTTACCAAGAAATTTATACCCCGTTTTTTAGGCAAAAGAGAGCAAACTTTGCTTACCGCACGCCTTATAAAGAAAGGAAGTTTGGCATACGCGCCGCCTGCAAACGCTTCGGAATATATGCAATAGCCGCCGAAAAGTTCGTCCGCCCCCTCGCCTGACATTACAACCTTGACATACTTTGACGCAAGTTGACTTACAAAGTAAAGCGCCACCGCCGACGGGTCTGCAAGCGGTTCGTCCATATGGTACTGAACATTGGGGAATTCACTGAAAAATTCTTCGGTCGTTATAACCTTGCTTATATTCTTTATACCAATCTCTTCCGAAAATTTCTCGGCATATTCTATCTCGCTGTATCCCGTATCGGCAAACCCGACGGTGAAGGTCTTGTCCACACGTGCCAATGCGACGAGATAACTTGAATCTATGCCGCTTGAAAGGAAAGAGCCGACCTCAACATCACTTATTTTATGCGCCTCTACCGATTCGCGCATAGTTTTATCGATCCGTTCGGCGTACTCCTCAATTGTCCCATCCTCCGGGGCAAAATCGGCAGTAAAATAGCGTTCAATCTCCAACTTCCCGCCGTTAAGCGTAAAACAGTGACCGGGTCGCAAGCGAAAAACGCCTTTTAAAAAACTCTCATCCAATGCGGAATACTGAAACGAAAGGTACTCCTCAAGCGCCTCGCGGTTCAATTCGCACTTGAAATACGGGAACTGTTTAAAAGATTTAAGTTCGGAACCAAACACAAAAGACTTACCGCAGAAAGTGTAATAAAACGGCTTTATACCAAACATATCGCGGCAACCGAACAAAGTTTTGGTGTTCTTATCCCAAATTACAAACGCAAACATCCCGCGCAGCAATTCGGGCAGTTTTTTTCCGTATTCTTCGTACCCGTGCAGCAACACCTCGCTGTCGGTATTTGTTTTAAACTTATGTCCCTTCGAAATAAGTTCTTCCCTTAAAGGCTTAAAATTGTATATTTCGCCGTTAAAGACCAGAACTTTGCTGTCATCTTCATTAAATATAGGCTGCGTACCGCCTTCAAGATCAATAATGCTGAGCCGTCTGAAACCGAGCGCAATATCACTGTCAACATACTTACCGTCCGAATTCGGTCCGCGATGAGCAATGGACTCCATCATTTTTTCAACGGTAGCGTCCGCCTTATTAAGATCCGTAAAATCGGTAAAACCGACAAATCCACACATAAGCCTTACCTCTGCTAAATTTCGTTTCTGCCTTCAAGCGCGTGCGCCAAAGTAATCGCGTCGGCATATTCAAGATTTCCGCCCGCAGGGATACCGTAAGCCAAACGCGTAACCTTTATGTTAAGCGGTTTAACCAATCTTGAAATATAGTTGGCAGTTGCCTCACCCTCTACCGTCGGGTTAGTGGCAATAATCATCTCTTTAACCTCGCCGCCCGAAAGGCGTGCCGTAAGTTCCTTTAATTTTATATCGTCGGGGCCTATTCCGTCAAGCGGCGAAATCACACCGTGCAGCACGTGGTACACCCCGTGATATTCGTTCGTCCGCTCAAATGCCATAACATCCTGCGGAACTTCCACAACGCATATCACGCTTTTATCCCTTGCCGGATTTGAACAAATTGAGCAAATTTCCCTGTCCGTTATGTTCTGACAGACGCTGCAATAACGTATCGCATTTTTGGCATCGACAAGCGACTGTGCAAATTTTTCCGCCATTCCCGTACGGTCACTTATAACATACATTGCAAGCCTTGCGGCGGTCTTTCTCCCGATACCGGGAAGCCGCTCAAAACTCCGTATCAGTTCTTCAAGCGGCGCAACCTCGTACATCATTACAACAACCCTGCCGGCATTCCGGGAATGTTAAGTCCGCCCGTTATTTGCGACATCTCATCTTCGGCGGTTTTGGCAACCTTTGTTACCGCCTCGTTTACCGCAACGGTGATAAGATCTTCAAGCATTTCAATATCGTCGGGGTCAACTGCATCGGGGCTGATTGAAATTCGCTTCATATTGTATTTTCCGTCAAGCGTAACATTTATCATTCCGCCGCCGGAAACACCATTGTATTCGCGTGTTTCCAGATCCGACTGCAGTGCCGCCATATCCTCCTGCATCTGCTGAACCTTTTTAAGCATTGCGTTCTGTCCGCCGCCCATTCCTCCGGGTATTCTTGCTTTCATAATTTCTCTCCTCACTAATTATTATTAATCATTGTAATCCGTCGGCACTTCAAGTTCCGATAATTTGCTTATAATGCCGCCGAGGGGATCACTTGAGTCAGACACTGTCGCCGTGGTTTTATTATAGGGGCCTATGCCGTATATTTTCCCGGTAACATTTTTTATGGCAGCCTTTATCTGGTCACGAAATTGGGGTTGTTCCCTCATCATATCAATAAAAATCTGATTTTCGCAATCAATAAGCACCGTATTGCCTTTAAGATACGCAACCGAACCGTAAAGCCCGCCTGCCATTAAAGGACTGATGTTTTTAAGTTCCGAAAGTATTGCGCCCCATTCTTTAATTTGTAATATTCCGCCTGCCGGCGCCGTTTCGGATTTGGTTTCTTCGGGACTTGCAGGTGTTTCCGCTTCAATCTCGGGCGTTGTTTCGGCGCTTAGGCTTTTTTGATTTTCGGTACCGCCCCGTCCGCGGTTTTCAGACCCGTTTTTTGATGTTTTATTTTGTATCGCAGCCGCTTTTTCGGGTGTCCCCGGTTGTTCTGCCGACTTAACACCTGCTGCAGGTTGTGCGGAAAAGGCAAAATTCTTTATGCGTTCTTCAAGTTTTGTAAGCCTTTCGTTAATTGCGTCGGGCTCCGTATTTATTTCCGGATGGCACAATTTAACAATTGCCATTTCAAATTCACTGCGCCGGTTTTGGTTGTTCATTCTCGCCCTTGCGTCCCCCAAAACCCTTATGGCAAGAAGTATACCAGTGAGGCGGTATTCATCCGCCTGTTTGACGATTGCGGCAAGGTCGTCAGCCGGGCAAAGAATTATTTTTTCCGGATGTTCCACGGTTTTGGCTATCATAAGGTCGCGGTAATGCGAACACAGTTCTTCGCACAAATGCTGCATATCAACCGAATTTTTATAAAGTTCATCAATCTTTTTTAAAGCCGCGCCGACATCGCCTTTCCGTACGCTGTCCGCCAATTCGGTTAAATATCCGTTACCTGCGAGTGCGCATGCGTTACGCACCGTGTCAACGGTTATTTTCTCGCCGCCCGCGGAACAGAGATCTAAAGTTGAAAGTGCGTCCCTCATTCCGCCGTCGGATATTGAGGCGATAAGTTCCGCCGCCTTTTCTTCTATTTCAATATTCTCTTTTTCGGCAATATTTAAAATTCTGTCTTTAATAACGCCCGACTCTATTCTGCGGAAATCAAAGCGCTGACAACGCGAAAGTATAGTTGCGGGCAGTTTGTGCACCTCGGTCGTCGCCAATATAAAAACAATATGCTTCGGCGGTTCTTCAAGAGTTTTTAACAGGGCATTGAATGCCTCCGTCGTAAGCATATGAACCTCATCAACAATATAAACACTGTATTTCGACATTGCCGGAGTATAATTCACCCGATCACGTATGTTGTTTATATCGGCAATGCCCCTGTTTGAAGCCGCGTCCATTTCGGTTATATCAAGATTTTCACCTGCGGCTATCCTGCGGCACGATTCACATTCACAGCAAGCGTCACCGTTTTGCGGATTTTCGCAGTTTATCGCTTTTGCAAGTATTTTGGCACAACTTGTCTTACCGGTTCCGCGGGGCCCCGTGAACAAATAGGCATGAAAAATTTTTCCCTTTTTAAGTTCACCGGTTAAAATATCGGTTATATGCGATTGACCCACAACATCCGAAAACCTGTCCGGTCTGTATTTTCTGTAAAGAGCCGTGTAAGCCACGCGCCGCGCCCCCTTGTCCGGTTTAATATATCAAGATGCGCTCACGGAAGTACGAACGACCGAATTACTGCGGCGCACAGCGCATTCCGCTTAATGCTGCTCGGTTCCCCGCCTGACATGGTTCACAGCGCACTGTCGCACAGGCCCGATCGTTCGCACGCCCATAAGCGCATCAACAATATAAGTATTATAATACAACGAAACAAAATTTACAAGTACAAAATATAAAAAAGTAACTGTCAAGTAAAAGTTGGCAAAAATTGGCACACAAAAATCGAAAAAGCCAAAAGATTTTTATATAGTTTTTCCTCCGAATATACTTTTGGGATAGTGGGATAGTGAATTGGAAGCAATTTTAAATTTTTGTCAAAACACGAAATGCATTTCGTGGAAAAATGTTTCTATGCGCGATATAATGACATCAAGGGTGAAAAAATGACTCTTGACGCTGAATCCATCGGCAAAAACATTCGAATTATTCGCAAAGCAGCAAAGAAATCGCAGGAAGCTTTTGCAGAAGAGATTGATTCCACCGCACGCACCGTCAGCAATATTGAAAACGGCACAGTCATTCCGATGTTACAAACGATTGCCAATATTCCGAAAGGTTCAACTGTTCAGTAGACCACATAATCCGAAAGGAATAAACAGCTTTGCCACCCTTGACTGCTCATTGCGGATTTACTGTGCGGCAATTACGGATTCAAGGCATACTATGCCTCAAATCCTATACTGCCAAGGTTGCGAAGCCATTTATATTCGGAATTTGAGGGGAACGCTCCTGCATTTTTAAACCCGTTATATCCTTTTCCCGTGCTTTGCGGCACCTGTGACGAAGACAACGGCAGATTAAGTTCTTCGCTGTATTTTTCCGGTAATGTTATTGCGGTAAGTGTGCCTAATACCTCCGGCAATCTTCCCGTCATTTTCAGACACAGCATTCTTGCCGTATTATTACCGCCTTTTATACTCCAACAAGCCCGTCTGTCCTTCATTCTGTTTCCTATAATAGATAATATATTGCTTTCCATTGCCCACATCCTTTGACGCTTGCCTGCGGTCACCCGCACCGATGGCTTGCCCGATGCTGACGGTCGTTCCCATAGCAAGCCCGACGATCATCACCGTGAGCATATGCATAACCTGTGAGCCGACGGAAACGGCGGTGGTGCTTGCGACGCCCTCAAACTGACCGATGATGAACAGGTCAGCCATTCCATAGAGGGTCTGCAAGAAATATGAGAGTAAGTACGGCAGCGAGAACAGGATGACATTTTTGAATACGCTGCCGGTGGTTAAGTTCTTTTCCATTGCGCTTGTTCCTTCTTTGCATTTAATGACTCTTATATTATAAACTCTATAATGATTGTAGAGTCAAGAGAAAATTTTGCTTTTTCAGAATAGTGCTTTTAGACGCTCTATCCCGACTATTTATTCAACGCTTATCTTAGTGTAAAAAATACAACTTCCTGCGGTTTTGACCGAAGTTCCGCCCACAGTAATTTCATCCCGATTATTTGTATCGCCCTTTGCCGCCGGTTTCGGACGGTAGACATTAGATGTGACGAGCGGCAGTTAGAGTGCCGACATATAAACGCCTTATGGTGCTGATTTTATAATTAAAAACCGGAAATTCTCACAAAACACCTCTTGGTATAAAATCAAGCAAATAATTTTAACTCCCGAAACCGGTTCGTTTCGGGAGTTATTAGAACTCAGATAAAAAGTGTACATTTCGGAACGGTGATAAAATACCGATGCAAAAACATTTTGCAAACTTTAATCATCGGCATCCTCGGGATTCATTCTTTTCAGCGTTTCATCATAAAATACATTAAGTCTGCCGATATAATTGTTTTTCCAGGGCTTGTTGCGGCCGCAATAATGAATAATAACCGCATTTTCTCTTACATCTTTTAAACCCGAGCGGCCCCCGTTTCGGAAACGGAAGGCAAACAACCTTTCGGTCATATTATACTTAAACGGGTCAAGCGCAATTATTCGGTCACCGTACAAGCCGCTGATTATATCCTGATCGGGTAAAATCAGTTTTGATTTATGGTTTCTAATATATTCAAAAACCTCTTCAAACCGCTGTTCTTTACGCAGTTGCGCAAGATTCATAAGCATTACGCCGGAATTGATATACGGGCTTTCCTCCCCCATATCAAGCCTTATTTCATTAATAAAATGCAAAACGCCGCCTATATGCGAAGCAGCCGCAAAATAATTGTTGCCCATATCCATATCATAAAGCGCCCGTATACCGTTATTTACTATAAGGTCGGGGTCAAGGTACAGCACCCTTTCAATATCCTGCGGCAGGTACTTTGCCGCAAATATGCGGTAGTAAATTTCCTTTGGATAACGGTCGGTAGTGGGTGCGGCGTCAAGTTCTGTTTCTTTTATTTTTACAAGTTTTAAAGTTCCGCTGTCGCCCAATATTTTTTCACTGCTTTCAACATCCGACTTTTCAACCTTGTTATTAAGCAGGAACACCCTGAAATATTCGTCGGGATTACTGCTCATAAGCGAAAACAGCATAACGTTAAGGTACGGTATATAGTTACTGTCAAGCGTTACCAGAATGTTGATTTCATTTCCGATTTTCGGCACTGTTTATCTCCCCTTTTTTGATTTTCTTTGTGTGTACGGATTGTGCGGTTTTGCACACAATAAGTGAAATCACGGCAAGCGCAATATTAACCGACACGGAAATTATGAATTCGGGCGAGCCCGCATTTGAAATATTTGTTCCTATAAGCGGGAATGTTACCGCCGCAGGCAGCATACCGATAATACAGGCGGCAAGATAGTGAGAATATTTTATTTTGCACGCTCCGAAGTACATACTTACTATATCGCACGGCAAAATGCCGATTAGGCGCACCGTAAGCGTAAACATAAAATCATTCCCGTCCCTGAATTCTTTAAGCAATTCCGTTTTAGGGAATTTTTTTCGTATTTTTTCGGCAAGATGAGCACCGTCCTGCATACCTATATAATACGGCAGCGACACCATTACAGCCGTCCCCAATATATTGATAATAAGCGCAACGGGAAACGGGAAAATTATACCCGAAGCCGCATATAAAATACCGGCATAGACCACAACGCTCAGCGATTTAAGCGCAAACAGCATAAGCAGCAGCACCGCAGCCAGCACGGGGTTTTCAGGCGTATATACAAGCACTTTATCAACCGATAATTTATCGTGATTAAAAACGCAAAACAAAACTATATATGCCCATATGCAAATAAGCAGCGCCTTATAAATTACGCGCATACTTTTTTTACTTAACAAATAATGCACTCTTTCACCTCTCGAATTATACAAATTATATACAAATATACTTACTATATTATACATTACGGTTTTAAAAAATCAAACGGTCAAATCCGCAAAAATGTTTATTGACCGAATATCCATTTAATAATATAATATAAAATGAATTAAATTTAGGAGTGGTGTTATGTCTTTCAAAGAAATCAGTGCTAAAGAAATACCCGATAATCTTATAAAAATGATATCAACGGAATGGGCGCTTTTAGGCGCCGGAGACGAAAATAAATTCAATATGATGACCGTCAGCTGGGGTTTTGCCGGCGAAATATGGGGTGATGATTATATGATTGCTCTTATAAGACCGCAGCGCTACACTATGGAATTTGCAGAAAATAACGATACCTTCTCGCTCTGCTTTTTCGGAAAGGATAAATCCATGCACGCAATTTGCGGGCACAAATCGGGCAGAGATATCGACAAAGCGGCGGCAACCGGACTTACCCCTCTTTTCAGCGACGGAACGGTATATTTTGAGCAGGCTCGCCTTGTAATAATCTGCAGAAAAAAATATGTTCAGAGCATTGAAAAGGATAACTTTACAGATAAAAACATTGTTTCCGAAAACTACGGAAAAAACGACTTCCACCGTATGTTTTTCGGGAAAATCGAAAAGGTTTTGATAAAAGAATAAATCGCTTTTTTCGATTGTGTTTTTTTGCGTAAATTTCTCATTTTTTGTCCTATTGCAAAAATTTTGAAAAAAATATTGAAAAAGTTCACAATTTAGTCTTGATTTTTGAAAAAAAAGGACTACAATATATTTAGCACTCAAAGTAAGAGAGTGCCAAAAGTAGATATCAGGAGGTAATTTATAATGACGATCAAACCGTTAGCAGACAGAGTTGTTGTTAAAGCAACCGCTGCCGAAGAAACAACAAAAAGCGGCATTATACTTGCGGCAGCCGCACAGGAAAAGCCGCAGATAGCCGAAGTGGTTTCGGTAGGGCCGGGCGGAATGGTTGACGGAAACGAGGTTAAAATGCTCGTTAAAGTCGGCGACCGTGTTATAACCGGCAGATACTCAGGCACTGAAGTTAAGATAGACGGTGAAGAATACAGCATCGTTCGTCAATCGGATATACTTGCCATAGTTGAATAATCGGCAAGGTCTGTAAAATTAAAAAGGAGAGATTTATTATGGCTAAACAGATTTTATACGGCGAAGACGCCAGAAAAAGCCTGCAAGCCGGTGTTGACCAACTTGCAAACACCGTAAAGGTTACGCTCGGGCCCAAGGGCAGAAACGTGGTTCTTGATAAAAAATACGGTGCGCCGCTTATTACAAATGACGGTGTTACGATAGCAAAAGATATTGAACTTGACGACCCGTTTGAAAATATGGGTGCACAACTTGTTAAAGAAGTTGCAACCAAGACCAACGACTGTGCGGGCGACGGCACTACGACCGCCACCATTCTGGCACAGGCACTTGTTAAAGAGGGTATGAAAAACGTTGCTGCCGGCGCAAATCCGATGATTGTAAAAAAAGGTATCGGTCTTGCGGTTGACGCTGCGGTTAAGACTATTGAAAACAATTCAAAAAAAGTCAGCGGTTCATCCGACATTGCCCGTGTTGCGGCAGTTTCATCAGCCGATGAATTCATCGGAAAACTTATCGCCGAAGCGATGGAAAAGGTATCGGCTGACGGTGTTATAACCGTTGAAGAATCGAAAACTGCCGACACATATTCCGAAGTTGTGGAAGGTATGCAGTTTGACCGCGGATACATCACGCCGTATATGGCGACAGATACGGATAAGATGGAAGCCGTTTTGGACGATCCGCTTATCCTTATAACCGACAAAAAGATTTCCAACATACAGGAAGTTCTCCCGCTGCTCGAACAGGTTGTTCAGGCCGGCAAGAAACTGCTTATAATTGCGGAGGATATTGAGGGCGAGGCACTTTCAACCATTATTGTAAATAAACTCAGGGGCACATTCACCTGCGTAGGCGTTAAGGCGCCCGGTTTCGGCGACAGAAGAAAAGAGATGCTGCAGGATATTGCTATCCTCACGGGCGGCGAAGTAATTACTTCTGAACTCGGTCTTGAACTCAAAGACACGCAACTTTCACAACTCGGTAAAGCGCGTCAGGTAAAGGTCGGCAAAGAAAATACAATTATTGTTGACGGTGCAGGCGACTCCGACGCTATTAAGGCTCGTGTTTCGCAGATACGCGCACAGATTGAGGAAACCACATCTGAATTTGACCGTGAAAAACTGCAGGAGCGCCTGGCTAAACTTGCCGGCGGCGTTGCGGTTATTAAGGTCGGCGCGGCTACCGAAATTGAAATGAAAGATAAGAAGATGCGCATTGAAGACGCACTTGCGGCGACCAAGGCGGCAGTTGAGGAAGGCATTGTTGCAGGCGGCGGCGTTGCGCTTATTAATGCTATCCCCGCCGTAAAAGCACTGCTTGACGATGCGGACGGCGACGTTAAAACAGGTATTAACATAGTTCTTAAAGCGATGGAATCGCCTATCCGTCAAATTGCTTACAATGCAGGTCTTGAAGGCTCGGTTATTATTGACAAGATAATAGCAAGCGGCAAGGCAAACTACGGTTTTGACGCATATAAAGAAGAATACACCGATATGATTGAAGCAGGTATTGTTGACCCGACTAAGGTTACACGTTCCGCACTTCAAAACGCGGCTTCGGTCGCTTCAATGATACTGACCACCGAAAGTCTGGTTGCCGATAAGAAAGACCCGGCAGCAGACGCAGCGGCGGCTCAGGCAGCGGCGGCAGCAGGCGGTATGTATTAATCTGATTGCAGGACATCTGCTGCAGGACTTGCAAACTTATAAAAACAAGCACCGATTTGCCCTATGCGGGCGGTCGGTGTTTCTTTAAAAAGGTATAAAACAATGCTTAAAATTTCTGAAATTTGTGATTTTGACGATATATATACGCTTATGGAAACAAGTTTTCCGCCGGACGAGCGCAGGAAACGCGAGGGGCAAGCCGCCCTGTTTGACGATGAAAAATACCGCATTTATACGGTTAAAGATGACGGCGGCAAGCGGGTTTTAGGATTTTTTGCAATATGGGAATTTGAAAAGTGGCTGTATATCGAGCATTTTGCCGTATCACCCACCCAACGAGGTAAAGGGCTCGGCAGCCGAATGCTTGCGGAACTTACCGCCATGACCGACAAAAAAATATGTCTTGAAGTCGAATTGCCCGAAAACAAAATTGCTGAACGGCGGATATCGTTTTATGAACGAAACGGTTTTAAACTTAATCGGTATGAGTATGTTCAGCCTGCTATGGAAGAAGGCAAAAATCCCGTTCCGCTTTATATTATGACGTATGGCGGCGGCATAAATGAAACCGAATTCAACGATATCCGGGGGAAACTTTACAGGTATGTTTACAAAGTTATATAATCGGTGTTATAGAAACCGACAAAAAATCGGCGCTGCATTTTTGCAGTGCCGATTTTTGATTTGTTGAGATCAACCGCCGAGATAGGCTTTTTTAACCGATTCGCTTGCCAACAGTTCTTTGCCTGTACCGGTCAGGGCTACCCTGCCGGATTCAAGAACATAGGCACGGTCGGCAATGTTTAATGCCATTTCGGCATTCTGCTCAACAAGCAATATGGTGGTACCCATTTTGTGCAGTTCTTCGATTATATCAAATATCTGCTGAACAAGTATTGGGGCAAGACCCATTGAAGGCTCGTCGAGCATCAGAAGTTTCGGCTGGCTCATAAGCGCCCTGCCCATTGCGAGCATTTGCTGTTCGCCGCCCGAAAGAGTGCCTGCTATCTGATTTTTACGGTGTTTAAGGCGCGGAAAACGCTGAAAGACATCGCTTATTGAATCGCGAACATTAGCCTTACTGACATACGCGCCCATTTCAAGGTTTTCAAGAACGGTCATCTGTGCGAAAATGCGTCTGCCCTCCGGCACATGTGCCATACCTTTTTCAACAAGTTTGTATGCTTCGGTATGGGTTATATCCTCATCCATAAAAGTAATAGAACCCGTTTTGGTACGCAGAAGTCCCGAAATTGTTTTAAGGGAGGTTGACTTACCGGCACCGTTTGCACCGATAAGGGCAACTATTTCATCATTTTGGACTTGGAACGAAACATCATTAAGGGCGCGAATTTTTCCGTAATATACATTTATATTATCAACTTTAAGCATTCGCTCAACCCTCCTTTTTCTTTCCGAGATATGCCTCAATAACCGTGGGATTATTTTTGATTTCATCCGGGGTACCTTTGGCAATAACTTTTCCGTGGTCAAGAACGCAGATACCTTCGCAAATATTCATTACAAGGCTCATATCGTGCTCGATAAGCATAACGGCTATCCGGAAAGTATCGCGTATACGGCGGATATTTTCCATTAACTCGGCAGTTTCCGAGGGGTTCATACCTGCTGCCGGCTCATCCAAAAGGATTATGCTCGGATTTGTTGCAAGGGCACGGACAATCTCAAGGCGGCGCTGCGCACCGTAGGGCAGGCTGCCCGCCTCGGCGTTTGCCATATCCGCCATTGAGAAAAAGTCGAGCAGTTCAAGCGCCCGTTCTTTAGCGGCTTTTTCGGCTTTTCTGTAACCGAAAGCATGCGTAACGGAAGCGGCAAAGCCCTCTTTTATTGAGTTATTCAAGCCGACCTTAACATTATCAATTACCGACATATTTGAGAAAAGGCGGATATTCTGAAAGGTACGGGCTATACCCATACGATTGATCTGTGCGGTGGTTTTACCTGCAGTAGGCAATCCGTCAAGCAAAATTGTACCTCTTGTAGGCTGATAAACATTTGTAAGGAGGTTAAAAACCGTAGTCTTGCCGGCGCCGTTAGGGCCTATAAGACCGGCAATCTCGGTTCTGCCTATTGTCAGCGTAAACTCATCAACCGCCGTTAATCCCCCGAAGTCAATGCCTATATGTGAACATTCAAGAATCGGGCGTTTATCAACATCGCGTTCCGGTATGATTCCGCGGCTGGGAACCGGCACCATTTTAGGGTTATTCATTGACGGGTTCCCCCTCTCCTGTTTTTGTTCTTCTGAAAATCTTGTCGGCAAAGCCGGAAAGAACCTGCTTGGATTTTTCGTTATTTGTAAGTATCATAACAAGTATAAGAACAATTGCGTATATAAGCATTCTGTAATCCGAGAATTCGCGCAAAAGTTCCGGAAGCATGTAGAGCACGGTAGTTGCGATTATAGAACCGAACATATTGCCCATACCGCCCAAAACAACAAATACCAAAACAAGAATTGAAGTGTTGAAATCAAACTTTTTGGCAATTACGGTCGAAAAGTTCATAGCATACAATGCGCCTGCCATACCTGCAAGAGCAGCTGAAGTAACAAACGCAATCATCTTATATTTTGTAATACTGATACCGACCGATTCGGCTGCAATGCGGTTATCGCGTATAGAGGTGACGGCACGCCCCGTACGACTGTTTACAAAGTTCAAAATAATAAACAGTGTAAATAAAATAAGTATAATGCCTGCGGTAAAGGTTGCTATTTTCGAATTACCGACCGCACCCTGCGGGCCGTTAAGCAAGATGCGCCCTTTTTCGAGATTAAGGGATGCAGCATCCTTCATACTGAAATGAATACCCGATTTGTCGTAACCTATATAAAGGCAATTGACTATATTTTTAATAATCTCGCCGAATGCTAATGTTACTATGGCAAGATAATCGCCGCGGAGCCTTAAAACCGGAATACCGATTACAAAGCCCGCAATTGCGGCAATAAGTGCACCGAAAACAATAGCGATAAGCAATCTCAACGGCTCGGAAGCGATGCTGTCTTTAAAGCAGCCGGCTGCCACAACACCGGCAAAAGCACCGAGGCTCATAAATCCGGCGTGACCGAGGCTTAGCTCACCGAGAACACCGACGGTAAGGTTAAGCGATAAAGCCATAACGACATACGCGCATATGGGAACCAACTGACCGCTGACGGAGTTGCTTATAAGCCGCATATTCTGCAGCGGATAAAGAATAATAAACGCCAATACAACTATACCGTAACACTCAATATTAGTACGGGTGAAGCGATTCATATTTTTAATTTTACTCATATCGCACCTCACACCTTTTCGCTGATCTTCTTGCCGAGCAAGCCGGTAGGCTTAACAAGAAGAACTATGATAAGAACCGCAAAAACAATAGCGTCCGACAGTTGGGTTGAAATATACGCTTTACTGAAAATTTCTATAACGCCGAGCAGTATACCGCCGACCATAGCGCCGGGAATAGAGCCTATGCCGCCGAAAACCGCCGCCGTAAACGCCTTAATACCGGGCATTGAACCGGTTGTCGGGACAAGGACGGGGTAAGCCGAGCAAAGAAGGACGCCGGCTATTGCGGCAAGCGCACTGCCTATGGCAAAGGTAACCGAAATTGTTACATTAACATTTATGCCCATAAGTTCGGCAGCGCCCCTGTCTTCCGACACGGCGCGCATTGCTTTACCCATTTTGCTTTTTTTGGTAAAGACCGACAATGCGACCATTATTACCACGCATACGGCAACCGTAACGATTGATTCCGAAGTTATTGTAAGTTTTCCGCCAAACAGGGAAAGTGAGTCCAAAGAAACTATGGATTTAAAACTTTTCGGGTCGCTTTTAAATACCAAAAGCGCAATATTCTGCAGCAAATAACTCATACCGATAGCGGTTATAAGCACGGCAAGCGAGGTCGCTTTTCTAAGCGGTTTGTAGGCAAACTTCTCAATTAAAATCCCGAGCAATGTACATACAAGCATAGCAAAAATTACGGAAACCATCGGCGGAAATCCCATAGCGGTTGTTGCGATATAGGACATATAGGCGCCGACCATTATTACGTCACCGTGTGCAAAGTTAAGCATCTTTGCTATACCGTAGACCATTGTATACCCGAGCGCGATCAACGCATAAACGCTGCCAAGGCTTACTCCGTTGATCAGGTTAGATAAAAATGTCATACGACGTGCTCCGTTCTGCCGCGATTGAATATCCGTTGTTCCCTGCGAATCCACGGCGGCTGATGGCGGCAGAGTTTTAACAATAACAGACTGCAAAATTATGTAGGTTATAATAGCAGAAAATCAGGGTTGAAAAACAACCCCGTTTAATATCCGCAAACTGCAATGGGGTAAACCACCCCATTGCAGTTTAATAAAAGTTTGGTATAAATGATTAAATCACATTCCGACGTAAGCGCCGTCTTTAATTACCATACCTTTGGGTTCTTTGGAAACTTCGCCCGATTTTGACCAGGTCATACCTTCACCGGTAAGTCCGTCAAACTTGAAGTCTTTGCTTGTGAACTGTTCAATAAGTTTTTCGCAGATTTCTTCCGCATCCATATCAGCGGTTATGCCTTTCGCCTTGCAAGCGTCATACAACGCATAGATGCAATCGTAAGCGTCGGCTGCGAACTGGTTCGGAACATCACCGTATTTTTCTTTATACTTTTTAACG
This sequence comes from Roseburia intestinalis, assembly GCA_963630555.1. GTDB lineage: Bacteria > Bacillota > Clostridia > Oscillospirales > Acutalibacteraceae > CAVALG01. The sequence goes on along the minus strand of CAVGND010000010.1, from coordinate 17,852 downwards.
AAGTTCTGGGTCTTTTCATCGGTCGCGTCAGCAGAGAACGGGGTAAGAAGCATTACGCCCTCAGCCAATGTGGTATCAAAGTTTTTAATTGTGAGTATACCGTCAAGACCGTCAACACCAAAGAATTTAGGTTTATAATTCATTTTATTTGCCTGGGTAAGGATAAGGGAAGCCGGTGTATAATACATAGGAAGGAAGATAAGGTCGGCACCTGCATCTTTAATCTTATTAAGCTGTGACGAGAAGTCTTTATCCGAATCGTCGGTAAATGTTTCAACATCAACTACATCAAGACCGAGTTCATCTGCTTCGGTAACAAATTTCTGATAGATACCGGTTGAATACGCATCGGCATTATTGTAGATTATGCCGATTTTGGTACCAAGTTTCTGTTTGCTGATATAGTCGGCAGATGCGGTACCCTGGTTCGGGTCGGTAAAGCACATCTGGAAGACGTTTTCTTTACGCTCAACGGTAACGTTACCGTCCTTATCCGGCTGACCGCCGATAACATCGGTTGATGAAGCTGACGGTGTGAGTTCAAAAATACTGTCATTGTGTGCTTCGGTTGAAACCGCAATACAAGGGGTAGTTGTTACACTGCCTACAAGTATCTGCATACCCCAGTCTTTAAGGGCATTGTAAGCGTTTACCGATTTTTCCTGGTCGTGTTCGTCGTCTTCAAATTTAAGTTCGAACTTAATATCGCCTTTAGCGTTTATTTCTTCAACCGCAAGTTCGGCAGCGTTTTTAACCGCAGTGCCGTAAATTGCAGCAGCACCTGTTGTGGGGCCGATTGCGCCGATTTTAATTGCATCGCTTGAACTGCCGGACTTACCGCAGCCTGCAAAGCAAAGAATCAGCATAGTCATCGCCAAAACAACGCTTAACACTTTAACTAACTTTTTCATAACTACTACCTCTTTCATAATGAAATATCCCCATTCAGCAGAGCGTGTTTTTCGGTTCGTACATACACATATACATACACATATATCTTATAAAGAACCGAAAATACAAACCGTAAACGGGCAAAATTAAATATGTCGTAAATGTGTCGAAATATTTAATTTTTTAAAATTATACGGCAGTATAAATCGTTTGTCAATAGTCGAAATAACATTCGTTAAATGTGTTTAATTCTTTCCCGAAATCAGCCTTTTGCATATGCAGAATACACATTTATATGGTCATAAACCGCCTTCCATTTATCGCTGCCGCCCGCCGAAACGAATATATAACCGTGTCCGTTATCGCCCTCGGCATACGACGCGATGCAGTTCCCCGCCTCGATAGTATACCCCGTTTTGCCGGCTATTATATTTGCGCCTTCCGGTTCGGAACCGTAAATGCGGCTGAACAAGGTGCTTGTAACCGTTATTCCTTCGGGGTGCTGTGCGGTTGGTGCGGTAGTATAACTTTCCGATGTAAGTACCTTGCGGCAGGTTTCGTTTTTCATAGCGTAGTCAAGCAGGACAGCCATATCCTTAACGGTGCATTTATGTTCGGGGTCGTGTAATCCGCTTGTGTTTTTAAAAGTTGCGGTGGTAAGCCCCAAATCCTGCACCTTTTGATTCATAGCTGCAACAAAAGCGTCCTCACTGCCGGAGATAGTTATGGCGAGTCCCGCGGTAGCGTCGGCTCCGGAAGCAAGGATGGAGCCGTACAGCATATCGGTCACACCGACGGTTTCCCCTGCCGAAAATCCGACGACAGATGCCTCCTGCACATACAACGGATCGGTAATTTCATAAGAGAAAGTGAAAGCGGCGTTCGGGTCGGTCATATTTTCAACAGCCGTAATAAGCGTAAGGATTTTGGTCATTGACGCAGGATATATGACCGTGTCGGCATCTTTTTGGGCTATTATTTTATTATCGGTAACATCAACAAGTACGCAGTTTTTGCAATCCACATCATCGCCCAATGTTACAACATTGTCAGCCACTGTATACGGTTTTATCGCCGTTGACGACTGCACCGCATCCTCAGCGCTTGCCTGCACACCGATTTGCCTGTACTGCTCGCCCCTTCCGGCGCTGCCGAAACAGTTAGGCAACAGAAGGCAAGCCATAATAATTATAAGTGTTACAGCCGTAAATCCGAGCGCCGCATTTTTAACGCCGCGTTTAAGGCGGCGTTTTTTACGGGGTTTTTGCTTTTCTGCAGCGGGCGCGTTATCGCGTGCGGTTACATGGGTTTTATAGTTGCTTTGCCGGGTGCTGCGGCTATGTTCTGCCGTTCTCCCCCGCCCTCCGGATTTTTTTGATTCGGCATTTTTTCGGGATTTTGAATCTTCGCGGCTTTTGAAATTACTATCGTTCCCGTTTTTGGTATCGACGCCGTATTGACGCTGAAAATTCTCGAAAAATTCGTCATCGTATTTCATTTTATATTCATATTCAGTCATAGAATTCACCGTTTCAAATTGAATCTGTATCACATTATAATATAATATTAATTAAATTAATAACAAAAGCATTATAACATTATTCATACATATATTCAACAACTTAATCACCGATTTTTTATTTTTAATTGCGATAAAGCCCAATTATTTGATTGACAAATGTTGGCGGTTGTGCTATAATACGACACGATGAGCAAAGGCGTTCATCTGAATTGAGGGAAACCTGCCCCTTAATTCGGATGAGCGCCTTTCTTTTTGTATTTTGCAAAAGGAGCGATTTTTATGAAATTAGAAGGTCAGGTGCGTATTCCGTCGGGCTGCGCTATATCCGCCGTTATTTCGCGTGACGGAAAGAAAATGACCGGGGAAGGCATTATAAACAGTATGAAGCCGATGCATGACCGTTCGAACGGTCTCGGCGGCGGGTTTGCCGGATACGGAATATACCCCGAATACAAAGATCTTTACGCTTTTCACATTTTTTATAACAGCAACGAAAACCGTGTTGAATGCGAAAACTTCTTAAAAGACAGTTTTGAGATTGTTAAGGCGGAAAACATACCGGTGCGCAAAATCCCGGAAATCACGGATATACCGCAGATATGGCGATATTTTGTTGCGCCGCTTTCATCTGTCCTTTCGCGTTTACAGCTTGACGAAAAGGAATATGTGTCGCGGTGTGTTATGAAGATCAACACGCTTATAAAAGGCGCTTACGTATTTTCAAGCGGTAAGAATATGGGCATATTTAAAGCAGTGGGTTTTCCCGAAGATGTCGGCAGATTTTACAGGCTTGAAGAATATGAGGCGTACTCCTGGACCTCACACGGCAGGTATCCGACAAACACACCCGGCTGGTGGGGAGGTGCTCACCCGTTCTCGCTTCTTGATTATTCGATTGTACACAATGGCGAAATATCCTCATATGACGCCAACCGCCGATATATTGAAATGTTCGGTTACAAATGCACATTGCAGACCGACACGGAGGTTATAACCTACATAGTTGACTATCTTATGCGCCGGCAGGGGCTGACGCTTGAAGAAGCAGCGTCGGTAATTGCGGCGCCGTTCTGGAGTACGATTGAGGCTAAACCGAAAAACGAACGCGAAAAACTTGAATATTTAAGAAAGATATATCCGAGTTTGCTTGTAACAGGCCCTTTTTCAATAATTTTAGGTTTCAGCGGAGGGCTTATGGCACTTAACGACCGACTTAAACTGCGGTCTATGGTAGTTGCGGAAAAGGACGACAAGGTGTTTATAGCAAGCGAAGAAGCGGCTATACGGAAAATGGAACCGGACGCCGAAAACATATATGCCCCGTCCGGCGGCGAACCCGTAATAGTAAAGGTCAAGGAAGGTGCTTATTAATGTCGGTATCATACATAATACCCGAATTTGATGTAATAAGAAATCACGACAGGTGCATAACCTGCCGCGTATGTGAGCGACAGTGCGCCAACGAGGTGCACAGATTTGACGAAGACGGGAATGTAATGCTCAGCGATGAATCAAAATGCGTAAACTGCCAAAGGTGCGTATCGCTTTGCCCCACGCACGCACTTAAAATAGTTAAAAACGAATGTACATTCAGGGAAAACGCGAACTGGCAAAGCGACACTATTAAAGAAATATACAAGCAGGCGTCAAGCGGCGGCGTACTGCTTTCGTCAATGGGCAACCCGAAACCGCTGCCGGTTTACTGGGACAGGATACTTATAAATGCCTCCCAGGTTACCAACCCTCCGATAGACCCGCTGCGCGAGCCGATGGAAACCAAGGTTTTTTTGGGACAAAAACCCTCAAAAATCTCACGGAACGAGGACGGCAGTTTAAAAACCGAACTTACACCGCAGCTTGAACTTTCAATGCCCGTTATGTTCTCGGCTATGAGTTACGGTTCGATAAGCTACAATGCGCACGAAAGCCTTGCGCGCGCGGCACGCGAACTCGGTATATATTACAACACGGGTGAAGGCGGACTGCACGAAGATTTTTACTGCTACGGTGAAAACACGATAGTTCAGGTAGCGTCGGGTCGTTTCGGCGTATATGAAGAATACCTGAACGCAGGTGCGGCGATAGAGATAAAAATGGGGCAGGGCGCAAAGCCCGGTATCGGCGGACATTTGCCCGGCACAAAGATAGTCGGCGATGTTTCACGCACGCGTATGATACCCGAAGGTTCGGACGCTATTTCTCCCGCTCCGCACCACGATATTTATTCAATAGAAGACCTGCGGCAGCTTGTTTACTCGCTTAAAGAGGCAACGGAATACAAAAAACCGATTATTGTAAAGGTTGCAGCCGTACATAACATTGCGGCGATTGCCAGCGGCATAGCACGCAGCGGTGCGGATATAATTGCGATTGACGGATTCAGAGGCGGCACGGGCGCCGCACCCACACGAATAAGGGATAACGTTGGAATACCGATTGAACTTGCTCTTGCGGCGGTTGACAAGCGGCTGAGGGACGAAGGAATAAGGAATAAGGTTTCGCTTGTGGTCGGCGGCAGTATACGCTCGGCTTCCGATGTGGTTAAAGCAATTGCCTTAGGCGCTGACGCCTGTTATATTGCGACTGCCGCTCTTTTGGCTCTCGGATGTCATCTTTGCCGCACCTGCCAGACGGGTAAATGCAACTGGGGTATTGCAACCCAGCGGTCCGAACTTGTTAAACGGCTGAACCCCGACATCGGCAGTGAAAGGCTTATAAATCTTATGACCGCCTGGAAGCATGAAATAAAGGAACTGCTCGGCGGGATGGGTATAAACTCGATAGAAGCACTGCGCGGCAACCGATTAATGCTGCGCGGCATAAATCTTACTGAAAAGGAGCTTGAGATTCTCGGTATCTCACACGCGGGAGAATGAAACGGATATATGTAAATGAAGAATGGTGTTTGGGATGCCATTTATGCGAATACAACTGTGCGTTTGCAAACTCAGGCGCAGATGATATGGTTAAAGCCCTGAAAAACAAAAAAATATACCCCCGAATACATATTGAGGATGACGGCAAAATAACCTACGCCGTGTCCTGCCGCCACTGTGAAGACCCGATATGCGTAAAAAGCTGCATTTCGGGTGCGCTTACAAAAGAAAACGGCACGGTGGTTATTGACCGTAACAAGTGCGTCGGCTGCCTTACCTGCGTACTGGTATGTCCTTACGGTGCGGTGCGGCAGGACGGGAACGGCGCAGCGCAAAAATGCGAACTCTGCCTTAAAAATTCGGCGAGTGCCCCTGCCTGCGTTTCGGGATGCCCGAACCGCGCAATTGTATATGAGGAGAGGTGAAGAACTTGAAAAAATATGTTGTAATCGGTAACGGAACAGCCGCCGTAGGCTGCATTGAGGGAATACGCAGTGCCGACAAATCGGGCAAGATAACCGTAATATCGGGCGAAAACCGCCATGTTTATTGCCGCCCGCTGATATCTTATTATCTTGAAGGAAAAACCGACCTTGACAGAATAGCCTACCGCCCTGCCGATTTTTACGATAAAAACAACTGCACCGTAATATATGACAAAGCGGTTAAGATAGACACCGAAAACAGGTGCGTACTGACCGAGGGCGGCAAAAGGGAAGAATATGACCGATTGTGCGTATGTACAGGTTCCTCGCCGTTCGTTCCGCCTGCCGAAGGTTACGATACGGTTAAAAACAAATTTACATTTTTAGCGCTTGACGACGCCATTGGGATTGAAAAAGCAATTAACGAAAAAAGCCGCGTGCTGATAGTGGGTGCGGGCCTTATAGGGCTTAAATGCGCCGAAGGATTAAGCGGGCGGGTTGCTTCAATAACCGTTTGCGACCTTGCCGACCGTATACTTTCAAGCATATTTGACAGTGACGCGGCGGCGGTAATGCAGGCACACTTGGAAAGCCACGGAATTAAATTTATGCTTGGCGACACTGCCGTAAAATATACCGAAAATACCGCCGAAATGAAAAGCGGAAAGACGGTTGAATTTGATATACTTATTTCGGCAGTCGGGGTGCGGCCGAACACAAAGCTTATATCGGATATCGGCGGCGCGGTTACAAGAGGCATAACCGTTGACGATCATATGAGAACCTCGGTTGACGGAATATATGCCGCAGGCGACTGCACCGAAAGTACCGACATTTCGGACGGGAAGGTTAAAATTATGGCGCTGATGCCCAACGCATACATAGGCGGACGATGTGCCGGCAGTTGTATGGCGGGCAAGGAATCATCCTTTGCCAATGCGATACCGATGAACTCGATCGGCTTTTTCGGGCTTCACGCTATGACGGCAGGCAGCCGATTTGACAAAAAAGACGGCGGCGAAGTTTACGAAGAACGGGACGGCGGGGGAATGAAAAAATTGTTTACGAAAGGCGACCGCCTTACGGGATTTATGCTTATCGGCAAGACCGACGGTGCAGGAATTTACACCGATATGATACGCTCTAAAACACCGCTTACCGACGTTGATTTCGGGAAACTTAAAAAATCGCCCGACATATCGGCATACGATGAAAAAAAGCGTAGAAAAATACTGGGAGGTGTGGTATAATGAGTATTATAAATGCCGAAGATATTACCTTTTCGGAACTGAACGAGCGGATAAGGCATTCGGGCAGTAACTGCCGGTTAACCGGTTGCCTGGGCCAGCGATTTATCGCTGCGGGCTCTTCCGGAAAAGACATATCCATCGAAGGCGTGCCGGGCAACGCTTTGGGTGCTTATTTAAGCGGAAGCAGCATAACGGTATTCGGCAACGCACAGGACGCCGTGGGCGACACTATGAACGACGGTGTTATAACCATACACGGCAATGTAGGCGACGCGGTCGGTTACGCTATGCGCGGCGGAAAGATACTTATAAAGGGCAACGCAGGATACCGCGCCGGAATACATATGAAAGAATATAAAGAAAAAAAGCCTGTCATTATTATCGGCGGATGCGCAGGAAGTTTCCTCGGCGAATATCAGGCAGGCGGACTGATACTTGTGCTTAACGCAGAAAATGCGGAAAGACCTGTTGTCGGTAATTTCCCGTGCACGGGTATGCACGGCGGAAAAATGATACTGCGCGGCAATGCGGACGGAATAAAGTTCCCTGCCGGAGTAAACAAACGCGCCGCTTCGCCCGATGACATTGCCGAAGTTACCCCTGTAATTAAAGAATTTTGCAAATCATTCGGTTACGATACCGAAAAAATGCTTGCCGACGATTACACGGTAATTACGCCGGACAGCAAGAACCCTTACAAACAGATGTATATTGCAAACTGACGAAAGGCAAGGATATCCATTATGAAATATTCAAAAGAAGAGGTCAAGCAATATGTTAAGGAGGAGGACGTTAAGTTTATACGCCTTGCGTTCTGCGATGTTTTCGGCAAGCAGAAAAACATTTCGATAATGCCCGGGGAACTTGACCGTGCTTTCGAAAACGGCATTGCTTTTGACGCCTCGGCAATAGCCGGATTCGGCGGTGAAGTACATTCGGATCTTTTTCTGCATCCCGACCCTTCGACGATATCCGTGCTTCCCTGGCGGCCAGAGCACGGCAGGGTTGTACGTATGTTCTGCTCGGTTACATATCCGGACGGTACACCCTTTGAGGTTGACACCCGATATTTGCTACACAGCGCCGTCGAGTCAGCCGAAAGCCGAGGCGTCACGTTTTCGTTCGGTTCGGAAACCGAATTTTACCTTTTTTGCCGCGATGAAAACGGGAACCGAACCAATGTGCCATACGACAATGCGGGATATATGGATATAGCACCGGACGACAAGGGTGAAAACGTACGCCGCGAAATATGCCTGACACTTGAGATGATGGGTATATCGCCCGAAAGTTCGCACCACGAAGAGGGGCCCGGACAAAACGAAATTGATTTTAAACATTCAGATCCTTTAACCGCTGCGGACAATACGCTTACATTTAAAACCGTAGTAAATACCGTAGCGGCACGCGACGGATTATTTACGGATTTTTCTCCCAAGCCGATTTCGGGCGCACCGGGGAACGGTATGCACATAAATGTTTCGGCAAAATCAGGCAACGGCGATGTCCTGCCGAATATTATAGCGGGCATACTGAACCGCATTACCGAAATGACTGCTTTTTTAAATCCGAGCGAAATGTCTTACAGCCGTTTCGGGCTTAACAAAGCGCCTTACTACATTTCTTGGTCAAGCGAAAACCGTTCTCAGTTGATACGCGTACCTGCGGCTGCAGAGCCGGAACTGCGGCGTGCCGAGCTGCGCTCACCCGACCCTACCTGCAACCCATATATTGCTTTTGCACTTATAATAGCGGCGGGGTTAGAGGGCATAGAAAAAAATATGTTGCCGCCCGACCCGGCCGACATAAATCTTTACAGTTGCGGCGAAGAAATTACGACAAAATACAAAACATTGCCGAAAACGCTGAGTGAGGCAAAAGCGGCGGCTGCAAACAGTGAATTTATCAGGAGCATTTTACCCGAATCCGTTATTAATATGTACACGAAATAAGTCGGTATGAACCGCATAAGAAAAAAGGGGAGGTAAAGTTATATATGGAACTGACCGAGCGCTGTTACAGTATACTTGTAGTATCCGCATCGGCAAAATTCGAACAGTCGATAACTCCCCTGCTCCCCGAATCGTTGTTTTCCCCCGTTGCGTTTGCCGCCAACTCAGGCATGGCAAAGCGAAAATTGCTTGAACGCAGTTCAGACATAGTTATAATCAACACGCCACTGCCCGATGATTTCGGGACACGGCTGGCGCTTGATATATGTTCGGGAAGCGGTGCGGGCGTTCTTATGCTTATTAAAAACGAACATTTTCACGATATTGCCGCGAAGGTTACGCCCCACGGTGTTTTGGCAATACCGAAACCGACCTCGGCACAGATGATAACCCAATCGTTAAACTTATTATGCGGAACGCGCGAGCGCATACGATTAATGGAGCAAAAAACAGCCACAATAGAAGAAAAAATGGAAGAAATAAGGATAGTCAACCGCGCCAAATGGGTGCTGATAGACCATCTGAAAATGAGCGAAGCGGAAGCGCATAAATATATCGAAAAGCAGGCTATGGATCGTTGTGTTACCAAGCGTTCCGTGGCGGAAGATATAATCACGACTTACAAATAGCGGAGGAAAGACTATGGCTAAATATATTTTTGTAACCGGCGGAGTTGTTTCGGGTCTTGGGAAAGGTATAACTGCCGCCTCTCTCGGGCGACTGCTTAAAATGCGCGGGCTTAAAGTTGCGGCGCAGAAACTTGACCCTTACATAAATGTTGACCCGGGAACTATGAGCCCGTACCAGCACGGCGAAGTCTATGTTACCGAGGACGGAGCGGAAACCGACCTTGATTTAGGGCATTATGAAAGATTTATTGACGAAAACCTTAACAAATACTCCAACCTTACAACAGGGAAGGTGTACTGGAATGTACTTAATAAAGAACGCCGCGGCGAATACCTCGGCTCAACGGTTCAGGTAATCCCGCACATTACCAACGAAATAAAAGAATTTGTTTACCGTGTCGGAAAACAGACCGATGCAGATGTGGTTATTACCGAAATCGGCGGCACGATAGGCGATATTGAAAGTCAGCCGTTTTTGGAAGCGGTAAGGCAGATATCGCTTGAAGTGGGCCCCGAAAACAGTCTGTTTATACACGTGACGCTTGTACCGTTTTTAAGCGGTTCTGATGAACACAAATCCAAGCCCACGCAGCACTCGGTTAAAGAATTGCAGGGTATGGGAATACGCCCGGACATTATTGTTTTGCGCTGTGATAAACCGCTTGAGGACTCAATATTCAAAAAAATATCGCTTTTCTGCAATGTTAAGCCCGATTGCGTTATCGAAAATATCACTTTGCCCTATCTTTATGAAGCGCCGCTTATGCTTGAAAAAGCAAATTTTTCAAGTGTAGTGTGCCGTGAACTGGGTATTGACGCACCGCTTCCCGACCTTACCGAATGGTCTTCAATGGTTGACAGAATTAAAAACCGTGAAAAAGAGGTACATATCGGTCTTGTAGGCAAATATGTTCAGTTGCACGACGCATATCTTTCGGTTGCGGAAGCAATGCGCCACGCAGGATACACACTTAACACCCACATAAGAATACACTGGATAGATTCCGAGACCATTACGGAAAATACATATAAAGATATTCTAAAAGACCTTGACGGAATTATAGTCCCGGGCGGGTTCGGCAGCCGCGGAATTGAAGGTATGATACTTGCGGCACGCTTTGCAAGAGAAAACAATATGCCCTACTTCGGCATTTGCCTCGGTATGCAGATAGCGGTTATAGAGTACGCGCGCGATGTTGCCGGAATTACCGACGCACACTCGGGCGAATTTGACGAACTTTGCAAAAACAAGGTCATCGACTTTATGCCGGGACAGAGCGACGATATTGATAAAGGCGGCACTTTAAGGCTCGGCGCATATCCCTGCGCTATTAAAGAGGGAACTACGATGGCGCAATGCTACGGTGAATCCACCATTTATGAACGTCACCGCCACCGTTACGAATTTAATAACGATTACCGTGATGCGCTTACGGCAAAGGGCCTTACATTATCGGGCACATCTCCCGACGGCAGGCTGGTTGAAACGGTTGAATTGAGCGACCGACCGTTCTTTGTAGGCGTGCAGTATCACCCCGAATTCAAGTCGCGCCCCAACAAAGCACACCCTCTGTTTAAAGGGTTTATAGCTGCTGCGCTTGAAAGGGCTGAAAACAAGCAATGAAATTCACTAAAATGCAGGGCCTCGGGAACGATTACCTCTATATTTATGCCGACAGTTTGCCTGATGATGCCGCGGCACTGTCGGTAAAACTGTCCGACCGTCATTTCGGTATCGGCTCCGACGGTATGATATGGATACTCCCGTCAGACAAGGCTGATTTTATGATGAGGATATTCAACGCCGACGGAAGTGAGGCAAAGATGTGCGGCAACGGTATACGCTGTGTAGGAAAATATGTATTTGACAAAGGGTACACCGACAAAACACGGATAACCGTTGAAACCCTTTCGGGCATAAAGGAGATTACTTTAATTACTGACGGAGGTAAAGCACTCGGAGCGACGGTCAACATGGGAAAAACCGAGGTTTCGCCGCCGAAAACGGTAAAAACGGAGTGCGGCGAAACGGTTTGCATACCGGTTAATGTCGGCAATCCGCATGCGGTGATATTTACCGACGATGCGGAAAACGCACCTGTTGCAAAATCGGGGAGTGAAATTGCAAGCAGCACCGAATTCAAAGGCGGTGTGAACGTTGAATTTGTACAAAAAATCGACGAAGGGAACCTGCGTATGCGCGTATGGGAACGCGGCAGCGGAATTACGCTCGCCTGCGGAACCGGAGCGTGCGCGGCAGCAGCGGCGGCTGTTCACAACGGGCTGTGCAAATGCAATGAAAAAATCACAGTCCTCCTTGACGGCGGGCAGCTTACCGTAACTATACTGAAAAACGGAACTGCGATAATGACAGGGCCTGCCGAAACGGTTTTTGAGGGTGTGGTATAAAATGGCAAAACCGAACAAACATTATTCAGAACTTAAATCATCATATCTTTTTTATAACATTGAGCAAAAGGTTAATAAATATTTATTGCAAAACCCAAATGCAAAGTTGTTGCGGCTGGGAACCGGCGATGTTACACTGCCGCTTGCAAAGGCGGTTATTGAGGCACTGCACGGCGCGGTTGAAGAACAGGCGCACATTGAAACCTTCCACGGATACTGCCCCGAATGCGGAACCGAATTTTTAAAAACCGCCGTCTGCGGATACTATAAATCGCACGGCGTAAACCTTATGAACGATGAAATATTCATTTCCTGCGGCGCGGGCGACGATCTTGGAAATATTCTTGACATTTTTTCATGGGACGACACGGTGCTTGTTATAGAACCCACCTACCCCGCATATGTTGACTCTAACGTTATGGCGGGGCGCAAAATAACGCACTATCCCTCGGGCGAACAGGACGGTTTTACGCCACTGCCGCCCAAAGATGCAAACGATGCGGCTGCGGATATTATTTACATATGCTCACCCAATAACCCGACGGGCGCTGTGTTCTGCAAAGAAAAATTAAAGGCTTGGGTGGATTACGCAAATGCCAACGGCTCGGTTATAATTTTTGACGCGGCGTATGAAGCGTTTATTGAGCAGGACGGCATTCCGCACAGCATATTTGAAATTGAGGGCAGCCGCACCTGTGCTATTGAGATTTGTTCGCTTTCCAAAACCGCCGGTTTTACAGGCACACGCTGCGGATACACCGTAGTCCCCAAAGAGTTGGTTCTGGACGGAATGAATTTAAACGATATGTGGGTAAGGAACAGAACCACAAAGTCAAACGGTGTTTCCTACATTATTCAACGCGGTGCGGAAGCGGTATTTACAGAAAAAGGTCAGCGTGAAATCAAAGAAGACCTGCACATTTATAAACAGAATGCCGCCGTGCTTATGCAAGCGCTTGACGAATGCGGGATTTGGTACTGCGGAGGAATAAACTCCCCGTATGTATGGTTCAAATGCCCGAACGGTATGGGCAGTTGGGAAATGTTTGACAAACTGCTTAATGAAGCGCAGGTAATAACCACCCCGGGTGAGGGGTTCGGCGCCTGCGGCGAGGGTTATGTCCGACTTTCGTCTTTCGGCAACCCCGAAGATATAAAAGAAGCGGCAGAACGTATTAAAAAACTGCTTAAAAATTTTTAAACTTATCTCCCCCCGTGTTTTCTTCCGGAAATGCGGGGGTTTTTTAACGGTTGACACTTATCACTTATTGTGATATAGTCGTAAACAATGTAATTCAATTTTCCGGAAACGGGGTGACGGCAGTGCAAGGGTGCTTTCTGTGTCCGCGAAAATGCGGAGCAGACCGCAAAGGCGGCGCAGGTTTTTGCAAACAAAAAGATGAAATTATGCTTGCAAAGGCGTATCTGCATAAATTTGAAGAACCCTGCATTTCAGGCGCAAACGGCTCCGGAACGGTGTTTTTTTGCGGCTGTAATCTGCACTGCGTTTTTTGCCAAAACAGCAAAATCAGCCGAACCGATTTCGGCAAACCCGTAAACCTGCATCGGCTTGCGGAAATATTCCGCGAACTCGAACGGCAGGGCGCGCACAACATAAATCTTGTAACACCGACGGTATGGGCGGATAAAATAAAAGTCGCAATTGAAATCGCAAAGCCAAACATACCCGTTGTATACAACTGCGGCGGTTACGAAAATGCCGATGTTATACGCGGTTTAAAGGGGTATATTCAAGTATTTATGCCCGATATTAAATTTTTCTCCCCTGCCCTGTCGGCGCGTTATATGCAGGCTACCGATTATTTCGGCGTTGCCGCAGATGCGCTCGGCGCTATGATAAATACGGCAGGCGAACCGAGGTTTGATAGTAGAGGGATGATGACAGGCGGCGTATTGATGCGCCATCTTGTTATGCCGTCACATTTTAAAGACTCGCTTAATATAATAAACGAACTTTACCGCCGTTTCGGCAGCAAGGCATTCGTTTTAAGCCTTATGAACCAATATTACCCCTGCGGTGACGCTCGGCTTTACCCCGAAATAAACCGCCGCACAACAACATATGAATATGAAAAGGTGCTTAAAGCGGCTGCCGATTTAGGCTTTAAAGGCTATTCGCAGGAACGCTCGTCGGCAAGCAAAATATACACGCCCGATTTTGACTTTTTGGGTATTTAGCGCACTGTTGCAATCTGTAAAAATTCGGAATTAATTTTTTTAAAAAATAGTTCTTTAATATTCCGTGCGATTGTGTTATAATGTTATGAAAGTATGATTTAAGAGGTTAAATATGGTTTTAAAAAGCAAACCGCCGCAACCGTCCCAAAAGTCGGGGTTTCGTGAATGGTTTTTGAATATAATTCCGCTTTATTCATTCCTGCCGCTTACGCTTATGGTGGCGGTAAATCTTATTGCATTTTACGGAACAAGGCTTTTTACGGCAAATGCATACCATCACGATATCGCTTTGAGTGTTGACGGTAAAATTCCCTTTTTCACCCCTGCAATTGTAATATACATTGCTTCTTATATACAATGGGTAGTCGGTTACATTGCCATTGCGCGCGAAAGCCGTGAAGTTTGCGACCGCTTTATTTACGGCGAGATAATTGCGAAGGTTATCTGCGCGGTGATTTTTCTTGCGTTCCCAACCGCTACCGTGCGCCCCGAGGTGCCTGACGGCGGTGTGTTTAATTGGCTGACGGCGCTTATATATTCGCTTGACAGCCCTGATAATCTTTTTCCGTCGCTGCATTGTCTTGAAAGTTATTTTTGTATGCGCGGCGCGTTTTACTGCCGCAAAACGCCTAAATGGTTTGCGCCCGTTAATGTGATTTTCACGCTTATGGTATTCGCCTGCATACTGCTTGTTAAGCAACACGTTTTGCTTGATATACCTTCTGCAATCATTGTGGCTGAAATAGGAATGTTTGCAATGCGGGCAATTGAAAAGAAGAAACACAAAACGCTTTTATCGGACTGAAAACCGATACTTCCGGAGGTCGTAAATTTGAACAACAATCAAAGTAACGATAAACCGAATATCAAGAAAAAACTCGGCTGGTCGCTTGCATTTGTGGTGATTGCAGCGGCAAGCATCTGGGCAATAACCTCGCAAAGTAAGTCGTTTTCATTCGGCGGATTTATGGATTATATTAAAAGCGCGGATCCGCTGTATTTTTCGCTTGCCGTAATTTGTATGCTGGGATTTATTGCTTTTGAGGGTATTGCCGTAATTTCGATACTTGACGGTTTCGGGCAAAAGCGCGGCCTCAAAAACGGCTTTGTATATTCTGCGGCGGACGTTTACTTTTCCGCAATAACCCCATCTGCAACGGGCGGACAGCCCGTGTCGGCATATTTTATGATAAAAGACGGCATATCCGGCGCAATGACAACCGTTGCATTGCTGCTTAACCTTGTTATGTATGCGCTTGCGATAATCGCCATAGGTATCGTCAGTTTTATTTTTAATTTTAAAACATTTCACCATTTCGGCGGCTTTTCAAAATTTCTTATACTGCTCGGCACACTGCTGCAAATCGGGCTGGTAGTATTTTTTTGGATGGTGCTTAAAAAAGAAACCATTTTGCACCGTTTTTGCAAATGGGGCATTCGCGTGCTTAACAAACTGCATATAATAAAACATCCCGAAAAGCAGGAGCAAAAGATTGATAAAATAATTGCGGACTACAAAGAATGTGCGGCTGAAATTAAAGGAAAACGTTCAATGCTTGTAAAGGCTTTTCTTTTTAATTTTTTGCAGCGTGTTTCCACCGTTTCGGTGTCTATGTTTGTATACCTTTCAACGGGCGGTTCGCTTTCACACGCATTTGATATATGGGCGGTGCAAAGTTATGTTATACTCGGCTCAAACTGCATACCGATACCGGGAGCAATGGGCGTTTCGGACTATTTGATGATAGACGGATTTTCGGGCATAACCGGCAACCCCGTTAATCTTGAGTTGCTTTCACGCTCAATTTCGTTCTATTCCTGTGTAATACTTTGCGGTATTACAATACTTATTAAATATTTTAATATTAAGAGAAATCAGGGAAGGTTGGACAAATAATGTTAGGATTTTACGATTACACCGTGATACTTACATATATATCACTGTTATCAGCCGGTACCGGTATACTTGTTTCGCTGGCACAAAACGGTCATCCTTACCTCGGCGTCTTGTTCTTACTTATATGCGGGCTTTGCGATTCTTTTGACGGAAAGATCGCAAGAACCAAAAAGAACCGCACAAAGCAGGAATGCAGTTTCGGCATACAGATCGACTCACTTTCAGACATTGTTGCGTTCGGCGTATTGCCGGCATGCATAGGCGGCGCGCTTTACCGTTCTTCCCCCTTTATAAAACGCACATTCAACAATCCCGAATCGGGAGTTGCGGGTAAAATATGCTCCGGTCTTTTATTTGCCGTGCTGTTGCTTTACATCCTTGCGGCACTTATCCGCCTTGCATACTTTAATGTTACGGAAGAAGAGCGGCAAGAACACGAACAATGCCGCCGCAAACAGTACACGGGGCTGCCGGTTACATCTGCCGCCCTCATATTCCCTACCGTTATGCTGTTGCAGTATATATTAAGAACCGATCTTGTATTCCTCTTTTTTGCGATTATGCTTTTAACGGCATTTGCTTTCCTGGCTCCTTTCCATATGAAAAAACCGGGAATGCGGGGCATAATTATTATGATATGTATAGGCGCGGCGGAATTTATAACATTTTTGATTATGCGCCACGCTTTCGCTTAACATGCGCCCGCCCGTTAAGCCGTCCGACAACGGCAGATTTCTGAAATTTCTATACGGCACCCTACCCGGCAGAATACTTTTAAAACCTTTGGTATCTGTCGGGGTTTCGCGCTTTGTCGGCGCATTTATGAGCACGGCGCTGTCCGTGCCGTTAATAAAGCCGTTTATCCGTTCAAAAAACATTGATATGGCGGAATATGAGCCATGTAAATACCGCAGTTTTAACGATTTTTTTACACGGCGCATAAAACCCGAATGTCGCCCGTTAAACAGCGATGAAAGCGTTCTTATTTCCCCTGCGGACGGTTTTTTATCCGCTTACAGGATTGAAAAAAACAGCGTTATACCGGCTAAGCAAAGCCGTTATACAATAGAAAATCTTTTAAACTCGGCAGAGGACGCAAAGCAGTTTTACGGCGGCGTTTGCCTTGTTTTCAGATTGTGTGCCGACAATTACCACAGGTACTGTTTTGTGGACAATGCAGAACCGATAAAAAGCAGTTTTGTTAAAGGCAAATTGCACACCGTAAGGTCGATAGCGCTGCAAAACGCTCCCGTTTTTACCGAAAATTGCCGTGAAATAACACTTATGAAAACCGAACACTTCGGAACGATAGCGCAGATAGAGGTCGGCGCTATGTTGGTCGGAAAAATAGACAATCTTCCATTTAAGTCACGCGTCCGCCGCGGTGACGAAAAGGGTAAATTCCTATACGGCGGCTCAACCGTTATATTGCTGCTTAAAAGCGGCACCGCCGAATTTGACAATCTGCTTTTTGAATATACCCAAAAAGGCTTTGAATTCCCCATTTTGCAGGGTGAAGCGATTTCGGAATTGTATAAATCCGAATAAAAAATTGCCACCTATTAATGCCGATGTGCCGTAGCAAAGGTTTTAAAAGCAAGCGGTAAAGGCAATCGGAACGGTATAAGAAACTGTGTGACAGATATCGTGTACGCGGCGCGGATTTTTGCATACTTGTTGAAAACAGCATACTTACTTTATTAAGGACGGCTACCTTTCGGTAGCCGTCCCAGTCTGTCGATAAACCCCAAAGCCTGTTTTTGCGGCGGTTACGCCGCATTTTTGTTTTTCCGCTGACATGT
>CAVGND010000009.1:0-62851 GCA_963630555.1 Roseburia intestinalis | reverse complement strand
CCCGACATAATCTTTTAAAGTATTGCGAGCTTGACACCTATGCTATGGTTAAAGTCTGGGAAGAACTTGTCAAAGCAACAAAATAATATGGAAGGAGAGTCATATATGCAACAATCACAGAGCAAGCACGACGAGTTTGAGAAAGCTTGTGAAAAGTTCAAGCAAGGCGTTCAAGCGCGAAATGGGGCTCGCTATGAAGAACTTCAAAACGCCGACACCGCAATAGCAGCTGCGGTTCATCTTGCGTATAACGATGCCAAGCGCACCCTTGCAGGAATCGGTAAGTATCGTGATGAAAAAGACAACGCACTCAAATGTATAATTGAAAAACTGGAAGATTATTTCCATAAGGAAAAGGCACCGTTAACCGAAGAAGAATTTGACAAAATCCATGACGAGTTATGTCAACTATGGTGTAAAAAGTTCAAGTCCCAGGAAGATGGTAAACTGGGAACATACGGAAAAGCACAGAAAATCGTAAATATGTCCTTCAAGTATCTGTATTGCAGCGAGGCGGCCAAAAACCACCGGGATCATTTCCAATACTGCCATATGCCCTTGGATTCCTTCACCCTGGAATGGTTCAGGCGAGAACAGTTTGGGCAGGATATGCCGAATAAAAAAATCACCTCATGGAGCAACCTCGAAAACAGTGAGAATGAAGCGGATACATTTATAGATGACGGAAAGGAATGCTATTCTTATCATTTCTATAAAAAGAAGATTCGCGAAATAGCAAATGAAAAGATTTCTCCGTTGGAAATGGAGTTTATTGTGTGGCCGAAGATTCAAATGAAATTAGCGGCAGAGGGTTTCCTGTTCGGACTTGAAGAAGATTTAACCAACGAAAGAAAAAAAGAAATCAAAGCGAAGTCCCTTAAGGATAAATACGATGAAATCGTAAAAATCTTAGATGAAAGAAGAGGCCCGGGTGAGGATAGCACCCACTGAGCAAAGAGAGTCACCCAACACATCGGTGCGTACTGCATTGCTCCGCATGGCTTTGTCAATAAAAGTGTGTAAGTTTTTTAAAAGAGTTATAAATTCAAGATTATGCAGGGATATGAAGTGGAGCGAAGCGAAACGAAATATCCCTGCATAAACGGCTCAAATCGTGTGCTCGTATTTTTCGATACGGGCACTGATTTTTTCGTTTGTTTTACAAGCTCTTAAAAAGCGGCACAGTTTTGCTGTACCGCCATCTTACAATATAAATATTCGTTACCGCACCTCGGCTAATAAATCGGTTTTATCGTTTTATACGATTTTGTTTTTTCTGAATTTTAAATAATCTTCAAGTATCACGGTGGCTGCTACGGCGTCCACCGTGTTTTTTCTTTTTTGCCCCCGTTTGCCGTTTGCGCGCATTTCGGTGTGGGCTATAACGGTAGTGCAGCGTTCATCAAACATTTCAACAGGCAAATCGGTCGCTTTCCGCAAAAATTCCGCGAATGCGGTGCATTCCTCCGATTTTTCTCCGCAGGTGCCGTTCATATTTTTCGGGTTGCCGACAACTATAAGTTGTGCACCGTATTCCGCTGCTGCCGCTGCCGTAGCGGCAACGATTTTTTCGGTAGTATATTCGTCGATTACCCGTTTCGGAAATGCAAAATTTTCGCCCGAGTCGCTTATTGCTATACCTGTGTGCGCCCTGCCTAAATCAACCGACATAATTATCATTATAATTTCCCTTCCGTGCCTTATTTCAACACAAGCGGGCACAGTTTATCAAACACATCGTCTGATGATGAAATAAGTTTCAGTTTGCCGTCGCTCAGTTCGTATTTAAACGTCATGGCACAGTTATCGCTTGAAATGTTTTCATCACTATCACCGAGGTAGATGCCCGTCTTGTCGGCGGTATATTTTCCGCTAAGCGTAAGGTCTTTGCAAAATTTCTGCATAGAGGTGTCGGAAAACATTTCATCAAGAAAATCATCAATCGTCAGCGAGTTACCGTTTCCGAAATTTTCCGTAAGATATTCCTCGACCGACATATTTTTGCCTTCTTCAACAATTCTTATCGCAATATAATTTGTCAGCCCGTCCTTTGTCGCTTCACGGAATTTTTTTATAAACGATTTATCGGCCGTGACATATATTTTGAATGTGTCATCGCCGAATTCGGCTGTAATCGGGAAATATATTCCGCTGTAATCTGAATTTTTGAAAATCTGTGATGCGTTATCACTGCTTGTTTCAAAATAATCGCTTAACTCAATTCGGCCGCTCCAACTGTTTTTAAGCGCTGTTTTTTTCGGTGTCGATTTTTCGGCACTGCTGCCGCAGCCCGAAATGCCGATCATTATAATAATTGAAGTAATTAACGCAATTGTTTTTTTCAATTCCTTATCCTCCGCAAGTCTTTATATTACATTCCCAATTTTAACATACGGGCAGAATTTTTTCAAGTAAAACGGTCGCACCTTTTTCGTTACTTAGTATAGAATAAAATAATCAAAAAGAAGAGGAAGTTCAAAAAAGGACTTCCACAACGTACGAAAAAATGGTAAAATGAATTAACTCAAAATCAAAGATACTTAAGGAGTATGTAGGTTTTCTTGCCGACTTTTACTTGACAGTTACCTATTTGGATCAGGCACTTGACAAATGTAAAACCGTGTACTATAATTCATAAGGCAGGCAAAGGTGTCGAACTCTATGAGGAGTGGCATCTTTATTTTTTTGTAAAACTGCAAGAAAGGTGATAATTTATGAAAATCGGTATTATAGGGGCGGGGGCAATGGGTTGCCTTTACGCTTGTTTGCTGTCGGACAAAAATGATGTTGTTTTACTGGACATTGACAAGAACACGGTTGACGCCATAAATCATAACGGTATTTTTATAAAAGAGCAGGGCAGTGATGCCGAACGTAACTATAAAATTACGGCTAAAATCAGCGGCGAGGTTAAGGATTATTTTGACCTTATTATTGTTTTCGTAAAAGATACCGCCACGCGTGCCGCATTGGTATGTAATAAACAGTTGATTTCGGATGACACCGTGCTTTTATCTCTGCAAAACGGCTTGGGCAACTTTGAAATAATGCAGGAATTCGCCGCCGAAAGCCAAATATTACTCGGCACGACCAAACACAACTGCGTAACATTGGGCCCGGGTAAAATATATCATTCGGGTTCCGGTATTACGCACATAGGCTCGCCGACCGGAAATACAATTGCCGCCGAGAAGATCACCGCTGTTTTCGGCAAAAGCGAAATAGAAGCCGAAGAATGTGACAATGTAAAGCATTTACTGTGGGAAAAGTTGTTTATTAATATGACCATAAACTCGGTTACGGCTTTGCTTGACGCACATATAAACATAATTTCCGAAAATGAGCATGTGCGTAAAATCGTCAGAGGTCTTCTTTCGGAGGCTGTTGCCGTGGCTGCAAAGGACGGCGTAAAATTTGATTTTGACTCGGTTTATAATGATGTTATAAATACAGCCGCTGCCCTCGGCACCGGCAAGGCGTCTATGTGTCAGGATATGGAGAACAAAAGAAAAACCGAAATAGATTTCATAAACGGTGCTGTTGTGTGCCTCGGTGAAAAATACGGCGTTGAAACGCCGTATCATACAATGATAACTGCGATGATTCACGCAAAAGAAAGCCTGTTTTAGACGGTATGAACTTGTAAAATAAGGCAGTATCCAGAGTTGCAGGCGGCGGGCGAAAATGTGCAAGTGCATGAGGACTTTGCCGTAAGGCACGGAAACATCATCTCGCTTATGGTTTTGAAATAACACAGTTTATAATCACACAAACAAAATCACCGAGGACGGTCTTTTACAGACTGTTCTCGGTGATTTTGTTTTTTTAAAGTTTTACCGCCAACCGACTATTTAAGTACATTTGAACGGTCGGTATATACGGTGTGAAGTATCTCATGCGCTTTATGGCTTCCCGGCTCGCCGAGATATTCGTCATAAAGTCTTTTAACCATTGGGTTTTCGTGAGATTTTCTGTATTTTTGATTAGCGTCATTTTTATAAAGAACCGACGCTCTCAGCGCTTTGATATCCTTAACAGCTTTAACGCTTGCAGGCTGTATCGGCTGACCGCCGCCGTTTACACAACCGCCGGGGCACCCCATTATCTCTATGAAATGATAGGTTTCTTCGCCCGATTCT
Organism: Roseburia intestinalis; assembly: GCA_963630555.1. Taxonomy (GTDB): domain Bacteria; phylum Bacillota; class Clostridia; order Oscillospirales; family Acutalibacteraceae; genus CAVALG01. The sequence goes on along the minus strand of CAVGND010000009.1, from coordinate 58,712 downwards.
ACTTTTTTGAGCAATTCGTGCGCCGCTTTCATACCGCTTACAACCGCAATATTTACATCGGTACCCGCTATATTAAGGGTTGCACGCTTTATCGGTGCGGTACCGCGGACGACTTCATAATCAACCTCGTCAAAAGTTTTGCCTTCAAGCACTTCTTTAACAGTTCTGAGGGCTGCTTCCATAACGCCGCCTGTCGCGCCGAATATAACGCCGGCACCCGTATCCTCGCCAAGCGGATTATCAAATTCTTCATCCGGCAAAGCGGTAAAGTTAATTCTTGCGCGGTCGATCATTCTTGCAAGTTCGCGTGTGGTGATTGCGATATCCACATCGGGGAATCCTGCGGCAGCCTGACCGTCGCGCCCGATTTCAAACTTTTTAGCGGTACAGGGCATTACGGATACCGAAACGATATTTTCGGGCGATATGCCGTTTGTTTCGGCGTACCAGGTTTTAAGAACCGCACCGAACATTTGCTGCGGAGATTTACAGGAAGAAAGGTTCGGTATAAGGTTCGGATGATACATTTCGCAGAATTTTATCCAACCCGGTGAGCAGGAGGTTATAAGCGGAAGTGCGCCGCCGTTTTTAAGACGATCGATGAACTCGGTGCCTTCTTCCATTATCGTAAGGTCAGCGCTGAAATCGGTATCAAATACCTTATCAAAGCCCAGGCGGCGAAGGGCAGCCACCATCTTACCCTCAACATCCGTGCCTATTTCCATGCCGAAAGACTCGCCGAGCGCCGCGCGCACGGCAGGTGCCGTTTGAACGATAACAACCTTTTCGGGGTCAGCCAGCGCCTCGTAAATTTTATCGGTATCGTCCTTTTCGGAAAGTGCACCCGTGGGACAGTTTACTATGCACTGACCGCAGGAAATGCAGGCGACCTCGCTCAATTTTTTATTAAAGGCACAGGCGATATTTGTGTCAATACCGCGGTCATTTGCGCCGATAACGCCGACATGCTGTTCGTTACAGGCGGCAACGCAGCGGCGGCAAAGCACGCACTTATTGTTGTTTCTTATCATATGCGGTGCGCTGTCATCAATTTCATATGTAGGCTTAAACCCGTCAAACACGCCCTCGTCCTCAATGCCGTAGTCGCGACAAAGGGTCTGTAATTCACAGTTTCCCGAACGGACGCAGGACAGGCATTTACGCTCATGTGTTGACAAAATGAGTTCCAGTGTGGTTTTTCTTGCTTTTAAAACAGCGGGTGAATTTGTGTTTACCTGCATACCCTCGGAAACGGGGTAAACGCAGGCGGCAACGGTTCTGTTGCCCCTACCTTCGTTTGCTTCAACAATACAGATGCGGCAAGCACCGATTTCGTTGATTTTTTTCATATAGCAAAGCGTAGGAATTTCAAATCCGACTTTTCTCGCGGCTTCAAGTATTGTGGTTCCTGCCGGTACAGAGACATCCATACCGTTGATTTTCAAATTTATCATTTTAACATCACTCATTGTATGTTTCTCCTCCCCTTATTGTTTAGAAATGGCTTTAAACTTACAGTTACCCATACATACGCCGCATTTAATACATTTTTCTGCATTGATTTCGTATGACGGAAGTTTATGGCCGGGTGCTACATAGTCGGTTTTTACAACGGCGCCTACCGGGCAATTTCTTGCACAAAGACCGCAGCCGATACACTTATCTTTATCCACTTTAAAGGTGAGAAGGTGTTTGCATACGCCGGCAGGACATGTTTTATCCACAACATGGGCTATATATTCTTCACGGAAGAATTTAAGGGTTGAAAGAACCGGATTGGGTGCTGTCTGCCCGAGGCCGCAAAGAGAATTTGACTTGATATAATAGCAAAGTTCCTCAAGTTTATCAATATCTTCAAGTGTGCCCTTGCCGTCGGTAATCTTTTCAAGTATTTCAAGCAAACGGCGTGTGCCTACGCGGCAGGGTGTACATTTACCGCAGGACTCGTCAACGGTAAACTCAAGGAAGAATTTCGCCATATCGACCATACAGGTATCTTCGTCCATTACAATAAGTCCGCCGGAACCCATCATACAGCCCATAGCGATAAGGTTATCGTAATCAACCGCTGTATCTATAAGGTTTGCGGGAATGCAACCGCCCGAGGGTCCGCCTGTCTGCGCCGCTTTAAATTTTTTGCCGTTGGGTATGCCGCCGCCGATATCCTCAATTATCTCGCGGAGTGTTGTACCCATGGGAATTTCAACAAGTCCGGTATGTTTGATTTTACCGCCGAGAGCGAAAACTTTGGTTCCCCTTGATTTTTCGGTACCCATGGAGGCGAACCATTCCGCCCCCCTGAGTATAATCTGCGGAACATTTGCAAAAGTTTCAACATTGTTTTCAACCGTAGGCGAATTGTAAAGTCCTTTGATTGCCGGGAACGGCGGGCGCGGGCGCGGCTCGCCTCTGTTACCCTCAATGGAAGTCATCAATGCGGTTTCTTCGCCGCAAACGAACGCACCTGCTCCAAGACGGATATGCAGGTCAAAATCAAAGCCTGAATCAAATATATTTTTGCCGAGCAGACCGTACTCTCTTGCCTGATCTATGGCAATCTGCAAACGGTGAACCGCAATGGGGTATTCGGCACGAACATAAACATAGCCCTCGGTTGCGCCGATAGCGTAACCGCAGATAGCCATAGCTTCTATAATGCTGTGCGGGTCGCCCTCAAGAACCGAACGATCCATAAACGCGCCGGGGTCACCTTCGTCGGCATTACATACAACATATTTTTGCGGTGCCTTTATCGGTGCGCAGAACGACCATTTAAGACCTGTGGGGAAGCCGCCGCCTCCGCGACCTCTGAGCCCCGAATCTTTAATGCATTGAATAACATCTTCGGGTGACATTTCGGTAAGGACTTTACCAAGTGCGGCATAACCGTCCATTGCTATGTATTCTTCAATATCCTCCGGGTTGATAACGCCGCAGTTGCGGAGAACCACGCGGTTCTGCGACCGGTAGAATGCGGTGTCGCCCAAAGCAACATTACCATCGGGCTCAACTTCCGCATCACCTGTGTCGTTATAAACCAATCTTTCTACCAGGCGCCCTTTAAGAAGATGCTCGGTTACTATTTCCTCAACATCTTCGGGCGTTACACGGCTGTAAAAAGTACCGTCGGGATAGACGATAACGACAGGACCTAATGCGCATAGACCGAAACATCCCGTCTGTACAAGTTTTACTTCTTCGCTGAGTCCGCATTTTTCGATGTTTTCGGCAAAAGCCTTTTGTATTGCCTTACTTCCCGAAGAAGTACAACCCGTACCGCCGCAGATCAATACATGTGCACGAATCATATTATTTATACCTCCAAAAAATTATGCGTTATTAGAAATGGTGTATTCGGCAACAACGCTGCCGCCTTTCAGGTGCTGTTCAACAACCTTTTTCACCTTTTCGGGCGTCATTTTAACATATGTAACTTTATCTTTGCCAGATTCAATTACTTCAACGACCGGTTCAAACTGGCAAATTCCTATGCAGCCCGTTTGCGATACGCTTACTTTATCGGTAAGCCCTGCATTGTTGACTTCTTCAACGAGTGCGGCAAGCACGGGGCGTGCGCCGGCGGCAATACCGCAGGTTGCCATCCCTACGACCACTCTTATTCCGTCAACACCTTCGCGAAGGACTACTTTGCTTTTCATTTTGTCCTTTATTGCCTGTAATTCAGCCAATGATTTCATATTGATATCTTCCTTTCGGTAAATAATAATTTATAAATATTGCTCGTTTAAATATTCCTTTATCCACGCAAGTACCTGAAATTCATTAAGAGGTACATCGTCCAGAACTGCGCGTATTTCGCGCGTATCAAGCGATACCCGGCTTTGGGGCATTTTGTGGGTAAACTTAAAATCTGTGTCGGGGTGACCGTGTATCAGGGTTATCACACTCTCGGTCACATTTCCAAGCGGAATAAAGTCTATATGTTCTTTATTAAAAATGGCAGACACGACTGTTCCGTGGCGATTTGGGGCTTCAGACGCGGTTTGGGATTTGATGTCAAGTCTGCCGCCGGTCTGCTCAGCTTCCATCTTAAAAAGCGGGATTCCCATACCTACGCGGCGCGTTGTCCTTGTTGTATAAAACGGATCCATGACCTTGCAAAGGGTTTCGGGCGACATCCCGCAGCCGTTATCGGCGATGGTTATTTTTAATGTTTTGTCATCTTCGTCAATATCTATTTCAGTCAATGTTGCGCCTGCCTTGACCGAATTCTCGGCTATATCCAAAATATTTAAAGAAAGTTCTTTCATATTCTACTCCGTCAACTTTGCCAAAAACGCACGCCTTATTCCGCTCTCATCCGACTGTTCGGGAACATCTAAAAATTCGTTTTTTTCTTTGATGTCCCAAAGATAGTGTGCGTCGGAATTAACTAAAAGTTTTTGCGGCGGTATTCCCGTTTCGCGCGAAAGTTCTTCACGCTTGGCGGCATTGTGGATTTCGGCTGCCTTAAAACCTATATATTTCGGAAAAGAGCCAAGCACCGCTATTACGCTGTTCGCCTGCTTATCTATATGTGCCGGAAATGACACCCCGCCGAAACTTTCGGTAAGCGGCAGCACGCTTTCAACCGATATTTCCGTAGCATTTATAAGCAAGTTTTCCTCGTACCCTATGATATTATCGTTTTCGTCAAGAATTCGCTGCTCGCCGAATATATCCGGGCGGTTTTTAATGCAAATGCGCGATTTTCGCACCTGTGTTTCAAAATCCAAAGCATTTTGAAGTTCGGGGAACAGACAGACAATATGTATATCCTCCGCCGTTGTAAGTTCCATTCCGGCAACGGGAATAATACCGTGGCGATGCGCCGCTTTAAAAAAAGCCGGGCAATTTCCTGCCGTGTTATGGTCGGTAAGTGCCATTATTTTAAGCCCATTAAGTTCCCCCATACCTGCAATACTGTCGGGCGTTGAATCGTTATCTCCGCAAGGCGACAGACAGGAATGAACATGCAGATCATAGTAAAGTCGGCTCATAACACGGAACCTAACATAACCGCCGTTTCGTATGTACTGAGAGGAGAGGATAGTATGTTGACATCTTTCTGACGGGCGGTGTCAATCACCGATTGTTCAAGCGCCACATTTTCGGACAGGATAACAGCCGATATTTCCTCAAGCGCCGCAACAGCGAGAACATTTATATTTGACATAATGGTTACCCACAGGTTGCCGCTTTCGGCTTTTCCCATTACCCAACTTAAGAGGTCACCGCAATAGACTCCGTTTATTTCGCGCCCTCCGTCCGACAGCACGATAGGCTTAAGTTCGGTTTTTTCAAGCAGTTCGTCAACCGTCATTCTTATCACCTGTCCTTTCGGCAACAGCCGCTCTGTAACTAAGTATCGGGCAATCTTCAATAACCGCTTTATGTTTAGCAACATCTTCCGCAAAAGCACGGCAGTTCGGTGAACCGCAGGAAGCGCAATCAATTCCCGGGAGTGAACTCTTTATTTTCTGGATATCCGACATTATCCGCATCGACTCTGCCATATTGTCGCTTAATTTGGAAATAGGGTCATATTCGGGAAGTTTGGAAAACATATATTTCGGCGGAACCGCTTTTTTTTCATCCTCCGACAAAAAGTTGCGGGAAACCTGAAGATATCTGCGCAGACTTTGCAGCCTTGCTTTGGCGATAAACGGGTTTTGTATTGTCAAAACACCTCCGACGCATCCGCCCGTACAGGCGTTAAGTTCTATAAAATCAAGCGGCGGGATGTTTCCGTTTTCTATCTGGTCAAGGACATGAATAACATTGTCTATCCCGTCGGCTGCCAGATAACGCTCGTTGAAAATTGCGGTGGCTTCGCCACCGGTGGTTGCCCAGCCGATACCCAACATACCGGAGTGGGCGAGGGAGGGTGTGTCGGCGTCCGCCCGCATTTTACCGATAAGATTAAAATAAATATCACTTATCGGAACAACTACGTCAACGCAGCTTTTATAATCCGAAAATCCGTTATTGACATAACTGATCTTTGCGGGGCATGGCGATATAAAAAATACGCCGACATCTTTATCCGCAAATTCCGGATGTTCCTTTTTTACCTTTTCCCTTGCCATTTGCGCCGCAAGTTCCATTGGCGGAAGCATATGTATAATATTTGCGGTAAGCGACGGAAACCTTAGCCCTATAAGCCGCAAAACCGCGGGGCAAGCCGAACTGATTACCGGTTTTCTGATATTCTCGTTTTTCAGGTATACCCTCGTATACGCAGATGTCAACTCTGCCGCTGCGGATACTTCAAATACATCGTCAAAACCGAGTTTTAAAAGTCCGTCCAGTACATAGTCAACATCGTCAAGATTTTCAAATTGTCCGTACAGTGTAGGGGCGGGCAGGGCGATTTTCCATTTAAAACGCGACATTTCTTTCAAGTTTCCGCAGCGTGCCTTCTTGGCCTTGTTGGGGCACACGCGAATGCACTCGCCGCAGTCTATGCACCTGTCGGGATCAATGGAGGCGTGACCTTCACGCACACGGATAGCCTCTGTGGGGCAGTGGCGCAGGCAGGTCATACACCCGTCGCACTTATTTATATCGAGATAAACCGAATGTTCATATATATTCATATATCCGTTACCTCAAAATCGCAGTTTATTTTATGTAGACTTTCATTGTAATATCCGTTCCTTCACCGACCGTGGATTTTATATCCATTTCATCGGTATAACGTTTCATATTTGGCAAGCCCATACCGGCCCCGAAACCCAAGGAACGGACACTGTCGGGTGCTGTGGAATATCCTTCCTCCATCGCTTTGCCGATGTCTTTTATACCCGGCCCTTTGTCCGAAAGCAGGATTGTTATGCAATCTTCACTTACGGTGACGGTCGCTTTTCCGCCGCCGGCGTGGATAACCATATTAATCTCGCCCTCATACATTGCTATTGAAACCCTGCGGATAGTTTCGGGTGAAAGCCCTAACTGTCTTAAATTTTTTTTAATGCTTACCGACGCATAACCTGCCGATGTGAAGTCCGCCCCGTCAACATCAAAATTAAAAATCAAAGGTTCAGACATTTTTCACCTTATTGCCTACAAGGCCGTTACTGTACAGTATGCCGCACGCCTCGTACATTCTTTTATCCGTAGCCAGAAGGACTATTTCACTATCTTTGGCAAGTTCGATCATTTCGGGTGTAGGGCGTTTGGAACGCACGAATACTATGCAGACCATATCCATCATCTCGGCAGTGCGTATGACCTGTGAATTGACAAGTCCGGTAAGCAAAACGGCCTGATCCTTTACATATGCAAGCACATCGCTCATCATATCGCTGCCGCAGGCGGAATAAACATGGCGCGAAAGCAGTTCTTCGTTGCAAATAACATCGGCATTAAGCAGTTCTTTAATAGTGCAGATCTTCATATGAATTCTGTCCTTTTTAAACTAATTTCAATTATACTTTGCAAGTATATCGTCAATATCATCCACTGTAAGTCGGCCGTAAACTTCTTCATTGACCGTAAGAACCGGTGCAAGTCCGCAAGCGCCGATACAGCGGCAGGCGGTAAGCGAAAATTTCCCGTCGGGCGTACATTCATCGGCACCGATACCGAGTTTTTCCGAAAGTTTGCTCATCAAATCGCCCGAACCTTTAACATAGCACGCCGTGCCGAGGCATACGGAAATGTTGTATTTACCCTTGGGGCACAGTGAAAACTGCGCATAAAAGGTAGAAACGCCGTAAACCTTTTCAACCGGTACATCCATACCTTTTGCGATCATTTCCTGAACCTCAAGCGGAAGATACCCGTAAATATCCTGTGCCTGCTGCATAACTGCCATAAGACGGCTTTTGTCATGCTTGTTGGCGTCAATGATCTTTTTTAGCTCTTTTTCCTGTTCGGGCGTGCCGCTGAACGGAAGAGTGCCGATTTTCTTTTTCATTGAGCTGATTCCTCCTATATAATTAACCTTGAATACGCATTTTATGCGCTGTATAGTTTTTGGCGCAACGGTGATAATCATCCGTTACACCGCACTTATAAAATTATAACAGACTTTTCGCTGAATGTCTACATTTATTTTTAATTTTTAACATCGGCTTTTCGGCGTATTGCAGTATTTCAAAAGATTTTTAAAAGATATTTTTATAAGTATTGCACATTAACACAACATATTTATTACCGCCGATATATATTGGTTATAATTGTTATGATATATAGTCGCAAAAGTCGGGTTTTAAAATAAATGCGGTAAGGGAATTCACTAATGGCAAACAAGTGCAAATAATTTTAAAAAAAGCCTTGCATTATTGCGCGACTTGTGTTATTATAATTTGCGTTGGGGCGGTCGGCGTTGTGGATTTGCCGATTCGCATATTATAATACGGGGGATTAGCTCAGATGGGAGAGCGCTTGCATGGCATGCAAGAGGTCACCGGTTCGATCCCGGTATTCTCCACCAGACCTGTGCGACTATAAAGCACAAAAACCAAAAACCCTTGAGAAATCAAGGGTTTTTCGCTGTTTTAGGGGCAATTTTCAAAAGATAATTTTAAGGCACAAAACCCTATAGAATGTTCGGCTAAAAGGACTTGGATCGGGGAAGCGTATATTTTTCGAAATCAGACCTCATTTTTTATTATATGAGAATTTATTGCTGCCTCACCGCAGGGACTCTAACTGAAGTTATATTATGCAGACCGTAATTTCTTTATTGCATATAAAGATTTTACGGTCGTTTCTATGCCTGTTTTTCCTCCTTGCGGACGAATACATAACCGAATAAACATCGGCAAAAAAGAACACAAGGAAATAACAAAGTGAAATGTTAAAGTATTGCAATCGAAAATCAGGAAGACTAAACGCCGCCGCTTTTCCTTTCTCAGCGTAAATACATCTTCAAATTTTACGGCTGCATTTACTTTGGGAATTCACTTTTTAAAAATTCTTTAGATTTTTTGTTTAAAGGGTATTGACAAATGAAAAAACGCAATGTATTATTATAGAGGTTAGCGAGGGCTAACTTATATTTAAGGTTAATGGTTAGCGTATGCTAATTGCGTTTGTGAATTGAGGGATGTGTAATGTTGCCTTTGGCTTTGGCTGATATAGGTGAATCGCAGACGATAAAAAAAATAGGCGGATCGCCCGAAGTTAAGAAGCATCTTGAGAATTTAGGTTTTGTTGTGGGCGGTGAAGTTACGGTTATAACCGCTCTTTCGGGTAATGTTATTGTAAATGTAAAAGAGGCTCGTGTTGCGATAAGCGAGGAAATGGCAAGAAAAATTATGGTGTAACGGCGCTTAAACGCCTTAACATATTGCGCGGATTCGGCGGTTAGGTCGGGCGTGCGTTTTAAGTAAAACTTGTACATATAAATTATAAGGAGGATGCAGGAATGAAGACTTTAAAGACCGTTAAAGTCGGTGATACCGTAAAGGTTGTCAAACTTCACGGTGAGGGTGCGGTAAAACGCAGAATTATGGATATGGGAATCACCAAAGGCGCCGAAGTTCATGTTCGTAAAGTTGCGCCGCTCGGTGATCCGATTGAAGTAACCGTCCGCGGCTATGAACTTTCGCTCAGAAAGGCAGACGCCGAAATAATTGAGGTTGAATAAACTCGAACAAATTGCTGATTTATCGGCACGCTGTGTCGACGGGGTGAAAATCCCCTTAAAAAATGCGGTGCGGTTAGCGGCTGCTAATCGCAGAAAGAGAGGATATTTGGTATGGATTTGAAAATTGCCCTTGCGGGTAACCCTAACTGCGGCAAAACCACATTGTTTAACGCACTTACGGGTTCTAACCAGTTTGTAGGTAACTGGCCCGGCGTTACGGTTGAAAAAAAAGAAGGTAAACTCAAAAAACATGACGGCGTGATAATAACCGACCTTCCGGGTATTTATTCGCTGTCACCTTACACACTTGAAGAAGTTGTTGCAAGAAATTATCTTATCGGAGAACGTCCCGACGCTATACTTAATATAATTGACGGAACCAACCTTGAACGCAACCTGTATCTTACAACCCAACTTACCGAACTCGGTATACCGGTTGTTGTTGCCGTTAATATGATGGATATTGTAAGAAAGAACGGCGATAAAATAGATACAGTCGAACTTTCACGCCAATTGGGCTGTAAGGTTGTTGAAATATCAGCACTTAAAGGCACCGGAATTACAGAAGCTGCCGAGGCTGCCATTGCCGCCGCAAAAGACGGCAAAACAGTGCCGATGCACACTTTCTCGGGTGCGGTTGAACATGCAATCGCGCATATTGAAGAAGCAGCGGTTCACAATTTGCCCGAAGAACAGCAAAGATGGTACGCCATTAAAATTTTCGAGCGTGACGATAAGGTTCTTTCAAGTCTTAACATAGATTCAAAGGTGCTTGAGCATATAGAATCCGACATAGCCGCCGCCGAAGAGGAACTTGACGATGACGCGGAATCAATAATCACCAACGAGAGATATATTTATATCGGTACCGTGATCAAAGCGTGCTATAAAAAGAAAAACAAAGGCAAACTTTCAAACTCGGATAAAATAGACAAGGTCGTTACCAACCGTTGGCTCGGTCTTCCGATTTTCGCCGTAGTTATGTTCTTGGTATATTACATATCTATGGTAACCGTGGGCTCGTCCGCTACCGATTGGGCGAACGACGGATTGTTCGGCGACGGATGGCACCTGTTCGGTATCGGTTCTTCGCAAACTGCCGAGGCAGAGGAAGAATACGGCGATACGGACGCTATTATTGCAGGATTTGTTGACGCCGCAAAAGAGTCCGGTATTGATGTTGAAAAGGCAGAAGCGGCACTTGACAGCGAGGCTGATAACTTTGACGCTAAGGCTGCCGTAAGCGCAGTTTCCGCACTTGAAAAGAAAGCGGATTTCAAGGAATTTGAGTATACCGTTCAGGATGAAGAAACACTTGAAGAAACTATAGAAACCGCAACTATAAGCGACCTCGATAATGCTCTTAAAGAGTATGAAAAATATGACGGTGGGGTAGACCCGTCGGGTTACGGTGTTTGGGTACCCGGTATTCCTACTTTGGTAGGCGACGGTCTGGACGCTGCAAATTCACCGCAGTGGCTTTCGGGACTTATTAACGACGGTATCGTTGCCGGTGTAGGTGCGGTTCTCGGATTTGTACCGCAGATGCTTGTTTTGTTCCTCTTGCTTGCAATACTTGAAGCTTGCGGATATATGGCTCGTATTGCGTTCGTCCTTGACAGAATATTCCGCAAATTCGGTCTTTCCGGTAAATCCTTTATCCCGATGCTTATAGGTACGGGTTGCGGTATCCCCGGAATTATGGCTTCGCGTACAATTGAAAATGAACGTGACCGCCGTATGACCATTATGACCACAACATTTATCCCCTGCGGCGCTAAGGTTCCGTTCATAGCGATGATAGCAGGCGCTATATTCCACGGCTCGGCTTGGGTTGCAACAAGCGCATACTTTATCGGTATGGCTGCAATAATTATTTCGGGTATTATGCTTAAAAAGACCAAAATGTTCGCAGGCGATCCCGCACCGTTCGTTATGGAACTTCCCGCATATCACGTACCCACGGTAGGTAATGTTCTCCGTTCAATGTGGGAACGCGGCTGGTCTTTCATAAAGAAAGCCGGAACCATCATCCTTCTTTCAACAATACTTGTTTGGTTTACCACCTACTTCGGCTGGGCACCGAACAAATCCTTCGGAATGTTGAGCGAGGATCAAATAAAGTATTCGATACTTGCGAAAATCGGCGGCGCAATCGCTTGGATATTTAAACCTCTCGGCTGGGGCAACTGGCAGGCTGCCGTTGCGTCAATTACCGGCCTTGTCGCTAAAGAAAACATCGTTGGTACGATGGGTATACTTTATCCCGACGGTTGGTCGGAAATAGCAAGACAGTTTACGGGTATATCCGCATATTCTTTCCTCGTGTTCAACCTTCTTTGTGCACCTTGCTTTGCGGCTATCGGCGCTATCAAGAGAGAAATGAACAACGCAAAATGGACTTGGTTCGCAATCGGTTATCAGTGCGGATTTGCTTATATCGTAGCATTGATGATAAATCAGTTCGGACGCCTGTTCACGGGTAACAGCGGAAATGTCGGCAGTATAATCGGTCTTGTGTTCGCGGTTGCGGCACTTGCCGGTGTAATCTATATGCTTGTCCGCCCGTATAAAGAGGCTACCAAACTTACAACTAAAGTAAAAGTTAAGGCATAAATTTTATATACCGCTTAATCGGAAGGGGTTGTTTATATGTTCGCTTGGATCGCTCATAATATTGCAACAATAATTATTTGCCTTGTTTTGGCAGCAATAGTTGCCGCCATAATTGCAAAAATTGTTATCGACAAGAAAAAAGGCAGATCGTCTTGCGGATGCAACTGCGCACACTGTGCGTTGTCAGGCTCCTGCCATAAAAAAGGATAGCAAACAGGGGGCTGCCGCAGGCATTGAAGCGTGTGGCAGCCCCGAACTTTTAAATTAAGAAATTAAGATTTAACTGGAGGTGCTGTATATGCCTATTGTTGAATTTAACAATGTAAGCCGTGTTTACCGCAGCGGTGATCATGAGCTGAAAGCGCTTGATAATGTCAGTTTTAACCTTGATGAGGGGAAATTTGTAGTAATTCTCGGCCCCAGCGGTGCAGGTAAAAGTACACTTTTAAATATTCTCGGCGGACTTGACAGCCCGACTTCGGGTAAAGTAATAGTTGAGGGCAAAGATATATCCACCCTTAATAATAACGAACTTGCCGAGTACAGAGCCGAAAAAGTCGGTTTTGTGTTCCAGTTTTATAATTTGGTGCCGACACTTACGGTTCACGAAAATGTTTCGCTTGTTAAAGAAATTTCCAAAGACGCGCTTTCAGCCACCAAAATGATTGAGGAAGTAGGACTTTCCGACCATCTTAAAAACTTCCCGTCTGAACTTTCGGGAGGCGAACAGCAGCGTGTTTCTATTGCGCGTGCTCTTGCGAAGAATCCCAAGATATTGCTTTGTGATGAACCGACCGGTGCGCTCGACTCCGCAACCGGCGTTGTAGTGCTTAAACTTCTGCTTAAAATGGCAAGGGACTACGGCAAAACCATTGTTATAGTTACGCATAACCAGAATATTGCCAAAATGGCGGATGTGGTTATAAGGGTTAAAAACGGTAAGATACTGTCTTATGAAGAACAGCAAAATCCTGCTTCTGCTGATGATATTGACTGGTAGGGGGTGCGCTTTATGTTGTTCAGAAAATTATGGAGGACAATGGGGCTTTATAAGGCACAGTTTATCTCTACGATTATTATGATAGCCCTCGGCATAGGAATGTTTGTCGGATTTAATATGGAATGGGTTACCATAAAAGAAAACACCTCTTATTTGTTTAAAGCTACCGGTTTTGCGGATTACCGCATTGTATCCGAAACGGGATTTACCGATAAGGATTTGAAAACCGTAAAGGATATTGACGGTGTTAAAAAAGCCGCAAAGTTTCTTTCGGTCAATACCGATGTAAAAAGCCGCGGGGGCGACAGTATTGCTTTAACGGTTACTACCGATGAAAAGGTTTCGGGCATGTATTTAATAAAGGGTGAAAAGTATGATAAAAACAGTGCAGACGGCGTCTGGATTTCCGACAAATACGCTTCCGAAAACGATTTTAAAATCGGTGACAATATTACTTTTGTATATAAAGGACTTGAAATAGCAGGTAAAATTAAGGGTCTTATTAAGTCGGGCGAACATATGATATGCGTGCGTGATGAAAGTCAGTTAATGCCTGATTTTAAAACCCACGGTTTCGCATATATTTCACCGAAGATGTACGAAAAAGCCACGGGCGCCGCTTATTACAACCGGTTAAATATTGTTTCCAACCTATCCTCGAAAAAGTTTAAAGACGCTGCGGATGATGCGTTCGGAAAAACGGTTCTTGTGCTTACAAAGGATGAAGTAATATCCTATAAGCAGGCTGAGGGCGAGAGTGATGAGGGTAAAACAATGGGCTCTGTCCTGCCGGTGCTGTTCCTGCTTATAGCGGTGCTTACAATGGTAACAACAATGCACCGCCTTACCGCAAAGGAAAAGACACAGATAGGTACCTTAAAAGCTTTAGGATTTAAAGATCGCCGCATTTTAGTGCATTATACTTCCTACGCTTTTATAATAGGCATTTTAGGTTCTGCAATCGGTATCGGTTTGGGTTACGCGGTTGCTTACTTCATAATGAATCCTAACGGAATGATGGGGACATATCTTGATATGCCGCGCTGGAAACTCTGTTTTCCTTGGTTCTGCAGGGTTATACTTGCAGCAATAATTATATTGCTTACTTTTATAGGTTTCCTTTCCGTAAGGCAGATGCTTAAAGGTACAGCCGCCGACGCGCTGCGCCCCTATGCACCGAAAAAAATGAAACCTCTTGCAATTGAAAAAACCAAGTGGTTCCATAATCTTTCGTTCGGTACACGTTGGAATTTGCGCGATATTACGCGCCATAAATCAAGAACCGCCATGAGCTTTATCGGCATAATAGGCTGTATGACCCTTATGGTCGGCTCACTCGGTTTGGGCAATACAATGGACGCATTCCTTGATACTTATTATGACGGCGCGACAAAATATTCCTCAAGAATTTATTTTTCCGAGGATGCCACGCAGCAGGATAAACAAAGGATAACCGATAAGTATGACGGCGACTGGAGTGCTTCCCTGAGTGTTCAGTTGGACGGAGAGACTATCGCGCTTGATGTTTATAATGTAGAGCATAAACTTGTCCGTTTTCCCGATAAAAATAATGATTATCCCAACTTGCCCGACAACGGTGCGTTTATCTGCAGCCGTATTGCTGATGAGTATAATTTATCGGTTGGCGATACTTTTAAAGTCAGCCCCTACGGAAGTGATAAAAAATACACCGTAAAGGTTGCCGGAGTAATGTGCAGCGTTTCCAAAAATGTCGTTATCTCCTCAAAATATGCAAAGCAACTTAAAATACCTTACAGTGTAGATTCGGTTTACACATCAGCAGAAAAGAGCGATGTTGCAACAGATGCGGCGATAAAAACCGTCCAATCAAAACAGATGATTATAGATTCGTTCGATTCGTTTACCGAAATAATGAATTCAATGATAATTGTTATGATAGGCGGCGCGTTGCTGCTCGGTGTAGTTGTTCTTTATAACCTGGGCGTTATGAGTTATACCGAAAGATATCGCGAAATGGCAACCCTGAAGGTAGTGGGATTTAAAGATAAAAAAATCGGTTCGCTGCTTATCGGTCAGAATATGTGGGTAAGTATAATCGGTACTGCCGTCGGTATCCCGTGCGGCGCAGGGGTGCTTGACTATCTGCTTAAAAAAATGGCGCCTGAATATGAAATGCGGATGTCGATAAATGCTTCCACATATATAATAAGTATTGCGCTCAGTTTGGGTATGTCGCTGCTTGTAAGCCTGGCTGTTGCAAGAAAGAATAAGCATATAGATATGGTAGAGGCGCTTAAATTTGCCGAATAATAGCGGGTATAAATTTATCGAAAGGTTGGTTGATTATAATGGTAAAAACGCTCTTGCATATTGACGGTATGATGTGCGGAATGTGCGAATCGCATATTAACGATGCAGTTCGCCGTAATTTCAATGTTAATAAGGTTGCTTCTTCCCATTCAAAAAACACGACCGAGATAATATCCGAAACGGAACTCGACCGCGAAAAACTTGAGCAGGTTGTTAAAGATACCGGCTACGAGTTAAAGGGTATTGAAATTTCACCTTATGAAAAAAAGAAGGGCCTTATGGGTCTGTTTCGCTGATTAAATGCAATTCAGGGCGGCAAATATCGGTTATGCCGACCTGTAAAATGCAGCACTCTTTCCGTAAAAGGAACAGAGTGCTGTTTTTATATGTATTATTACATGTTCAAAATAAAATATTCGCTGTGCTCAATATGAAATGATTCTAACGGATTATGAATTTTTGTTGACGGAAAAGAGAAAGAATTTCGTTTCTTTATATGCTGCAGTTTTTCGTTATTCACTTATTATTCCCAAAAAATCGCATTACCTATTTTATTTTGAGGCAGTAGTGAGCAGGCAAGCGGTAAAAAGTAATTCGTAAGAACGAGGATTTCTTGGTTGTTGCGAACCATGAGATGCCGATTTTAAATTAACGTTTTTGAAATATCCTCAGTACAGCTTAGTTCAAAAAATGGTTGAAAAATAAAAATTATATGTTATAATTACTCGGTAGTTTGTTTTATAAATTTAATATGAATCTGCCACCGGGTAGAGTGATGTAATAAAAACATCCGTTTACACATCGTTAGGTCACAGAAGATGTGTATGCGGATGTTTGTTTTTAGGAGGATGTTATGAAAAAACCGTTAAACTATTTTTCCGGGCTTGAAATTCTGCTCTGGGCTTCTTCGGTAGTTGTGATTTTAATAGCCTTTGTCATGTTTGACAGGGAATACTATCTGTCGCTTATTGCTTCGCTTGTAGGGGTTACTTCACTTATTTTCAATGCCAAAGGCAACCCTTTCGGACAGTTTTTAATGATAATTTTCAGCCTTATTTACGGGGCGATATCTTACGGCTTTGATTATTACGGCGAGATGCTGACATATCTCGGAATGACTATGCCTATGGCGGCACTTGCCCTTATTTCCTGGCTGCGTAATCCGTATGAAGGCAACAGGGCAGAGGTAAAAGTAAATAAATTAACCCGTATGCAAGTTGTGTTTATGTGTCTGCTTTCGGTTGCGGTTACCGCAATGTTTTATTTTGTTTTAAAATATTTTAACACCGCAAATTTAGGGTTCAGCACTCTTTCCGTAACTACAAGTTTTTTAGCTGTTTTTTTAACTTATTTCAGAAGTTCTTACTATGCTTTGGCATATGCCGCAAACGATGTGGTTTTAATAATTTTGTGGTGCTTTGCGGCTGTAACGGACGCGCGTTATATTTCGGTAACCGTCTGCTTTTCGGCGTTCCTTATCAATGATATTTACGGTTTTGTAAGTTGGCAGATAATGAAGAAAAGGCAGGCTGATTAGCGTGACAAACCGCTTTGGGGTGCAATGCCGTTTTCGGAAGTGTGTTCAAACGATTTCATCGTGCAGGTAGAGCATGCCGTAATTGCTGTGCCGCTGAATATTAAACACAAGTGCAAATGCTAAATATGTACACATTATCGAGGTCCCTCCGGCACTTAACATAGGCAGAGTTACGCCGATAACCGGTAGGATAGACAGATTCATACCGAGATTGATAATTGTTTGACCGGCAAGCATGGCAAATACCCCTACGCATATCGTGTTACCGAGCGAATTTCCGGAACGATGCCCGATACGCAGAATTCTGTAGCATATTGCGATTATCATGATAACAACCGCAATACAGCCCAACATTCCGAATTCTTCGCCTATGCTTGAAAAAATAAAATCATTGTATCCCTCGGGGATGCTTCCCGACTGTACATATTGTCCGTTAAACGGCCCTTGCCCGAAAAAACCGCCGTTTGCAAGGGCTATGCGCCCTTTCCACTGTTGCCAAAGCGGCCCCATATAGTCCTCCTGCGTGGGGAACAGCAGCGCAAAGATTCTGCTTTGCTGATCTTCGTTCATAACATAACGGTAAACAAACGGTATCGACAATACCGCCGCGGTGCCGGTTACAACAAAATACCAGATGTTTATTCCTGCCGAAAAAAGCATGGCTATAAACATTATAGCGAATACAAGCGCCGTACCGTCATCCCCCTGAAGATGTATAAGCATTACCGGTATTGCGCCGTGTATACATAACAGCAGAATATTATGAAATTTTTTAACGCGGTCTCCCAATTTATATACATGGTATCCGAAAGTTATAACAAATGCTATTTTAAGGAGTTCGGCAGGCTGAAAACTTATGCCGCCCGGCAACAAAAGCCACGCTTTGTCATCGGTTGAACCGGGCGCATAGCCGATAAAGAAAGTAAGAATTACCGGAACAACTGCAATTGCGGCAAAAAGATACCAAAATCGGGTGAACCGACGGTAATCAAAAGATGAACAAATTATTATTCCTATAAGCCCTAAAATCATACCCACAACCTGCATAATAAACTGTTTCAGACTTCCTGTCAGCTTGTAGGTTGCCGAAAGAACTTCAAGACTGCCGAACGATGTGAGCAGTAATATAAGCACAAGCAGTTTTTTATCACATTCTCTGACAAAGTCTGCAAGTTTTCTTATTATGATCATTTAAATTTCTCCGTTTCCGAAAGTTGTGACTCGACCGAATGTTAAAACTACAATAATTATAAGACAAAAATCTATATACTTCAAGCAAATAGTTTGATTTTTTTAAAAACGGTGTTATAATATCTTTGAGGGTCGATGCCGCGTTTAATGGGTGTTGCATCCCCCGATTGTTTTGTCTGAATGAGGGAACAAGAATGCAAAAGATAAAGGAATATATATCTCACAGTCCGGAACAGACCGAAAAGACAGGCGAGGAATTGGCTTCGCTGCTTATCCCGGGTGATGTGATAGCCTTTAAGGGCGGTATGGGCGCAGGTAAGACCTGCTTTGTGCGCGGATTGGCGCGCGGATTGGGATTTAAGGGTAATACCTGTTCGCCCACATTTGCCATTGTTAACGAATATCTCGGCGGCAGAATACCGCTTTATCATTTCGATATGTACCGAATAACCGATTGGGACGACCTGTATTCCACGGGTTTTTTTGAATATCTTGAAAACGGCGCTGTGCTTGCAATTGAGTGGAGTGAAAATATTGTGAATGTTTTGCCGAAACAACATATTGAGATTGAAATAACACCGCTCTCGGAAGATGAACGCAGAATCAGTATAAGGAGAACAGAAGATGAAAATATTTGCGGTTGAATGCGCCGCAAAGGCAGCCTCCTGCGCGATCAGCGAGGACGGCAAGTTGCTTTGCGAGTTTTATACAAATACAAAAACCACACATTCGGAAACGCTTATGCCGATGGTGGAGAACGCCCTGAAAATGTGCAAGTTGACGACTGCCGATATAGATATTTTTGCGGTTGCACACGGTCCCGGGTCGTTTACCGGTACCCGAATCGGCGTCAGCGCCGTGAAGGGCCTTGCTTTTCCGAATGACACGCCCTGCATAAGCGTTTCCACACTTGAAGCACTGGCATACTGCGTTTCCGGAAGACAAGATTGCATTGCCTGTGCCGTTATGGACGCACGGTGCGGACAACTATACAATGCCCTTTTTAAAATGAAGAACGGCAGTTCCCAAAGATTGACTCAGGATAGGACGATAACGATTGAAGATTTGTTTGATGAACTATACCGCTCGGAGTTGACCTTTGACGAAGACGGTACTATTGTTGTCGTAGGCGACGGTGCGGAACAGTTTTATAATTATGCGGACGGGCGAATACCCCGAATGTACATAGCGGAAGAATCACAAAGATGGGGGCGCGCGTCGGCTGTTGCGGCTGCAGCAATGCACAACCTTAAATATGCGCTGCCGCCCGAACAGTTGCTGCCGTTCTATCTGCGCCCGTCCCAGGCTGAGCGTCAATTGAAAGAACGCAAAAGCAAGGAAAACGGAAAAAACGGTTCAATTGCACCGCACCGATAATTTTTCATTGACTTTATGCGCCTAACGCATTATAATATCATTCGGTAAATTGAAAAAGATATCAAATTTTCGGAAACGGGGAAGCGCTAAATGAGCATTTTAAAGCAGGACGAATACATTGCAATCGGCTGCGACCATGGCGGATTTGAACTGAAAAACGCCATAATGAGTCATCTTGATGACCGCGGCGTGAAATATAAAGACTGCGGGTGCTATGATACCAATTCGGTGGATTACCCCGAAATAGCGCTTAAAGTTGCAAAATCGGTAGCGTCGGGCGAGGCGAGGCTCGGAATACTTGTTTGCGGAACAGGAATAGGCATGTCGCTTGCCGCAAATAAGGTGAAGGGAATAAGGGCAGCCGCTTGCAGCGAATCCTTTTCCGCTAAATATACGAGATTGCATAACGATTCCAACATTCTTTGCCTCGGCGGCAGGGTTATAGGCCCCGGTGTAGCAAATGAACTTGTTGATTTGTTTATAGATACTGAATTTGAAAAAGGCCGTCATCAGCGTCGGGTAGACGCTGTTATGGACATAGAAAAATTATAAAACGGAGGATTTTAAAATGAGCAATGTATTGGTTTTCGATCACCCACTAATTCAGCACAAACTATCAATTCTTAGGGATGTAAACACCGGCACAAAGCAATTTCGTGAACTTGTAAACGAAATATCCATGCTTATGTGCTACGAGGCAACAAGAGATCTGCCGCTTACCGACATAGAGGTTGAAACCCCTATGGAAAAAGCAACACTCAAAACCATTGCAGGAAGAAAATTGGCGTTTGTTCCTATCCTCCGCGCCGGACTTGGAATGGTTGACGGTATGCTTAGCCTTGTCCCGACTGCAAAGGTCGGTCATATCGGTATGTACCGCGACCCCGAAACGCATATTCCCGTTGATTATTATTGCAAACTGCCGGATGATTTGCCGGAACGCGATGTAATATTACTTGACCCAATGCTTGCAACCGGCGGTTCGGCAATCGACGCGGTTGACAAAATTAAGAAATTCAACCCCAGAACAATCAAATTTATGTGTATAATTGCCGCTCCGGAAGGTATTGAAGCATTTCAAAAAGCACATCCGGATGTTGACATATTCTGTGCCGCCGAAGACAGATGCCTTAATGAGCATTGTTATATTCTTCCCGGTCTCGGTGATGCGGGTGACAGAATTTTCGGTACAAAATAATCGGTTTTTGCCGTAATTTAATACCGATTACAGTTGCAAGTCGTTTGCGACTCGTGCACCCTGTCACGCTAAAGTGCGTTTACATAAATTTGAGGAAGAACTTGAAATTTAATTACATAAAAACACTGCCGAAAGCATTATGTTTTCGGCAGTGTTTTTATGGCTTTATAAAGTATCACTCCGCGTCTTTGCGTCCTTAAGATTATTTAAATGCCCAACCTAAAATTGCCGTTATTAAGGATACAATACAGAGGGCAATGGTAAAAGCGGTCGGTAAAATAAATCGGGCGGCAAATTTGCTTTCAAAATCATCGTATTTCCAGTCAAACGCTTCGTGCGGCGGAAGAATATGATTTTCCTTAACCTGTTGTGCTACATTTTCTTCGTGCCGCATTTTTTTCAACTGCCCTCGGTAATGCTTCTTTGCGGCAGTTAAATAAATTATAAGCAAAATTCCGGCGGCAGCGGTAGCTATGGAAATGATTGATAAAATTTCGGTCGTTCTCATTATTTTTGCCTCCTGATTTTTTCAATTTTGTCACGCAGGAAAGCGGCGTGCTCAAATTCAAGCATCTTTGCCGCCTGTTTCATTTCAGCCGTCAACTGTTTTATGGCAAGTTCCCTTTCGGCCTTGGACATATAATTGCCGATCTTTCCGGCTTTACTCTTTTTAGGTGCAATTTCAATTATGTCACGCACATCTTTTTTAACTGTTTCGGGCGTTATGCCCTGTTGTTTATTATACTCTAACTGTATTGCTCGACGACGCTCGGTCTCGCGAATAGCGTTTTCCATGGATTTTGTAACGCTGTCTGCGTACATTATTACCGTACCACCCGCGTTTCGTGCGGCGCGCCCCACCGTCTGTATAAGTGAGGTTTCCGAGCGCAGAAAACCTTCCTTGTCCGCATCAAGTATTGCTACAAGTGAAACTTCGGGTATATCAAGCCCTTCACGCAGCAAATTTATTCCTATAAGCACATCAAACTCGCCGTTTCGAAGGTCGCGTATAATTTCCATTCTTTCCATTGTGTCAATATCGTAATGCATATATCTTACCCGAATTCCTACATTTTCAAGGTATTCGGTTAAGTCTTCTGCCATCTTTTTGGTGAGCGTTGTTACAAGCACTCGCTCATCCTTTGCTGCGCGTGCATTTATTTCACCTATAAGGTCGTCAATCTGCCCGTCAACCGGTTTTACGGTTATTTTCGGATCAATCAGTCCCGTTGGGCGTATGACCTGCTCAACAACCTGTGCCGCCTTTTCGATTTCAAATTCGCCCGGAGTTGCAGATACAAACACTGCCTGGTTTATATGCGAATAAAATTCATCAAAATTCAAGGGGCGGTTATCAAATGACGAGGGCAGGCGAAATCCGTATTCGACCAAATTTTCTTTGCGCGCTCTGTCGCCCCCGAACATGCCTCTTGCCTGCGGTAAAGTAACATGTGATTCATCAACAAAAAGCAGATAATCGTCGGGAAAATAGTCAAGCAGGGTGAACGGTACGCTGCCTGCAGGGCGGCGCGAAAGCACGCGCGAGTAGTTTTCAACCCCTTTACAGGTGCCTATTTCGCGCAGCATTTCAACATCGTATTCGGTTCTTTGGCGTATGCGCTGCGCTTCAATAAATTTTTTGTTATCAAGAAAATATTTTTCTCTTTCTTCCATTTCCGCGAGTATTTCTTTAAGCGCGTCTTCTTTTTTATCATCCGGAACTATATAGTGCGATGCAGGGTATATTGCAGCGTGACTCAAACTTATTTTAACTTCACCCGTGACGGTGTTGATTTCTGATATACGGTCAATTTCATCTCCGAAAAACTCAACTCGGATTGCATTCCCCGAAGAATACGCGGGGAATATTTCAACAACATCTCCCTTAACGCGGAATTTGTTTCTTGTAAAGTTTATGTCATTGCGTTCATATTGCAACTGTATAAGTTTGGTTATAAGTTCGTCACGTTCCTTTTGCATACCCGGGCGCAGCGAGATAACCATATTGCGGTAATCTATAGGGCTGCCAAGACTGTATATGCAGGAAACGCTGGCTACAATTATAACATCACGGCGTTCCGAAAGGGCGCAGGTGGCAGAGTGGCGAAGTTTGTCGATTTCATCGTTTATAGCAGAGTCTTTTTCAATATATGTGTCGGTTCCCGGTATATATGCTTCGGGTTGATAGTAGTCGTAGTAGGAAACAAAATACTCCACCGCATTTTCGGGGAAAAATTCCCTGAACTCGCTGCAAAGTTGTGCGGCAAGGGTTTTATTGTGCGCCAAAACAAGGGTCGGTTTATTAACCTTTTCAATAACATTTGCCATTGTAAAAGTTTTACCCGAGCCTGTTACGCCTAAAAGAACCTGCTCTTTTAAACCGGCGTTTATACCGTCAACCAGCATTTGAATTGCCTGCGGTTGGTCGCCCATGGGCTTATAGTTTGAAACAAGTTTGAATTTATCCATCTTCGGCGCACCTCTCCGCTAATATGCATCTTATATTACGAGTATACCACATATTTTGGCTATAATAAAGCGGATAAACAATTAATTTTTTGTAACCGATATAATTTCGGCAACATAAAATATAAGGGAAACATCCAATTGTAAAGGGAGTGAGAACTTGCCGTTTAACGACCGTGAACTGCTTGCACGTATAATTCAGTGTGAGGCGGGCGGTGAAGGCACCGACGGTATGAAAGCCGTTGCAACGGTTGTGATGAATAGGGTGCATGTGTCTGAAGGGGAGTATCTTCGTATAGGCGCGGGGAATTTGCAGAACATAATTTTTCAGCCTTATCAGTTTGATTGTGCAAGGACGGAGATAGCCAATTCCTACAACCCGCAGAACATATACAATATGGTACCCGAGGACATACATTACGAGATTGCCGACTGGGCGTTATCGGGCGGCGTGATGTGGGCAGTGGGCGAATGCCTTTGGTATTTTAATCCGTTCACAAGCAGTTGCCCGACATATTTTCCCGGAAACGGATCCGGAAAATATCATACCCGTATAAACAATCATTGCTTTTATCGACCTACAGATCAATATTCAAATACTTAAAGGAGAGCATAATTTATGAACTGTTCTTTTAATACCGAAAACCTAAACTGCGCTTCGGGCAACAGTAACGGTATGCAGCAAATGCCGACAAATTTCCGAAATATTCAGGGCGTGCAAACTGCATACAATACGGGTATGCCTACTATACCTAACGCACCTGCTGCGGCAGGCGCATCTGCCGATATGGTAAATATCAGCGCCAACGCAAGCAATTTGCCTGTTTCTACGCCGTATTTAAGCGATAAATTCCGCAACACTGTATTAAACAGCGCCACCAAAGCGGAGAATGTCAGAACGGACGCCGACATCTTGACGGTAAGCAACGGAAATCCGGGCAACAGCGTCAATAACGATATGAATAATCCCAATGCGAATATCCCCGAATCGGTCACGAACACAATGTTTTGGCCGGCATACCTCAGAAAGTTTATCGGCAATTGGGTAAGAGTGGATTTTTTTATAGGTAATTCGCTGGAAGAACGGATCGGTCAACTTCTTGAGGTCGGCGCAAGTTATATAGTTCTTAATGTTCTTGAGCCGGAAACCGTAATGATATGCGATATATTTGCTATCAAATTCGTTACCGTCGTGCTTGATTCGGATTACCCCAAACTGTATATGTAACGCAAAACAGACAAATAAAAATCGGCAGGCAACCGGTGTTATCCGGGTGCTTGCCGATTTTTTGCATGGCTTTAATCGTCCAATTTTTTCATAACGCTCATATACGCCGGGCGTATTATTTTTCCGGCACCGGTTATTTCTTCTATACGGTGCGAACTCCAGCCGACTATACGGGCAATGGCGAACATGGGGGTGAACAATTCGCGCGGGATGCCGAGCATTTCATATACAAAGCCGCTGTAAAAATCAACGTTTGGGCTTACACCCTTGAAAATTCTGCGCTTTTCCGCAATCACTTTCGGTGCGGCTTGTTCAACGGCATTGTAAAGTTTCATATCGTCTTCGCGGTGTTTCTCAACCGACAGTTTCTCAACAAACTTTTTAAATATCCGTTCCCTCGGATCGGATATAGAATAAACCGCATGACCCATACCGTAGATTAAACCTTTATTGTCAAACACTTCCTTGTCAAGTATCCTGCCCAAATAATTTTCAACCGCTTCGGTGTCGGAACAATTGCCGATGTGCGCTTTTATATCGTCCATCATTTCAACTACTTTGATGTTTGCTCCGCCGTGTTTAGGGCCTTTAAGGGAAGACATCGCCGCCGCTATCGCCGAATAAGTGTCGGAACCCGAGGAGGTCACGACCCTTGTTGTAAAGGTTGAGTTATTGCCGCCGCCGTGTTCCATATGCAGCATAAGAGCGACATCCAATACGCGAGCCTCAATTTCCGAATATTTTTGGTCGGGGCGCAGCATAAGCAATATGTTTTCGGCGGTTGATAATTCGGGTCGGGGGCGGTGAATATACATACTTCCGTCGTTTTCATAATGGTTGTATGCGTGGTATGCGTATACCGCCAGCATCGGAAAGGTTGCAATAAGTTGTATGCACTGCCGCACGCAGTTTTCAATTTCGGTAGATGCACAGTTGCTGTCATACGAAGCGAGCGTCAGGATACTTCTTGTCATAGTGTTCATAATGTCTTTACCGGGCGCTTTCATTATAACGTCGCGCGTAAAGTTGGTTGGCAATTGACGCGCTGATGAAATTATATCGAAAAATTCTTTAAGTTCATCATCGCTCGGTTCCCTGCCGAACAGGAGCAGAAATGCGGTTTTTTCAAAACCGAAACCGTTTGCCGTAAAGTTTTCAACAATGTTTTCTATCCGATGCCCCCTGTACCACAATTCACCGTCGCACGGCATCTTTTCGCCGTTCACCTCTTTAAAAGAAATGATTTCCGAGATGTTTGTAAGACCCGTCAACACACCGCGACCGTTTTTATCACGCAGACCGCGTTTGACGTTATATTTATTAAACAGTTCGTCATTTATAGTGTCATTTTCAATACACAAAGGAGCAGTTTTCTTAGCATAATTCATAAATGTTTCGTACATCATATTTATCACTTCCCGGTTATAATTTGTTAATTTAATGAAATAATTATACCAAAAAGCCGGCAGTATATCAAGCGGCAAGGCATTAAATTAATAGTTTTTTAACTATTTTAACCGCCGCCCGGTATTGATAACCGAAAAAATATTTGTTATACTTAAAGCATCGTGAAGGGGGTGGTAAACCGTGAGAGATGAGGAAAAGATACTTGAATTAAGGCGAAAGGCAAACTCACTGCCCAAATGCCCCGGCGTTTATATAATGCACTCAAAAAGCGGAGAGATAATATATATCGGCAAGGCGGTTGTGCTTAAAAACCGCGTAAGCCAGTATTTCGGCGCAGGTAATCAACATACCGAAAAGGTCAAACAGATGGTTGAAAATGTTGATTATTTTGAGTATGTTCTGTGTGACAGTGAGTTTGAGGCACTCATACTTGAAAACTCGCTTATAAAACAGCATAAGCCGAAATACAACATTCTTTTAAAGGATGATAAGGGATACCACTACATTAAAATTTCGCACGGCGACTACCCCAAAATTCAAGCGGTAATGCAAAATGACGGCAGTAATGCGGAGTTTATAGGGCCGTATAATTCGGCATCGGTCGTCAGACGGACGGTGGACGAGGTGTTGAAAGCTTTTAAACTGCCCCAATGCTCAAAAACCGATTTCGGCTCTAAAAAAGGCAGACCGTGCCTAAACTATCATATAGGTCTTTGCTCTGCACCGTGTTGCGGCAAAATTTCCGCCGCAGAGTATCGCGAAAGCGTCCGCCAGGCTGTTAAATACATTAAAAACGGTGCTGCCGAATCGGTAAAAGAATTGAAAATCAAAATGAACGCCGCGGCTGAACAACTGCAGTTTGAAAAAGCGGCGCGCCTGCGTGACCGTATCCGTGCGATTGAAAAGATTAAAGAAAAACAAAAAGTAATATTCGGTACTTATGAAAGGCAGGATGTTATAGCCCGGGCAGAGGGCGAAAAAGCATCCTGCTTTGAGGTGTTTATTTTTAAAAATTCAATGCTGTGTGACCGTGACGAATTTATTGTTGAAACCGCCACCGATACCGACTCTGCTTACGGTGAGTTTTTGCGAATGTATTACGATACACGCGAAATTCCGCCCCGTATAACGGTTGACCGTGATTTTTGCGACCGTGAACTTACCGAACAGATTTTTTTAAAGAAGATCGGTAAAAAGGTTACGATAGCCGTTCCGCTTAAAGGCGAACAATTGCACCTTGCCGAAATGTGCCGCAGCAATGCCTATGAAACGCTTGCAAGCCGCGACGGAATGCACGGAAGAAGTGCGGAGGCACTTTCTGAACTGGCGCAACTTCTCGGCTTGCCTTCGTCGCCGCAGTATATTGAGGCGTACGACATTTCAAACACTGCGGGCAGCGAAAATGTCGGTGCAATGGTGACGTTTAAGGATGGCGAACCGTACAAAAACGGCTACCGATTGTTTAAAATCAAGGGGTTTTCGGGTCAGGACGATTACCGCTCAATGGCAGAGGTAATAGAGCGCAGGATGAATGAATATTTAAAAGCCGAGGACCACAGCCGCGGTTTCGGCAGACTGCCCGACCTTATTTTGCTTGACGGCGGGGCAGGGCAACTTTCGGCTGTGCAGGCTGTGCTTGACCGAATGGGAATATCCGTTCCCGTTTTCGGGATGGTGAAAGACTCAAAACACAAAACACGAGCGATATCGGCAAACGGCGGAGAAATTGCCGTAAAATCCAACAGGCGCGTCTATTCGCTTATATATTCGATTCAGGAGGAAGTTCACCGATTTGTTATCGGATTTCATCGCAAACGCCGTTCGGGCGGTATAACTACCGAACTCTTGAAGATTGACGGGGTGGGGCAGGTTACCGCACAAAAACTGCTTGCCCACTTTAAATCACTTAAAGCCGTGAAAAATGCGGAACTTGATAATCTTAAAAATCTTAACTTTATAAGTGACAGGGTTGCCGAAAATATTTATAATTATTACAATGCGGAAGATCGGGACTGAGTATCCGATTTTAAACGGCTGATTTTTTATTTTAATATAAGAAAAAACAGGGACAAATTATGTGTTTTGCCCCTGTTTGTTTTTTAGAAGACTGTTTTGAATACTTTTTAGGCTCAAATCCCAATACCGTTTCCGCGAACGCCTGTTATATCCTTTATAACCTCGCCTGCGATTATAAGCCCGACAACAGGCGGAACAAAGGCATTACTGCCCGGCACCTGCCGTCTTGCAGTGCATTTGCGCGCGGTGCCCGGCGGACATATGCAGTGCTCTTTGCAACTTATCGACGTATCATCAATCGGCGTAACGGGCAATTCTTTTGAATAAACTACTTTAAGATGTTTTATGCGGCGCTTTTTTAGTTCGCGGCGCATTACCTTTGCAAGGGGACAAACCGAAGTTTTATAAATATCAGCCACTTCAAACGCGGTAGGGTCGAGTTTGTTGCCGGCACCCATTGAAGATATAATCGGCGTATTCGCCGTGGCTGCGTTTTCGGCAAGTGCGATTTTACCCGTTACCGTGTCTATCGCGTCAATTATATAATCATAAACCGAGAGGTCGATTCCCTCGGCAGTCTGTGGTGAATAGAACATGCGACGGGTGTTCACGGCAGCATCCGGATTTATTTCGGCTATTCTTTCGGCGGCGACATCGACCTTATATTTACCGACGGTTTTGCGTGTCGCGTATATTTGCCGGTTAATATTTGTAAGGCATATACGGTCATCGTCAATCAGGTCAATCGTGCCGAGCCCGCTTCGTATCAACGCTTCGGCTGCGTAGCCGCCAACGCCGCCTATCCCGAAAACCGCTACCCGTGCACCGCGGAGTTTTTCCATTGCTTCTTTGCCGAAAATAAGTTCGGTTCTTGAAAATTGATTTAACATATCATATTCCCATTCCGTATCAATTATATTAGTTATTATAATTCATATTTACGCAAAGTCAAGCGGCGGCTATTCAGCGGTTTTTAAATTTTTTTAAAAAAGGGGTTGACAAAACAAAAATGTCGGTTTATAATACCTATCAAACAGGTAGGCAAGGTAGGAATATATAAAAGAGCCGCCCTGTAAATTTCGGAAAGAGGTAGATTGTTATGAAAATTTATGAAAAAATAACCGATCTTATCGGATCAACACCGCTTGTAAAACTTGCGAATTTTTCAAAATCCTGTGGCATTGAAACGCCGATCGTTGCTAAAGTGGAATTTTTCAACCCGGCAGGCAGTGCAAAGGACAGAATTGCAAAAGCAATGATAGACGAGGCTGAAAGCAAAGGCATTTTGAAAAAAGATTCGGTTATTATTGAGCCGACCAGCGGTAATACCGGTATAGGCCTTGCATCGGTTGCGGCGGCGCGCGGATACAGAGTTATTTTAACAATGCCCGAAACCATGAGCGTTGAGCGGCGCAATCTTTTAAAAGCATACGGTGCGGAATTGGTATTGACCGACGGCGCTAAGGGTATGAAAGGCGCAATTGCAAAGGCTGACGAACTTGCAGCAGAGACCCCCAACAGTTTCATCCCCGGTCAGTTTGTCAATCCTG
Organism: Roseburia intestinalis; assembly: GCA_963630555.1. Taxonomy (GTDB): domain Bacteria; phylum Bacillota; class Clostridia; order Oscillospirales; family Acutalibacteraceae; genus CAVALG01. Next base: position 29,236 of record CAVGND010000009.1, on the reverse strand, counting down.
CAAACCCGACCGCTCACCGCAAGACGACAGGCCCCGAAATTTGGGAAGATACCGACGGTAAGGTTGATATATTTGTTGCGGGCGTAGGCACGGGCGGTACTGTTACAGGCGTCGGCGAATATCTTAAATCCAAAAATCCGAATGTCAGGATCGTTGCGGTTGAGCCTGCAACCTCGCCCGTACTTTCAAAAGGAACGCCCGGGCCGCATAAAATACAGGGTATCGGTGCAGGATTTGTCCCCGATACGCTTAATACAAAAATTTATGATGAAATAATAACCGTATCAAATGAAGATGCCTTTGCAACCGGCAGAGCAATTGCAAGGCAGGAAGGTATGCTTGTGGGTATTTCTTCGGGAGCTGCGGTATTTGCGGCAAGCGAACTTGCAAAACGCCCCGAAAACAAAGGGAAAATAATTGTTGCACTCTTACCCGACACGGGCGATCGTTATCTGTCAACACCTATGTTTGCAGACTAATCGCAATAAAAGATGCATTTAAAAACAGGGGGTCTTACGGCTTGTCCGCAAGACCTCCTGCTCGGTCTGTTTATATTTGCAAACAGACTTCTATTTTTGCAGTTCACGATAGTATAATTATACATTTTTTTACCGATTTTTTCAACATATGACGCAGTCGAAACTTGACTGTTGGCTGCAAATGTTGACTTTTAGGCTATAATGTGGTAATTTATATATCGGATTTTATATTAAAAATGGGGCGGATTTATGGCTGAAAAAACAATAGCGGCTATTGCCACGGCGCTGTCACCGGCAGGTATCGGCGTTATCAGAATAAGCGGCGATGACGCTTTTACGGTTGCTGACCGTGTGTTCCGCTCCGTTTCGGGTAAACTGCTTTCCTGCCAAAAAGGTTATACAGCCGCTTTCGGTAAAGTATATGCAAACGGTGAGGCATTGGATGAGGCGGTTGCTTTGGTGTTTCGCGCGCCTAAAAGTTATACGGGAGAAAATGTTGTTGAATTCTCGGTTCACGGCGGAATATACATTCAGCGTACTCTGCTGCGTGAGATCTTGGCACAGGGGGCAACGCCTGCCGCACCGGGTGAATTTACCAAAAGAGCATTCTTAAACGGTAAACTTGACCTTGCCGAAGCCGAAAGCGTCGCCGCAATTATCGAGGCGGGCAATGCCGATATGCTTAAGGCTTCCCTTGCCGCAAAAGAGGGTGCGGTAACAGCCGCAACAGCCGAAATAAAAGAAAAACTTCTTGCCGCTGCCGCAAGCGTTGCGGCATATTCCGATTACCCCGACGAAGAGCCCGAATTCAGCGGCATCGGCGAACTCCCCGTCAGATTGAAAAAAATATCCGATAATTTGGGTAAACTGCTTGCGGATTACGATAACGGCAAGGTTATGCGCGAGGGGATTTCCGCCGCTATAATCGGTCGCCCGAATGTAGGTAAATCAACCCTTATGAATATGCTTGTGGGGGACGAGCGGTCGATAGTTACCGATATTTCGGGCACTACGCGAGATGTTATTGAAGAAACCGTTGATATAGGCGGCATAAAACTCTGTTTGTCGGACACCGCAGGCATTAGAGAAACCGATGATATTATTGAAAATATCGGCGTTAAACGCTCCGAAAAGAAGATTGATACGGCACAACTTATTCTTGCGATTTTTGACGGTTCGCGTCAACTTGACGAATACGATTTCAGCGTGCTTGAACGCATAGTCGGCAAAAATGTAATAGCGGTTATCAATAAGGCTGATTTGAGCCCTTGCATCGATGCGGAAAAGATAAAAAGTTACGGATTTCCATCGGTTTCCGTATCCGCCAAAAACGGTGAAGGAATGGATGAACTTGGCAGCCTTATACGGCATATCGTTGCAGGCTCGGGTCTTTCTTCAAACAGTGTATTGCTTTCAAGCGAACGCCAGCGTGACTGTGCGCAAAGAGCATTAAATTCCGTGAAGGAAGCGTTGAACGCTTATTCTGACGGTATGACGGTGGATGCGATAGGCGTGTGTGTTGATGATGCCTTGAACGCCCTTATGGAACTTACGGGTGAGCGGGTTACGACGGAAGTAACTGACGAGGTGTTTAAAAAGTTCTGCGTCGGTAAATAAAGCGGCGATTTAATGTGAAAATATTTGGTGATAAGATGAATTACTTAGCGGACAGTTATGATGTTTTGGTAATAGGCGCAGGTCACGCAGGAATTGAAGCGGCGCTCGCCGCGGCAAGAATGGGCTGCAAGACCGCCGTGTTTACCATTAATATGGATTGGGTTGGGAATATGCCCTGCAATCCGTCAATCGGCGGAACGGCGAAGGGTCACCTCGTAAGGGAAATTGACGCGCTGGGCGGCGAAATGGGCCGCGCGGCGGACAGAAACACTCTGCAAAGCCGAATGCTGAACCGCGGTAAAGGCCCTGCGGTGCATTCTTTGCGTGCGCAGATAGACAGGCGCGAATACAGCGCGTATATGAAACACACGCTTGAATTGCAAAAAGGTCTGCACCTGCGTCAGGGCGAAATTGTTGACCTTTGGCAGGAGGGTGCCGTTTGGCATGCCGTTACAAAACTTAAAGCGGAATACACCGCAAAAACAGTTGTTATTGCAAGCGGAACTTTTTTAAAAGGTCGCATTTATGTGGGCGATGTGAATTATGACGGCGGCCCCGACGGCACATTTGCCGCAACAGAATTATCAGCCGCACTGCTTAAACTTAACATTCCGCTCAGAAGATTTAAAACGGGCACGCCGGCAAGGGTGCTTAAAAGCAGTTTGAATCTTGAAGAACTTGAGGTACAGCCGGGGGACGACGATATAACCCCGTTCAGTTATTCTACGCCTGAAGGCGCAGTTGAAAATAAAGTGGTTTGCCATATCTCATATACCAATGACAAAACACGCGACGTGATCCTTAAAAATCTTGACCGTTCGCCTCTTTATTCGGGACTTATTCACGGCGTGGGGCCGCGCTACTGCCCGAGCATTGAGGATAAAATCGTCCGATTTCCCGATAAAAAGCGCCACCAATTGTTTATAGAACCGTGCGGCGAAAATACCGAGGAAATGTATTTGCAGGGTATGTCCAGTTCATTGCCGGAGGAAGTTCAGGTTGCATTTTATAAGACCATAAAGGGCCTTGAAAATGTGCAGATAATGCGAACGGCATACGCAATTGAATATGACTGTGTTGACCCTACGGCGCTTGAAGCGTCGCTTGAATTTAAAGATAAAAACGGACTTTTCGGCGCAGGTCAGTTCAACGGTTCCTCAGGGTACGAAGAAGCGGCGGCGCAGGGCTTGGTTGCGGGTATCAATGCCGCGCGAAAAGTACAGGGCAAAGAACCGATGATACTTGACCGCTCCACTTCCTATATAGGCACTCTTATTGATGACCTTGTTATAAAAGGATGTTCCGATCCTTACAGAATGATGACTTCGCGCAGCGAATACCGCTTGATTTTAAGGCAGGACAATGCCGATGAGCGACTGATGAAATACGGCAGGGAAAACGGGCTTGTTGATGATGTAAAGTGGAATGCATATCTTGAACGGACTGCCGCAAAAACTGCCGAAATCGAACGCCTGGAAAATACATTTCTGCCGCCCGGCAGCGAACTTAACGCTTTGCTTGAAAGCCGCGGCACCGCAACGGTTACAACCGGTACACGGCTTGCCGATTTAATAAGGCGGCCTCAACTTGATTATGCCTGTTTGGCACAGTTTGATAAAGAAAGACCCCAATTGCCTGCAGCCGTTACCGAAAAGGTTGAGGTTGAAATTAAATACAGCGGCTACATAAAACGTCAATCGGCGCAGATTGAAGAAATGAAACGGCTTGAAGTCAAGAGGCTCGGTGCTGATTTTGACTATGACAGCGTGTATGGACTGCGGCTTGAAGCGATTGAAAAACTTAAAAAAATCAAGCCGCTTAATATCGGTCAGGCTTCAAGAATATCGGGCGTCAGCCCGGCGGACATATCCGTTTTATTAATACATCTTGAAAAAATCAAAAATAAGTGATATAATATTCAAGTTATAAATTTTAGGGGGATAAACCTTTATGTCAGGACATTCGAAGTGGAACAATATTAAACGCAAAAAAGAAAAAACCGACGCCAAAAAAGCAAAAATCTTCACACGTATCGGGCGTGAACTTACAATGGCTGTAAAAGCCGGCGGAGCAGATCCCTCGGTCAACTCCAAACTCCGTGATGTTGTTGCAAAGGCTAAAGCCAACAATGTGCCGAATGATAATATTGACCGTATAATCAAGAAAGCGGCGGGCGACGCAAACAGCGCAAATTATGAGGAAATAATCTATGAAGGCTACGGCCCTAACGGCATAGCCGTAGTTGTTGAAGCATTTACCGACAACCGCAACAGAACAGCAGGTGATGTGCGCCATTATTTTGATAAATTCGGCGGTAATATGGGTCAGCCCGGTTCGGTTATGTTTATGTTTGAGCGCAAAGGCATAATAACGATTGACGGAGATGGACTTTCCGAAGATAAGGTTATGGAAGATGTGCTTGAAGCAGGTGCGGACGACTTCACGTTTGACGGTGAGGTTTATGAAGTGTCCTGTGAACCGAACGATTTTGATGCGGTCTGCGCCGCACTCAAAGGTAAGGGGTATGATTTTATAAACAGTGAGGTTGCGTACATTCCCGCAACCAAATCCGAAGCGGATGATGCCGAAACGGCTGAAAAGATGACAAAAATGCTTGATATGTTTGACGAAAACGACGATATTCAGGCTGTTTGGACAAACTGGGAACCTAAAGAAGACGGAATTGAAGAATAATTGCAAATATCACTAAATTTGCAATGTTGCAATATATGCCTAAATTTGCACTTGCTTTTTTTAAGAAGTGTGATACAATAAAGTCAGGTGTTATGCTTGGAGGTGAAAGTAATGGCTTACAAAATCAGTGACGCTTGCATTTCTTGCGGCGCGTGTGCTGCCGGATGTCCCGTAGAAGCTATTTCTGAAGGCGACGGAAAGTTTGAAATAAACGAAGATACCTGCATTTCTTGCGGTGCTTGTGCAGCAGGTTGCCCTGTTGACGCAATCTCGGAATAAGATTTGTAAAATCGGGAATGGGCGATGCGTTTGTATCGCCCATTTCTTGTAATATCAAACTTAAGGGGGCTTTGAAGTTGGGGAAATTCAAGAGTTTTTTAAAGAGGAAAGATATAGAGTTTTCGGTAAAGCGTTACGGTATTGACGCACTTTCGGCAATGGCGCAGGGCTTGTTTGCCTCGCTGCTTATCGGTACAATACTTAATACTGTAGGCACTCAGTTCGGGGTCGATATAATAACCCAAATGGGTAAATTTGCAAGTGCAGTTACGGGCCCTGCAATGGCGGTGGCAATCGGTTTTGCACTTAAAGCACCGCCGCTTGTGCTTTTTTCACTTGCCGCCGTAGGTTATGCTGCCAACAGTTTGGGAGGTGCCGGCGGGCCGCTTGCCGTATTTTTTATAGTAATAATTGCTGCCGAACTCGGCAAAGCGGTAAGTAAAGAAACTAAAATCGATATACTTGTCACCCCGATTGTAACAATATGTTCGGGTGCTTTGCTTTCAATATATACTGCGCCTTACATAGGCCGTGCGGCAATGTTCACGGGTGACGCAATAATGTGGGCAACCGAGTTGCAGCCGTTGCTTATGGGAATTATTGTTTCGGTTATTGTGGGTATATTGCTTACTCTGCCCGTCAGCAGCGCGGCTATATGCGCAGCTTTGGGACTTACAGGGTTAGCCGGAGGCGCTGCGCTTGCGGGTTGCTGCGCTCAGATGGTCGGCTTTGCGGTTATGAGTTGGCGTGAAAATAAAATGGGCGGCTTGGTGGCGCAGGGGCTCGGTACAAGTATGTTGCAAATGGGTAACATCGTTCGCAATCCCCGAATTTGGATTCCGCCTACATTGGTGTCTGCCGTAACAGGCCCTATAGCAACCTGCTTATTTAAACTGCAAATGAACGGTGCGGCTATATCGTCGGGTATGGGTACTTGCGGACTTGTAGGGCCGATAGGCGTTTATACGGGCTGGGTAGCACCGAGCGCGGAAGCGGTTAAAAACGGTGTTTCCGCCATATCACCCACAGCGTTTGACTGGGCGGGACTTTTACTTATAAGCGTAGTTTTACCGGCGATACTTACGCCGCTTATCGCCTTGCCGTTTAGGAAAATCGGCTGGATAAAAGACGGCGATTTGAAGTTGGATTTATAATTTTAGCAAAATCTCAGGGAGGTTATTCTTATGAATTTTTTTGATGAACTTAAAAATTATGACGCCGAAGTGTATGAAGCATGTAATGCCGAACTTGAAAGGCAGCAGCATAATATCGAACTTATAGCGTCCGAAAATATTGTTTCAAAAGCCGTTCTGCTTGCCGCGGGAACTGTCCTTACCAATAAATATGCCGAAGGATACCCCGACCACAGGTATTACGGCGGCTGCCAATGTGTTGATGTTGTGGAAAATATTGCGCGCGAACGTGCTAAAAAACTTTTCGGCGCGGAACACGCAAATGTTCAGCCGCACAGCGGCGCAAATGCCAACCTTGCGGTATTCTTTGCACTTGTAAAACCGGGCGATACCGTTATGGGGCTTAACCTTGCTCACGGCGGTCATCTTTCGCATGGTTCCCCCGTGAATATTTCGGGTAAGTATTTCAATATAGTACCTTACAGCGTCAACGACGATACCGAAATGCTCGATTATGACGAAATAAGAAGAATAGCGAACGAGTGCAAACCGAAACTTATAATAGCGGGTGCCAGCGCATATTCAAGAATAATTGACTTTAAAAGAATATCCGAAACAGCCAAAGAAGTCGGCGCATATTTTATGGTAGATATGGCGCATATTGCCGGCCTTGTTGCGGCAGGGCTTCATCCGAGCCCCGTACCGTATGCCGATGTTGTCACAACAACCACGCATAAAACACTCCGTGGGCCGAGGGGAGGACTTATCCTTTGCAAAGAAGAACTTGCAAAAATTATTGATAAGGGCGTTTTCCCGGGTACGCAGGGCGGCCCGCTTGAACATATAATTGCCGCAAAGGCAGTCGCATTCGGCGAGGCTATGACCGATGAATTCAAGCAATACCAGAAACAAATAGTCGTTAATGCAAAATGCCTTGCCGACGAAATGTCCGATCTCGGTTTCCGTATAGTTTCGGGCGGCACGGACAATCACCTTTTCTTAGTTGATTTAAGGCCGTTTAATATCACGGGCAAGGAAATGCAGGCACGGCTTGACGAGGTGCATATTACCGCCAACAAAAATGCCATACCGAATGACCCCGAAAGTCCGTTTGTTACAAGCGGCATAAGGATAGGCACGCCTGCGGTTACAACACGCGGATTTAAAGAACCCGAAATGAAACTTATAGCAAAATGGATAAAAGATGCTGCGGTAGATTTTGAAAATTCCAAAGACCGCATAACCGATGAAGTTGTTGCGCTTTGCAAAAAATTCCCTATATACGAATAAGATATATAAAATAAATTTCACCGCCCGACTGCCGTAATGCAGTCGGGCGGTGAAATTTAAAAAAACTTTTGTTATTCAATGTATTTTCAATCTTTTCTGTTTATAATAACGGCAACAAAGCAGGAATGCAATGTTTAAAGTCAAAAATCAGAGAGGATGAGAAGTATGAAAAAAGGATTTTTTAAATTACGGGCGGCGTCAATTGGGGCTGCACTTATTATGTTGTTGGCACTTGTACCCGTAACCGCACAGGCGGAGTCAATTTGCACACTTGATGGTGCAACGGACTTTATATTCAGCGACAGCGGAATAACCGTTACCGAAGGGGATTATAACGGCTATAAGATAAGCGGCACTTCGCTTACCATTAATAATGCCGGCACATATATGGTTTCCGGCAGTTGTACCGATGGTTCGATAAAGATAAAAAAAGGAACTGTCGGCGTCACATTGGTTTTGAACGGTGTTTCGCTTACAAGTTCAAACACCGCCCCGATAAGCTGTAATAAATCAAGCGAGGTTAATATTGTTGCGGCAAACGGTACGGTGAATACTTTAACTGACAGCGCAATGAATAATGATGAGAATTATCCGGATAATACAGAAGCCGAAAACGCCGTAATAAAGTGTAAGGACGGTTCAAAAGTTACAATAAGCGGCAGCGGAACTTTAAACATTACCGCTAACGGTAAAAACGGCATAAAGTCGGGCGTTACTACCGATGAAGAAGGCGAGGCGCATCTTGTAATTAAAGATGTAACTTTAAATATTACCGCTTCGGTGAATGATGCTGTCAACGCCGAGCAACTTTTGAACATTGAAAGCGGCAATATTGTTATTACAGCCGCCGACGATGCATTGCATTGCGACCTTGTTATGAATATCGGTCTGAAAGACTCAAACGGCCCGAAGATTAAAATAAATAATTGTAACGAAGGAATTGAAGCGGCAACATTAAATATTTATTCAGGTAATATTGATATAACTTCAACCGACGATTGCCTGAATGCAGCCAACTCGGATTTGACAGATTACGATTTTTCCGTAAATATTTACGGCGGAATTATCACCGCATATTCTTCTTCGGGTGACGGTTTTGATTCAAACGGGAATATAACCGTTACAGGCGGAACAATTTCCGTCTGGACTGCCAACACTGCGGACAATCAGCCGCTTGATGCCGACGGAACAATAGCAATATCGGGAGGAACGGTATTCGCGGCAGGAGGAAGCGGCGGTATGGGAATGAATCTGAATGTAACGCAGCCATATGTTATTTACGGTACATTCGCAAACGGCGGCGGTAATAACGCAGGTAACTCGAATGAAAATATGCCTGACGGTCAGCCGCCGGAAATCCCGGACGGACATCCGGGAAAAGAACCGACAGACGGCGAAAATACGGGTATTGACGGCAATCCTCCGACAAGCGGCAGTAATCCGCCCCAGCCTAATCCCGATGGTGCCTTGGGCGGCGGTCAGCAGCCTGAACCTCCCATGAGCGGAACAACTGTATCCGTTGCAAAGGGCAACACAATAACTGTTAAAAATGCATCTTCCGACAGCGTGTACAGCACGGCGGCAATGTGCAATGTAGGATACGTATTTTTCACATCGCCGAATTTAACTTCGGGTCAAAAATACGGCTTGTACGTAAACGAAACCGAGGTTGCAACTTCTGCGGCGCAAATCGGGTCAACATCGAGCGGCGAACAACCTCCCGCAGCTCCGGAAAGCGAAAAACAGCCCGATAAAATCGAAAGCGATGACAAAAGCGACACATCGGGTGAAGAGGAAAACAGCGGCGGTACAACAAGCGAAGGCGCCGGCACCGAATCTTCCGAAGAGGCAGCAGCAACAACGGACAGCGGCACATCGGAAACATCTTCGGCCGAGGAAACCCAATCACCCAAAACCGGTGATAACAGCCCGATTGCCTTGATTATAATTGTTTTAACCGTTTCGGCTGCCGTGATAGCAGGAACTTTGGTTTATAAAAATAAATCCAACAGAAACTGAGATATAAGCATAATAAACCGCCCGACTGCCGTAATGCAGTCGGGCGGTTGTTGTGATGAAAAATATTATTTTCGGTCTTTTAAAAATTTTTCGATTCTTGAAAGCGCGGTTTTGATATGTTCAACCGAATAGCAGTATGACGCGCGTATATACCCCTCGCCGCTTTCGCCGAACGCACTGCCCGGGACTACCGCAACACGCTGTTCTTCTATTAATTTTTCGCAAAATTCGTCCGAACTCATACCCGTGCTTTTAATTGACGGGAATACATAAAATGCACCTTTGGGCTCAAAACATTCAAGCCCCAATTTATTAAAACCGTCAAGTATAATGCGGCGGCGTGAGTCATATTCCTCAAGCATTGCGGATATATCGCTGTCGCCGTTTTTTAACGCTTCAATTGCGGCATATTGCGATGTTGTCGGTGCGCTCATTATGGCGAATTGATGAACCTTTGTCATCTGTTTTATTATGGGTGACGGGCCGCAGGCGTAACCTAATCTCCAACCTGTCATCGAATAGGTTTTTGAAAATCCGTTTATAACGACCGTGCGCTCCTTCATTCCGTCAATCATTGCAATTGAACAGTGCTTTTTACCGCCGTATGTAAGGGCTGAATATATCTCGTCGGATATTACCGCAATATCGGTTCCGCGTAAAACCTCGGCAATTTCTTCAAGATCTTCTCGTTCCATTATCGCGCCCGTCGGGTTGTTCGGAAAAGGGAAGATAAGCGCACTTGTTTTATCGGTGATATGACTTTTAAGTTCCGCTGCCGTCAAACGGAAGCTGTTTTCCGCCTTTGTGGGGATTATCACGGGCGTTCCGCCTGCAAGCCTTACTATCGGCGCATAACAAACAAAACTCGGTTCGGGTATAATAACTTCGCTTCCCGGTCGGCAAAGAACTCTGACGGCGCTGTCTATTGCTTCGCTCCCGCCTACGGTTACAAGAATGTCGGTATCGGGCGAATATTCCAGCCCGTATTCTTTTTTGATATATCTGCATACGGCGGTGCGCAATTCGCTCAGCCCGCGGTTTGCGGTGTAGCGTGTTTTGCCGCTGTTAAGTGAGTCAATAGCGCATTGGCGAATGTGCCACGGGGTTAAAAAATCCGGTTCGCCTACTCCTAAAGATATAACATCGTCAAGTTTTTCGGCAATGTCAAAAAACTTCCGTATACCTGACGGTTTTATTTGCTCAACCGTCGGGTTTATCATTTTTTCGTAGTCAATCATAGCCCGATTTTACCTCTGTCATCTTTATTTTTAATGCCGAGTTCAATGTCCATTTCCTTATATCTTTTAAGCACAAAGTGTGTTGCGGTAGAGTTCACTCCGTTCATAGGCGCCAAAACTTTCGCCACAAAATCGGCAACTTCCAAAAAACTTTTTCCCTTAACAATAACGCAGATGTCATATCCGCCCGACATAAGGTATACGCTTTCAACTTCCTGATATTTGGTTATTTGTTCTGCGTAATATTCAAATCCCGCATCGGTCTTCGGGGTAACTTTAAGTTCGATCATTGCCGAAACCTTTTCATTGTCAACACGGCTCCAGTCAATTACTGCCTTGTATCCGCATATAAGTCCGGATTTCTCCATTTTCTCCATATCCGCTTTGACTTCCGCTTCGCTTATGCCAAGCATCGTCGCAAGGTCACCGACGGTGTATCTTGAATTTTCGTATAAAAGTTTTAAAAGTTTTGTGTTCATTGCAAACACCTCCGTGAGTTTAATTGCCTTAGTATACCACATTTCTGCAATTAAAACAAGAAAATAGCATAAAAATATTGAAAAAAAAGAATGTTTGTGATACCATAAAATGAGTATTTTGAGTACGGAAGTGGTATTTATATGAACATTCGTGAACACGATGCGGCGGTACTGTTCGTTTTCGGGCAGTCGAACGCCCACGGTCATGCCGCCGTTATGGACGACTGCGATATAATAAAAGAACCTATGAAGAATGTTTTCGGGCTTGCCGCAAAGGATAATCAGGCTTACGGTTTAAGCGAAGTTAAATTCAGCGGCTATTCGTCATACGGAATGAACCTCGGTGAAACGCAGGACGCAACATACAGGCTTGCCGCATGCTTTGCAAAACTATGGCAGTCGGAAATTGATAACGGCAATAAGGCAGGCTTGCCCGATTTGTACATAGTTCAAATTTCAATCGGCTCGCAGGGTACGGTGTATTCCTATCTTTGGGACGGAATAAAGCATGATATGATGTGGCGCCCGGATAGGGAAAAGAAGATGGATATAGAACACTGTGATATATCACTTTATCCGCTGGCGCTTGAAACTATTGAAAATACAATGAAGTTTTTAAACGGCAAATATAAAAACCCCGTTTCGCTCGGACTTCATTGGATAGGAAGTGAGTCTGACTCTGATGCTGTTGATGAAAACTTTTTTGACTATGCCGATGAATACTATGAAAAGTTCTTTAGCGGATTGCTTCAAAAAATTGCGATGCCGTGTTCCGTTTACCTTTATGAAATTTGCTGCGGCAATGCATTTGAAGAGCCAACCCCTAAAAAACGGCAGGCAGGCGTTAACACCGGCTTTAAGCGCCTTGTTGCCCGCAACAGTATATATATTTATTTAGCCACCTCTAAAGAGTGCCCGTATTTTGACTTGAACGCTCCGCACAGAGGAATATTCAGGGAAGATAACGGACATTATTTAGGCAAAACTCACGAATGGTTCGCCAAGCGGCTTTACAATTCGGTTGTCGGCGGCAATAATTGACTTAATAAACAGACACTTTAATTACGGAGGGAATTAATATGAATATTCGTGAACACGATGCAGCGGTACTGTTCGTTTTCGGTCAGTCTAATGCCCACGGTCACGCCGCCGTTATGGACGACTGCGATATAATAAAAGAACCTATGAAGAATGTTTTCGGGCTTGCCGCAAAGGATAATCAGGCTTACGGTCTGGATGAAGTTAAATTCAGCGGCTATTCTTCTTACGGAATGAACCTCGGCGAAACGCAGGACGCAACATACAGGCTTGCCGCATGCTTCGCAAAACTCTGGCAATCGGAAATTGACAGCGGCAATAAAGCAGGTTTGCCCGATTTGTACATAGTTCAAATATCAATCGGCTCGCAGGGGACGGTTTACGCCTATTTTTGGGACGGAAGCAAGTATAATATGATGTGGATTCCCGACAGGGAAAGAATTATGGATATTGAACACTGTGATATATCCCTTTATCCGCTGGCACTTGAAACCATAGAAAACACAATGAAGTTTTTGAACGGCAAATATAAAAACCCTGTTTCGCTCGGGCTTCATTGGATAGGCAGTGAGGCGGATTCGGCACCGGTTGACGAAGCATTTTTCGACACTGCCGATAAGTATTATGAAAAGTTCTTCGGCGGTCTGCTTAAAAAAATGACGATGCCGTGCCCCGTTTATTTTTATGAACTGTGTTATGCAAATGCGCTTGATGACAAAGAGCCGAAAAAATATCAGGCAGCTGTAAATGCAGCGTTTAAGCGACTTTCAGACCGTAACGGTACATTTGTTTATTTGGCTACTTCAAAAAATTGCCCGTATTTCGATTTGGATGCCCCGCAGAGGGGAATATATAGGGAAGATAATATACATTATCTGCCCAAAGTTCACGAATGGTTTGCCGAGCAACTTTTTAAGAGTGTTGTCGGTAAAGATTAAGTAGGAGTGATAAAAGTGTCAAAAATTCTTTTAAAAGATATGTTCGGCGCTGCAGATAAATATATCGGCGCTACGGTAACGCTTGAAGGTTGGGTAAGAAACCACCGCAGACAAAAAACTTTCGGGTTTATTGATTTTTTTGACGGGAGCTGCTTTAAATCGGTGCAGGTGGTTTATTCTGACGCCATAGCGAATTTTTCCGAAATAAACGCCTACCGCGTCGGTTCCGCCATAAAGATTACAGGGAAACTCACCGAGGTTGAAAACAGACCCGGAACGGTGGAAATTCAAGCCGAGAATGTTGAACTTTTGGGTGATTGTCCGGAAAATTATCCGTTACAGCCTAAAAAACATTCGCTGGAATTTTTGCGTGAGCAGGCTTATCTGCGCCCGCGCACAAGAGTTTTTCAGGCTGTTTTTAAGGTAAGAAGCGTGGCTGCGATGGCGGTGCATACATATTTTCAGGACAGGGGATATGTATATGTGCATACTCCGCTTATTTCCGCTAATGACGGCGAGGGTGCAGGCAATACTTTTAAAGTCACCACATTGGCTGACGGCGAGACCGACCACAGCAAAGACTTTTTCGGCAAAGAAACCTGCCTTGCGGTAACGGGTCAGCTTGAAGGTGAAACTTTTGCAATGGCATTCGGCAAAATATACACCTTCGGCCCGACATTCAGGGCGGAAAACTCCAACACCAAGACCCATGCTGCCGAATTTTGGATGATTGAGCCCGAAGTCGCTTTCTGTGACCTTGACGGACTTATGGATCTTGAAGAAGATTTCCTTAAATTTGTTGTTAAATATGTGCTTGACCGCTGTTCCGACGAACTTGAATTTTTGCAGAAATTTAACGGCACAAACCTTATAGAGAAGTTAAACGCCTTTGTTGAGTCGCACATTGCAAAAGTCACACATCACGACGCTATAGAGATACTTAAAAAGGTTGAAGACCGCTTTGTGTTCAAACCGCAATACGGCGAGGATATCGCAAAAGAACACGAGAAATATCTAACCGAAGAATACTTTAAATCCCCCGTTTTTGTTTACGATTGGCCGAAAGATATCAAGGCGTTTTATATGTATCAGAATGATGACGGTAAAACAGTTGCCGCGGTTGACCTGCTTGTTCCGGGCGCCGGTGAATTGATGGGGGGCAGTCAGCGCGAAACCGATTACGATAAATTGCTTGTAAGGGTCAGGGAACTCGGCATATCGGAAGAAGATATGTATTGGTATCTCAATTTGCGCCGTTTCGGCGGTTGCACGCATTCCGGTTTCGGTATGGGATTTGAAAGACTTGTTATGTATCTTACCGATATGGAAAACATCCGCGATGTTATCCCGTATTACAGAACTCCGCTGAATTGCGAATTTTAATTTATTTTACATTTTAATACCGTGTCAGGCATTGCTGCCGCTCTTTTTATAAAGGGCGGCAGTTATTTTTTTTAAAAAGGCAGTGAATTTTTAAATTTACTATTGCATTTTACTTTTTGATGGTCTATAATGGGTTTGTGAGTGGGGAAAAGTGTATCCTAAAACCATAAAAGTGTTAAATTGTGTGGAAAGTGAGGCGGTTTTGAATGTTATTCGGTGAATACAAACATAATATTGATAAAAAAGGCCGCATTGCTATTCCGGCAAAGTTCAGGGAAGACCTGGGCGAAAGTATAATGCTCGCCAAAGGACTTGAAGGTAAACCCTGCCTTTGCATATATTCAAATGACGAATGGGCAGCGCTTGACGAAAAGATACGCAGTCTGCCTTCAATTACCGCAAGCAAGGTCAAGCATTATCTGTATGCCGGCGCAACACGGCTTGAGTACGATTCACAGGGCAGAGTGCTGATTCCGCAAAATTTAAGGGAATTCGCGTCGCTTGACGGCGAAACGACTATTTTAGGTATGTCCACACATCTCGAAATGTGGAATGCGGGCGCATGGGCTGCCGAAAGCAGCGAATACACGCCTGAAGAAATTGCCGGAATTATGGCTAAACTTAATTTTTAAATACAGAGGGAGGGACTGAGCGAAATGGAATTTTCGCACAAGTCGGTTTTGCTTAAAGAAGCCGTCAGTTCGCTTTCTGTAAAAAAAGACGGAATATATGTTGACGGTACTGCCGGCGGCGCCGGTCATTCAAAAAAAATCGCCGAATTACTGACCACAGGACGCCTTATTGCAATTGACCGCGACCCTGACGCCGTAAAAACGGCAAAGGAACGGTTGACGAACCTGCCTGCAACCGTTGTGCAAGCCAATTTTACCGAGATACCGTCGGTGCTTGACGGTTTGGGGATTGACACGGCGGACGGAGTGCTTTTGGATCTCGGCGTGTCATCTTTTCAACTTGATAACGGTGAGCGGGGGTTTTCCTTCCATACCGATGCACCGCTTGATATGAGAATGAGTAAAACGGGAATAACGGCTGCCGACCTTGTGAATTCGTTGTCAGCCCAAAGATTAACTGAAATATTCAGGGATTACGGCGAAGAGAAGTTCGCCTATAAAATAGCTTTGGCAATATGTAAAGAGCGTGAAAAAAACGAAATTAAAACCACGCTGCAGCTTGCCGAGATAATAAAAAATGCGGTACCCGCGGCTGCAAGGCGGAACGGACACCCTGCAAGGAAGTGCTTTCAGGCACTGCGTATTGAGGTAAACGGCGAACTTGACGCAGCAAAGCAGGGGGTTGAAAACGCGTTCTCGCGTCTTTCGGTCGGCGGAGTGCTTAGCGTTATTACCTTTCATTCGCTTGAAGACCGCATTGTTAAGAGAACCTTTGCAGAATTTTGCAAAGGCTGCATTTGTCCTACGGATTTTCCGGTTTGTATGTGCGGAAGAACACCGGAGGGCGAACTTGTCAACCGTAAACCCATTATTCCGAGCAATGAAGAAATAAATGAAAATCCCAGAAGCCGCAGTGCCAAACTGCGCTCTGTTAAACGAATAAAGGAACGGTGAAAAAATTGGACAACTATAAATATTATAATATGTCCTTAGCATATGATTTTGATATGTTTGCGGAGTCCGCCGCACCCAAGACCGAACCGAAGGCGGAGCCTGACAGAACGAGGGTAACCCGCCATCCCGCATCGAGAATAAAAAAGGCGGAAGACGCCCGTAAATCAATTAAAGCCAAGGTGCTTGCCACCGCAATCTCGGTTTTTATTGTGGCAATGGTTTTTGTAAATATATTTACCCGTGCCGAAATAACAAAAGTTAATTCTCAAATCGACTCCGTAAATACCGAAATATCTTGCCTTGAGAGCGAGAAAACACGACTTAACTGTGCAATCGAAAAGATAACATCCTATAAAAATATCGAGGAAGCCGCCAAGCAACTCGGTATGAATAAAATTGAAAAAGGTCAGGTTGTTTATATAAAAACCAATGCTGAGGATTGTGCTGTTGACGGGGACGGAACAAATATTTCCGATTGAATATGTTTTGCGGGTAATAACATATATTTAAAAAGAATATTATACGAGAGTTGGGTGCTTTTCCTCAACTCTCGTATTGAGCATAATTAATACTTCGGTTTTGTTCGGCTTTTGCCGATAATGGTATAAATTTTTTAAATAGGGAGGACAAAGCAGTGACATACGGCCCAACTAAAAAAATCAGAACCCGTATGAAAATCGTAGCGCTGATATTGGTCGGCACTACGGTTTTGACCTCTCTTGTGCAACTTTTCAGAATAATGATTGTTAAGGGCGAATTTTATAAAAACAAGGCTGCGTCACAGCAACTGTATGATACGGAAATGACGGCGCAGCGCGGCGATATTTATGACCGCAACGGAAATCTGCTTGCAACAAGTTCAACCGTCTGGACAGTTTATGTAACCCCTAACGGCTTTAAATCAATAACCGACAAAACAAAACTTGAAGCAACAAAAAATGAAATTGCCGACAACCTTTCCCAAATTTTAGAGTGTGAGCGTGAAAAGGTTGTTGAAAAATTAAACACGCAGTCAAGTTATGTTATTGTCAAAAAAAAGGTTGAAAGCGATAAAGCTGACCAAATAAGAGATTATATTTCAAAAAGTAAAAATAATGTTGCCAATTATATCGGACTTGATAAAAGCACAAAACGTACATATCCCAACGGTAGTTTGGCGTCGGTCGTTTTGGGCTTTGTCGGCGATGATAATCAAGGTCTTTCGGGACTTGAAGCACAGTATGACAATGAACTTACCGGAACCGCCGGAAGAATGATTGCCGCAAAAAAAGCCAACGGCGACGCTATGCCGTTCTCTTACGAAAAGATAATCGACGCAGAGCCTGGCAGCACCTTGAAACTTTCTCTTGATACATATATACAGTATGTTTGCGAAAATCATTTGGAACAGGCGGTTAAAGACAATCAGGCCGAAGAGCGCGGTGCCTGCATTGTTATGAACGTAAAAACAGGTGAAATTTTAGGGATGGCGGTTAAAGGTGACTTTGACCCGAACGAGCCGTTTGAACTTTCGGATGAGGACAACGCAAAACTTGACGCAATAACCGATGAAACCGAAAAAAAGAATACAAAAAACGAATTGCTCAGCAGGCAGTGGAGAAACAAAGCTATATCCGACGCTTACGAGCCGGGTTCGGTATTTAAAATATTTACCGCTGCCGCAGCACTTGAAGAAAAGATTACTTCAACCTCGCACACCTATAACTGTACCGGTAAAATAACGGTTTCGGGGCAGTCATATAACTGCCATAAACATTCGGGTCACGGCAGCCAGACGCTCGGTATTGCCATGAACAATTCCTGCAACCCCGCATTTATTACCATTGGTGAAGATTTGGGAGTTGAAAAATTCAGCGATTATTTTTCCGCTTTCGGCTTTACCGAAAAAACGGGAATCGACCTTCCCGGTGAAGCAACTCCGGTCTATCATTCCAAAGAAAAAATGGGGCCGGTTGAACTTGCTTCATCTGCATTCGGGCAAACATTTCAAATCAGCCCGCTGCAACTTATAACGGCGGTTTCGGCTGCGGTAAACGGCGGTAAACTTGTAACGCCGCATATTGTTAATGAAATTATAGATTCGGAAGGCAATACCGTTAAAAGCATAGGAACAAATGTTAAGCGTCAGGTAATATCCGAGGAAACTTCAGCAATAATAAGGCAGATGCTTGAAGATGTTGTTGTAAACGGCGGCGGTAAAAACGCTTATGTTTCCGGATACCGCATAGGCGGTAAGACCGGCACTTCCCAAAAGGTTGCCGAAATCGAAGCAACCGGTTCGCACAACCTTTATATCGGCTCGTTTGTAGGTATCGCACCTATTGATGACCCCGAAATCGCCGTGCTTGTTATGATCGATCAACCGAATGTTGAAAACGGCGCCGCTTATTACGGCAGTGCGATTGCAGCGCCGGCGGGCGGTCAGATAATATCGGAAGTGCTGCCGTACTTGGGGTTTGAACCGCAGTATTCCGAAGAAGAAATTGCAAAGATGGCGGTTACCGTTCCGAATATTGTGGGAAAAGATGTTGTTTCGGCAAAATCCGCCGTTACTTCAGCAGGGCTTTCTTATAAAGTTGTCGGCAGCGGTGAAACTGTCACAAGGCAATTTCCGTCGGCGGCAAAATCCGTCTATAAAAACGGAGTGGTGGTAATTTATACCGATGACACTTCGTCCGCAGGAACTGTCGCCGTACCCAATTTCAGCGGGATGTCTGTTTCCGCGGCTAACACTGCCGCTGCAAACAGCGGATTGAATATTAAATTTTTCGGTGCGGATATAGTGGATTCCGGAGTGACGGCTTATAAGCAGGACATAAGTCCCGGTTCAACCGTAGAGTACGGTACGGTCGTATCTGTATATTTCAGAAGAACCGACGCAGCCGATTAACATCAGCATTTATGCTTTTATTTCCACCGTGTAATGAAAGGACTTGGGTTTTATGAAATTAAAGGAATTGATTGAAGACTGCGGATCGTTTGCCGAAACCGAAGTGACCGGTGTAACCTGTGACTCGCGTAAGGTGAACAACGGTATGATTTTTGTTTGCATAGACGGTACTGCCTCGGACGGACATAAATATGTCACGGATGCGGTGAAAAAGGGCGCTGCCCTTATAATTGCTCAGAAAGATACCGGGGTCGGCCAGCAGATAATTGTCAAAAATACACGGCAGGTTTATGCTTCAATATGTGCTAAATGGTTCGGCAACCCGGCTGACGGGATGAAGATAATCGGCGTTACGGGCACTAACGGCAAAACAAGCGTGTCATATATGCTTAAAACCGTGCTCGAACATGCCGGTCATAAAGTAGGACTTATCGGAACTATACAGAATATGATCGGTGACGAAACGGTTCCGGCTAAGAACACTACGCCGGACGCTTATGCTCTTAATTCGCTCTTTTCTCTTATGAAAAGCGCAGGGTGCGATACCTGTGTAATGGAGGTTTCCTCGCATGCGCTGGATCAGGATCGTGTGTACGGCATTAAGTTTGACGCCGCCGTGTTTACCAATCTTACGCAGGATCACCTTGATTACCATAAAACAATGGAAAACTACTGTGCCGCAAAACGCAAATTGTTTACGCAAACCGATCTTGCAATTGTAAATTACGACGACCCTTATTCAAAAAAATTGGTTGAAGGTCTGCCCTGCAGGGTCTGCACCTATTCTGCCGTGAGTGATGAAGCCACCTACACGGCAAAAGATATATACTATAAACCCGACGGCGTTAAATATCATTTTAACGGCTATAATCTTATAAGCCGCATAAGACTTGCAACAGGCGGTAAATTCAGCGTTTATAACTCTATGGCTGCGGCGTCCTGTGCGGTTGAACTCGGTATACCGCTTGATACAGTCGCTGCCGCTCTTACCGAAATGAAGGGCGTAAAGGGCAGGGCGGAATCGGTTCCCAATGATTTCGGGTTCAGCGTTATAATTGATTATGCGCACACTCCGGACGGACTTAAAAATATACTTTCAACATTTAAAGAGTGCGAGAAAAACCGCCTTATTGCCGTGTTCGGATGCGGCGGCGACCGTGATAAAACAAAACGTCCGAAAATGGGCGCGATTGCAGAAGAATATGCCGATTATGTTATTGTTACAAGTGACAATCCGCGAAGCGAAGACCCGAACGCGATTATTTCCGACATAGTTAAGGGTATGAAATGCGGTAAAACACCGTATGAAGTTATACCGGACAGGATAAGTGCGATAAAATTTGCTGTTCACAATGCCCGAAAAGGTGATATAATAGTTCTTGCAGGTAAGGGCCACGAGGATTATCAGATATTAAAAAACAGAACTGTTCATCTTGATGAACGTGAAGTCGTGGCGGAAGCGTTCAGGGAACTTAAAGAGGAAAACAGTAAATAAATTTAACGAAGTCCGTTCCTGCCGCGTGATTTCGAAAAGGAGTGCAGTATGCAAACCGCAGTATTTTTATCTTCCGTGATAATAGCGTTTTTAGTTTCATTTATTTTGGGATACATAGTTATTCCGTGGTTAAGGAAATTGAAATTCGGACAGACTATACTTGAAATAGGACCTAAGTGGCATAAATCAAAAGAAGGCACCCCGACAATGGGGGGCATTCTGATATTTGCGGGTGTTGTTGCCGGGATTATTGCCGCTGTTGCCGTTGACGGAGTCGGCGGCGGACATTATATATCCGACGACCTTTCTTCACCGCTTAAACTGACAACTTTTTTGGCAGGCATCGGCCTTGCTTTGGGTATGGGGATGATCGGATTTTTAGACGATTATATAAAGGTTGTTAAAAAGCGCAATTTAGGACTTACCGCACGCCAAAAAACCATGCTTCAGTTTCTTGTTGCCGCTGCTTATCTTGCAAGCCTTGCTCTGGGCGGTATGGATACCACCTGGATACCTTTTGTGGGCGATGTACCGATTATGAGTTCATACGGACTTATCTTTTGGCCTGTTGCTCTGTTCTTCGTTTACGGGTTTACGAATGCCGTAAATCTGACCGACGGTATTGACGGACTTGATGCAACCGTGACAATGGTGGTTGCCTGTGCGTTTATGATAATGTCAAGCGGCGGAATGCTTGATTTTTTCGGAGTAAATATCGTTTCTTCGGCACTGGCAGGTGCTTGCATGGGATTTCTTATTTGGAACACCAACCCCGCAAAAGTGTTTATGGGTGATACCGGTTCTCTCTTCCTCGGCGGTGCGGTGGTCGCACTTTCTTTCGGAATCGGCAGACCGATACTGCTGTTGCTTGCAGGCGCAATTTATCTTATCGAGGCGCTTTCGGTGATGATACAGGTAACGGTTTATAAAAAGACCAAAAAAAGAGTGTTTAAAATGGCACCCATCCACCACCATTTTGAAATGTCCGGTTGGAATGAGGGGAAAATAGTCGTTGCATTTTCGCTTGTTACACTGATAGGGTGTGCGTTGGCTGTGTTTCTCTCGGTTCAATAAGCCGCTTATTACCCTGTAAATTATGAAAGGAATGATATTAATGGCGGATCGCTTTAAGAAAAAGACAGTTCCGAAAAAAACCGTGCCCTTTTTTATAGAGGGGAAGATGGATATATCATTCTTTGTCATACTTATTGTGCTGCTCGTAATAGGGCTTATAATGTTGTTTTCTTCAAGTTATGCCTACGCCCTTTCGGTCTATGGGGACAGTTATAAATTCATTAAACGCCAATTTTTATTTGCTGTCGCGGGCTTTGGGGCAATGATGTTTGCCTCAAAGGTTAATTATCATAGATACAGGAAACTCGCCTGGCCGCTTTATTTTGTTTCTGTTGCGTTGCTGGCGCTGCTGCTTGCTTTGCCGCCTATGATTTCGGGTATGGACTGCAAACGGTGGATAGTTATAGGGCCGATAAATTTTCAGCCGTCCGAAATTGCAAAATTTTCAATAATTTTGCTGTTTTCTCATCTTATCTCGTCTAATTATAAAAAAATGGACGATTTCAAATTCGGCGTTTTGTTTCTCGGCGGACTTCTGGCAGTTGTTTGCGGACTCGTAGTTGTGGAAACTCATTTGTCCGCAACGCTTCTTATATTTGTAATAGGTATAACTCTTATGATTGTCGGCGGACTTAAGAAACGCTATATAGTCGTAGGTCTTGCCGGCGGCGCAGCACTCGGCGGCGTTTCCCTGCTTTGGCTTGTCGGCTATGCGTCGTCGCGTTTGCAATATTGGCTTGACCCGTGGTCGGACGCCTCCGGCAAAGGTTTTCAAACAATTCAATCCCTGCTTGCCATCGGTTCGGGCGGCTTGGTCGGCCGCGGACTCGGTCAGTCAAGGCAAAAGTATTTGTGGATTCCCGAACCTCATAATGACTTTATTTTTGCCGTAATATGCGAAGAACTCGGTTTTGTCGGCGCAATGGCAATAATACTTTTGTTCTGCATGCTTGTGTGGCGGGGTTTTTCAATTGCTATGAAGGCGGCGGATAAGTTCGGTGCACTTTTGGCTCTCGGGCTTACCTTTCAGGTGGGGCTGCAAATGATATTAAACGTATTGGTTGTTACCAACACTTTACCGAACACCGGCATAAGTCTGCCGTTTTTCAGTTACGGCGGTTCTTCACTTGTGATCCTGCTTGCCGAAATGGGCGTCGTGCTTTCGGTTTCGCGCGGCAGTTCGGTTGAAAAATTGTGAACGGAGGTTGTTACTTATGCATATTCTTTTTACGGGCGGCGGTACCGCCGGGCACATAAATCCTGCGCTTGCGGTGGCGGGCTACTTGAAAGAGATACGCCCCGACACAAAAATAAGTTATATAGGTACGGTAGGTAAACTTGAATGCCGGCTTGTCCCCGCGGCGGGATATGATTTTTATACGATTGACGCTGCCGGTTTCCAAAGAAAACTGACCTTTGACGCGCTAAAAAAGAATATTACAGCTGTTAAAAAAGCGATATCCTCCTCAAACAAAGCGAAAAAACTGTTGAATGAACTTTCTCCGGATATCGTTGTCGGTACGGGAGGGTATGTTTGCGGTCCCGTATTGCGCGAAGCAATTAAACTTAAAATTCCGTCTGCAATTCATGAGGCAAATGCCTATCCGGGCGTTACGACGAAAATACTTGCGCCGCGCCTTGATTCGGTAATGCTCGCTTATAAAGACGCTGCAAAATATTTGAAATGCAAAAACCCACCTGTTATCACGGGCAATCCGGTCAGGGTGGAAATACTGCATTCGAACCGTAAAAAAGCGAGGGCGGAACTCGGGCTTGACGAAAAACCGATGCTTTTGTCCTTCGGCGGCAGCTTGGGCGCAAGACCACTTAATGAGGCGTGCGTTCCGTTGATTGCTGACAACGGCGGCAGATACTACCACTACCACGCTACGGGAAAAGCCGGATATAAACAGATGAAGGCTAACCTGACAGCGAACGGCGTTACCTCACCCGCCGAAACCGTGCACATTTCGGAATACATAAACAATATGTCGGTGCTTATGGCAGCGGCCGACCTTGTAATTTGCAGGGGAGGGGCGCTTACGGTAAGCGAACTGCCCGCCTGTGCAAAGCCGGCTATAATAATACCGTCACCCTATGTTGCGGAAAATCATCAATACCATAATGCCATGTCGCTTAAAAATCGCGGTGCGGCAGAGGTTATTGAAGAAAAAGACTTGAACGGAGAAGTACTGAAAAAACATGTCGAACAAATTTTGTTTGACCCCGTAAAACTCAAATCAATGTCCGAAAACTCCAAAAAGTGTGCTATAACCGACGCAAATAAACGCATTGTTGAGGTGATCGACTCGCTTTTGAACCGATAAATCACATTTAATTTTGGTTTGCATAGTATGGAACTGTAAGTGCGATGCACAAAGGGGTGTCATAACTATGTCAAAACTTGTGATAAACGGCGGGCGTAAACTAAGCGGCGAAATAACCGTGGGCGGTGCTAAAAACAGCGCGTTGCCGCTGCTTGCCGCAACGCTGCTCGTAAAAGGAAAAAGTATTTTACATAACTGCCCCGATCTTACCGACGTGGCAACATCGCTTAAACTGCTTAATGCGTTGGGCTGCAGGTGCAGTTTTAATGACGGTACGGTAACGGTTGATGCTTCCGCGGCGGATAAACATACGGTTCCGTATGAACTTATGCGAAAGATGCGGTCTTCAATAGTTTTTATGGGCGCACTTTCCGCAAGGTTCGGTACAGCCGAATTAAGCAGCCCCGGCGGATGCGAAATAGGCTCTCGCCCGATTGATATTCATCTTGAAGCGCTCCGTAAAATGGGGCTTGATATATATGAACACAACGGCTTTTTAAGTTGCAGTTGCATCGGAAGACGGTTGCACGGTGCGGATATCACGCTTCCTTTTCCCAGCGTCGGCGCTACCGAAAATGTAATACTTGCCTCTGCCGTTTGTGACGGAGTAACGGTTTTGCGCAATGCCGCAAGAGAGCCGGAAATATCCGACCTTGCCGAGTTTTTGAATGCCTGCGGTGCTAAAATCCGCGGTTACGGTACCGATACCGTAACAATTTACGGGGCAGATAAACTTTACCCTGCCGAACACAAGGTCATGACCGACAGAATTGCGGCGGCTACATATATTTCCTGTGCCGCGGTTACAGGCAGTAATCTTTTTATTAAAAATGCCCGCCGAAACGATATGGATGCGGTGATTTCGGTTTTTGAAAAAATCGGATGCACATTTACTTTCGATAAAAACGGGATATTCGTCGTTTCGCCTAAAAAACTTTCAAGAATCGAAAAACTCGGTACACTTGTCTACCCCGGATTTCCGACCGACGCCTGCCCTCCGCTTATAGCGGCTGTTTGCTATGCTGACGGAACATCTGTATTTATCGAAAATATTTTTGAAAACCGATATAAATTTACCGATGAACTCAAAAGGCTCGGCGCAAATATTAAAACCGAGGGCAGAATGGCGGTAGTCGAGGGGAAAAACAGGCTTTTCGGTGCAAATGTCCGTGCAACGGATTTAAGGGGAGGTGCCGCATTGGCAGTTGCCGCACTTGCAGCAGAGGGATGTACCGAAATTGATAAAGTCTGCTATATCGACCGCGGATATGAAAAAATCGAAAACACTCTAACTTCCGTCGGTGCGGACATTAAAAGAATAAACTAAAGCAGAGGGATTGAGGGCTTTGCCTAAAAGTAACAAAAAAAATAATAAAAGATTAACTTCTAAAAAACATAATTCACATCGGCGTACATCAAAGAAAGACTCATCATTTTTAACGGGGCTGCTTTTCCTTCTGTGTTTTGCTTCCGCATTGGGAGTTGCCGCAATGCTTACTTTTGCTTTTCCGGTAAAGAACATAGAATTGCGCGGCGAAAGCAGATACAGTGAAAGTGAGATTTTGAATGCAAGCGGACTAAGGGTAGGGGACAATGTTATAACCGTTTCAAAAAGCAATATCAATTCTGCCGTTGCGTCAAAACTGCCGTATGTTGAAAGCGTAAAGGTTTCAAAATCCGTTTCGGGTACGGTTGTTCTTACCGTTAAACCGGCAAAAGCCGCCTACTGCATAAACAGCACGGATGATTTTTATATTATAAGTGATAAAAATAAAATTCTTGAAAAAACCTCAGCCGCGGCGGATGAATTGCCGCTTATCAAGGGCGTTTTTGTTGATGAAAATGATATCGGCAAAAAATTTGTCGCTTCTGCGAATGAAAAAAACGAGGCGTACGCTTTGCTTACGGATAATATAAAAAAATATAAACTTAATTGCGATATAATAGATATATCCGACTCGGTTAACATAACATTTCGCATCGATAAGAGAATGGTTGTGCAGTTGGGCGCAATATCAAATATAGACGGAAAATTCAGCTGCCTTAAAGGTATGCTTGATAAAATATCCGAGGAGGATACGGGGATAATAAATTTAAAGTTGTGGACGGAAAATCGCCGCGAAGGGTACTTTAAAAAATGCGACATTGACGATTATTATAACTAACAGGACAAATATTTTTTTTCAAATTTAAAAAAAGTGTTGAAATCACAATTTATATGTGATAATATTATTGTTGTATAGTTATGATTTTGTATTTTACATAAATGGAAGGATGATAAAAATGCCGTTTGAAAAAATTAATGAAGCAGCGGATGTTGCTCAGATAAAAGTAGTAGGCGTAGGTGGCGGCGGCGGTAACGCTGTCAATCGAATGGTTGACGAGGGTGTCCGCGGCGTAGAATTTGTTGCTATAAATACCGATAAAGCCGCTTTGTTTCTTTCAAAAGCTTCAAAGAAGATTCAGATCGGTGAAAAAGTAACTAAGGGTCAGGGCGCCGGTGCAAGTCCCGAAAAGGGTCAGAACGCTGCGCAGGAATCCAAAGACGAAATCAGATCCGCACTCAGCAATGCCGATATGATATTCATTGCCGCAGGTATGGGCGGCGGCACCGGTACGGGCGCTGCTCCTGTTGTTGCACAGATAGCCAAAGAACTCGGAATACTTACGGTAGGTATCGTTACAAAGCCCTTTGCTTTTGAAGGTAAAAGAAGAATGGAACAGGCTGAAATAGGTATAGCCGAACTCCGCGAACAGGTTGATAGTCTTATTGTTATACCTAACGAAAGACTTAAATTTGTTTCCGAACAGAAAATAACCTTCAAAAACGCTTTCCAGATTGCCGATGACGTACTCCGTCAAGGTGTTCAGAGTATTTCCGATATTATCAGTAATACTGCATTTATAAATGTTGACTTTGCCGATGTTACTTCAATAATGAAAGACGGCGGATATGCTCATATGGGCGTCGGTGTCGCAAACGGTCGTGATAAGGCTGAACAGGCTGCAAATGCCGCCATTACAAGTCCGCTTATTGAAACTTCTATGGATAATGCAAGCGGCGTGATTATAAGTATAACCGGTTCTCCGGATATCGGTCTTGAAGAAGTTGAGCAGGCTTCAATGATTGTTCACGATAAATGCAATGCCGATGACGCTAACATCATATTCGGTGCTCAGATTGACGAAAGTCTTGAAGACGAAATCAGAATTATGGTTATTGCAACCGGTTTGGGCGGCGATAACAAGAAAAAAGATTCATCAAAGAGTGACAGTCTTAATGATATCATCAGCAGCGCTGCCGATGATAAGAGTGACGATGAATATAATGACCTTCTTTTAGATGTTTTTAACAAGTAATCTTATTTATTGTTACATATAAAAAACAGGGAGTTGCCGAAAATGATCGGCAACTCTCTGTTTTTACAATAATTATAATTTTCAGCCGTTAAGAACTGTTCCGTCCGCTAAAGTAACGGTGTAACCGTTGAAGTTGATTGTGCCGCTGCCCGAAATGCTTGTTACGGTACAGTTACCGGTCAAATTCCAAACGCTTCCGCTTTCAAGAGTGATAACCGCATTGTCGGATACCGCAGTGCCTTTTTCGGCGTTTTCGGTTATATTAACCGTTCCTGTAAATACGCTGTTGCCTTTAAGCGTCATATTAAGCGTGGATATACTGTCAACTATAATATTGCCGGAAAGGGTCTGGTTGTCGGCTGTAAATTCAACCTGTGCACCGTTTGAACCTGCCGTGCCCCAGCCGTGCGCCGCGGAGTTGCCGCATATCCTCATTAAATATGCATCTCCGTCATTGTTCTTTATCTCTACGCCTGAAAGGGATATTTTGCAGGCGGTGTTGGTAACATAGAACATATCCCCGTTGTTTGAAATCAGGCTTCCGCCGTCCATCGAAAATTCACTTGTTCCTACATCGGCGTCCCCCGACATAGACTGATATATCATTACATTGTGCACATTTTCTGACGAACTTGAACCTTTTGTGTCGCTCATATTGCCCGTTACTGTGCAGTTGTTAAGTTTAATCGAGTTTTTACCTTCAATGACCAGTGCTTCCGAATTGTTTGCGGTCAGCACGGCGTTCGCTACGGTAATATCCGCCGTGGAATAAACGGCAGGCGAGTTATATCCGTTTGATGTGTAACTGCCTTTTTTAACATTTACGGTACCGCCGCCCCTGTCGGAGCGGATGGCTGCCGATGAATTCCCGTTTGTTGTTACTGTCAGGTTGGTTGCATTGGTTGTGCCGCCTCCCGTTGTTTGTATACCGCCCGAGTTATCGGCTTTTGTGGTTATTTCGGAATCTGATATATTAACAACAGTGCCTTCCCCGTAACTGAATACGCCGTTACCGTTTTGAGCATTTGATGAGATTTTTGCGTTTTTAATTGTAACATTTGCGCCATTCGTGGCAAGCACGGCTGCATTCATACCGTAAAAATCCCCACTTTCCACATTAGAACTTGAGCCGCCGCTTTTATTTACGGTAATTCCGTCCAAAGTGACTTCAGCACCGTCAAGGCGCAGTGCGTTTTCGTCATCGCCGTCTGAATCGTAGGTTTTGTCTTTATATGTGCCGTCTTCGGTTATTGTGTTGGCACTGTCGCCTTGCTCAACCGTGCCGGAACCGCTGCCGGATTCTATCACAACTATAACGGTTTTAACATCACCGTTACTGTCAAACGTGATTTGTAAAACATCGCCTTTGCTGAGATCACTTACTTCAATTGTTTCCGAATTTTTGACAATAGATGCGTCCGAAATGTCAATCTTTAAAGTCGTTTTTCCGGCTGTAAAGGTTTTTGAAGACCCTGCCATATCGGGTGAAGTGCCGTTGCCGGATGGCATTTGCGGAGGTGTTCCGCCGTTGCCGTCTTGGCCATTGTTTGCGCTGTTGCTGTCTGTATTGTCGCTGCCGCCGTTATTGCCGCCGTCGCCGGCTTCATCACCGCTCGGTTTCTCCGGCGGGGTTTTGTTTTGATTATCGCTGCTGCTTTCTTCGCTTGATTTGGGATTTCCGCTTTCGCTACCGTCACCGTCGGGCTTTTGCGGCGGTGCAGAAGTATCGCCGCCTGAAGAATTGCTGCCGTCCGGCTGCTCGCCGTCGGGCTTATCTGGTGCGTCTTGCCCGTTTTCGGAAAGTTCACCCAATGTTACCGTTACCGTACCATTACTTATTTTAGTGATTTTACCTGCAACGGTCTTACCGGCATACTTTGAATTTTTCCCGCAGGCGGAAAGTGTAAATATCAATAC
>CAVGND010000008.1:0-64654 GCA_963630555.1 Roseburia intestinalis | reverse complement strand
ATGAATCGTAATCACTGTTGTTATATAGGTTCTCAAGATTATCGGCAATTGAATACGAGCCGTTATTTATTGTATAGGAGCATGCCGTTCCGGTTGTAGTTTCTGCGGTAAGTCTGATCAACATCGAATCGGTCATCTGGTGGGCATATTTTTCGATATTGTATGCCGAAGTACCGGTTGATTTTTCTTCACCGTCAACATATATCTTTATAGTGTCGGTATTAATACTACCTTCTACTTTCGGATTTATTCTTAGGTAAATACCGCTGTCCAAAACAACCTGCGCCGTGGCACTCAGTTTATACGGAACATATTCCGCGGAAACGTAGTTAAGTTTTGAATTCACATTGCCGCTAGCGTTATTCAGAAACCTTGCTATACCTAATATCGGTTCGAAACTGGTGATGTTTTTACCGAAATACCCTGTTTTCTGTTTGTTATATGTGTTACTTTCATAGGTTTGCAGGTTTTCAAGATTTATTGTTACCGTTTCGGCTTCGGCACTTATATTTTGCGTTTCGCCGTCAGAATTGGTATAGGTATAGGTAACAGTTACGGTTATGTTTACATTTTGATTGTCATCGATATCTGCGACATATTTGCAGGTAAGGTCTCCAAAATTTTCCCAGGTAAAATCAGTACCGAATACATCTTGCAGCGCGGATGTAGTTTGTCCGTTTTCTTTTTTAAATTGCAGATGTATGATTTTATTTGTGACTTCTGCATCATTATCATGTGTGCCAAGGCATTCAGTGATTCTTAAATTCGCTTCGCAATCATTAAATATTTGGGGTTCAAATGACACAAACACATTTCTTGTCTCGCCTGTCTCGCTTCGGTAAGTTTCACCGATTGCGACTCCGGTATTGCTAGTAATTGACTGAAATGATGTACTTTCGCTAAGCATCGGTGACTCAACGGTAAGTTTATTTGGTTTAAGTGACACACCGGTATTATCGGTTATGTTTTTAAAAATAAGTCCTCTAAAATATCTGTTTTCGAGAATATCTCCCTCACCGTTTATATACAAAACTTTGTCATCACTATTGTATGCAAAACTGTCATTGGTAGCACCATTTATATAATCTGAATGGTTCAACATACCAGTCAGGTCTTTTTCCGCTGTGTCTGCGTCCTTATTAAATGTCCATGTGTATTCGCTTGTTGAAGTTTTTGAGATTTTTTCTGTCTCTGTCGCTTTGCAAACCGAGCATGTTCTTGTCTTTTCTCCTTCTTCGGTTTCGCTTGCTTCTTTGGTGATTGTCCAGTCACTCCAACTGTGTGCGGTTTTAGCGATTACTTCAGACTTTGTTTCGACACATCTGGAGCATTTATAGTACTGTAAGCCTGTTTCGGCGCAAGTTGCGGCTTTGTTTCCGCTGTTTGTCGTATCTTTTACCCAATCATGACCGAGCGCTTTTATTGTTTCGCCGCCCGAGATATAGGCTTCGCAATCGGCACAAACTATTTCTGCGGTTTTGCCGTCTGCGGTACAAGTTGCGTCTACCGCGTCAATTGTCTTGGTCTTTGTATGTGTGCAGGTTTCCGTGCTGCCGCCTGTCTGTTTATATACAGCCTTGACATCATACACTTTTGCGGCATTGCTGTCCTGCATAAATTCGCAGTATCTCGCTACGCCGAATACAGGTGTAAATCCTGTAACGCTGCTGTTTGCGGATTGCAGACTTGCAAGATTTATTGTTATCGGTTCGGCTTCGGTTGTATATGTCGTGCCTGTTTCGGGGTCTGTATATGTAACTGTTACGGTAACGATTACATTGTTATCGTCATCAACGGTTACATTATACTTATAGGTAAGGTAGTCATAATTTGCATTTGCAATTTTAACACCCAAAGCTTTTTCATATGAGTTGCCTACATATTCGCCCGTTTCGGCATTTTTGAAATTAAGTGCGAGAGCGGTTTTTGTTCCGCTGCCAAGGCCCCAATCAGCGTCCCAAATACGCAATGATGCGCCGTAGGTCTTACTCATAACATTTACTTGCAGTATTTGGGTTGTTACGCTGTCTCCGGTTCCGTATGTGGTTTTACCGATTACTGCGCCCGCTGTAGCATACTGCAACTGTCCTGTTTCGCGCAGGATATTAGGTGCGGTTACCGAAAGCTGTGACGGCTTATAATTATCGGGGGTGGTGAAAACGGTACCGTAGTACCATGCGCCGCCGCCTATATTCAAATATCCGTCGCTGTTATAGGTAAAGTTAGAAGATTTACCTGAATTGGCGTATTCCGATTTGGAGAGCATATCCGCAAGATCGGCTTCCGCAGTGTCTGCATTTGTGAAGTCCCAATCGTAAGTAATTGTTCCCGCGTCATTGTCTGTCGTAACCGCTGCCGAAGCTGTAAACGAAACGGCAAAGACCGAGACCAACATTGCGGCGCAGATTATTATACTTAATGTACGCCTAAAGGTTTTAGTTATCATTTAAACAACCCCCTGTTTATTTTAGTGTGTCAAAAAGTATACTTTTTGGCACTCTGCTTATTTTAAGTATATACTATCATATTATAAAATAACTGTCAATACTTTTTTTAATTTTAAAATAAAATTTGTATAAAAAGAATAAATAATAAAATTTTTACAGCTCCCGATTGGTAATTTTTTGATATGCCAAAAAGTATACTTTTTGACCCTCTGCTTTTATGTGTTTTATATTACTGAATTACAATAAATAGTACGGCAATTCGGCACCGACAGCAATTTTATCCGACTTTTTCTTTGTCGCATTTTTCGGCTTTTTAGGGGCGGTTTGCTTTTTAGCGGTTTTAGCCTTGCCGGATGACGGCTTCCCTACGGATTTGGCGGCATTTAATTTCGTCTTTTCAGCCGATTTCGGGGTTTCGGTTTTCTCTTTTACCGGTTCTTCTGCCGCTGTTTTTGCGGCTCTTGACAAACTGTTTTTACCTACTGACATTTTTAATTACCTCCTTAGCAAGTTGAGCGTATTCCTTTGCCGCGCGGCTTGAAGCCTTATAAGCCGATACCGGACGGCTGTTATCCTGTGACCATTCTACCGCACTGTCGATTCTTATAACAGTATCAAAAACCGTTATTCCTTCAAGTTCCGACAGGGTTTCAAGCGTCTGCTTTAAATAATTTTTTCTGGCGTCCGCCTTTGTAATAACTATCCCGAGCAGGGAAAGCGACGGCGCGATTTCCTTTATACGGTCAACAAATTCGAACATATTTGCAAGACCGAACAAGCCCCAAGGGCTTGCTTCCACCGGGATTATCAACTTATCGGAAGCACACATTATATTCATAACCCAGCCACCCAATGTAGGCGGTGAATCTATTAAAATATAATCGTACTTGCCCGATTCTTTAATATTTTTTAAGCACTTTTTAAGTATAAATTCACGCTGCCACTTTGTAAAAAGGTCATATTCGACCGAACTCATAAGGGTGGAAGACGGTATAAGGTCAAGATTTTCATAAACCGTGGACACAATATAATCCGACAAATCTTTTTCATCTTTTACAGCGGTGTAAAGATTTTTTCCGCCTGCCGCCATAGCAAGCACATCATCTTCACTGAAAAGCGAAAGAGAGAGGTTTAATTGCATATCGCCGTCAACAAGCAATACTTTTTTACCAAGACGCGACAATTCATACCCGACATTGCTGCAGGTAGTTGATTTACCGCTGCCGCCTTTATTGTTTGCAAATGCTATTACTACGGTCTTTGCCATCATTATCCCCCTTATTAAGATATTCTATTATATTTTCAACGCCCTCACCCGTATAAGAACAGACGCGGAATATTTTTTCGCACCCTGCGATTTTAAGCCAATTCTCAACGCGTTCGGGGTTTGCTCTCTTTTTATCAATACCGGTTATTATACCGATTACCTCACGGTTCACAAGCCCTGTTATATTCGGGCTGAAAAGTGAATACGGTTCATCTGCCGACACAACAAGACCGCAAATATCCGCCTCATATGCGTAAAGCGCAAGTGCCGCACCGAGTTTGCGCACCTGACAATACTCCCCCGGCGTATCTATCACCGTATCTTCATAATTTATCGACTGTGTTTTACAGTAATGAATTTGCTCGCCTTTAAGCGCTTGTATGAGCGTGGTTTTGCCCGCCTCGGAACGCCCTATCAATATAATGCGTTTCATTTAATTATGTTCTTGTAATCTCACAGACCGAATAGCCCATCTTATTCTGCAAATATTCATTAACGGCGGTGAGAGCAGCCTCAACCTGCGAAACGGTACCGTTTATAATAAGCGTACCGCTGAAACGGTCAACAAAGCCGAGTTCCGCACCCGAAGCTTTCATAGAAATATCAGCCGCTATAACTGCGGTCTCCGCCGGGCTTACGGTAAACACGCCGATTGCGCCGTGCGCCGCATCGCTTGACGGGTCAAGTCCCAATTTTTTATAGAGCGTAACATCGGGGTTTGCGATTATGTGCGAAAGTGTAACCTGTTTACCCGGAACAAGTTCCTGTACTATTCTCATTTTGTCCTGCAATGTAAAATCTTTCATAATAATACCTTTTCGCGATATAAAGTTATCCGCCTATGCGGCAGGAAAGTCCGCTTTTGCGTGCGGTTTCAAGCAACCGCTGCATTTTTGGATTTTCGGGCGGTTCTATTCCGTCAAGTTCATACTGTCTGCCAAGCTGAGTATATTTATCCTGCCCCAACCTATGGTACGGCAGCAAATGAAGTTCGGTAACACCTTGCAATGTTGAGGCAAAACGCGAAATTGCCGATATTTCGGCGTCGGTATCGTTGAACCCGGGAATTACGGGCACGCGGATTATAAGGCGTTTTGCGTTTTGCGCTATCTGCTCGGCGTTCCCAAGTATAAGTTTATTGGGTTGCCCCGTAAACTGTTCATGTTTTGCACTGTTCATATTTTTAATATCCATAAGGACGGTATCAATAAGCGGCAAAGCAGGTTCAATATTTTCAAACGGATAAAACCCTGCGGTTTCAACAGCGGTATTAAAGCCTTCTGCCCGAGCGGCTGTAAGCAGGGCGGCGGCAAACTGCGGTTGACAAAATGCCTCACCACCCGAAAGGGTCAACCCACCGCCCGAGCGGCTGTAATACGGCTTGTCCCTTCGAACCTGTTTCATCACCTCGGCAACCGTAACGTCTTCGCCGACGTTTTTTTGTGTTCCGTTTTCATTCATCACATCTATATCATAACGCTGTGATTCAGGGTTGCAGCACCACTTGCAACGCAATCTGCACCCCTTTAAAAAGACAATGGTGCGAATACCGGGCCCGTCATGGATGGAAAAACGCTGAACATTAAAAATTCTGCCTTTTACATTATAACAGTTTTCCATTTCGCACCGCCTTTACAAATTATTTTCAATAAATATCAATAACTTTTGCTGTAATAATCTTCCCACTTATCTTCATAATCATCATAATAGTCGTCATAATAGTCGTCATAATCATCAAGATAATCTTCCAAATCATCCAACGATCTGTGATACATGCCGTTATCAGGTAATTCATCAATGATTTCGTCCATAAGCGTAGTATCAACAAAGTTTGCGGATATAATCACCGACGCAACGCACAGAAGCAAGGCAAGCGACGACATTATAACACTCGAAATGCTGCAGCCTTTTTTATAACCTTTGCAAAGGGAAACTATGCCTAAAACCAGCGATGCCACGGATAATATACCCACAAACACCGCCGATACAACAACTATTTCGAAAGGGAAAAACCATAGTAAAGCGGCGAGCAAAACAGAATTTAAAATCGCCAATATTCCGATTACCATTGAAGCAATACCGAGGCCCTTTCCGCGCCTGACAGGCTTTACCGGTTGGAACATCTGCATCTGCTGAACAGGTTGAACCGGTTGAGCAGGCTGTTCTTCTTGAACAGGTTGAGCGGTTTGAACAGACTGTTCGGATTCAGTATCTTTAACCTGTTCAGCCGAGTCGACAGACTGAGCCGCTGTGCTCTGCTCTTCCTCGGATACGGTTTGAGGAACGGTTTGTTCGGTTAAAATCGGTTCTTCAATTTTTTCTTTTGCAAAATTTGTTCCGCAATTTCCGCAGAAATTAAGATTTTCTGTGTTTTCCTTGCCGCAATTGGGACAAAATCTGATAGCCATAGTTCCTGCCTCCTAAAATTTTTTTAATGATTTATATTACCAACCCTGTGTAGTACGGTTGATTATATCGTCCTGCAACGAGCGTGACAATGTGGTAAACAGTGCACTGTACCCTGCAACACGAACAACGAGGGTTTTATATTTTTCGGGGTGAGCCTGCGCGTCGAGCAATGTTTCGCGGCTGACGACATTAAACTGCATATGCATACCCTTTTGATCGAAAAATCCGCGTATTAAGGCGACAAATTTTTCAAGCCCTTCCATCCCCGCAAGCGCAGACGGATGGAATTTTTGATTAAGCAACGTGCCATTTGATGCTATACCGTGGTCAAGTGCGGCAACCGAGTTTGCGGTTGCGGTAGGGCCTAATTTATCCCTGCCGGAAACGGGACCTACGCCGTCCGCAATCGGGGTGCAGGCATACCTGCCGTCGGGTGTTGCGCCGGTTTGTGCACCGAGCGGAACATTTGCCGAAACAGGATAAAGCCCTGCCTGGAACATACCTCCGCGGTGGTTACGGTATTTTTCGACCTCTTTTGTATAGATATATGCAACATCTCTTGCAAACATATCGGTTTCGGGGTCGTCATTGCCGTATTTTGGCGCTTTTTCAATCAGAGAGAATATTTCTTCAAATCTCGCCTTTTTGTCTTGCGGCACAGACGTAGCAGCGTCAACCTCTTTGGCAATGGCGGCAAGTGCGGTTTCATCCAAATCCATGCCGTTATTTTTAAGAGAACCTGCAATTTCGGCGGCTATTTCCGCTTTCTGCGAAACGGTCATACCCTTACCGTAATTGTAACGGAGCGCCTCTTTAAGTTCCGCCATAGTTATTGATTTTTCGTCAAACACATACTTTTTAACGGCTATAAGTGCGTCGGTCATATTGGCAATACCAAATCCCTGAGGCCCTGTAAAATTATATATTGCCCCGCCCTCCTGAACGCTTTTTCCGCGACCTATACAATCCTCGACCATTGAAGACTGGAACGGCAGAGGGCAACGCGCAGCGTGCGCAGCGTCCACGGCATTATCGGCATTTACAAGCAGCGATACCATATAGTCGCTTTGTTTTTTATAGGCGTCATAGAATTCTTTAAACGAAGCCATTTCGGTCACTTCGCCCGTTTTAAGACCTATCTGAACGCCTTTATCCACACCGTTTGAAAAGACAAGTTCAAGCGGACGGCACATATTGAAAAATGCAGCATCGTGCCAGCCGTCGGTTTTCGAGCCTTTTTGCGGTTCAACACAACCGATTATACAATAATCCCTTGCATCCTCAAGTGTTAATCCCCTATGCATAAGCGCAGGGATTATAATTTCATCATTATAATAAGCAGGCAAGCCGGAACCGACACGCGTAAGTGCGGCAGCTTTTATAAGCAGATCCTGCGGTGAACCGTTCCAAACCCTTATGGAAAGTGAGGGCTGCGGCAGGCGGACATGCATTGCCGCTTCAAGGCACATATAGGACAAATCATTTGTTGCGTCAAACCCAAAGGAATCCTGACCGCCTACTATAAGATTTTGGAACATACCGTAACCCGCAAAACCCTTTGCGGATGCGGCGTCACGCACCTTGTTTATATCATTGAGTTTTACCCAGATGCAATCAATAAGTTCCTGCGCCGATTCATATGTAACGGTGCCGTTATCAAGGTCCTTTTTAAAAAATGGATACATATAACGGTCAAACCGTCCCGGAGAAATGGAATGTCCGCTTGATTCAAGCTGCAAAAGCTGTTGAACAAACCAAAAACTTTGGCAAGCCTGCCAAAAGTCCTCAGCCGGTTTGGCGGGGACGCGGCGGCAGTTTGCGGCTATTCTTAACAGTTCCTTTTTTCTTGTTTCGTCACGGCATACGGCGGCTTTTTGCTCTGCCAAATCGGCATATCTGTTTGCATAGGTTATAACTGCCTGCAAACTTTCGATAACCGCCTTTAAAAACGCCGAGCGTTCCGCATAATCAGGGTCGCTCACCTTAAGCGAAGCAAGAGCGGTTTCGGTTTCTCTTATAATACCCTCATACCCAACCGTAAGAACCTTATTATAATTTACATTAATATGTCCGACGCCGTTATAAAAATAATTACCTACAGTAAATACATCGTGCTTTGTAAAGGCCGCATATGCCTCGGGAGCCATTATCCGGGTAGCAAGGTCACTTACCGTTTTACCTTTCCAATACGGATAAACGCGGCGGAGCCGTTTCTTGGTTTCTTCAGAAATGAAAAACGGGTCTGCCTCACGGGATGCTACGGTTTCGAACTCCTCCAGCAGCCATTCATATGAGTATTCGGGGTAAACTTGACAACCGCGCGGCGCAACCGAGTTGCTGCCGACTATCAGTTCCCCGTCACGAATAACTATCGGAATATTTTCTAAAATATGTTTGAAAGCGGCACTGCGGCGGAGAATTACAGGCAGATTCTCGGTTGCCATATAACTTTCGGTTATAAGTTCGCCACGGTCAGCTTCGATTTCGGGCATTTTTTCATAAAGTGCACTTATAAGTTTATCGATTCTTGCACTTTTTTCTATTTGAAATTTAATTTCTCCCATAGGGTTTTACTCCTTTAGGTATTAAAATTACAATTGCTCCCAAAGTTCGGTATGCGGAGCGGCGATTACCGACCAGGTATTAAGCAAACCTATACTGCGCGCATGGGCAGCACCTGCCTCGGCAGCGGCTGTGACATCGCCTACATCACCGGTTATAAGAACAACGCCTTTACCACCCATTCCGCGTGAAATACGCAAATCGTATATTGAAACTTTAGCGGTTTTAACGGCAATATCCGCCGCTTTAATTGCAGACGCCGCCGAATAGGTTTCAATTATACCGAGCGAGCCTTTATCGGTTATTTCCTGCGTGCCGAAAAGGGCGGTTATAACGGTCGGGTCAATTCTGCCCATAACCGATTCATCAATTATATATGTTCCGAAAAAGTCCCGCACATGGTCAACAGATGCGGTAACATTTGAGATTGAGCCTGTTATTATTATTTCATACTTACCAGGACACGACGGATGAGCCGAGACAAGTTTTACGCCTGCCGATTTAAGGGCGGCATCGCACGCTTCTATACCCTTAGCTATACTTTTGAGTTCAATTATTCCTACAGCTTGAAACATATCTTACGCCTCCCTGTTTTCTATAACGATCTTGTTTGAATCCACCGAAACGACTTTACCGTTTACGGACGAATGTAACGGAACGAAAAGCCCGTCTTCGTTGGTGGCTATCAACTGTCCTTCGGTTACCTCGTCCCCTGCCTTAACTATGGGCGTTACGGGTGCGCCGATACTTTGTTTAAGCAGCAATTCTACGGTGTGTGTTTTTAGTTTTGTGGGATTCAGTTCCGGCATAACATCCATTTTATGCACGCCGAGCAGCATTTTCCAACGCTCTGACGGCATTAAACGGTAATCACGCTGTTCGCTCGGAACGGTTGATTCCTCCGCAACATATTTAATGCGGTTCTTGCCCAGCACTCCTTTAAGTTCGTTTATTACCGCACGCGGTGAAATACTTTGGCAGCAGGCGGCAATTTCACATATTCCGCAACCGCAGCAAAGCGAAGCGGTTTTAATTATTTCGGGATCCTGCTCCGCCACTGTCATAACGGTTCTTACCAATCTGTGCGGCTGCAACGGATAGCCGAGAAGCGCGCGGGGGCACATATCGGTACATCTTGTGCACTGGCAGCAGTTGCTTTGTGCGTGTTTGATATGTATTTCATAAGAACCGAGTTTGCCTGCAACGGCGGGAATATCACGCGGCAATACAAGCAAAGATTTCGTGGTTTTGGTTATAACGGCGCTGCCGTGGTTAATAATTCTTCCCATGGAAGGACCGCCGTCAATAACAATATGGTCATCGTCAACAGTTACGCCGAGGGTTGCAAAGAGATCCCTCACCGTCATACCGACAGGCACTTTTACGACAACGCGGTTTTTTATATCTCCGCCGACCGTAAGCCACTTTTCGGTAAGCGGAGCACCCTGTTTTGCGCGCGAAACATTATAAACCGTTTCCACGTTATAGACAATTACGCCCACCTTTATCGGGAGTGCGCCCGGAGGAACCACCCTGCCCGTTACCTGATATATAAGATTTATTTCGTCACCCATCGGATAAGCATCAGGCATTGTTCTTATCCTTATACGCTCGGTAAGCGGCTGCCAATCCGAAAGTCCCAGACGTTTTGCGGTATGTTCTTTAATTGCGATAAAACATTTTCCGATTCCCGCACCGTCAAGCACTATGTTAATACCGTCAATAACCGTTTGCAGTTCGGTTTTGAGCAAATACATATCGGTATAAATAAGAGGTTCGCACTCAGCACCGTTTATAAGCAACATTTCGGCACCGTCCGCTATTTTTGCATACGACGGAAAACCTGCGCCGCCTGCACCTACAATGCCGGCATTTTGCATAAGCGATTTGATATTTTCCATTTAAACACCACTCCGAAAAAATACGGTTTTAATCTACTATACCTACTATCACGGCGTCAACCGGTGATTCTGTGTTTTTAAGCGCTAACCTGGCACCGGAACCTGTTGTTATAAGTACCGTTTCGCCGATACCGGCTCCTACGCTGTCAACCGCTATCATAAAGTTATCGGTCTGTTTGCCGTTTTCAATCACATTGACTTCCATAAATTTTGAGCCTACAAGCGAATCCTGCTTGCGGGTTGATACAACCGTTCCAACAATTTTCCCTATTTTCATAACTTTTTCTCCCGATAAGTTTATTTTACTATAGTGACTTTGTCGCCGTTTTTGATACCTGCAGCGTTAGCATCATCGGTATCAATGTGCATTTCAAGCCTGAATGCGTCGTTAGCCCTTATCTGCACATCGTACCATCTCGTTTTACGCTCACCTGATGCATCAACCATAACAAAATCACCGTCTTTTACGCCGAAACGGGCAGCGTCCGACATACTCATATGTATATGGCGGTTAGCAATTATGCAGCATTCGGGCACTGTTATAACACCTTTAGGACCCGCAATAGTAACTGTGGCACTGCCTGCCGTTTCTCCCGACGGTCTTACAGGAGGGTTAACTTTAAGCGTAAAAGAGTCGGTTCTTGATATTTCGACCTGTGTTGAACTCCTTACAGGGCCCAAGACTCTTACCTTTTCAATCGGTCTTAATGATGGGCCGATTACGGTTAATGTTTCTTTGCAGGCGTATTGTCCGGGCTGCGACAAATCTTTAAGTGGCTGAAGTTCATAACCTTTCCCGAACAGAGTTTCAAGGTCTGTTCTTGAAAGATGTATATGTCGATTGGAAACGCCTACGGGGATATTGCCCTGTGCCTCGTTATCCATTGCCGACAGCACCTTTATAACCGCCGCCGTTATCTGCTTTTCATCAAACTGCATTTGTTTTTCCTCTTTTATATAATAAAATTCTTTAGCCGGCACTGCGGCTTTAAGAACATTGCACGCAAAATCAATTAATTAAAGTTAAAATCAGGGAAGTGATATTTCCCCCTGCAGGGCGCATAATGCGCCCTGCAAACGATAAATAAGGGCAAATTATTTAATGGTGGGGAGAAGTTTTTCAACATCTGCGTGAGGTCTCGGAATAACGTGGGTAGCAACTACTTCGCCGAGTGAACCGGCAGCAGCTCCGCCGGCTTCAACAGCCGCTTTTACTGCACCTACGTCGCCTCTTACCATAACGCTTACAAGACCGCTGCCGATCTTTTCAGAGCCGATAAGAACTACATTTGCTGCCTTTACCATTGCATCTGCAGCCTCAATTGCCGCTACAAGACCTCTGGTTTCAACCATACCTAATGCTTCCATTATAATATCCTCCTTATTGGAATTATGTTTATAAAAGCCTTTCAAAGCCTTTTATACAGATTTCAAACTGACTTACCCGGTATAAAGTAAGTCCATAATATCCTTGTGCGGACGCGCTATAACCTCGCGGCATTTAACTTTGCCGACCTCAGCCGCCGCTGCCGCGCCTGCTTCAAGCGCTGCGGTGACGGCAGAAACGGTACCTTCAACCACAACGGTTACAAGCCTTCCGCCAAGACGTTTTTCAACATGAATAAGTTTTACATCGGCTGCCTTTACCATTGCGTCAAGCCCTGCTATTGCGGCAACCAATGCCTGCACTTCAAGAAGCGCGATTGCGTTTTCCATAAAGAATCAAACCTTAAATCAGTCGATAGCGGGGAGAAGTTTTTCAACATCTGCGTGAGGTCTCGGAATAACGTGGGTAGCAACTACTTCGCCGAGTGAACCGGCAGCAGCTCCGCCGGCTTCAACAGCCGCTTTTACTGCACCTACGTCGCCTCTTACCATAACGCTTACAAGACCGCTGCCGATCTTTTCAGAGCCGATAAGAACTACATTTGCTGCCTTTACCATTGCATCTGCAGCCTCAATTGCCGCTACAAGACCTCTGGTTTCAACCATACCTAATGCTTCTAACATAATTAAAAATCTCCTTTAAAATCATTTTGTTTATCTTAGTTTATCGCGTCCGAGCGCATTTAATTGAGCAAACCACTCAATATTCTCGGACTGCCTTGAAATCACCTTGTGGGTGAGATAAAGGTTTCGCTTTTTCGCCTCGGCTATTCCGGTGTCCACTGCCGCCTCAACCGATGCAGCGTCACCCTCCACCTTAATTGCCATAACAAGCGGAACATCTGCCGATTCGGCATTCAAAGGCTTGTTTTTATCAATCGCAACTACCTTTACAGCGGCTGCTTTTGCCATTTTATCGGCAACGACTATTGCGGTTGTAAAGCCGTAGACTTCAATCATTCCAAGAGCCATTTCGGGTCATTCCTCCCCTTAATCTGCAACATAACAGATCTTTATACCCTTTTGGGAAACATTGACCTCCATTGCCTCGTTCATTTTATCAAGCGGGAAATTATGTGTTATAAGTTCCTTAATCGGAATATTCATTTCCCTTGCCTGTTTCAAAAAAGCCATTGCAGTGGGATAATCCTCTGCACTGTAATCCCACGAGCCTACAAGATTGATTTCCTTATTGCACATTGCGAAGTGCGGATTTATTTCATAACTGCCGTTATTGACGAAAAATCCCATTTCGCAAACGCCGCCGCCGCGCCTTATGTATTCAAATATATCCTTAGCCGCTGCGGGTGCGCCCGTGCACTGGAATGCAAAGTCAGCGCCCAGACCGCCTACGGTAAGTTTTTTAACCATATTAACACGGTCTTTAATTTCCGGAACTTCGCGGAAGTTTACGGTTGTTTTGGCGCCCAGCCGTTTTGCCATTTCAAGTCTTGAAGGCGTACCGTCAACCGCTATGATATGGTTCACACCGGCAGCGCGGAGAACCGCAATCTGCACAAGTCCTACAGGGCCGCAACCCTGAATAAGAACCTTTGAGTTAAAATTAATAAGTCCGGTTGAACGGGCACGGTCAAGCGCATGAACGCAAACGGTGGCAAGTTCAAGCAGCATTCTTTCCTGCAAATCAAGGTCATTAACCGCAAAATATGTTGCGCCCTTTCCCCTTATAAGCATATAATCCGAGAACCAGCCGTTAAGCGGTTGCACATCATTATGCCCTATAAGTCCGAAAACACCCTGCTTATCGCAAAGATTAGTGTGCGAAGGATGCATACGGCATATGCCGCATTCACCGCAACTGATAACCGAAGTTACCAATTTATCGCCTACCTTTAAGGGGTTGCCTGCGGTATCGCATTTAATATTCTTTCCGAGGTAGATTATTTCGCCTGTACCCTCGTGTCCGAGAACAACAGGAATAAGACCGAACGGGTCGCCTTTCCATTCGTGAACATCGGTGCCGCATACGCCGCACCCCTCGACCTTTACGAGTATATCGTCATCCCCGAGTTCGGGAACCGGAAATTCTTTAACCTCAAAATGCTTTTTATCGGTAAGCATTGCAACGTGCGCTTTTTTCGGTATATCGCACGGTGCGGAAGTTCCGCCGCCCATTTGACTTACTATTGACCTTACAATAGTTTCAATCTGAGAAGCTGAAATTTCCATAAGTATTCCTCCTTTTTAGATTTAATGCAAATTAACAAATTATATTATGCGGAAACTGTCCGCCATCACGCAGCGGCGGCGCCTTGTAAAACTGCGCGCCGATGTGATTCCTTCACCCGTAGGTCCGGCGATTGTAAAAGTCGTATGGCCCTCTCCGCCGAAACCGATGCCTGCATATGACGGTGCATTTTTAACAAATATCGTGGTTTCAACGGCGCGTGCGAAACGCGACAGGTTATCGATATTTTTAGAGTGCATATGCGCCGTATGGCGGTTGCCGTGTTCTGCTTTTACCGCAAGGTCAATTGCCTCGTCAATATTATCAACACGTACAATCGGCAAAATCGGCATCATTAGTTCGTTTTGAACAAACGGATGGTCAAACTCAGCCTCGCATATTATGCAGCGTATACTGTCATCAACCTCTATGCCTATTTTTGCGAGAAGTATGCGTGCATCCCTGCCCACACATTCGCGGCTGACGGTTTTTTTAACAATGCCCGTTTTGGGATTCTTTTTATCAACAAGAACTATTCCGGCAAGTTCGCGCGCTTTATCCGCCTCAATCATATATGCACCGTTTTTCATCATACCGTCAATAAGTTCGTCGGCAATATTTCTGAAAGCAAAAACTTCCTTTTCAGCGATGCATGGCAGGTTGTTATCAAATGTGCAACCGTCAATTATATCCTTTGCCGCCTTTTTTATATCGGCGGTATCGTCAACAATAACAGGTGGATTTCCCGCGCCTGCGCCTATCGCCTTCTTACCCGAAGAAAGCACTGCTTTTACAACGCCCGGGCCGCCTGTGCAAACAAGCAATTTTATAGACGGATGCTTTTCTATTACCGCCGCGGTTTCCATTGTCGGTTTAACGACCGATGCAACCAGTACCCTTGGGCCGCCTGCTGCGGCACTTGCACGGTTTACAAGGTCAACCGCATAGTTTGAAGTGGCAATTGCGCCCGGATGGGGATTGAACACCACGCCGTTACCTGCGGCCACCATGCCTATACTGTTGCATATAACGGTTTCGCTCGGGTTGGTGCTGGGTGTTATTGCACCCACGACGCCGAACGGTGCCTGCTCGGTCAAGGTAAGACCGTGATCACCGGTTTGGGCTTCCGCCTTTATATCCTCCGTGCCCGGGGTCTTATCGGCTACCAAAATATGCTTGGCGGTTTTATGGTCAACCCTG
Source organism: Roseburia intestinalis (assembly GCA_963630555.1). Lineage (GTDB taxonomy): Bacteria > Bacillota > Clostridia > Oscillospirales > Acutalibacteraceae > CAVALG01. The sequence continues at coordinate 49,294 of CAVGND010000008.1, read as the reverse complement.
CCCATATGGGTTTCGGCTACGCCGAGCGCACCCATAATATGTGCTTCATCACGGGTAAATTTCCGTATTTCGGATATTATTTTTTCGCGCTGTTCAACACTCATAGCGCTGACGGCTTTATACCCATTCTGAGCCGCGTTTATTGCATCGTTAACATCCTCGAAAACGCCTGTAAATGTTCTGCTGCCGTAATGGGTAGCATCCCAATCCTTTTCGGCATCGCCGCCCATTTGCGCAACAACCGCTTTTACTATTTGTTCTATCTGTGCTTCAGTCCAATTAAGAGCCAAAGTGAAAACTCCCTTCCGAAGCCTTATTTACCGAGTTGAGCCAAAACACGTTTGGTAATTTCGGATATCATATCACCGGACGGTGCAGCGGCAGCGTGCGTATTGCAATTGCAGGCCGCCTTATTAAGGTTGTCCTTGCAGCGGCAATTCTCGGTTCCGAGGTTTTTACATTTTTTGCATCCGGGGTGACGACCCGGAATATTCATCTTTTTACGGAGTTCCATAAGTTTTTCAAGTTGTTCGCAAGGTATTTCCTCGACTCCTCCGAGTTGACGCGCGTACATTGCGATTCTTGCGTTAAACTCAACCTCTTCCATCATAAACAGAGCCTTTGTAAGAGTGTTGCCGACGGTAAGCGCACCGTGGTTTTTAAGCAGGAACGCATCGTGCTGCTGGATGTACGGTTCAAGTGAATCGGGAATTTCTTCGGTTGAAGGCGTACCGTATTCACAGGTAGGAACATCGCCTATAGTAAGAACCGCTTCGGGCAATATGTATTCATTCATCGGAACTCCCGCAACCGTAAATGCGGTAGCGATAGGAGGATGAGCGTGAACAACAGCCATAACATCGGGGCGTTCCCTGTAAACGCGAAGATGCATTTTAATTTCTGATGATGGGTTGAGTTTACCGTCAAGTTTTTTGCCTGTTCCGTCAATTTTTATAATCATATCCGGTGTGAGCGAACCTTTTGACACACCGGTAGGTGTGCAGTAAAACTCATTATCGTTTACTTTTACCGAGATATTACCGTCATTAGCGGCAACAAATCCCTTTGCATACACCTTATGACCGACTTCGCAGATTTCTTTCTTGATTTCGTATGGTGATTTTTGCATAATTTATATATTCCTTTCTGTTAATATGTACGGCTTTGGTCAGACAACATGGGGAATGCGGCAGATACGCAGCCTTTTTCACCCATAGAATCTTACTTTTGTATGATACCACACTTTTATCTATTTGTCTATATTCGGCGCAAAAAAAGCAATATTTACACTTGTTTTTTCAAAAGTAATCATTTATAATCATAAATGAACAAATTTATTTAACGAGGATGACCGTATATGCTTCCGCTTGAACGCCAAAATGAAATAATAGAAATGCTTAACAAACGAAAAGCCGCGTCGGTTGAGGAATTGTGCAAAGCCCTTTATTCAAGCGGCGCAACAATACGCAGAGATCTGGCGCTGCTTGAAAACGCAGGGGTTATAAAACGAACACACGGCGGTGCCGTACTTATCGACAGCGGTAGCCGTGAATCGCCGCTTATGCTGCGCGAAAACGAAAACACGCGCGCAAAGCGACTTATTGCGGGCAGAGCGCTTAAACACATAAAAGACGGTCAAACAATTTTTATTGATTCAAGCAGCACCTGTTGTGCCCTTGCAGGTCAACTTGCGGTATTTTCGGGACTTAGGGTAATTACTAACAGTTTAAAAACCGTCAACATCCTGTCGGACATTGACGGTGTTACGGCATACTGCACAGGCGGTCGGTTACGGGAACGCGCTTTCTCATTCGTAGGCAGTCGTGCGGTACGATTTATAAATGATTTTCACGCCGACAGTGCGTTTATATCCTGTCGCGGCGTTGACATTGAATCCGGTGTTACCGAATCAAGCGAAGAGGAAGCGGAAATAAAATCAGCATACTTAAAAAATTCAGGCACGACTTTCCTGCTATTCGACGGGAGCAAACTCGGCAAGAAATATTTTTGCAAAATATGCGGTTTGGATAATATAAATACACTTATAAGCAACGCACCGATTCCCGAAAAATACACGGCGCTTACCGGAAGCCTGCGCCGATAGAGCGGCACCGGTAAAATCCGAACCGCCTCAATGCCCTTTCTTTATCTTTGTACGGACAAACATCTTTGCAAAATCCTTAAAATTAAACGGTATTATCGGATAAAAATAGCCGCGCCCGGACAGGGTTTCGGAAGACATCATAATTATTACTATAAGCACGGTTCCGCCTATAAGCCCGTAAAGCCCGAACAATTGAGTAAATACCAAAAGCAAGAGCCGCGAAAATTTCATCGCATATCCCATTTCATAACTCGGTTGGGAAAATGAAGCGATGGCAACAAATGACATATATATAATCGTTTCAGGCAAAAACCAGCCTGCGTCTATTGCAAAATCGGAAAGAAGCAAACCTCCGATTATACCGAACGAGCCGCTGAGTGCCGTAGGTGTATTCATTGAAGCAAGGCGAAGCCCGTCAATTATAAATTCCAAAATCACAAACTGCCAAAACACCGTTATAGGTGTTTTTTTGTATATCATTATAAATTCAAGCCACTTCGGTATAACCTCCTGATTGTTTAACAAATAGAGCATGACCGGCGTTAAAAACACCGTGGCAAGCGACACTGCCGTACGCACCAATCTTATAAAAGTCGCTGTTATCGGTGCAAAATAGTAATCGTCAACCTCTTTTGTGAAGTCCGAAAACGATGTCGCGAACAGCATTACGGACGGCGAGTTATCCATTACAAGTGCAATCCGTCCTTCTAAAATGCAGGCACTGGCGTAATCCGGTCGCTCAGTAAATTTGATTTTCGGGAACGGGTTAAAATAATTGGTCGGCACAAGTGTTTCACTAAGCGCCTGCGATGTCATTGAAACATTATTCAGTTCAAGTTCACCGAGCCGTTTTTTCAATTTATTAACCACTTTACGGTCAGCAATTCCATCCACATAAGAAATGCACAGATCAACTTTTGATACCTTTCCTATCCTTACATATTCCATTCGCAAACGCGGATCTCTTATTCGCCTGCGTATCATAGCCGTATTAAATATAAGTGTTTCCACAAATCCGTCACGCGAACCGCGCAGCGACTTATCCTTTTCGGGTTCTTCTATCGAACGAACCGGATATTCCCGTGTATCAACAAGCAGCGCACCCTCTATTCCGTCTACTATAAGCACCGACTGACCCGAAAGAACAGCTGTTTCCATTTCTTCCACATTGTACTGAAAAGCAACCTCGATATACGGCATATAATGTTTTGAAAATTCCTCCATGGTCTTTATGCCTTTGAGATCGGAAGGCTTGCGTTTTAAAAGAAATTCCATCATTTTTTCATAAACCTCATCCTTTGTAAACCCGTCCACAAAAAACAGCGCCGCCTCACGGTCGGCTATCATTATATCGCGGCGTACAAGGTCAAAACTTTTATCCACCGCCAAGTCATGTGATATTCTTTGTATTAAAGATTTTGCGTCTGACATAACCAATCCCACTTTCAACAAATACAATCTTTTTTTCTGTCCTATATATCTTTTCCGAATAATATATATTTATGGGTGATAATTTTGAAAAAAAGGTCGTTTATTCAAAATGCCGTAATTTTAACGCTGACATCGCTTGTTTTGCGTGCCGCCGGTATATTGTTCAGAATATGGCTTGCCAAAAACATTGGTGAAGAAGGAATCGGACTATATCAACTTGTACTTTCCGTCTACCTGCTCGCCGCCGCATTTGCAAGCAGCGGTATATGCACTGCGGTTACAAGGCTCGTTGCGGAAAGAGCGGCTTACGGCAGGGCTACCGTAATGCGCATTACAAGGCGTGCAATATTTATGACGCTTGCGGTTGCGGGCGTATCGTCATCAGTTTTGATTTTATTTGCCAAACCGATTGCAACGGTTTTTTTGAACGACGCACGCTGTGAATTGTCCGTAAAAGTTTTGGCGGCGACATTACCGTTTTCCGGCATATCATCCTGCCTGCGCGGCTTTTTTATCGCGAAAAAAAAGACGGTTGAACCTTCCGTTTCGCAAATATTTGAACAGTTTATACGCATAGGCGTAACTGCGGCGGCAGTATCACTGTTTCACAGCGGCGGTCTTGCGGTATGCACCGCCGCAGTATTTGTCGGCGACGCGGTTGCAGAAGCGGCGGCAACCCTTATAATATGGATAATGTACCGCGCCGAATGCCGAAAAACCGCCACGGGAGGACAAACCGTAAAACTTAAAACAGGAAGAAAAATTCTTGAAATCGCACTCCCGATAACTGCAGGCAGATATGTTACAACAGGACTTAAAACAATCGAAAATGTGATGATGCCCACTCTGCTCGCCGCTTTCTACGGCAACGGCAAGACCGGGCTCACGCTTTTCGGCGCTCTTAAAGGGATGGCTATACCGCTTATATTTTTCCCTTCTTCACTGCTCATGGCGGTTTCCACAATGCTGATACCGGAAATATCCTGTGACGGCAAAGGTTCTGCAAAAAAATGCGAAACTGTAATAACAGTCACAACAGCCGCCTCTTTTCTTCTGGCGAGTTGCTTTTTTTCTGCCGGAAACGAACTTGGCAACATCATATATTCGAGTCCGCAAACAGGTCATATAGTTAAAGTTCTTGCCCCGATAATACCGTTTATGTATCTTGAAAGCGTCTGTGACGGAATGTTAAAAGGATTTGACAAACAGAATTATGCCTTTAAATATAATGTTGCCGATTCCGTTATGCGTATAATTGCAATACGCCTTGTCGTTCCCCGTTTCGGAATGGAGGGCTTTCTTGCGATAATGGCAGCAAGCAATGTTTTCACTTCATCTTTGTGTGTTTCAAAGGTTCTTTGCGAAGCCTGCATCAAGTTGAGTCTTATGCGCGATATCGTCAGTCCGCTTGCTTCTGCCCTGCTCGCTTTCTGGGCGTCGGACGCAGCGGCAAAAGTGCTTGACGGATACGGTGTAAAGGGGCTTGCGCTGTGTATTTTTAAAATTTTTGTATCCGTAATCACCTTTGCTGCGGGATATTTATATACCCGTTCCGGAAGAAACAGTAAAAGTATTACAGTTAAAATTTAATTTTTTAATTTGGGGCTTGCAAAACAAATATAATTGTGTTACCATTGCTCTGGTATTATTACAGATATAAAATTTTACTGTATCTGCGATATATTGACGGCGCAATGTCGCCGTAAATTTCCGTTTAAGGAAGGTCGAGTAATAATGAATATTATTGTTGCGGGCTGCGGCAAAATCGGAACCACTATTTTGCAAAATCTTGTATCGGAAGGGCACGATGTGCTTGCCATTGACACCGATAATTCGGTTATCAGAGAAATAACCGATATTTACGATGTTATGGGCGTATGCGGAAGTTGTACCGATTGCGATACACTTGAAGAAGCCGATATCGACAAGGCCGAACTTTTTATAGCGACAGCCGGTTCGGACGAAATGAATATGCTGAGTTGTTTTCTTGCCAAAAAACTCGGTGCAAAACACACCATTGCGAGAATACGCAAACCGGAATATAATGACCGGAGTTTGAGTTTTGTTCGCCAACAACTGGATCTCTCTATGTCAATAAACCCCGAACTTTTGGCGGCACAGGAACTTTTTAATATTTTAAAATTACCGTCAGCTGTTAAGATCGAGACCTTTTCTCGTCGAAACTTTGAGATGATAGAAATGAATGTAAAAGAGGGTTCATCCCTTGACGGGGCAACCTTAAGCAGGTTGCGTTCCGATCATTCGTACAGTTTTTTAATAGCGGCTGTTAAGCGCGGCGATGATGTTTATATTCCTGACGGCAACTTTGTTCTGCAAGCCGGTGACAAAATCGGCATTACCGCTTCACGGCAGGAAATAACCAAACTTCTTAAATCAATGAAAATCCTGCAAAAACAGGCTAAAAATATAATGATACTCGGCGGAAGCCGTACTGCGTTTTATCTTGCAAAAATGCTTACGGCAGGCGGCAGTTCAGTCAAGATCATAGAAAAAGATATTAAACGTTGCGAACTGTTGGGTGAAGCTTTACCGAAAGCAACCCTTATACACGGTGACGGTGCCGAGCAGGAAACCCTGATTGAAGAAGGGCTTGACTCGGTTGACGCATTTGTTTCCCTTACGGGAATGGATGAAGAAAACATGCTTATTTCAATGTTTGCATCTTCACGCAATGTTCCTAAAGTTATTGCAAAGGTCAACCGCCCTGAACTTGCAAAAATGTCCTCTAAATTAGGGCTTGACTGTATAATTTCGCCTCGTGAAACCACAGCTGACATAACGGTTCAGTATGCAAGGGCACTTAAAAATTCCCTTGGCAGCAGTGTTGAAACGCTTTATAAACTTATGGACGGAAAGGCGGAGGCACTTGAATTTAATGTGAGTGACGAATCACGCCTTGTAAATATACCGCTTAAAGATCTTTCTTTTAAACCCAATACCCTTATTGCCGGAATAGTACGCGGCAGAAAAGCTATAATACCGACCGGTGATGATGTTATCAAACCGAATGACCGTGTTGTTGTAATCGCGGGCGATATAGGTCTGCAAGACCTTTCTGATATAATCAAATAAGGGGGCTTTTCAAATGAACAGAAGAATGGTCCTTTTTACGGTAGGCAGAATAATGATATTCGAAGCAGCGCTTATGCTGCTCCCGGCAATGGTTGCCGTTATATATTCGGAAGCGTGTATAACCGCATTTTTATGGAGCGTCGGTGCAGCACTTATGATCGGCATATTGCTTACGGTAGCCGCCAAGCCCGGCAGCCGCGTAATATTTGCAAAAGAAGGGTTTATAACCGTTGCGCTTGCCTGGATACTGCTTTCAGCCGTCGGGGCGATGCCGTTTTATTTAAGCGGTGAAATCCCCTCATATGTAGATGCTTTTTTTGAAACGGTAAGCGGATTTACAACTACGGGTTCCTCAATTGTGCGTGATGTAAGCAAATTAAGCCACGGTATACTGTTCTGGCGAAGTTTTACGCACTGGGTAGGCGGAATGGGTATACTCGTTTTTGTAACTGCAATTATCCCCACCCTGTCAGACAGGTCTATGCATATGCTGAGGGCTGAGATGCCGGGGCCGATTATCGGAAAACTGGTTCCGCGCGCGAAAAAAACCGCTAAAATTCTTTACCTGATTTATATTGTTATGACGGTGATCGAAATAATTATGCTGTGCTGCGGCGGTATGCCGTTATTTGACAGTCTTTTGCACTCTTTCGGCACAGCGGGTACGGGCGGTTTTGGCATAAAGCCGACAAGCGTTACCGAATACAGTGCCTATTCGCAATGGGTAATAACAATATTTATGCTGCTTTTCGGTATAAATTTCAACCTTTATTACCTGGCGCTTATAAAGCATTTCAGAAATATTTTAAAAAGCGGCGAACTATGGTGCTATTTAGGCATTGTCGGTACATCAACAGCGCTTATTCTTATAAATATAATGCCGATTTATAATAATTTCAGTAAAGCGTTGAGGCTTTCCGCATTCCAGGTATCGTCAATAATCACAACTACCGGTTACGCAACCTGCGATTTTGACAAGTGGCCTTTATTCTCAAAAACCGTACTTTTGTTACTGATGTTTATAGGAGGATGCGCAGGTTCCACTGCCGGCGGCATAAAAGTTTCGCGTTTCCTTATACTTATTAAAAACATACGGCGCGATCTTAAACGAATGCTGCACCCACGCTCATTCGGAACGGTTATGTTTGAGGGTAAAAAGTTAAGTGAAGATACGATTTCCGGCGTCAATACTTATCTTGCTGTTTATGCATTTCTGCTGTTCGGCATATTCCTTTTGCTGTCGCTTGATTCGGGGTTTAATATCGAAACCAATCTTTCCGCTGCGGTTACATGCTTTAATAATGTAGGCCCCGCGTTTAACATTGCCGGCCCGTACTCAAGTTTTGCCGATTATTCAAATCTTTCAAAAACAGTTTTATCTGTAGCAATGCTTCTCGGCAGGCTTGAAATTTACCCGATATTGCTTTTGGCATTCCCTTCTACATGGACTAAAAAATAGACGATTAAAGTTACACCGCACCGAATTTTATGTTCGGTGCGGTGTATATTTTTTGTTTAATCAAGTAATAATCAGTTTCATTTGCAGATTGCCGTTCTCAATTTCATTTAAGGCAAAATTGATTATTTGAAGGCCTTTATGTGCGGCGTATTCGACTGTACTTGACGTACCCCCTTTAGCACCGTCATAATATGTAAGCAGTATATCCGAATTATCCACCATATAATGGTTGCGTTTATGGTAAGACCACTTTTCATATTGCATAGCAGCATACCTTACTTCATCCGCAGCCGCCACAACTGAATTAAACCTTGTCTGCCATTCCCGGCTCCAACTCTTTTCCTGCCCCGGAAATGCAAGCGCCATAATAAGTTTAACCTCAAAACGGTCTTTAACAGATGCCACAAGTTCTGCAGCAAGAATATCAAACCCACGGGCACCGCCGCAGTAAAATGTGTCCGTTCCATCGTTTATAAGTTTTGAAATGCAGCACAAAAGTTTGTTTTCAAATTCCCTGTATTTTGGGTCATTTCGGTCAAAATCAAACGGGAATTTTTCAGGTCTGTAACCCGTAAAGCAGCAGGATCGGTTTTTCATGTATTTTTAATTCCTCTTTTCGGTTTTAAGGGACATATCAGTCCGTAACTGTTTCAATTATTCGGTGCGACAGATTTTTAACACCATCGCCCTCAACAGTAATATCGGCAAATTCTTCATAAAGTTCTTTGCGTTCCGCCCATATATGCATAAGACCGCGCTGCTGAGAAACAGGTCTGCCGCTTTTTGGTAAAAGCGATATATCCCTTTTAATAAACACAACCGTACCGTTCATAGAAAGCGGTGCGCGGTTTTGTTCGCGCGTTACAGTACCACCGCCCGTTGCTATAATCGCGCCGGTTTTTTTGCCGACTTCAGATATTATTTTGCTCTCAATCCGCCTGAATGATTCTTCGCCGCTTGTTTCAAATATTTCGGGTATGGTCATACTCGTTCTCTGTTCAATAAGACTGTCAGTGTCTATAAACTCTTTTTTAAGTTTGCGTGCAATTTCTTTGCCGATACTTGTTTTTCCGCATCCGGGCATACCTATAAGCACTATGTTGCCCAAAAAAAGCCGCAACCGTTTTTCTGCAGATTCGATGAGGTCGGGCTGCAGTTGTTTGTTCAAAAACAGTTCCGCAGACCGAAAACCTTGTGCAGCCAGCATCGGCAGCCCGTCGGCATAAGGTACACCGAGCCGTTTTGCATCCAGGAGCAAGCGTGTTCTGAGCGGATTGTAGATTATATCAATTACACCCGAAAGTTTTTTAAAAACCTCAAGACGCAACGGCACATATTCGGTTTTGGGGTACATACCTACGGGGGTTGTATTAACAATAACGTCAGCGTCCGAATGGATGTCTATATTTTCGTAATTATCCTTCCCGGAACGAGATATAACGGTAACGCACGCATCGGCGTCGCGAAGCACATTTTGAACAGTGACCGATGCGCCGCCCGAGCCCAAAACAAGAACCTTTTTGCCACCTACACTTATACCGCTTTTTTTAAGAAGATACTCAAATCCGTAATAATCAGTGTTGTAACCGTACAATTTCCCTCCGCGGTTTATTACGGTGTTTACGGCGCCTGCCGCCTTAGCCGTATCCGATACAACATCACACCGACTGTATGCATCCTTTTTATACGGTATGGTTACATTTATTCCCGAAAAATTGCGTTTTTTAAAAAATTCATCAACCTGTTCGGGAGGCAATTCTATCAAGCCGTAATTGTATTTACCGTAATATCCGTGAAGTTGCGGTGAAAGGCTGTGCGACAGTTTTTCACCCAACAAGCCGTATTTTTTTGAACTTGCCGTCATTTTATATCACCAGTTCAGAATAACTTCCGAGATACTTGAATTCGTCGCAAATGCCGTCGAGCTCGCTAATGAGTTTTACAAACTCATCCGAATATACCGAAGTCCTCAGGTCAAAATAGAACATAAATTCAAAATCGGTATCCGGTAACGGGCGGCTTTCAAGTTTAATAAGATCAATACCCAAAGCGTAAAAACGGGAAAGTACCTTATAAAGCGAACCGGGTCTGTGGGGAATAACGAGCATAAGACTTGTACGGTCAGCACCCGGATAAATTTCAAGATTTTTGGAAATGCAGATAAATCTGGTGTGATTATTTCCCTCGTCCTGAATGTTTTTCTTTAAGCATTCAAGTCCGTACAGCGCGGCACAGTCGCTTGACGCTATTGCGGCAACATCGTCGCGGTCGCTCTCTGCAACCGCTTTTGCGGCGGATGCGGTATTTTCGCAGGCGGTTACTTTAATTCCTTTAAGACCCGAAAGGAAGTTTTCGCACTGCCCTATTGCCTGCTCGTGCGAATATATTTCTTTTATATCTTCAAATTTTGTTCCTTTTTTAACAAGCAGCGAGTGATCTATTTTTATTCTCACGCTTCTTACAATATTAAAATTGTTTGTTATCATCAAATCATAAACTTTTTTTACAGAGCCGGCCGTGCTGTTTTCAATGGGGATAACACCGTAACGGCACAAGCCGCTGTTTACTGCTGCGAAGATTCCCTCAAAACTTGAAACATACATAATTGACGGAGATTTAAACATTGCCTCGCACGCTTTTTGGGAATTTGCGCCCTCAACACCCTGACAGGCAACCGCAGCCGCAGGCGGAAAAAGTTTTTGCGTATTTTCAACAGCATTGTTTATTTCGTCCGAAAGAGGAGTGGATTTACCGAGCAAACGGGTCTGATATGAACGGCTTAATTCAAAAATAAGCGAATACAGCACGCGCATGTACTCAGCCGTTTCGGGGCGCGATTTTTCGGCAATGTTGCAAAGTTTTTGGCGCTCTCGTTCCGGTACCAAAACAGGCAGTCCCCTTTCGCCTTTGTATTTGGCGATTTCAGCCGACACATCCATACGCTGTTCAATAAGTTTTATAATACGGTCGTCAATTGTATCAATCTCTTTTCTCAGTTCATCAATTCCCATTGTTATTACCTCCGTTTTTTTCATTTTCAAGCAGTTCATCATATATCACTATCGCCGCCGCCGATTCAATTACCGGCAGAGCACGAAAAACTATACATGGATCATGGCGACCTTTTACGGTTATTTCATCATCACACATTTTTTCTGTATTAACCGTTTTTTGCTTTTTGATAATTGAGGGTGTGGGTTTGAGTGCCGTGCGGAAAACTATCGGCATTCCGCTTGAAATGCCACCGAGTATTCCGCCATGGTTATTTGTTCGGGTTTTAACCGTAACACCGTCAAAATAAAATTCATCATTATTTTCACTGCCACGCATTTCGGCGGCTGAAAATCCGGCGCCGAACTCCACGCCGCGAACGGCCGGTATAGCGAACACCAGATGCGATATTCGGCTTTCAAGCGAATCAATCATAGGCGACCCGACTCCTGCAGGCATACCGTTTATGACACATTCAACAACACCGCCGACCGAATCGCCTTCGGCTTTTGCTTTTGCTGTCTCGGCAAGCATTTCTTCGGTGGTGCCGCTGCAAGAGCCTATGGATTTTACGCTCGTTTTAACGGTTATGCCTTTTTTCTCTAAAATTTGCAACGCGATCCCGCCCAATATGCATATCGGTGCGGTAAGGCGGCCCGAAAAATGCCCGCCTCCTGCTGCGTCCTCAAATCCTTTATATTTTATCTGCGCCGTAAAATCGGCGTGACCCGGACGCGGCAAATTCCGCAATTCATCATAATCGTGCGAACGGCAATCGGTATTTTTTATAACTGCGCACAGAGGCGCACCGCAAGTAATATTGCCCTTAACGCCCGAAAGAAACTCGGGTGCGTCCGCCTCGTTTCTGGCTGTTGATACCGCTGTGCCGCCGGGTCTGCGCCTGTTCATAAATTTTTGCAGGCGCTCAAAATCTATCTTTATACCTGCCGGCAACCCGTCAACCGTTATGCCGATTGCAGGCGAATGCGATTGCCCCCAAACGGTAAATTTAATATTATTGCCGAAACTCGAACCCATTTTATAATCATTCCTTTCCGCATGCAGTGTTTTTTAATCGCCGTATTGCTGATTATCATTTAATTTTCCGTAAATGTTACCTCAGCGCCGACGCTTTGCAGCACATCAAAAAAATCGGGGTACGATTTTGCCACCGCCTCCGCCGATGAAACGGTTACGGGCGATTTGCAAACTGCTGCCGCTACCGCCGCCGTCATTACCATACGGTGATCGCCGCAGCCGTTTACCCTGCCGCCGTTAAGCCCGGTTTTGCTGCCGTTTATTATGAAACCGTCATCTTCAGTTTTGATATCCGCACCAAGGGCAGACAAAAGTTCGGCAGTTGCCGACAATCTGTCACATTCTTTAAGCCTTAATCTGCCCGCATTTTTAATAACGGTCTTCCCTGCCAAAACCGAAGCCGCAAGCGCGGTTACGGGTATTATATCCGGTATGTTTTCGGCATTTACAATCACGGGTTTGCGGGTGAAAACGCCTTTTTTAACCGTTACACTCTCACCTTTTATTTCCACTTTTGCACCTAACTGCCTGAGTATATTTATTATTTTACGGTCGCCCTGTAAAGACTCGGCATTTAAGCCGCAGACCGTTATTCCGCTTTCGGAAAACGCGCCTGCAACAAGGAAAAATGCAGCGTTTGACCAATCTCCTTCAACGGTTATCTTCTTTGACGAAACATACCCATTCGGCGCCAACAGTGTAAATACGCTGTCCTTAAATTCATATTTTACACCGAAACTTTTTAAGGTGTCAACCGTCATATTAATATATCCTGCCGATTGCATTGAGCCCACAAGTTTTAAACTGCCGCCCGTAAGCGGCAACGCAAACAACATACCGCTGATAAACTGCGATGATATATCGGCAAGCAGGCAAAATTCGCCCGATTTAAGTTTTCCGTTTATCTGCCACTTATCCCTTTCGGGGTGCGTTACATTAACGCCGTTCTGCCTTAAAAGGTCAACTATCGGGTTCATTGGTCTGTCCGGCAATCTGCCCGACATTTTAAAAACCGTATTTATCCCCAAAGCCGCCGCCACGGGCATTAAAAATCTTAATGTTGAGCCGCTCTCTCCACAGTCGGCGTACGCTGAAACAGGAATATTTTTTATAGGCGAAACATAGAATGTTCCGTCTTTATGGTTTATGTCCGCGCCGAAAGCTGAAAGTGAGCGAACGGTTGCAGTGATATCGTCCGAAATCGAAGGACAATATACAGCACACTCCCCGTCGGAAAGGGCTGCAGCAATAAGCGCGCGGTGAGCGGCGGACTTTGAGGGCGGAACAATCACCTTTCCGCTGAGAGCGGCAGGTTTGATTTGGGCTAACATAATCCGTCCTCCGTAAATTTTTTGACCTGTTCCAATCCCATTTTTTGCGATATACACGCTCCTATTTGTTTAGGAATTATAAAATTAATAAAATCACCCGAACGCTTTTTATCCGAAAGCATTATACAGAAAAGTTCCTCCGCCGAATATTCGCATTCGGTCGGCAAACCAAACTTTTTAAGCAGGTTTACAATTTCTTCGGCGGTCTGCTGCGTACAGATGCCGTTCTTTGCGGCGGCTCTTACCACGGTTGCCGTACCTATTGCTACGGCACTGCCGTGCGGCACGGTGTAACAGCTTAAACGCTCAATCGCATGGCCTACCGTGTGCCCGAGATTTAAAAATTGGCGAACTCCCTTATCAAATTCATCAGCAGCAACGAAGTCGCGCTTAATTTCAACCGAACGGGTTATTACATATTCCATATCAAAATCGCTGCCGTATTTTTGCAGGTGTTCAAACAGTTCCCTGTCGCTTAACACGCCGTATTTTATAACTTCGGCGCAACCGTCGTTAAAAATGCTGACGGGTAATGTGTCAATCACGGAATAATCACATAGTACGGCAAGCGGTTGGTAAAATGTGCCTGCAAGGTTTTTACCGGCAGCCAGATCTATTGCCGTTTTACCACCTACCGAGGAATCAACAGCCGCCAGCAGCGTTGTCGGCAATGCCAAAAACCCTACTCCGCGCAGATAAAGCGAAGCGGCAAGACCGGTTAAATCGCCTACCACACCGCCGCCGAGCGCTATAACTATATCGCTCCGTGTTAGGTGATTTTTTGCGGCAAATTCCAATATTTCAATTAATGTTTTGCTGTTTTTTGATTTTTCGCCGTTTGTAAAAACGAATTTCAAAACATTTATACCCGCGTCACAGAGTGATTTTTCAACCCGTGACGCATACAGCGGCTCTACCCTGTCGTCGGTTACTATCAAAGCGGTTTCGGCGTTTGAAAGCCGCTTTGCATATATTCCCGTTTCACTCAGCAAACCTTTTGATATAATGACCTCATATTCCGACGATGCCCTTATCTTTACGGTTTTCATCTTCCGTCAACCTCCTCTTTACGGCGGCGACCCTCATCAAGCAAGTTTACAAGCCGCACTTTATCCTTTCTTTCAATAGCCGACTTATACTCCGAAAGCGAGCGTACAATATTTTCAAGTTCCAACAACACATTATCACTGTTTTCAAGAAACAGTTGCGCCCACATTTCGGGGTTAAGCCATGCTACCCTTGTAAGGTCCTTGTAACTTCCCGCCGAAAATCCTTTGTGGGCAGCTGCGGTCGGGCTTTTAATATATGCGTTTGAAACAATATGCGCAAGTTGTGAAGTAAAAGCTATCATTTTATCGTGTTCTTCAGCGGTTGAAACGGTAATGCTGCCGAAAAGTGCCGGCTGCAATGCCATTTTTACCCGGTCAAGCAGAGAAATATCGTCATATCTCGGCGGAACTATAACCATAGGCGCACCTGAAAACATATTTGAACGGGAATATTTAAATCCAGAATTATGCGTACCCGCCATAGGGTGACCGCCTAAATATGTAAAGCCGTATTTTTCCGCCACCGGAAAAAGTTCGGCACAGACGGTTCTTTTTGTTCCGCAGCAGTCAATTACCAAAGTGTTTTTACAGATATACGGCGCATTGCGGCGCACATAATCAATTGCTGCCTGAGGATACACCGCAACTAATATAAGGTCGCACTCGCTTATGTTTTTTTCGGTTAAA
The DNA here is from genome assembly GCA_963630555.1 of Roseburia intestinalis. Lineage (GTDB taxonomy): Bacteria > Bacillota > Clostridia > Oscillospirales > Acutalibacteraceae > CAVALG01. The sequence goes on along the minus strand of CAVGND010000008.1, from coordinate 34,111 downwards.
ATATCGTCAACAACACCCGAAAGCATAGCAAACTCGGTTATTTTTACATCGGTATCAAAGGCAAGCACGCGGTTTTTTTCCTTTTTGTAGGCACGTGCCAGTGAACCGCCTATAAGCCCTAATCCTACAACGCCTACAGTCATTTTGCAACAACCTTTCTGATCTCGTTTACGACTTGGGCAACCTTGTCAAACTGTTCGGGAGTAAGTGACTGTGCACCGTCACAGAGCGCATGTATCGGGTCGTTATGAACCTCAATCATCAATCCGTCCGCACCGCAGGCAGCCGCAGCAAGTGCCATCGGGCGGACAAGCCTTGACATGCCCGTAGCGTGACTCGGGTCAACTATCACCGGCAAGTGGGTCAATTCGTGCAATACCGGCACTGCCGAAAGGTCGAGCGTGTTACGCGTATAACTTTCAAATGTTCGGACGCCGCGCTCGCATAGTATAATATTCTGATTTCCGCCTGCCATAATGTACTCGGCACTCATTAAAAATTCTTTTATTGTGTTGGCAAGTCCGCGCTTAAGCAATATCGGTTTATTGATTTTACCAAGTTCTTTTAAAAGTTCAAAATTCTGCATATTCCGTGCCCCCACCTGGATAAGGTCAACATTTTCAAAAAGCGGAAGATGATTTGCGTTCATAATTTCGGTAACTATCGGCATGCCGGTGGCTTGCTTTGCCTCAACAAGCAGTTCAATACCGTCGGCTTTAAGCCCCTGAAAATCGTAGGGGGATGTACGGGGTTTGAAAGCGCCGCCGCGCAGAAGTTTTGCGCCCGAAGCTTTTACCGCCTTTGCTACATCTATTATCTGTTCTTCCGATTCAACTGAGCAGGGGCCTGCTATTATTGCAAAATTTCCGCCGCCTATTTTAACGCCGCCGACATCTATAACACTGTCGTCCGGATGGAATTTACGGTTGCACTGTTTGAACGGCTCGGATATGCGTTTAACCGAATCGACAATATCAAGGCTCTGCAAAAGGTCGGTGTCAACTTTACTTGTGTCCCCTACAAGGCCTAAAACTGTATAATCGTGCCCCTCGGAAATATGTACTTCAAGGTTCTGTGAGCGGAGCCAGTCAATAAGGTGCTCACGCTGTTCCGGTGTTACTGCTTTTTTCAATACTGCGATCATCTGTGATCACTCCTCACACAAAATAAAAAAATAAAAAACCGCATCGGACTGTAGTGATCCGGTGCGGTTAAAAACAATAACTGTTAAGTATGAAATCCCAATTACTTAACGTTTGCAGCACGAATCACTATTACCGTAATTGCTAAAGTAATAGTAAAAAAAGTATTCGTTTGCAAACATTTTGCAGTTATTCATACTAAATCAATTCCTTTTCTGTTACAAGATGAATTCTACCACCGTAATAACGGTTTGTCAACACCTAATTTTCATTTTTTCCGCAGCAACGCTTGTATTTCAATCCGCTGCCACAGGGACAGGGGGCGTTTTTACTAACTTTGCCCTTTCCCCTTACGGTTCTGTCGCCCTCGCCGGTGCCTGTTTCCTCGGCAACCTTTTCGCGTTTGATTTCTTCGTTTTTGCGTACCCTTACGCTCATAACCTGCCGTGCGGTTTCCTCTCGGATTTCTTCGGTCATTGCGTTAAATCTGTCGCACCCCTGATTTTTGTATTCAACAACAGGGTCGTGTTGACCGTAAGCCACAAGTCCGATTCCTTTACGTAGTTCATCCATTGCGTCAATGTGTTCCATCCAATGGGTATCAACGCTGCGCAGCAGAACATAACGCTCAATTTCACGCATCAGCGAAGCGCCGAATTCCTCTTCGCGTTTTGCATACATTTCGTCAACCTTGTCTTTAATAAACTTATTTATATCGTTAACCGATATTTTATGCATTTCTTCTTCACTGTAAACAAGGTCACCGTCAGTAAGCACCCAGCCTTTAAAATATTGGCGCAGCCCTTCAAGATTCCAGCCGCCGTGGCTTTCTTCATGCAGGTATCTGTCACACGCTTCATCAACGCAGTCGTATATCATTTTCATTATCGACTGTTTAATATCCTTACCGTCCAGCACCTCGTTACGCTGCCCGTAAATAAGTTCGCGCTGATTATTCATAACATCGTCATATTCAAGCACATTTTTGCGGATTTCAAAGTTACGGCTTTCCACTTTACGTTGAGCATTTTCAATAGCACGTGCAAGCATACCCACTTCAAGCGGCGTATTCTCGTCTACCTTCAGGGTTTCCATCATTGAATATATTCTCTCTCCGCCGAAAAGGCGCATAAGGTCATCTTCAAGCGAAATATAGAACTTGGTTTCACCGGGGTCGCCCTGACGCCCTGCACGGCCGCGCAACTGATTATCAATACGGCGCGACTCGTGGCGTTCCGTACCTATAATGTACAAGCCGCCCGCTTCGCGAACTTTTTCCGCTTCGGGCACTATTTGCGCCTTATATTTATCGCTGAATTCGGCAAATTCGCAGCGTGCTTTTAAAATATCTTCATCATCGGTATCCGAAAATCCCGTTGCTTCGCTGATAAGTTCTTCGGTATATCCTTTTTTACGCAGTTCCGATTTTGCAAGATATTCCGCGTTACCACCGAGCATAATATCCGTTCCGCGCCCGGCCATATTGGTGGCTATGGTTACAGCGCCGAACTTACCAGCCTGCGCGATTATTTCTGCTTCCTTTTCATGGAATTTAGCATTGAGAACATTATGCTTTATCCCGCGTTTTTTAAGCATTGAACTCAGATGTTCGCTTATTTCGATTGTGACCGTACCTACAAGTATCGGCTGCCCTGTTGCGTGATGCTGTTCAATATCGTCTACAACCGCCGCAAATTTTGCCCGTGAGGTTTTGTAAACAACATCGGTGTCATCTTTACGGATAAGGGGTTTATTGGTGGGTATTTCAATTACATCAAGTTTATATATCTCTCGGAACTCCTGTTCCTCAGTCATTGCGGTACCCGTCATACCCGAAAGTTTATCATACAGACGGAAGAAATTTTGGAATGTTATTGTTGCAAGAGTTTTGGACTCGTGTGCGACCTTAACACCCTCTTTTGCTTCAATTGCCTGGTGCAAGCCCTCGTTATATCTTCTTCCTATCATAAGACGACCCGTAAATTCGTCAACAATAATAACCTCGCCGTCTTTTACTACATAATCAACATCGCGTTTCATAATCCCGTAAGCCTTTATCGCCTGTTGGATATGATGCATTATTTCAAGGTTTTCGGGGTCATTGATATTATCTATTCCGAAATATTCCTGCACCTTTTCAACGCCGCTGGGAGTAAGGGTACAGGTTTTTGCCTTTTCGTCAACGACATAATCGCCGTCAAAACTCTGCTGTTCATCGGTAAGTTTTTTATCCACTTCTATAACAACGGATTTTTTAAGCCTTTTTGCAATTCTGTCGGCACGTTCGTACAGGTCGGTGGATTTTTCACCGCGGCCCGAAATAATAAGCGGAGTTCTTGCTTCATCAATAAGTATAGAGTCAACCTCATCGACTATTGCAAAACTGTGTCCCCTTTGAACACGACCCGTCGCTTCAACCACCATATTGTCCCTAAGGTAGTCAAATCCCAATTCGTTATTGGTACAATAAGTTATATCGGCGTTATACGCTTCGCGTTTTTCTTCGGGCTGAAGACCCGGAACAACAAGCCCTACGGTAAGTCCCATAAAGCGGTAGACTTTACCCATCCACTCACTGTCGCGGCGGGCAAGATAATCATTAACGGTTACGATATGAACACCGTTGCCGGCAAGTGCATTAAGGTAGGCGGGCAGAGTCGCAACCAAAGTTTTGCCTTCTCCCGTCTTCATTTCGGCTATTCTTCCCTGGTGCAAAACAATTCCGCCGAGTATCTGAACAGGAAAATGTTTCATCCCGAGGACTCTCCAAGCGGCTTCGCGACAAGCCGCAAACGCTTCCGGTAAAATATCGTCAAGCGTTTCGCCGTTTGTAAGACGGTCTTTAAATTCCTGTGTTTTCGCCTTAAGTTCTTCGTCCGAAAGCGCAGTGTATTCATCTTCTAACTTTAAAACTTTTTCCTGCAAAGGGTATATTCTTTTTAATTCTTTTTCACTGTAATTACCGAAAATTTTATTTAAAAAACTCATAAAGCAATCTCCTTAATCTGTAACCTTATCGGCAACCCAACCTTTATACAGCAAAAATGCCGCTGTTATAAGGCTTATTATACAGCAGAGTGCCGAAATTATAACAGTGCAAAGCACAAATGACGAGTATTCATTATTAAGCAAGCCAAGCATCGATCTTCCGCCTGAAAACAATATTGCGGAGAGCGGCATTATGCCGAGCATGAAAGTGCAAAGCATTCCTGTCATCCTCGCCGAGCGGCGGTTAAACAATGCTGTAAGCAATGCGCGGAAACGCAGGAACCCATTACCTTTTACAGCGACCGCATTATCACGCGTCAATAATTCACTGAGTGATGATGTAAAGAAAATATTTATAACAACAGCTGCAATTATTACGGCGGCACTGAAAGGTGCGTCAGTATAATATTCGCTTGAAATAATTTGCTCTGCGTTGAATATTGTTAAATCGAATCTGTCCGACAATCCCACTGCATAGGTGAGCGCGGCGGCAAGTCCCCATGTAATCGCGGCACACACAGCGGTGAACACTGCATCATAAACCGCTTTGCCGATGTTACGCGGCGCAATAAAGTTTTGCGAAATTATCAAAACCGCGGTACAGAAAACTATGTTCACAGTCACTGCTCTGCCCGTTGTAAACGAGATGGCGAGCATAAAAGCAACAGAAAACAGAGCAAAAAGCATCTTGGCGGCTGCGACGACGCCCTTTAAATTAGAAATAAGTATTATAAGCAAAAGCAATGATATTGCAAGAACTATGAGCATATCGGTCTTAACATAATCGACAAAGGAAGCGTCATACAGTTCGTTTTTATCATTCATACGAACGAGAACTTTGTCGTCCTTTTCGATTTTTTTTACTTCACTCTTGCCCGTATATGTAAATTCCTGAATAATATGTTTATCTTTTTTACCGTCGATTTCAGCCTTTGCCTTAACGGTAACCAACTTCATTTTATTCTGCCCGATCTCGGAAATGTCCGAGGATTCAATTCCTGTAATATCGGCTATGGCATATAATTTATTTTCGCCCGTGCCGGAAACCGATATCTTAGTACCTATCACCAGCAAAAGTATAACGGTAATGACCGCGGCAGCAGAACAATAACGGCTTTTCAACATAATTAAAAAACTCCTTTTTATAAAAGGGACGCCCGCCCCCCGTTTAAAAACGGCAAAACGCACGCAAAGCGGTAAGCCGAGCAGATAATTTAATACATTTACCTTATGATTTTACCACCGGCGGCAGCCAATGTCAATTAAAATAACACGCATAACCGCATAAGTAACCGCATAACGGCATAAATTTACAGTTTGTTCACCTACGCGAACAAACTGTAAAGATATTTTATTTCGCTTTCCGTTGTTTCCGCAATGTTTTCAAACTTGAATTCAATACCCGCGGCACGGTATTTTTCCACACAAAGTTTTCTAAACGGTAACAATTCCGTTTTTTCTATGCAGCTGAATTTACAAACGATTTTTTGGAGTTTTTCAATGTTGGTTGCATCGTTGTTGACTCCCTTGATAATAACCTGCCGCACCGTCGTCTTTATGCCGTTTTCCTGAAGCAGTTCCAAAAATTTCAAAGGAGTGCCGATGCCGCATCCGACATATTTACGGTATCGCTCATCATCTGTATATTTTATATCAAGCAGGCAGTAATCTGTAAACCGAAGCAGTTCCGAAATCCCGCCGTTTATAATACATCCGGAAGTATCAAGGCAGGTGTTTATTCCGCTTTCCCTGCATTTTTTAAAAAGTGCGGTAACAAATTGCGGCTGCATAAGCGGTTCGCCGCCCGAAACGGTAACACCTCCGCTTTCCCCGAAATACTCGCGGTAACGCAGAACTTTATCGAAAATTTCATCTGCGGAATATTCGGTGCCGCCGTCCGTTTCCCAAGTTTCGGGATTGTGGCAGCAGGCGCACCTTAAAGGACAGCCCTGCATAAAAACAGCAAAACGCACACCCGGCCCGTCAAGCGCGGCAAAACTCTGGAACGAATTTATCCTGCCGATTATATTGTTTTTCATCACATTTCACCGTGGAATGTGCGGCTTATGACTTCACGCTGCTGTTCACGCGAAAGTTTATGGAAGTTGACCGCATATCCCGACACCCTTATTGTGAGATTCGGGTAAGCGTTTGGGTCGTTATAAGCCTTTATAAGCGTTTCACGGTCAATAACATTAACATTGATGTGATGCCCCTTTTTGGCAAAGTAACCATCGAGTACAGAAGTAAGGTTGTCAATCCGTTCTTCACGCGTTTTCCCAAGTGTCTGCGGAATAACCGAAAAGGTGTTTGAAATACCGTCGCGGCAGTCATCATATGACAGTTTGACAACCGAATTAAGTGCTGCCAGCGCACCGTTTTCTTCCCTGCCGTTCATCGGATTTGCACCCGGTGCAAACGGCGCTTTATCGGGTCTGCCGTCAGGGGTTGCGCCCGTATATTTGCCGTACATAACATTTGAGGTTATGGTAAGCACCGATAAAGTATGTTCCGCTTCTCGGTACGCAGGGGTTTTGCGCAGTTCGGTTATCATACAGTGCAGAATATCCTGTGCAATGCCGTCAACACGGTCATCATCATTGCCGAATTTCGGAAATTCGCCCGTGATGTTAAAGTCGGTTATGATTCCGTTTTTATCCCTTACGGGGCAAACTTTTGCATATTTTAAGGCACTGAACGAATCGGCTGTGACCGATAATCCCGCAACGCCGAAAGCCATAAAACGGTGGACGACCGTATCGTGCAGCGCCATTTGAGAAGCTTCGTAAGAATATTTATCGTGCATAAAATGAATAACGTTCATTGTATTTACATAAAGTCTTGCCGCCCATTCAAGGTAGATCTTAAAGCGGCGCAAAATCTCGCCGTAATCTAAAATTTCACCGTCCGCCGGCGGCATTTGCGGCCCGATATTCACGCCGCTTTGCGCGTCATATCCGCCGTTGATTGCCAAAAGCAGAAGTTTGGGCAAATTGCAGCGCGCGCCGAAAAGTTGCATTTGTTTTCCGATTTTCATAGCCGAAACACAGCAGGCTATAGCGTAATCATCACCATATATCGGACGCATCAGATCATCGTTTTCATACTGTATTGAATCTGTATCGCAGGAAACCGCGGCACAGAATTTTTTAAACGGCAGCGGCAGACCTGCCGACCACAGCACCGTAAGATTAGGCTCAGCCGACGGCCCTAAAGTATATAAGGTATTTAATATCCGGTAACTGCTTTTGGTAACCAGCGTTCTGCCGTCCTCCCCCATTCCGCCTACGCTTTCGGTTATCCACATAGGGTCGCCGCCGAAAAGTTCATTGTATTCGGGTGTACGGAGTTGCCGTGCAAGACGAAGTTTGAGGACGAAATCATCCGTTATCTCCTGCGCCTGAATCTCATTCAACAGTCCTTTTTTAATATCTCGCTCAAAATATATATCAAAAAACGTGCTGACCCTGCCAAGCGACATTGCCGCGCCGTTTTGTTCCTTAATTGCGGCAAGATATGCGAAGTAAGTCCACTGCACCGCCTGCTTTGCATTTTCTGCCGGAAGGCTTATATCGTACCCGTAACTTTCCGCCATTCTTTTAATATCGTCCAGTGCTTTTATCTGTTTTCCCAATTCCTCGTCACACAGAATATTATCAGCGCTCATATCCGCTGCCCAAACTGCCTTGCGGTCTTTTATTTTTTCCTCTTTAAGCCTGTCTATTCCGTAAAGTGCAACCCTTCGGTAATCGCCTATTATCCTGCCCCTGCCGTAAGCGTCAGGCAAACCGGTTAATATATGGCAGTGCCTTGCCCGACGCATTTCATCGGTATACGCTCTGAAAACACCGTCATTATGTGTGGTGCGATACTTGAACTCCTGTTCAATTTTATCGCTTAAACGGTAACCGTATGCCTCGCACGCCTGACGCGCCATACGCATACCGCCAAACGGATTGACCCCACGCTTAAGTGGTTCATCGGTTCCCAAACCAACTATTATTTCACGCTCTTTATCAACATATCCCGGTGAATAAGCCGTCACTGTGGAAACAGTTTCGGTATCAACCGACAAAACGCCGCCGTTCTCACGTTCCTTTGCAAACAATTCAAGAACCTTTCGGTTTAATTCCCTTGTCCTGTCCGTCGCATCGCTTAAAAATTCCGCACCGCCCGTATATTCGGTATAATTACTTTGAATAAAATCGCGTACGTTTATTTCTTCCTGCCATTTTGAGCCTTTAAAGCCGTCCCATCCGCTGTAATTCACGGTATCACCACCAAATAACTTTATAATTCCACACAATAATACTACATATTGTGCCATTTGTCAATATCATATTCTATATTTAGTGAAATATTAATTTGCAAATCAACAATCTGTATTTGCCGTGCCGCCCCCGATTTAGCAGTTCAAATTAAAATTTACCGAATATTTCGGATTTTTTTAAAAAAACGATTGTTTGTAAATGCGATTTATGGTATACTGTATTTGTCGAATTAAGGCAGACAAAGATCTGCCGACATTTTTATTTACAGGGGTTGAAAATATGGGAAACAAACACACACCGTTCGGAGATCTTGCCATTGTCAGTATGAAAGGCTGTGAAGATATTTCTTCACGTGTGGATTACTATCTTAAGCAATGGAAAAATACCGACGAAACATTCGTAATTAATCCGGTTTGTCCGCGTTTCGGCACGGGCGAGGCAAAGGGCATATTCCCTCACACCGCAAGAGGACTTGATGCGTACATAATATGCGACTGTTTTAACTGGGGCGTAAAATACAAAATGTACGGTCACGAAGTCCCGATGAGTCCGGATGACCACTATCAGGATCTTAAGCGTGTTATAGCCTCGATGGGCGGAAAAGCAAGGAGAATAACAGTTGTTATGCCGATGCTCTATGAAGGCAGGCAGCATCGCAGAACAGCAAGAGAGTCACTTGACTCGGCAATGGCTTTACAGGAACTCGTAAATATGGGCGTTAAAAACATCATAACCTTTGACGCGCACGACCCGAGAATACAGAACGCTATCCCGAATGACGGGTTTGATAACATACAGCCCACATACCAGATGATAAAAGCGTTGCTGCGCTCCCACCCCGATGTAGATATAAATAAAGATAAACTTATGATCGTATCACCCGATGAAGGTGCTATGTCGCGTTCTATTTACTATTCATCAGTACTTGGAATAGATATCGGTATGTTTTATAAGCGCCGAAACTACTCAATTGTTATCAACGGAAAAAATCCGATTGAAGCACACGAATTTTTGGGCAAGGATATTCACGGCAAGGATATTATTATTGTTGACGATATGATTGCCTCCGGCGATTCTATACTTGACATCGCCGAACAATTAAAGGCAAAGGGCGCCAACAGGATTTTTGCATTCACAACATTCGGGCTGTTTACAAGCGGATTTGATAAATTTGACGAGTATTACAAAAACGGACTTATTACCAAAATATTCACAACCAATCTGGTTTACGGAACCGATGAATTGCTCGAAAAACCGTGGTATCAAAGGGTTGATATGTCTAAATATATCGCCTTGCTGGTTGATACAATGAATTGTGATAATTCAATAAGTGACCTGCTTAACCCGATTGACAGAATCAAGAAGGTGCTTGATAAACACGATCACGGGGAGAAAATCTAACCGCAGCCTAAAATCGAATATACAAAGATATAACCCCCGAAACAATGCGTTTTCGGGGGTGAATTTATTCTATCGGAAATTTTTCTATAATCTGTGCGTCATATTGAAGAATTAATATGGCGTCTTTAGTGTTGACCGCCTTATTGCCGTTCAGGTCGCCGGCAATAATTTGCGTGCCGGTAAGAAGTTCCGCCTCGGCGTCGTGGCGAAGAATTGCAATAGTGTCTTTTACGGTAATCTCACCGTCACCGTCTGCATCGCCTAACTTTACGGCGAACCGGATAAGTTCAAAGTCAATGTTGTATTCTTCCGCATATTTGTGTGCCGCACTATTCTCGCTCGTTTTTATAATCAGGTTATCGCAACCGGCAAATGCATATTCTTCAATATTCGTTACGCTGTCCGGCACGGTAATATTTGTACAGCGTGCGAAGGCATTATCACCCATGCTTTTTACACCCTGTTCAACAATTACCGCAGTAACATCCGTAACCCGGGGGATAGTACTGTCATAATTACAGTCCAACATTTTGCAGTTACCGCATACAGTAAGGCGAGTTCCGTCAAGTGTCCAAGTGCAGTCGCCCGTTGTTCCGCTTGTTGTTTCAGCACTTGCGGTAATTCCAAATGAACCTGTATGAACGGCAGAAAACAGCAAAAACACTGCCGTAACAACAGATAATAGTTTTTACATCGGTTTAAAACCATATGAATTCCCATTATAAATCATCTAAAACAATTGTATCGGTTGCTTAATTACAGCACCGCACCTACTGTATGCCAATAACTGTACAAAGTAAGGTAACCGCCAGGTAAAAGTCAGCAAAAAATCAGGCGCACAAACCCGAAAAACCCGAATTTATAAACAGTTTTCCTCCAAATATATTTGTGAGGATATGCTGTTTTATATATAAGGCCACTCATTTGAATTTGAGTGCAACGGAAACCGCAGATAATTGAGAACCTCTTTAAAAAATTACGACAGGGAACGGCATAATGTTACTTACAAATTACGAAGCATACTGCGAACTAAGCTGATAACGCGTATCGGCTGTATATATTTTATAAAACGGGGCATATTTTAGGCTGACGGGTCCCGGATATCGTCGGAACTGATTTTGGACGCCGGAAAAACTTATCTTATTGGGGAATAAACCGCTTTTTTTGCTTGACATACGGTGCCGATTTGGGTAAAATATTATAGTATAGGATTTTAATATGGAGTAGTTTTTGTCCACAGGACTTTTCAATATTACAAACTCTGCAAACAGGCAGCCCGCAACGCGGCTGCAACGAATATATATATTTACGGAGGTATCCAATTTTTATGGCAATTCAAAAAATTAATAGGAGTGAGGCGGCGGGCAAGAAAGCCTCTGCCGGTGCTGCGAAACAGCGCCGCAACCGCAATAAGGCGGATAGTTCGGCAGGCGCTGCCAATACGCACGGAGCGGCAAAGAAATCCGCTGAAAACACGGCTGAGAATACGCCGAAAACCGTGGCTAAAAAAGCACGCCGCCAAAGCAGCCCGCAACTACCGCTCAGGATAGTACCGCTCGGAGGACTGAACGAGATCGGCAAAAACATCACACTGTATGAATGTGGGGACGATATGTTTTTGGTCGATTGCGGAATGGCATTCCCCGATGAGGAAATGCCGGGAATAGACAGCGTCATCCCTGATTTCACTTACCTTATAAAAAATGCGAACAGGATAAAAGGTCTGGTTGTAACGCACGGTCACGAGGATCATATAGGTGCAATACCCTACCTTTTAAAACAAATAAATATTCCGGTTTACGGCACACCGCTGACCATAGGACTTATAGAAGGTAAATTGGAGGAACACAAACTTTTAGGAACCGCAAAACTAAACAAGGTCATGCCGGGCGATGTTGTAAAATTCGGCTGTTTTTCGGTTGAACTTATCCATGTTAACCACTCTATACCGGATGCGGTCGGTCTTGCGATAAAATGCCCTGCGGGAACCGTTGTTCAGACAGGTGATTTTAAGATTGACACAACGCCTATTGACGGTGATATTATTGATCTTGCAAGATTTGCCGAACTCGGTAAACACGGTGTACTTGCGCTGCTTTCGGATTCAACCAATGCGGAACGACCCGGGTATACTATGTCCGAGAAGGTTGTCGGAACGTCGTTTTCAAGACTTTTTGCAAATGCTGACGGTAAACGGATAATAGTTGCGACATTTTCTTCAAACATTCACCGTGTGCAGCAGATAATTGACGAGGCTGTCAGGTGCGGACGCAAGGTTGCAATATCCGGCAGGAGCATGGAAAAAGCGGTTGAAGTTGCGCGGGAACTCGGTTATATGAAAATACCGGACGGCGTTATTATAAACATAGATATGATAAACAACTACACGCCTGAGCAACTTGTTATAGTCACGACCGGTTCGCAGGGTGAACCGATGTCGGCGTTGCACCGTATGGCATTCAGCGATCACCGCAAGGTTCGTATAAGTCCTCACGATATGATAATTATTTCGGCAACGCCGATTCCGGGGAACGAAAAAACGGTAAGCCGAGTTATTAACGAACTTATAAAACTCGGTGCTGAAGTGGTTTACGAAAGAATGTACGATGTTCACGTTTCCGGGCATGCGTGTCAGGAAGAACTTAAAATTATGCTCAGCCTTGTAAAGCCGAAATTTTTTATACCGGCGCACGGCGAACAGAAACATCTTAAAAAGCACGCCTTCCTTGCCGAGAGTATGGGAATAGATCGCAAAAATATTCTTATTGCCGATATAGGAAATGTTATTGAATTAAAGAAAAATTCGATGAAAATTGTTGACAGTGTTCCTGCGGGCCGAGTAATGGTGGACGGCTTGGGGGTCGGAGATGTCGGAAGCGTGGTTCTGCGCGACCGTAAACATCTTGCCGAGGACGGAATTTTTGTTGTTGTAATATCAATGGATCACGTTACCGGCGAGGTGGTTTCGGGTCCCGATGTTATTTCACGCGGATTTGTGTATGTACGCGAGTCGGAAGAATTGCTGACCGAGGCAAGAAACATTGCCTGCGACGCGCTTGAGCAGTGTTATATTTCAAACATTCGCGACCGAAACGCGATAAAATCAAAGGTTCGCGACGATATTTCAAAATTCCTTTATTCGCAGACGAAGCGCAGCCCGATGATACTGCCCGTAATAATGGATGTATGAGTCGGTCGGCAGGAATCGAACGCTGCTGCGGTTTCACTTACCGATTTTCAGCGCTTTGCCTGCGTCCGATTTCATAAGGCTGTCGTGTTACAAGTGATGAAATAAAAAAGACGAAAATTATTGTTTGCAGGCGTGACGGGGTTCGATTTCCGTCAGTCTGATTGAAGGTGACCGTTTTTGAAAAGATTATGGAGATACGGCAAGGTTAATATTGTTCTGCTTTTGCTGCTTGCGGCGGTTTCGGTTGCGGCTTGTTTCCGTTTCCCCGTTTCGTGGGCGTTTGCCGTGTCGGCAGCCTCATTTGCTATTGCGGTTTTATGCATAACGGTAAGCCTGCTCAATCTGGGCAAACGGCAAAAAAAGATTTTGACCGAGGTTTCCAAAAAACTTTCCTCCGCCGAATCCGTTGCTCTTACTGAACTGAAAATACCCGTTCTTATACTTTCGGCGGGCGAGACGGTATGGTACAACAACGCTATGTCGGAAAGCCTGCCTTCGGTTGAATCCTATATAGGGAAAAACATTTCTCAGCTGATAGGCGACAAATGTTCAGCCGAGTTGGCTGGCTCCGGCGTTTCGGAGTTTGTTAACAACAAGCATATATTTAAAATATACGCTTCCTCGGTCATAAACGCTTCGGGCAATTTTACGGTTTGTTACCTTGTTGATGTGACGACCGAGATCAGGTACAGGTATAAATATGAGCAATCCCGTCCGGTAGTTGCCATTGTGGCTATTGATAACCTTGATGAACTTTCGTATATTAAGGACAGCGAACTCAGCGCGTTTAAGAGCGCGGTTCAGACCGAAATCGAAAAATGGGTAGCCGACAGTTCGGCAATTGTCCGCCGTATGACGGGCGACCGTTATCTGATGATTTTTGAAGAAAGAACCTACAATCATCTTATTGAAAACAAGTTTGACATTCTTGAAAGTGTTAAACAGATAAAGTCCGGCGATATCGCCACCACTCTTTCGATAGGAGTCGGGCGCGGCGGTTCTAATATGTCGGAATGTGAGGAACTTGCGAAACAGGCGCTTGATATGGCGCTTGGGCGCGGCGGAGATCAGGCAGCGATTAAAATGCCGAACAATGAATTTAAATTCTTCGGCGGCGTGAATGCGTCGGTGCAAAAGCGGACGAGGGTGCGCGCAAGGCTTATAGCGTCGAGTCTTAAGGAACTTATTGACGGCAGCGACAGGGTTATATTAATGGGTCATTCGTTTTCGGATCTTGACAGTTTGGGCTCTTGCTACGCTCTGTACAGCACCGTCAAGCAACTCGGACGAGAGGCGCATTTGATTATTGACAGAAAGAAAACGATGGCGTCCTCTTTACTTCAGAGGATAGAAACGATCGATGAAAATTTTGAGGTTACGGACCCGAAAAGGCTTATACCTTACATTACGGCAAGCACGCTTCTTATAATACTTGATACGCACAGGGCTGCCGTTTTAGAAAATAAGGAACTGTTTGAAGCCTGCAAAAACGTAGTGGTTATAGATCACCACAGGCGTTCGGTTGATTACATAAACAATGCCGTGATATTTTATAACGAGCCGGCGGCGTCATCCGCGTGTGAAATGGTAACCGAACTTATCCAGTACATAAATCCGAAATCGCTGCGGCAACTTCAAGCCGACGCGCTTTTGTCGGGCATAATGCTTGATACAAAAAATTACGTTTTACGCACCGGTGTACGCACATTTGAGGCGTCCGCTTTTCTGCGTGAACGCGGGGCGGATCCGGTCGTTGTTAAAAAACTTTTCTCGGAGTCTATGCAATGCTTTAAAATGCGCTCGCAAATCGTGGCTTCCGCTGCTGTTTACGGAAAATACGCAATTGCCAGAGCCGATATCGGCGATGACGAAAACGTGCGTATGATAGCGGCTCAGGCGGCTGACGAACTGCTTAGCATAAATGACATATCCGCTTCATTCGTTATGTGCAAAACCGGTGACTGCATCAACATTTCGGCAAGAAGTTTCGGTGTTGTTAACGTCCAGGTGATTATGGAACTTTTGGGCGGCGGCGGTCACAGAACTATGGCTGCGTGCCAGATAGACACAACGGATTTTTCGGTTGCGCAGAATGCTTTAACCGATGCAATTAAAGAATTTGAGGAAATGCAAAACACTTCAAACAAGAAAGGGTGAATCAATATGAAGGTAATTTTGAATGCCGACGTAAAAGGAAAGGGTAAAAAGGGTGAACTTGTTACGGTATCGGACGGATATGCAAGAAATTTTCTTTTTCCGCGTAAATTGGCGGTAGAGGCAAACGCTGCCGCTATGAATGATTTTAACAACCGTGAAGCTGCGAAGGCGCATCATATAGAGGTTGAAAAGAACGAGGCGCAGGCAAACGCCGGAAAAATTAACGGCGGCACGGTAGTTATTCACGCCAAATCCGGCGGAAACGGAAAACTTTTCGGCTCGGTCACTTCCAAAGAAGTTGCTGCCGAGGCTGAAAAAACTTTCGGTATTCCGATAGACAAAAAGAAGATAGTTTTAGCCGATATTAAAAACTACGGCGAATACACCGCAGAGGTCAAACTATACACCGGGATAACCGCCTCGTTTACCGTAAAGGTAGAAGAATAAAATTTCGGCGGAAATTCCCCCGCGTTATATTTAAACCTAACTAATTTGCCGGTTTTCGGCTGAACGGAGTTTATTATGCCTGAGTTAAACAACAATTTGTTTGAGGGTACTTCCCTGCCTTTTTCCAATGAAGCGGAACAGGCAGTGCTTTGTTCCGTGCTTATAGATCCTCCGTCAATTAATAATGTTATTGATATTTTAAAGCCGGACTGTTTTTACATTCCGCAAAACAGGCGTATATTTGAAATATTGATTGAATCGATTGATTCGGGACTGAATAATGAGGATTTTGTTACGATACTTGAGAAGATAAAAAACGATCCTCTTTTTAAAGACATGGGTGCAAAAGCCTACCTGACTTCACTGATTGAGGCGGTGCCGTCCTCTGCCAATATTGAAACATATGCGAACATCATACGCGACAAATATTATATGCGTTCGCTGGTGATTGCCTCGCGCGATATTGTTGATAAGGCTTCGGATGTTTCGACAAAAGCCGATAAACTTCTTGATTATGCCGAACAGAAAATATACGATATCCGGCAGGGCAAGGAGGTCGCAGGACTTGTTAAATTTTCCGACGTTATTAAAAACGAAACGATTATAAGGCTTAACAATCTTGCCGACCCGGAGAAACGAAAAGATTATATCGGCATTCCGACGGGGATATCGGGGCTTGACGGCGTTATCACCGGTTTGCACAAGTCCGACCTTATAATACTCGGTGCGCGTCCCGGCATGGGTAAGACTTCGTTTGCACTTAATATAGCGCGCAATGCTGCAATTAATTCCGGCAAGACGGTTGTTATTTTTTCACTTGAAATGACAAGGGATCAGTTGGTTCAAAGAATGATATCGGGCGAAGCGAGAATTAAAAGCGAAAAATTCCGTACGGGCGAACTGGACGGCGAGGAACTTGTTCGTTTCGGTCAGGCCGCCGAAAAATTTGCAAAGGCGGACATATATCTTGACGAAACGCCGGGCATTACGGTGCCGGAGATCAAAGCCAAACTGTTGCGTATGAAAAAACCTGCGGATCTTGTAATAATCGACTATTTGGGACTTATGCAATCGGCTGTAAAAACCGAAAACCGTGTTCAGGAGATTTCGGGAATCACGCGTAAACTCAAGCAGTTGGCTAAAGATTTTTCGATTCCGGTCTTAGTTTGTTCCCAGCTTTCGAGAGGTACTGAAACTAAGGGCAGGTCGCACAAACCGGCACTTTCCGACCTGCGTGAATCGGGATCTATAGAACAGGATGCAGACATTGTCCTTTTCATATACAGGGATAAATATTACGATTCTGATAAAAAGGATCCCAACGAGGTAATTGACGAACATAAAGCAGAGTGTATTGTTGCCAAAAACCGCCATGGAACAACTAAAACGGTTGATTTATACTGGGACGGACAGTTTACAAAATTCACTTCTGTTGCAAATTTTGACGAATGACAGAAAAAATTATTTCCGCCATAGAGCGGTACGGTATGTTAGACAATGTGGGTGAAGTTACCGCGGCAGTATCGGGCGGTGCTGATTCTATGTGTTTGCTTTATATTTTGAACGATATAAAATCACGGTTTGGATTCAAACTTACCGTCGCGCATCTGAACCACGGTATTCGCGGAGAAGAAGCGGATAGTGATGAGCGATTTGTAAGGGCTGAATGTAAAAAATTGGGAGTTCAACTTTTTTGCGAACGTTTGCCGATACCGCAAATAGCGAGGGACGCAGGCAAAAGTCTGGAGCTTGCCGCACGTGAGGAAAGATATAAATTTTTCTCGCGAGTTGCGAATGGTGTCGTTGCAACGGCGCACACGGCAAGTGACAACGCCGAAACAATGGTAATGAATATGGTGCGGGGCGCGTCGCTGAAGGGATTGTGCGGCATTCCTAAAGTCAGGGGCTGCATAATTCGTCCGCTTATTTTTTGCACTCGTGAAGAAATTGAAGATTACTGCCGCAAGAACGGTATATCTTACTGCACCGATTCCACCAACGCCGATATTTATTATTCTCGCAACCGTATACGAAAACTGATAATACCGCAACTTAAAGAACTCAACCCGAATCTGGAAAATACTCTTTCGGCGGAGGCGGAACTTAATTCTGCGGATGAGGATTATTTGCGAGGAATTGCCGCACGTGAATACCGCGGCGTTTTATCTTCGGGTTCACTTGATATTTTAAAACTTCAAAAGTTTCATAAAGCAATACGCGGCAGGATCCTGACGATGTATTATAAATCGGAAGTCAATTGCGACGCCGAGAAACATTTTATTGATAAAATGGACGCTTTATGTTTTAAGCCGGGCAGAACGGGACTTAAGGGCGGCTGCTTTGCCGTAAGTTCCGGCGGCAGGCTTAAAATTATTAAAGAAACCGCAGAAGGCGGCAAAATATCGTACAAACTTGATCCTGAAAACGGTGCTTTCGAATGTCCTGCGTTAAAAATTTTGCCCGTTAAAGGAAAAGTTAACAAAATGTTATTAAAAAATGTTTTTGACTGTGATAAAATCATTGGTAATCTAACAGTCAGAACACGCGAAACGGGCGATAAAATAAAGTTATCCGGCCGTAACTGTACAAAAAGTGTTAAAAAATTATTTATTGACGAAAAAATTCCGGTATATGAAAGGGATAAGATTTTGTTGCTTTGTGACCGGGACGGCATTATTTGGGTTGAACGGTTCGGCATAAGCGAGCGGGTCAAACCGGACTGCAATTCAAAAAACCTGTTTACGGTTGAAACCATTGAGGAGTGTTAGTGTTGGAAATGTACAAAGACCTTGAGAAAATTTTGCTTAACGAAGATGAAATTTCTGAAATAATCAAACGCCTCGGTAAAGAGATAACCGAGGATTACATGGGTAAAAACCTTTTGCTTGTAAGCGTTTTGCGAGGGGCGGTCGTATTTTTGACCGATCTTATGCGTGCTATAGATATTCCGCTGGAAATTGATTTTATGGCGGCTTCATCCTACGGTAAAAGTACGGCTACAAGCGGTGTGGTAAAAGTAAAGCTTGACATTGCCGAAAACCTTTCGGGTTACGATATTCTGATAGTCGAAGACATACTGGATTCCGGGATTACGCTTTCAAAGATAACAAGTATGCTTGAAAGCCGCGGCGCGAACAGCGTTCGTATATGCACATTTCTCGATAAACCCGAACGCCATATCGCAAATATAAAAGCCGACTATGTAGGAAGCGTTGTGCCTAACGAATTTGTTGTGGGATACGGTCTTGACTATGCGAATAAATACAGAAATCTGCCTGTATTGGGCGTCTTAAAAAGGGAAATATACGAATAAGCCGATTTGAAAGGAGCCTGACTTTAATTGAATAAAAACCTTAAGAATGTTCTGCTGTATATCGGTATACCGGCTATTTTGATCATTGCGGTGATGATCGGTTTGTCGGCAACGCAGAAAAAAAGCAGTATGAAGTATTACGAAATCGTGGATATGATAAAAAACAACGAGATTTCGGCATATCAGTTGAATCTTTACAGTGGTGAACTGCAATACACCAAAAGATCCGATAACAAAGAATACCGTTACAATGTTGCCAACGCCGATATTTTTTACAACGATGTGAACGATTTTGTTCTTAAACATAACGAAGAAGCAAAGTCCGAAAAGGATATGATTAAGCAGGATTACAAAAGCGGCGGCGAGGCTTCCTGGATAATGAGTATTCTGCCGACACTGCTTATGATTGCCGCACTGGTATTCGTTTGGATATTTATGATGAAACGCTTTAACTCCGGGATGGGGGCGGATAAAACCTTCTCATTCGGTAAAGTTAAAGTGAAACCAAATGATAATAAAAAAACGACTTTTTCCGACGTGGCAGGTGCGGAAGAAGAAAAAGAGGAAATGAAAGAATTGGTGGATTTCTTAAAAGATCCCCAAAAGTTTAACGAACTCGGCGCGCGTATACCTAAAGGTGTTTTGCTTGTGGGTCCTCCCGGAACGGGTAAAACCTTGCTAGCGCGTGCGGTTGCAGGCGAAGCCGGTGTTCCCTTCTTTTCAATTTCGGGTTCCGATTTTGTTGAAATGTTTGTTGGCGTCGGTGCGTCAAGGGTGCGTGATCTATTTGATCAGGCAAAGAAGAATTCACCATCAATTATATTTATTGATGAAATCGACGCCGTCGGCAGGCAGCGCGGTGCAGGTCTCGGCGGCGGTCACGATGAACGCGAGCAGACCCTGAACCAATTGCTTGTTGAGATGGACGGTTTCGGTAAAAATGAAGGCGTTATAGTTATAGCGGCAACCAACCGCCCCGATATACTTGACAAAGCACTTTTACGCCCCGGTCGGTTTGACCGTCAGATAACCGTAAATTACCCTGATGTAAAGGGTCGGGAAGAAATACTTAAGGTGCACGCAAGAGGTAAGCCGCTGGCACCCGATGTGAGCCTTAAAACAATTGCCCAATCCACAGCGGGATTCACGGGTGCAGACCTTGAAAATCTTCTGAATGAGGCTGCACTATTAACCGCAAGAAGCGGCCTTAAAGCAATTACACAACCGATAGTTGAAGAGGCTACCCTTAAAGTTATAGGCGGCCCCGAAAAGAAAAGTTGGGTACTTAAAGATAAAGAAAAGGTTAACACCGCATATCATGAGGCGGGTCACGCCATTACGGGATATTATCTTCCGACGCAGGATGAAGTTCACTATATAACAATAATTCCGCGTGGGCGTGCTTTGGGTATGACGGTTGCTTTACCGAGTGAAGATAAATTTTCCAAGTATAAGACCGAAATGGAAGAGGAAATTGTTATGCTGCTCGGTGGGCGTATTGCCGAAAGTCTTTGCAACAGCGATATTTCAACCGGTGCTTCCAACGATATTGAACGTGCTACCAAGATTGCACGCGATATGGTTGTGAAGTACGGTATGAGTAAGGATCTGGGGCCGATACTTTACGGAAACAGCAACGACGAAGTCTTCTTAGGCAGAGATTACGGACACGTTCAAAATTGCTCCGAGAGTGTTAATTCCCGTATTGATGCGGAGATTCACCGTATTGTTGAGGATGCGTACAAGAGGGGCGAAGAAATACTCAAAACCCATATTGACAAACTCCACGCAGTGGCAAAAGCTTTGTTTGAACATGAAAAGATAGATGCCGAAGCATTTAAAAACATTATGGAAGGTAAATCTTACGAAGTTTGATTTTTGCATAGTTTATATAAAGCAAGTATCAGCGCCGTTGTGCCTTTAAGCACAACGGCGCTGAAAGATATTTAACCTCTTTGACTATTATTGTCCCGGTTGTTACAGCAGCCGTCCGTTCCGTTTTCCGCCGCTGCAGCCGCACAACCGCAACCGCCCATGTTGCTCGGTCTCGGCGGGAAGAAATCATCGGTCGGGAATTTAATACGCCTGAATGCGTCACATGGTTCGTCGGTCATATTGGCGCACTGTTTTTCGGGTATACAGAAATCGTATACCGGTATAAGCATTTGAACATTGCGTATTAACTGAACGATGCTGAAAAGTCCCAGCGTGACATAAACTGTCGGCGAACCGGCCGGCAAACCGGTTACAACACTGCCGCCCAAGCGTTCCTGCAATCCTGCGGGAATGCATCCGATTCCTTCAAAGCAATCCCGTAACTCACATATTTTTGCAGCAAGGGGAATCGGGTCGACGCATTGCACGGAACAACGGGGGCAGTTGGAAGTCGGTATTACGGTTCCGTTGGATTCTTCCTCTAATGTACATATATTTGAAAATGTTTTAACGCTTCCTTCACTTCCGTATAAAATCACTTTTTTCTCGTAAAAAGTGATACCGTGTATGGTTTGCGGGCAGGTTTTAGGTGCGGTGAACACATCAAACTCAACAAGGAAAAAGAAGGTCAGGTCGCACGAATAGAACCCGCGATTGAATGATACCGGTTCAACATTTACATATACATTTGCCACCTCTGCATTCTTTACCTTTACGCTTAATGCGCTGCCGATAATTTGTTGGTCTTCTTCCGTAAAATAGCATCTTAAATCCTCAAGGCAATCACGATCACAGCAAGAGTCATAAACTCTGCCGGCGTCTATACAGCACGCCTCTTTAAAAGAGGTTGAAGGTGATTCGCTGTTATTTATTTCTCTCATATTATTTTAGTTCCCCCTTATAAAGAATTTGAAGTTCAGCAAAGGGCTTTGCCCGCAAATCGGGTCGCCGTATTTTGTAGCCGCTTGCCTGAAACCCTTTTGTTAAACTTCTATAATATTTTATTCCGTTTTGAACAAAAAGTTACGAAACTGCGAATTTTAATAATCGGATTGTATCTTGTTTGTTTTTATGTTAAACTAAAAGAAACATTCCGCATATAATTAACATAACCTTATTGGGAGATGATGATTTGTTTATTCTTAATATCATTAAATCAATAATTTTGGGAATAGTTGAGGGTGTAACCGAATGGCTGCCTATATCAAGCACCGGGCATATGATACTGTTTGATGAATTTTTGGGGCTTAATATGTCAAAAGACTTTAAGGAAATGTTCCTTGTTGTTATACAACTCGGCGCAATCCTTGCTGTTGTGATATTGTTTTGGGGTAAACTGTGGCCTTTCTCGCGTAAGAGCACTCCGCAGCAGCGCAAAAATATATGGCTTACATGGTTAAAGGTGTTGATTGCAAGCATACCTGCAGGTATAGTGGGATTTACATTTGACAGCAAAATAGATGAAATGCTGACTGGAGATTTTCGGGTTGTAATTGTATCCGCAGCACTTATTTTTTACGGTATTTGTTTTATTTTTGTAGAGAGTGTTGCAAAAGAACCGACAATACGCAAAAGTGAAAATATAGGGTACAAAACCGCTCTTTATATGGGGCTTTTTCAGACTTTGGCGCTCGTTCCGGGCACGTCGCGCTCCGGCGCCACCATAATAGGTGCAATGCTTATCGGATGCTCGCGCGTTGCTGCGGCAGAGTTCTCGTTTTATATGTCGATTCCCGCAATGTTTGGCGGCAGCGGCGTGAAGGTTCTTAAGTATTTTGCAAAGGGAAATACATTTTCCGCTGAAGAATTTGCCGTTCTTGCGGTCGGTACGGTTGTGGCTTTTGTTGTATCACTTGTTTGTATAAAATTCCTTATGAATTATATAAAAAAGCACGACTTCAAAGTTTTCGGCTGGTACAGAATTGCGCTCGGCGCGCTGCTTCTGTTGCTTGTCCTTACTAAGGTTATTTGATAAATACATAATATTATAATAAAGGTGTTAAATCCATTTCTTTTTGCCTATTTTATTTTACACTGAATATTTATGAAATACTCGAACGGATTCCGTATATTTTGTCCTATTATTTAAAAGTTGTTAATTTTTCGACAATTTATTTTATACCACTTGAATTTTCGAATCGGATTGATTATAATGTATACGGCGCAATTGGGGGTGCGTTGTTCCCCCCGGTTGTATAACTACGGTAATTTTAAAATTATACATCAAAGGAAGGGGAAACACAATGAAGTATTCCGCAGAAGTTGAAAGTATGTGTCCGCTTGCCAAAGGCGCATATCACGGCCCGGCTCCAATCCCGCAGGAGGGTAAATGGACTCAGGCTATGGAGATTAAAGACATTTCCGGCCTTACACACGGTATCGGCTGGTGCGCTCCTCAGCAGGGTGCCTGCAAACTGACCCTTAATGTTAAGGACGGTATTATTGAGGAGGCACTTGTTGAAACTATCGGATGTTCGGGTATGACCCACTCGGCAGCCATGGCTTCCGAAATTCTTATAGGTAAAACAATACTTGAAGCACTTAACACCGACCTGGTTTGCGACGCTATCAACACAGCTATGAGAGAGTTGTTCCTCCAAATTGTTTACGGCAGAACACAGACGGCGTTCTCTGAAGGCGGCTTGCCCGTAGGCGCAGGACTTGAAGACCTCGGTAAAGGTCTTCGTTCGCAGACCGGCACAACCTACGCAACCAAACTTAAAGGTCCCCGTTATCTTGAATTGGCGGAAGGTTATATAACCAAACTCGCTGTTGACGAAAATGGCGAGATCATCGGCTACAAGTTCGTTCATCTCGGGAAAATGATGGATATGATCAAGGGCGGTATGAGTGCTGACGAGGCTTTGAAAAAAGCGAGCGGTCAGTACGGCAGAGTTGACGACGCCGCTAAACTCATAGATCCGAGAAAAGAATAATTGGGGAGGTAAAAAACAATGGCTTTATTTGAAAGTTACGAAAGAAGAATTGACCGGATAAACGCTGAACTTAAAAAGCACGGCATTTCTTCAATTGAAGAAGCAAAAGAAATTTGCGATAAATACGGCGTTGACGCTTACGGTATAACCAAAAACATTCAGCCTATTTGTTTTGAAAACGCCGCTTGGGCTTATGAAGTCGGCGCTGCTATAGCACTTAAAGACGGTGTTAAATCGGCAGCAGAAGCAGCTGAAAAAATCGGTCTCGGACTTCAGTCATTCTGTATTCCCGGCTCGGTAGCCGATGACCGCAAGGTCGGTCTCGGTCACGGTAACCTCGGTGCAATGCTGCTCAGGGATGAAACAAAATGTTTTGCATTCCTGGCAGGTCACGAATCATTTGCAGCGGCAGAAGGCGCAATCGGTCTTGCAAGAAGCGCCAACAAAGCCCGTAAAGAAGACCTCCGCGTTATTCTTAACGGTCTTGGAAAAGACGCTGCTAAAATCATTTCAAGAATCAACGGTTTCACCTATGTTCAGACTAAGTTTGACTACTACACGGGCGAACTTAAAATAGTTGATGAAACCGCATATTCAAACGGCGAGCGTGCTAAGGTTCGCTGCTACGGTGCGGACGATGTTCGCGAAGGCGTTGCAATTATGCACCATGAAGGCGTTGATGTTTCAATTACCGGTAACTCAACCAACCCGACAAGATTCCAGCACCCCGTTGCAGGCACCTACAAAAAAGAGTGCATTGAACAAGGTAAAAAATACTTCTCGGTTGCTTCGGGCGGCGGCACAGGACGTACGTTGCACCCCGACAATATGGCGGCAGGCCCTGCGTCCTACGGTATGACGGATACTATGGGTCGTATGCATTCAGACGCACAATTTGCAGGTTCTTCGTCTGTTCCTGCCCATGTTGAGATGATGGGACTTATCGGTATGGGTAACAATCCAATGGTCGGCGCCACTGTTGCGGTAGCCGTTGCGGTTTACGAAGCACTCAGCAAATAATCAAGACACCATAAAAAATTGCGGCGCAATTAATTGTGCCGCAATTTTTTATATCCGTTAAAAGTTTTACCGATTGGTAACATATCAGTTTTTTAAACTTTGCATCGGCGCCGGAATACGCCCGCCGCGGGCAATGAATTTTGAATTATCAAACATATTTACATTCATCACCGGTCCGCCGCCCAGCAATCCGCCGAAGGAAAGTTCTTCACCGACTTTTTTGCCGATTGCCGGAATAAGACGCACAGCGGTAGTTTTTGAATTAACCATTCCTATAGCCGCTTCATCCGCGATTATTCCCGAAATGATACATTCGGGAGTGTCACCCGGAATGTTTATCATATCAAGTCCTACCGAGCATACAGCCGTCATTGCCTCCAACTTTTCAAGACAGAGCGAACCGCAGCGAGCCGCGTCTATCATTCCCGCGTCCTCGGTTACGGGTATAAACGCTCCCGAAAGTCCGCCGACATGATTTGACGCCATAACGCCGCCTTTTTTAACCGCATCATTAAGCATTGCAAGCGCCGCCGTAGTACCGTAAGCACCGCAACTTTGAAGTCCCATTTCCTCTAAAATATGGGCAACCGAATCGCCTACCGCAGGCGTCGGCGCCAGCGAAAGGTCAACTATACCGAACGGAACGCCCAACCGGTCAGATGCCATACGCGCAACAAGTTGACCCATACGGGTTATTTTAAACGCGGTACGCTTTATAAGTTCCGCAATGCCGGTCATATCAAGATTGCCGGATTTTGCAAGTGCGGCACGGACAACGCCGGGGCCCGAAACACCGACATTTATAACGCAATCGGGTTCACCGACGCCGTGGAACGCACCCGCCA
Source organism: Roseburia intestinalis (assembly GCA_963630555.1). Lineage (GTDB taxonomy): Bacteria > Bacillota > Clostridia > Oscillospirales > Acutalibacteraceae > CAVALG01. The sequence continues at coordinate 8,466 of CAVGND010000008.1, read as the reverse complement.
TAAACGGGTTGTCTTCGGGGGCGTTGCACAGTACAACAAGTTTTGCGGCACCTATGCAGTCACGCTCCGCCGTGGCGGCAGCAGTATCTTTAATTATTTTACCCATAAGTGCTATAGCGTCCATATTCATGCCGGCTTTTGTAGACCCGATATTGACCGAGGCACATATATGATCGGTAACGCTTAACGCTTCCGGTATGCTTTCAATCAATTCCCTATCGCCTGCACTGAATCCTTTATGTACAAGTGCAGAATATCCGCCTATAAAATTAACACCGACAGCATTTGCGGCCTTTTCAAGCGTTTGCGCAAATTTCACTGTATCACCGGAACGGCAGGCGGCGGCAATTATCGCTATCGGTGTGACCGAAACACGTTTATTTATTATCGGTATACCGAGTTCTGTTTCTATTTTATTGCAAACCGCCACAAGATTCCGGGCTTTGAAAGTGATTTTATCGTAAACCTTGCGGCATGCCGCATCAATATCCGGATCAATGCAATCAAGCAAAGATATACCCATTGTAACAGTTCGGATATCAAGATTTTCCTCATCAATCATATTTATGGTTTCTAAAATATCATTAATATTTATCATTATATTTCACCCTTAGATCCTGTGCATTGAGTCAAAAATATCTTCGTGCATAACATGAATCTTCAGGCCGCTGTTCTCGCCGAGTTTTTCGGTATCCTTGGCGAAAGCGGCAAAATCCGAAGTGATGGCACTTATATCGCAAACCATTACCATACAAAACAATCCGTCAAGCACACTTTGGCTTACATCGCTTATGTTTACATTGAATCTCGCACATTGCTCAGACACCTTAGCCAATATCCCCACGGAATCTTTACCCACAACCGTTAAAATTGCTTTCATATATAACACTTCCTTATTAAGCCTGATGTTTTTGAATTATACCATAAATTCCGCCGAATGTAAATAAAAATTGATGACTTAACGGGAAAAATGTGGTATAATGCTTAAAAATTATTTTAAGGGATGAAAAACGGAAGTGAAACTGCTTGCAAACGCAAAAATCAACCTGACGCTGCAAATTAAAAATAAATTGCCGAGCGGCTACCATGAGATTGAAAGTATTATGCAGTCGGTAGATCTGCACGATACGATACATATAGAAAAAGGTGACAAAATCTCGGTCGAGTTCGATATTTCGGGACTTGACGGTGTGAAAAACACTGCCTTTGCCGCTGCCGACGCTTTTTTTAAATCGGCAAAGATAACGGGAGGTGCACATATACGGATAGAAAAAGGTATTCCCCTTGCCTCCGGTATGGGTGGCGGCAGTGCCGACGCTGCGGCTGTACTTGTGGGGTTAAACAGGCTTTACGGCGAGCCGCTGGGAGAAAAAGAGATTTTAAATATCGGTAAGGAAATAGGTGCGGATGTGCCGTTTTGCATATACGGCGGTACGGCGGTCGTTTCGGGTATCGGTGAAAAAATGAGGTTTATTAAACCGATGCCGCCGTGCATCATTGCTCTTGCAATAAACAGCGCTAAAAAATCCACCGCCGATATGTACACGGCGGCAGATGCGATGAAGACCAAGCCGACGGTTGATAACGCCGCAGCGGAAAAAGCAATTGAAAACCGCGACATCAATGCGCTGTGCCTTCACCTTTCCAACACTTTCGGCGAACTGTACGGCAGCGAGGTTGCCGAACTGAAAAACACATTTTCCCGTTTTGGGGCATACGGTGCTTCTTTAAGCGGCGCAGGCCCTACGGTGTTTGCAATCTTTAAAAACTACGGCAAAGCACGGGATTGCTGCAACAAATTACCAAATAATACATCATTTTCCTCGGTATGCAGGCCTGTAAGCGAAGGAATTACAGAAATTTTTGACTGATTTGAAAATAATCTTTAAAATCCCTTACATTTTTCTGCAAAATATGATATAATTATCAGTAGATGTGAGGTAGAGTTATTATGTATAAAATAGGAGATTATATTGTTTACGGGTCAACCGGAGTGTGCCGGATTGAAAGCATCTCAACCGAAGCGGTAACGGGAAATGCGCCGACTGATTATTATATTATGACGCCGGTATTTTCCAAAAGCACCATCGTTAAGACGCCGATTACCAACACAAAGGTCATTATGCGCAATACTATTGATGAAGCAAATGCGCAAAACATCATAGAAGCCGCCAAAACATTAGAGGTCAAGTGGGAAGACAATTACCGCGTCCGAAACGAAATTTTCCGTGAAGCTGCGCATTCCTGCAACTGTGAAAAGTGGCTCTGGCTTATGAAAACAATACATAAAAAGGCAAATGAACTTGAAAAAGCAGGCAAGAAACTGCGCCAGACCGACGAAATGTTTTTAGGCAACGCCGAAAAACTTTTATGCGGTGAACTTGCAACCGTGCTTAAATGCGAATACAATGATATCAAAAACATCCTGTACACGAATTTTGAATCTCAATTTTAAATTTCAACGCGGCTGATTATGCCCGTAAAGGCGCGGCACAACTGCTGCGCCTTTATAATATATAAATTTCGGGAGGCGGAGATATTGCTGCACACCACGCTTTGCTACATTGAAAAAGGCAATAAATACCTCATGTTGCACCGAACGAAAAAGGAAAAAGACTGCAACAGGGATAAATGGATAGGAATCGGGGGCAAACTTGAAAAAGGAGAAACTCCGAAACAGTGTATTTTGCGCGAAGCAAAGGAAGAAACCGGATTGTCGCTCATTTCTCCCGAATACCGCGGAATAGTTTACTTCATTTCCGATAAATACGAAAACGAATGTATGCATTTATTCAAAGCAAAACAGTTCGTCGGAACGCTTACCGAATGTGACGAAGGCGACCTTGAATGGATAGAAAAGCGCCGCCTGCGCGATATGACCGTTTGGGAGGGTGACAAACTGTTTTTGGAACTGCTTGAAACGGACTGTGATTTTTTTAATATGGCGCTGAATTACGAGGGAGAAAAACTTGTTTCCCACGCTGTTAATTTCGAAAAATCCAACGAACGCCCCACGGTTTTGCTGAGTGCATGTATCTTAGGCGCCGACTGCAAGTACAACGGCGGCAATAACTACCGTGACGGAATATTTGACCTGTTTACCAAATATAATGTTATCCCGATATGTCCCGAAACCGCCGGCGGGCTCGTTCGTCCGCGCGAACCGAGCGAGAAAGTCGGTAACCGCGTACTGACCAAAAGCGGCAAGGACGTTACCGCTGAATTTAAAAAAGGTGCGGATGTCACACTTGAAATTGCAAAAAATCACAACGCCGTTTATGCGGTTCTTAAAGCCAAGAGCCCATCCTGCGGCTGTGGCGTAATATACGACGGCAGTTTTACCGGAAATGTTATACCCGGCAACGGCGTTACAGCCGAATTGCTTTTAAAGTGCGGAATTAAAATATACAATGAAACAAACTGGAGGAGTCTTTTATGAATATTTGTGTTTACGGCGCAGCGAGCGATAAAATACCCGACCGTTTTAAAACTGCGTGCGAAAACCTCGGTGAAAAGATTGCAAGACGAGGTCACGCGCTGGTTTTCGGCGGAGGTGCAGGCGGAGTTATGGGCGCAACGGCAAGGGGTGCCCACAGAGCAAACGGCGAGATAATAGGTATATCGCCTACATTTTTCGATGTTGACGGCACACTGTTTGACAAATGCAGCGAAATGATACGCCCCGAAACTATGCGTATACGTAAGCAGTTGCTTGAAGAACGTTCGGACGTATTGGTTATGGCGCCCGGAGGCGTTGGAACATTTGATGAATTTTTTGAGATTCTGACCCTTAAACAGCTGGGACGCCACAACAAAGCGATAGCCGTATATAATGTTAATAATTACTTTGACCCACTATTTAATATGATAAACAAAGGAATTGAGCAAAACTTCATCAATGCGGATTGCCTTGAACTTTATAAAGTTTTTGAAAATGACGACGAAATGCTTGACTATTTGGAAAATTATAAACCCGAAAATATAGATCCCAATAAATTCAGGAAGTTTTAATGGGCATACTAACTGCATAGATAACACAAACAGGGTACATAGCGTACCATATTTGTTTTGTCGGAATTTTTCCGAAAGGATGAACGCAGTTATGATAACCGTTGCATTTTTTGACACAAAGCCGTACGATATAGTCGGCTTTAACGGACGCGCCGCCGATTACGGCGTGAAACTTAAATACTTTGAAACAAAGTTGACCCCAGACACCGCCACGCTTGCCGACGGGTGCGACGCGGTCGTGGCTTTTGTCAACGACATTATCGACCGTGAGGTGATTGACGCTCTTGTCGGTTACGGGGTGAAACTGATTGCGCTGCGCTGCGCGGGATTTAACAATGTGGATATTAAATATGCCGCAGGCAAAATAACGGTAGTGCGCGTTCCGGCATACTCGCCCCACGCCGTAGCCGAACACGCTATGGGGCTTTTGCTGACCCTTGTAAGAAGGATACACAAAGCCTACCTGCGGACAAGGGATTTTAACTTTACGCTTAACGGATTGACCGGATTTGACCTGCACGGAAAGACAGTCGGGGTCATCGGCACGGGTAAAATTGGCCGCTGTTTTATTGATATCTGCCGTGGCTTCGGTATGAATGTTATAGCCCACGACCCCTACCCTGCCGAAGGTTACGGCATAAATTACGTGCCGCTTGAACAGCTGCTTGCCGAAAGCGACGTTATATCGCTGCACTGTCCGCTTACCAAAGAAAACAAGCATATAATCGGCAAAAAATCAATACCCACGCTTAAACACGGCGTATTTATAGTGAACACCTCGCGCGGCGCGCTTATAGACGCCGAAGAACTGCTCGAGGGACTGAAATCAGGTAATATCGGCGGTGCCTGCCTTGATGTTTATGAAGAAGAATCGGATATATTTTTTGAGGATTGTTCCGATATTATCATACAGGACGATATTTTAGCGCGTCTTATCTCACTGCCGAGCGTTATAGTAACCTCGCACCAGGCATTTTTAACGCGTGACGCGCTTGATAACATTGCCGAAACAACAATGGATAATATAAGGGCATTTTTCGGCGGTGAGGAACTGAAAAACGAAGTCAAAGCAAAATAATATAACGCACAAGCGTCCGCAGGCGGTTTTACCCGCCCGCGGACGCTTTCTACTGTTTATTATACAAAAGTGTAAATATTATTGCAATATGATTTCAACTATTTGTCACCCTAAAAATCCGTAACTGTATCTTCAGTTCCGGTCATATATCGGGGCGATTCTTTTTGCATAAACTCGTCTACCGTTTTAACATACTGCTCGGGAACCAGGTAATTTGCCTCGTTTTTATAACACACGGTGTAAAACACATCACCGTCAATCTCGTAACAATAGATATCAACAAAGTCGCCGGGGTCTGCAAGCAGTATATCCTTATCGCACTTTTCAAGACCATACACGGCGTCGAAAATATAGTTGTTGTTAAAATCCGCTATCTGCGCGTTCCCGATTGCGGCATTTATTGCCTCGGTAACGCTGTCGTCTATAACATACCACTTTTCGTCCATATCCTGTACCGTACGCACGCAGTATTTATCCAATTTGCGTTCTTTTATCCTGGCTGCCACCTCATCATATTTATCCTCTTTGACATAGAAGATATCGCCGTCGCCCCTTTGGGACATAATACCGTGCTTTGAATCGTATATAAACTGGGATCCATACATATTACTTAAAAGCACCGGAACATCTTTATCGGTTACGGTAATGTCTTTTCCTTGCGCGCTTAGAATCTCACATTTTGGCAACTTTACATATTTTTCGCCGCAGTAGAGTATCGCCTCGCCCTTTTTGCCCGACCAAAATGCCTGAGATTTTCTCGCCTCGTCGAGTTGTTTGCAGGAACAAAGTGACAATACCATCATAGCCGCCGCAAGCGATACCGCTGCAAATTTTATCAGTTTTTTCATCGTCATCACCTCATTCTATGTTAAGTTTTTTACGCATAACGGTATATGAAATCAGATAATAAACCGCGCCCATTATACACTCAAACAGTATTATTCCGCAGAACAGAAGGTGCATTGCGGTGTAGTAATGTTTGCAGAAGAAGGCATCAATCCAATCCCACAATCCGGTGCCGACCGTTTCGGAAACTATTATAAACACCGTGCCGAGTATCTGGCAAATGAAATAATAGGCAAAGAATGTACCGAACGCCGCAAGCACGCGATTCTTTTTGGCAAGCTGCCCGATTGAAATGCAGGCGTACAAAAGCAAGAACGATTTTGCTTCAATTGCTATTACCATTATAATCACTTCAAGCACATAAAAAGCGCCGTTTACACCCAGATATCCGAAATATTTTTTAACGAGATATCCGAAAGCTTTACACAGTTCGTGCGAAACATCGCCGAGGGTTGCAATATTGATTGAAACGATTATGCCGACAGCGGTTATTGCCGAAAAAGCAACCGCCGTTATAAGTTTTGCAAATATCTGCCCCGCATAACTTACGGGCAGACTAAGCGTCAAATACCCTTCGTTTGTAAAAAGATTTTTATAAAATCTGGTTACACCCACAGCCACGCACATAACCGAGCATACCAATATGGAAATGCACAAAGCAACTATTGACGATGTATTCACTATTGAATATGTTGCTGTTTCAGTTTCGAACAATTGCACAATCCTTGTAAGACCCGAGATACCGAGAAGTATCAACAGCATCGGCAGCATTGTTCTGAACCAAGCAATAAATTCAAATTTTATAAGTTTCTTCACCATTTGAATACCTCCCTGAACAGTTCGTCAACGCTTTTGCCGTTTTCGGCGCGTATATCGTCAACCGAACGCTGCAGCACTATCTCGCCACGGTTAATGAATATCGCCTCGTCCAATACCTGCTCTATATCCGAAATAAGATGCGTTGAAATAAGAACCGACGCATCGGGATTATAATTGTTAAGTATAGTTGTGATTATATAATCGCGTGTCGCCGGGTCAACGCCTGCTATCGGCTCATCAAGCACATAAAGTTTTGCATTCCGGCTCATTGTAAGTATCAGCGATACTTTTTCTTTATTACCCTTTGAAAGTGTTTTCAGTTTTACATCCGGCATAATTTTAAGATCCGAAAGCATATCGTATGCCAACCGTGACCTGAAATCTTCAAAAAAGTCCGTAAACATTGAAACTATCTGTCTTACCGTCATCCACGAGTTTAAAAAGTTGCGATCGGGCAAATATGCCACTTCCCGCTTTGTTTGAACACCGGGTTTCATTCCGTTTACCGCTATTTCTCCCTCGCTCGGTGTAAGAAGACCGTTAATTAATTTTATCAGCGTAGTTTTGCCGGAACCGTTAGGCCCTAAAAGCCCTATGATTTTGCCACTTTCCACCGTAAGATTTATACTGTTCAGTGCTACGGTGTTGTGATACCGTTTTGTAAGGTTACGGCACACTAAAAGTTCGCTCATTCTGACCACTCCTCTATTATTTTTTTGGTTTTTTGCAGGTCGCACCCCAGCAGCCGCATATTATCCACGTATGCCGTTGTTTTCTCTTTTATAATCGCATCAACCGCCTCGCGCGCTATGGTTATATCTTCCGATACATACCAACCCGAACCTCGCAGCGAGAAGATAAGTCCTTTATCCTCAAGTTGCTCGAACGCCTTTTGCACCGTATTCGGGTTAACGCCGGCGGCTAATGCCACTTCCCTTACCGACAGCAGTTTCTGTCTCGGTTCATATTTGCCCGACGCTATCATAACCGATAACTGCTCGCATATCTGTGGGCAAATAGGTCTGCTTTTATCAATTACCCACTCCATATGTTCACCTCCGTTTTTTATTTTATTTTATTTCAGATATTTAATAGTATCTGTCATCGGATTATTTTCAAATATTATTCCAATTCATGAACTGTATTACTGTTCTAATACAATAATACAGTTTGTGCCTGCTTTTGTCAAGTACTTTTTTAATTTTAATAATTTTATTCAAATATTTTCATTAAATTATAAAATTTTATATAAAACAACATTTTAATACCATAAAACCAAAATTATAACAGAACAGGAAAAAATTATCTTTTTTAAATTAATTTTCGACAACAAACATTGACATTATACACTCTGTATGATATAATTCTCATGAACATGGGAGGTGTCGACTGTGAAGGCTACAGGAATGGTAAGAAAAGTAGATGACCTTGGCAGAGTTGTCATCCCGAAGGAATTACGAAAACAGTTTGGTATTGTTGACGATTTGGATTCTTTCGAGATTTATGTTGACGATAATGCCATCATTCTGAAAAAATATCAGCCTTCATGCATATTCTGCCGTGAAAGTGATAACCTCACTGTTTTTAAAGGCAAGAATGTGTGTGAAAATTGTGCCAAAAAGATATCGGAAAGCATCTGATTTTCAAATTAAAATCAAGTAGGAGGCTACCCATTAGTTGAGTAGCCGACCTCTCACACCACCGTGCGTACG
>CAVGND010000007.1:0-65454 GCA_963630555.1 Roseburia intestinalis | reverse complement strand
CATTAAAGCCAATAATTTTTTCACTGATAATTCCTCCTTTGATTTTTTTATAAATGATTTAAAATGTGTTTTCATATCAATGCCTCCTCTTTTTGTGCTTTAAGCATACAATGTAGATATTGAAGTTTTATTGAAAATTTCAACTTTTTTAATTTTATTACGAATTTTTAGTTTCCCCGTAATTTAATATGGTAACGATATGTAAAAATAACCTTAATATTTTATTAACATAAGCCGCAGTTCACTGGTATAAAATAATTTATACAATAAAAATATTTTTGCCGAAACGGAGAAAATTATGAAAAAGATAAAAATAATGATTGTGGATGATGACCCTAATATTTGTGAATTGCTGAGACTTTATATGGAAAAGGAAGGATATGAAACGGTTGTAGCCGGCGACGGACGTATGGCTGTTGATTTATTTGCGGATAATCCCGTTGACCTTATCCTGCTTGACATTATGCTGCCTAAACTTGACGGATGGCAGGTGTGCCGCGAATTGCGTAAGACTTCACAGGTGCCTATAATTATGATAACGGCAAAGGGCGAGGTGTTTGACCGCATATTGGGACTTGAACTCGGAGCGGATGATTACATCTCAAAACCTTTTGATACCAAAGAGGTCGTTGCCCGCGTTAAAGCCGTGCTGCGCCGTACCGTTGCGGATGACGAAGAAGAGGTCAAGGAGGTAAGGTACGATAAACTTATAATCAACCTTTCCAACTATGAACTTATTGTCAACGGCGTGCAGGTCGATACTCCGCCGAAAGAACTTGAACTTATCTATCATCTTGCAAGCAATCCGAACCGTGTTTATACCCGTGACCAATTACTTGATGAAGTTTGGGGGTTTGATTATTACGGCGATTCCCGCACGGTTGACGTTCACGTAAAGCGTTTGCGTGAAAAACTTGAAGGCGTTTCGGATGAATGGAACCTTAAAACCGTTTGGGGCGTCGGTTACAAGTTTGAATATAAGGAAAACAAACAGAAGTAAGGTTAGATATAAATGAAAGGGAAACTGTTTCAAAAAATATACTTTACCACGCTTGCGTCCGTTTTGCTGTGTATGGCTATGATAGTTGTGTTGTTGAGCTTTTCGGTCAGCAATATGCTGGCTAACGATAAAAAACAACTGCTGAGCGAAAATTGCGAAACCGTTGCGGATATATTTGAACAGACGCAGGGAACAGGGAGTTTTAACACCACGTTGCCAAGTGTTGTGTTTGTCCTTTCGCAGTCGATTGATGCGGATATATTTTTATCTGATACCGACGGCAACATATTTTTATGCAGCTGCGAAGAATGGCGCGCAAGCGGTAACTGTGCTCATTCCGCGGGAAATATACAGCAGGATATTTTAAAGCGGGCAAAAAAAGGAGAGTATTACAATCAGGGAAATATGAAAGGCAGATATTCGGCTGCATATTATACTTACGGTATGCCGCTTAAAGCAAGCAGCGGGAAACTAAACGGTTATGTATTTGCTTCGCTTCCTGCCTCGCTGTTGGCGGAGTTCCTGACGCAAATAGTTAAAATATTTGTAATCTGTTCCATAATTCCGCTTATAATAATGTTCATTATTATTTATGCAACAACATACCGCATAACAAAGCCGCTGCGTATGATGTCGGACGCTTCCAAAAAAATGGCTACGGGGGATTTCTCGATGCGCATACCGGTAACAGGGAGCGATGAAATAGGTGAGATGGCGGTTTCATTTAACCGTATGACCGATTCTCTTGTTAAACTTGAAAGTACGCGCCGCAGTTTCGTTGCCAACGTATCGCACGAACTTAAAACCCCGATGACAACAATAGCAGGATTTATTGACGGTATAATTGACGGGACGGTGCCGCCCGAAAAGCAGGAACACTATTTACAGATAGTTTCAAGCGAGGTAAAAAGGCTTTCGCGCCTTGTGCGCTCAATGCTTTGCTTAGCGCAGCTTGAATCGGGCGAAATGAAGATAAACCGCCAGACGGTGGATTTGGTAGAACTGATGGGAAAAACGCTGCTTTCGCAGGAGCAGCGCATATCGGAAAACGGACTGTCAATTCAGGGTTTGGAAAATTGCGAGCCGGTAAAAGTGTCGGCAGACCCGGATCTGTTGCAACAGGTGTTCTATAATCTTATTGATAACGCCATAAAATTCGCCGGACGGGACGGATATATCAGGTTTATGATCGCAAAGACCGATACCGACGCTGTGGTTAAAATACGAAACAGCGGTGAGGGTATACCGGAATCCGAACTAAAGTATGTTTTTGACAGATTTTATAAAGTGGATAAATCCCGCTCCGCAAATAAAAACAGCACCGGATTGGGACTTTATATAGTAAAAACCATTGTCGATATTCACGGTGGCAGCGTAACCGTCCGCAGTAAACCCGGTGAATATACCGAATTTGACTTGTCGCTGCCCGAAATCGCCGATTAAATCTATACAAAGAGGAGAAGTGTTTATGAATAACGATTATAACAAAGATATTCTGAACGGTGAAAATACCGACGGTGATGTCGGCGAATCTTTAGATCCCGAAACCGTTAACGAATGTGCCGACTCCGTTTCTGAGCCGCAATACGGGGCGGAGAACAGTAAAAACGGCGGCTTGCCCGATGAAATTATGTCAGATAATGCAGGTGAAGCAGAAGCCGATTCGGCTGCAGCCCCGGAAGACGTTTTGGAAAACGACTGTGATACGGATGCTTACAGAGGTGCCGGATTTGAATATCACAACACCCCCGACGCTTTACTGATACCCGAAATTCCCGCGGCAGAGCCCGAAGATTCCGGCGTAAAGCGCGGCACAAAAATATTTGCGATTATTTTAGCGGTACTTATGCTTTGCGTGCTTTGCCTTGCGGGCGGATTTGTTTTCGGTAAAAATTTCGGTAATTCCAAATCGACTAAAACCGCAGGACTTGCGTCAAAATCCGATTCAAAGGAAGAGGATATCCAAACGGTTTATAACAACACTGTTTCTTCGGTAGTTTCAATAAAGGTTTACAATGCCAAAAACGCAACAATAGCAAGCGGGGTAATATACACATCCGACGGTTATATTGTTACCAACGATCATATATATTCAAAAATTGCGTCGCCGAAGTTTATTGTTCGTTTGTATGACGGAACGGAATATGACGCCGAATATATCGCAGGTGATACAAGGAGCGACCTTGCTGTTCTTAAAATAAAAGCGACAGGCCTAAAAGCGGCAACCTTCGGAAACTCCGAGGAATTGCAGATTGGTGAAACGGTTGCCGCGGTAGGGTATCCGGGAGTTTCGCTCAACACCACGCCGTCTTTCACAAAAGGTGTAGTTTCATCGCTTAACTCGCGTGCTTCGACTACAACTTCGTATTCCACCAAGTTTATTCAGACCGACGCTGCCATAAATCCCGGCAGTTCCGGCGGTGCACTTGTAAACACATATTCTCAGGTTGTCGGTATAACGTCTGCCAAGTTGGCTGAAGATAATGTTGAGGGCATCGGGTTTGCAATCCCTTCAACTACCGTTAAGAATGTTGTTGACCTTTTAATAAGCGACGGTTATGTTAAAGGCAGGGCAAAACTCGGTATTACCTATACGGTTATTGATAAAATGAAATCCGAACTTAAAGATTTGCCTGTTGGACTTTATGTGGCCAGCATTTCGTCCGACAGTACGCTTTCAAAACACGGCATAAAAGAGGGTGACATAATTACCCATGTCAATGATAAAGAAATAACCGACAGCAGTATTATGCTTGATTTAATAGAAAATTCCGGGGCAGGGGATACATTGGTTCTTACGGTTTACAGCACCGAAACAAAAACATCATCCGTTTATAATGTTCAACTTATCGAAGATAAGGGGTCGTCAAGTTATTACGCTGTTGATACTCCCGATTCAAGCAGTTCGGATTCAAGCACTTCCGATTCGCAGGATAGTTCGGACGGTTCCGAGAACAAAAGCGAAAATTCGGAATTCAATTTCCCGGCAGGAGAATAAATTTATTGTGAAAATGCAGATATAAAAAAATAAAATCCGCGGCTTTGCTTAAGCCGCGGATTTTGCCGTTAAGGCAAGCGGTGATAAATCGGAAACTATATATTTTTTGGAAAACCGGTTGCCAATTCACCTTGAAAATCATATCTGCCGAAAGAAATAAGTTCAAATGCCCCATCGGGACTGTAATTAACCTGTGTGACCGAGGCGTTTTTTACCCATTCAAGGTCGCGTATTGCTTCAAACGGCATATGTTTCCATACCGTTTCCATAATTCTTATGGGCGTTGCGTGGGTGCCTATAAGCACCGTTTTTCCGTCATTTTTCAATGTAATTTTATTTATCTCATTCACAATGCGGTTTTTCATATCGGCAAGCGATTCACCGCCCTCCGGTTCGCATTTGCTCATATCTTCTTTCCAAAGCCGCCACTGTTCGCCGTAATTTCGCTCTATTTCGTCATAGGTCAGGTATTCCCATTTGCCGACGTTTATTTCCCTCAGATTTTTGTCCGGTATAACGGTCATGCCGCGAATTTCGGCAGACGGCGCAACCGTGTCGTATGCCCTTTTAAGGTCGCTTGAAATAACAAGGTCGATTTGTTCGTTTTTAAGATATTCCGTAACTTTTTCGGCCTGTTTTTTGCCAAGTTCAGTAAGCGGAACATCGGTCTGCCCCGCAAAACGATGCAGCAGATTCCCCTCGCTCTGTCCGTGCCGTACAATTATCAGTTTTGTCATTTATATCCCCTCTGTTGTATATCATCTCAAAATGATTATATTTCAACGGGGATGCAGTGTCAATACTATACAAATAATAATATTGCGGTAACGGCAGCCGCAGCAATTACCGCAGAAATAAAAAACATTGTTTTCCGAATTTTCTTTTTGTGTGCTTCGCGCCGCAGAAATCCTGCGCCGCCGCTGTAAAGCAGCCTTACATAACCGTCGGCTTCCCGCTCAAGCACGCTTTTATCCAGATCGTTGAAGTTCGGTTTTACAAATACAATGGCCTTTTCAAAATATTTGCTTTCTGTATTGTTGATTTCTATTATTCTTCGGTTTACTCCTTTAAGCATATGCCTGTCCTCCAAAAAAGTTTTAATATATTTTTGGCATATTTTCTTTGCTTTATGCGGCCGCAAAGTTTTGCCCTTTATAGATTTCAACGGCACATAATTCCCGAAAACACAATATATAGTGGTGTATAAATTAAATCTATAGAAAATGTTGTTGTTGACTATTGACAAATGATATTCGCTATAGTATAATCAATTTTGCAATACGAAACCGTGGGCGTTTGAGTGCGCCGTGCGTTTTTAAAATAATCTGCTGCAGCACGCGGCACAAATAAACGGAGGCTTTTTTAAAATGAAGATAATTAAAAGAAACGGCAGCGAGATGCAGTTTGACCTTTCAAAAATCATTATCGCTATTACCAAAGCCAACAACAGCGTCGGCGCAAGTGAAAGGCTGACGGAAGAACAGATCAGGGATATCGGCGCAAGTGTTGAAAAATCCTGCAATAACCTTAACCGTTCTTTAAGTGTTGAGGAAATTCAGGATTTGGTTGAAAATGAAATTATGTATCGCCGTGCATTTTCGGTTGCGCGTAAATATATTACTTACCGTTATAACAGAGCACTTGTAAGAAAATCGAACACCACGGATGAACAGATACTTACGCTTATTGAATGTAATAATGAGGAAGTAAAGCAGGAAAACTCCAACAAGAACCCGACCGTTAACAGTGTGCAGCGTGACTATATGGCGGGCGAAGTGAGCAAGGATATAACACGCCGTATACTTCTGCCCCGGGATATAGTCGAGGCGCACGAACAGGGTATAATCCATTTTCACGACGCCGACTATTTTGCGCAGCATATGCACAACTGCGACCTTGTGAATTTGGAAGATATGCTGCAAAACGGAACGGTTATAAGCGGTACCCTGATTGAAAAACCGCACAGTTTTTCAACCGCCTGCAACATTGCTACCCAAATAATTGCGCAGGTTGCATCGTCACAGTACGGCGGACAGAGCATCAGTTTAACCCATCTGGCGCCGTTTGTTGATGTCAGCCGCAAAAAGATAAGGCGCGATGTTATAGCCGAGTTTGAGATGATCGGTGAAGAAGCGAATGAGGAGAAGGTTTCCAAAATAGTCGAAAAGCGCCTGCGCGAGGAAGTTAAAAAAGGCGTTCAGATGATACAGTATCAGGTAGTGACCTTGCTTACAACCAACGGTCAGGCACCGTTTGTTACTGTCTTTATGTATCTTAACGAGGCACGTAATGACTGCGAGCGTGACGACCTTGCTTTAATAACCGAGGAGGTTTTGCGCCAGCGTTACCAGGGTGTTAAAAATGAGGACGGTGTGTGGATTACTCCGGCATTTCCGAAACTTATATATGTTCTGGAGGAGGACAACATCCGCGAGGGCAGCAAGTATTGGTACCTTACCGAACTTGCCGCTAAATGTACGGCTAAACGCATGGTTCCCGACTATATATCGGAAAAAATTATGCTTCAGAATAAGATTGATAAAAACGGTGAAGGGCATTGCTATACCTGTATGGGCTGCCGCAGTTTCCTGACTCCGTATGTTGACGAAAACGGTAAACCTAAGTATTACGGCAGATTTAATCAGGGTGTCGTAACCGTTAATCTTGTCGATATCGGGCTTTCGGCACAAAAGGATATTGACGCTTTTTGGAAGATATTTGACGAGAGGATGGAACTTTGCCATAGGGCTCTGCAATGCCGCCACGAAAGATTGACAGGGACATTATCGGATGCGGCACCGATACTTTGGCAGCACGGTGCTTTGGCGCGCCTTAAAAAGGGTGAAACCATAGATAAACTTTTGCACGGCGGATATTCGACCCTGTCGCTCGGCTATGCCGGACTTTGGGAATGTGTTTACAGCCTTATAGGTAAAAAACTTACAGAGCCGGAGGGCAAAGAACTCGGACTTCAGATAATGCATAAACTTAACGAGTATACCGCAAAATGGAAAGCGGCAGAAAACATTGATTACTCGCTTTACGGCACTCCGCTTGAAAGCACAACCTATAAATTTGCAAAGTGTCTGCAAAAGAGATTCGGTACAATCGCGGGCGTTACCGATAAAAATTATATCACCAACAGTTATCATGTTCATGTGACCGAGCCGATCGACGCGTTTGATAAACTTGCACTTGAATCGGAATTTCAGGCACTGTCGCCCGGCGGCGCAATATCTTATGTTGAGGTTCCCGATATGAAGAACAACATAGCCGCTGTTTTGCAGGTAATTAAGTTTATTTATGATAATATTATGTATGCCGAGTTGAATACCAAAAGCGATTATTGTCAGGAATGCGGTTGGGACGGCGAAATCCTTATAGAAAAAGATGCTGACGGTAAACTCATCTGGAAATGCCCGAACTGCGGCAACACCGATGAAAGTAAAATGAACGTGGCACGCCGTACCTGCGGATATATAGGCACACAGTTTTGGAATCAAGGCAGAACGCAGGAAATTAAGGAAAGGGTATTGCACCTTTAATTATGAATTACGGCGAGATAAAGAAAAATGACATAGCGAACGGCGAAGGGGTTAGAATATCGCTTTTTGTTTCCGGCTGCACGCATCACTGCCCCGGCTGCTTTAATGCCGATACGTGGGACTTTAATTACGGCAAACCTTACACAAAAGGTACCGAGAATGAAATCGTGAGGCTGCTGTCGCCCGACTTTGTAAACGGGTTGACCTTGCTCGGAGGTGAGCCGTTTGAACCGCAAAATCAGCGTGAACTTCTGCCGCTTGTCCGTCGGGTAAAGACTGAATATCCCCAAAAAAACATTTGGTGTTATACCGGATATTTATTTGATAAAGAACTGCTGAAAGAGAGTCGTGCACGCTGCGAAATCACGGATGAATTTTTATCATATATAGATATTTTGGTTGATGGTGAATTTATTTTGGACCGAAAAAATATTGCCCTGCGATTCAGGGGGTCGGAAAATCAGCGTATAATTGACGTGCCTGCATCACTAAAACGACACAGTATAGTATTATGGGAAGGGTTAAAATATGAAAATAAATATTAAAAAACTAAAAAGTAATGCGGTCATTCCCACAAGAGGTTCGGCTGCGGCGGCAGGTTATGACCTGTATGCCTGCCTTGACGCGGACGAAGCGGTGATACCGCCGCATTCCACCCAAAAAATCGGTACTGGTATTGCGGTAGCTGTTCCCGACGGATATTTCGGCGCTATTTTTGCCAGAAGCGGACTTGCCGCTAAAAGCGGACTTCGTCCTGCAAACTGCGTCGGCGTTGCCGACAGTGATTATCGCGGTGAATACATTGTTGCACTGCATAACGATACCGGCGAACCTAAAACCGTAAAAAACGGAGAACGTATAGCACAGTTGGTTATTATGCCGTATCTTTCGGTAGAGTTTAACGAGGTCAGCGAACTGGACAGCACAGAGAGAGGTGCCGGAGGATTCGGAAGCACAGGTAAATAAGATAACAGCAAAAAACAATTATCCACCCGTTTAACGGGTGGATATTTGTTTTTGGATATTTGTTTTACGGTGACTATGAATTATTTGTCCGCTAACAGCAGTTCAAGGATAGCGTCAATAAGCAAAGCATTTTCGTCATTCTTGAGTCGGTCAAAGTGTAATATTGCCGACATATCGCCCTTAATCATTGAAAGGGCACGGAAGTATATAGCTTCCTTTTCGTTGAGTTTGATTTCAGCGTCATTTATGAGTTTATAAATATGTTCCTCAACATTGTTTGCCGGCACCTCGCCGTTGTTTTTAAAGCAAACATCGACGCGGTCGGTTCCCGCAACATCTTCAACATAAACGGAAGTCATATTCTTTTTTTCGTCAAATGTAAAGTCAACCGGCTTGCCGTTTACCGTTACGCTTTCAGGGCGTGACATAGCAAAAACATTGATAAGATAATCGCGTTTTTCGGGGATGACCGAAAGATCGCCGTCAACAGGATTAATTGTAAATACAGCGTTTTTACCGTTTTTGAAATCAAATTTTGTTTTTGCGGTTTTAATGTATTCCTCAATTTTATCGTTGTCCTCATACATTGTAAATGTTGCGTCATCACCGGCAAAAACTCTTATGTCAAACTTCTTCGGGTTATCAACACAGTTGCCTATTGCATCATCGTGTGTAAGCGGGATTATAGAGCCTGTTTTTGCAAATACGGGCATTTCGTCAAATGCACGGTGCATAAATGTCGCCTTACCGCCGTTGTAGATTATTCCGCTGAAGAAATCAACCCATTTTCCGTCAGGCAGGTAGGTATCGACTGTTCCGAGGTGTATACGCTTATCGGTGGGGGTTACAATCGGAGATACCAAAAGTTGCGAGCCGAAGTAATATTCGTTTTCATAGGGGCTTACGCCTTTTTGTTCAATGTTGCGGCAACCAAGTCTGTAAAGGAACCAATCGCCCGGATGATTATAATAAAGCGGCAGTACTATCGGCAAGCCTTCGGAGTGTGCACGCTCATTCATTGTATAAAGGTACGGAACGAGTTTATGACGGATTTTTAAGAACTTTTTCATCGAAAGTTCGGTTTCCTTCGTGTAATTCCAGGGCTCTTTTGAACCGAATGTGCAGGAGGTTGCGTGCAGCCTGTTTATAGGGGAAAACACACCGTACTGTACCCAACGGCTTGTAAGGTCGCCGTCGCGGGTTCCGCCCATATGTCCGCCGATATCGTGACTCCACCAGCCGTAACCGACATTTGTGGCACAATTGGTGAAATAAGGTTGATATGCAAGCGTTTTCCAGGATACAACCGAATCGCCGGAAAAACCGACAGGATAGCGGTGTGAACCGATTCCTGCGTAGCGCGAAAATGTGAGCGGACGCTCACCGCGGCGCGCAGAGTCAATAAAGTGGTAGTGGTTAAGCATCCACAAAGTGTCGTAACCGCTTACATCGGTTCCGCCCTGCTGCCAGTCAACCCACCAGAAGTCAACCCCGTCTTTTTCAAGTTCGTTCAACACATATTTAAAGTAATTGTCAAGAAATTTAGGAGAAGTAATATCAAACTCAACAGGCTGTTTTTTGGATTTATCAACACCCATTACATCAGCCATTTTGTCATACCAGTCTTCGAAACCCCGTATACCGTCGGCAGGGTGGAGGTTAAGGGTTGTTTTCAGCCCTTTGCCGTGTACGTAGTCTAAAAATCTTTTGGGATTCGGAAAAAGATTTTTATCC
The DNA here is from genome assembly GCA_963630555.1 of Roseburia intestinalis. Lineage (GTDB taxonomy): Bacteria > Bacillota > Clostridia > Oscillospirales > Acutalibacteraceae > CAVALG01. Next base: position 55,211 of record CAVGND010000007.1, on the reverse strand, counting down.
CAGGAATATCCTGTCCATTTTACAGCCCAGCCGCTTCCGTATTCTTTCGGAATATCGTTCGTGCGGTGCCAGTCCATATCAATTACGCCTACAGAGAACGGAATTTCTTCTTTTTCAAACCTGTCTAAAAGTTTGCAATAACTTTCTTCCGAATATTTGTAATATCTGCTCCACCAGTTTCCGAGCGCATACCTCGGCAACATCGGTGTAGCACCCGAAAGGCGATAGAAATCTTTAAGACACTGTTTGTAATCCGTCCAATAATCAAAGACATAGATGTCAGTCCTGCCGTCTGCGGATACGGGTACCGACCAACCGTCTTCGTTCATCGCAATTGTTTCACTGTCTTGGAGAACGGCAAATCCTGTTTGCGGATTCATAATGCTTTTCCCGAGTTCTATTGTGTTTATTGTCTTGTTATCGGGCATATCGACCAAAACATCGCCGTCCGCACCGTCAAGCGTTCTGTATGTACCGTCAAGCGTTTCAAAATCATCGCCGAAGCGCCATACATTTCCGGTGTTTTTACCGCCGGAAGCGGTGGAACTTCTCTTATTTACGAGTTCAATACGAAGCCCTTCGTATGAAAACGGTTTTTTATCATAAAAAAGGTGCAGATGTTCGGTAATTATCTCAAGATTACCGTCAGTGTCAACCACTTTAAATTCAGGCACATCAAAATTTCTGCAAACCGCTAATTTGGTCGGTCTGTCCTCAAAAACGCCGTTATCGGAATATTCAAGCCTGAAAAGCCTTGAAGTAAGTACGGTTATACGAAAATTTTTGCCACGAATAACTGCTTTTTCGTTTGCAATCGGGTCGGTCTTAATAACCGATTTGTCAAAAATGGACATAATGATTTCTCCTTACCAAAAGTGTTGAAAATTCTACTGTAAAGTTTAACATTTTCATCCTTTAAAGTCAATAAAAAATTGATTTAAAAAACCGTAAATTCATAACAAAGAATAAAGAGAACATAATGCCTCTGTCCTGATATTAAAAAATGGGGGCGGCAGCTCGATACATTTATAATAATTACATTACAACAGCATAAAAATAAAATTGCATAATAAATCGGCAAGAAATCGTCAAGCCGCAAAACGGGATTTTTTAAAGGTAAAAGTGTTATTATAAGTGTACGGTTTCCGACGCCTTTGTGCAAGAACACTAAATTTTACCGCTTTACTACGCTGAAGCACCGCATTTTTAACAAACATATTAAAAAGACGAAAAAAATTTAAAAAAGTCCTTGACTTTAGTACGGTGATGTGTTACTATGCTAATACAAACTTAAAACAAAAAACTTCAAACAGAAAGAGGAGATCAAAAATGAAAAAAATCATATCTTTAATGCTTGCGTTACTTTTAACCGCAGTGTGTTTTGCGGGGTGCGGCAGCAAGGACGAACAGAAAAGCGATTCCGACTATGTTAAAAACAAAGGTACATTGGTTGTCGGTATCACAGATTTTGAACCTATGGATTACAAAGACAGCAACGACAACTGGATAGGTTTTGACGCGGATATGGCAACAGAGTTCGCAAAGAGCCTCGGTGTTAAGGTGAAATTTGTTGAAATTGATTGGGATAACAAGGCATTGGAACTTGATGGCAAGAGCATCGACTGCGTATGGAACGGTATGACCCTTACAGACGAGGTTAAAACCTTAATGAGTTGTTCAAAAGCCTATTGCAACAACGCACAGATTGTTGTAGTATCCAAAGACAAGGCGGATAAAATCAAGAGCGTTGACGATTGTAAAGACTTCACATTTGCGGTTGAAGCGGGTTCGGCAGGTAAAGACGAGGCTGAGGCGAACGGTTTCAACTACACCGAAGTTGATTCGCAGGCAAAGGCACTTTTGGAAGTAAAATCCAAAACCTGCGACGCCGCAATTATAGATTCGCTTATGGCGGCTGCCATGGTAGGCGAGGGAACAAGTTACGAAGACCTTGCGTACACCGTTAAACTCAACAGTGAAGAATACGGCGTAGGCTTCCGTAAAAATTCGGATTTGACAGAAAAACTCAATGATTTCTTCGATGAATGCATTGCAAACGGCAAAGCCGAAGAAATTGCCGAAAAATACAAAGTTCAAGCGGCGCTTATAAAATAAACAAGCAATTGCTTTTAATGCAGGGGGCGTGAAATACCGCTTCCTGCATTCGGCGCGATTATTAAAGAGGTTAATTATATGCTTTCAACTGTTTATGAGCAATTTCCGATTGTTTTTTCCGCCCTTAACGGCGGCTTTTTACAGACCCTTAAACTGTTTGCCGTTACCTTGGTGGGCGCAATTCCGCTCGGGTTGGTAATTTCGTTCGGCTCAATGTCAAGGTTTAAACCGCTGAGCCTGCTTACGAGATTTTTTGTTTGGATAGTAAGAGGTTCGCCGCTTATGATTCAATTGCTGATAATATTTTATTTCCCAGGACTTGTGCTCGGCACGCCGATTTGGGGCGGCAATGAGGAAGGAAGATTTTTAGCGGCGTCCGTAGCTTTTATTATTAACTACGCTTGCTATTTTTCCGAAATATTCCGCGGCGGGATACAGGGTGTGCCGATCGGGCAACAGGAGGCCGGACTTGTATTGGGTATGACCAAAAGTCAGATATTTTTCAAGGTAACATTTATACAGATGATAAAACGCATCGTTCCGCCTATGTCAAATGAGATTATTACTCTTGTAAAGGATACTTCGCTTGCAAGGATTATTGCGTTGCAGGAAGTAATCTGGGCGGGTCAGTCGTTTATGAAAGGCTCGCAGGGGATTTCGGGTCAGATATGGCCCCTGTTCTTTACCGGAATATATTACCTTATTTTCAGCGGAATTTTGACATCATTATTTTCAAGACTGGAAAAAAGACTTGATTATATAAGGAGTTAATTTGATGGATTTCTTAAAAGTTGAGGGATTTCAAAAAAAATTCGGGAAAACCGTAGTTTTGAAGGATATAAATTTTTCTCTTGAAAAGGGAGAAGTACTTTCGATAATCGGTTCTTCGGGTAGCGGCAAAACTACGTTGCTTCGGTGCCTTAATTTTCTTGAAACGCCCGATAAAGGTAAACTGTATTTGCAGGACGAATTGATTTATGACGCCGACCTTGCCGCTGAATATTCCGAAAAAACGATACGGAATCTAAGACTTAATTTCGGGCTTGTTTTTCAGCAGTTCAACCTTTTTCCGCAATACACCGTTTTTAAAAATGTCACGCTTGCCCTCGAACTTTTGAGGAAATCGGAAATGAAAAACGGAAACAAAGCGCAGATCAGGGAAGAAATCAATAAAACGGCAACGGAAATAATCGCCCGCGTCGGTCTGGCACAAAAGGCAAACAATTACCCGTCGCAACTTTCCGGCGGTCAGCAGCAGCGCGTCGCTATAGCAAGAGCACTTGCACTAAAACCCAAGATATTGTTCTTTGACGAACCTACAAGTGCGCTTGATCCGGAACTCACGGGCGAAATTCTTTCGGTAATCAAAAGTCTTGCAAATAAGGATACAACTATGATTATAGTTACTCACGAAATGAATTTTGCTGCCGAAATATCCGATAAAGTAATATTTATGGACAACGGAATTATAGCCGAAAGCGGCACGCCCGATGAGGTAATCCGCAATCCGAAAAACGAGCGTGTTAAACAGTTTGTAAGCAAATTTAATGATTAGATAAAGTAATCAGGGCATAACAGATGTTCGATTAAGCACACAGCCGCTGCCGAATTTAAGGCAGCGGCTGCACACTTTTAAAAATCATAGTATTTAAAAGTTATTGTATTTACCTGTTGACTATCGGGCGATATTTGGGTAAAATAGATGTGGTGATTTTATTGTTTGGAGATGAATTGTATGATGAATGAGGAATACAATCCCGATATTATCGGTTTAACAGATGATGAGGGTAAGGAATATTCTTTTGAAGTTCTTGACAGAATAGAAACAGACGAAGGTAAATATGTAGCACTGCTGCCGGTGTATGACAGTCCCGAGGAACTGCTTGATGACAGCGGCGAACTTGTAATACTCAAAGTTGTGGAAGAAGACGGCGAGGAATCTTTTGAGGATATTGCCGATGATGATGAGTATGATATGATAGCCGACGCTTTTATTACAAGATTGCAGGATGCTTTTGAGATAGAAGAATAATTAAACGGCCTGCCCTGTACGCGAATGTATGCCTTATAACCCTACAACCTTTTTTATAGGGAGTCCTTTGCTCGGACGGTGAGCGTGCAGGCCTCCCGATTGGCTTTATGCCAATCGGAAGCAGGAAGCCCAAAGCCGCCCGGCGGACACCCACCTGCTTATATCGCAGGTTATCAACGGCAACTTACGGCAGGGCGGGTCAGTTGATTGTTTTGTCTATAATAAATCACCCCACCGAAACCTTACGGTTTCAGCAGGGTGATTTTTATTTATTTAACTATTGCCCGATTAAGGTTAAAACTTAGTCAGCAATGTATGCATACTGGAAGTACCAGTATCCGTATGGGCTGTGCCATGTGCCTTTAAGGCTTGAACTCTGGAGCCAGAAGTCATTGTAATATGCAACCGGAATAAATCCGTAGTCGTTCATTACGATTGATTCGGCTTCGTGGAGTGCTTTAAAGTGCTCTTCACTGTCTGCAACTTTTGACTTATCAATAGCGGCGTCAAATTCTTTGCTGTTGTACTTACCGTCGTTGTTACCGTTGGTTGAATAGAACAATTCAATCATATTCGAAGCGTCATTGTAGTCCATTACCCAGCCGTTACGAGCCATTTCATACTCGCCTGCACGGCGCTGCGGTGTGAAAGATGACCAGTCAACAATATCAATCTTTAGTGTGATGCCGAGCTCTTTGTAAGCCTGCTGCAGATATTCGGCAACTGCTTTATGGTAACCTGTATCGTTGGTTGAATATGTGATGGTCGGGAAACCTTCGCCGTTCGGGTAGCCGGCATCCGCAAGAGCCTGTTTAGCCTCTTTAAGGTTAGCTTCATAATCATCGCTTATATATGTTTTGCCGCCGTTTTCTTTCTTAGCGTTGTCGAAGAACATACCTTCGCTGTCAACAACGCCGGGGCCCATAAGGTTATAAGCCGGTGAATAGGTGCCCTGCATTACGGTGTTGGCAACATAGTCACGGTCTATAGCAAGTGAAAGAGCTTTACGAACGTTTTTGTCGTTAAACGGAGCCTTGTTGAGGTTCATACTCAGGTAATAGGTACCGAGAATGGTGTCAACATAGAAATCGCCGCCGTCTTCAGCCTTTTTAAGGCTCGGAATTTCCTCTGTCGGAACATCTTTGATCATTTGCGCTTCGCCGCTGTTGTAAGCCGCATAAGAAGCACTTGAATCTTCAAGAAGGAGGAAGTTCAAAGTTTTGGTAACGATTTTTTCGGAATCCCAACCGCCTTTGTAGTTCGGGTTCTTTTGGCAAACTATGCGTTCGCTCGGCGTCCATTCCTTAATCATATAAGGGCCGTTGCAAACGTAAGTGTCGGGTTTTGTAGCCCAAGCGTCGCCGTTCTTTTCAACGGTGGCTTTCTGAACCGGGCTCATCGTGCCGAACGCAACGATTTTATCAAAGTATGAGCAGGGATATGCAAGTTTAACCGTAAGAGTTTTACCGTCATCGCTTGCTTTAACATTAAGTTTTTCGGGATCCGGCGTGGTGGTGGTGTTACCGTCATCGTCCGGATTTCCGACAGCGTCTTTGTAACCGTCAATCATACCTACAACGGTTTCGGCATACGGCGCAGCAAGTGAGGTGTCCGCTATACGCTTAAAGGTATATTCAAAATCCTTAGCGTCAAGAGCGGTGCCGTCAGACCATTTAAGACCGTCACGCATTGTGAAAGTCCAGGTAAGACCGTCATCACTTACCTCGTACTTCTCTGCCTGACCGGGCTGAACCTTGTTATTCTCATCAATGATGAGAAGTGTCTCGAACAAAGTAACGAGCATGTTACCGCCGTCAACTGCGCTGTTGAGAGCAGGGTCAAGGGTTTCGGGGTTAGGGCCGATCTGAACCGTGATGGCGTCAGATTTTGCCTTCTTGTCCTTGCCGCAGGAACTCATACAGCCAACCATAGAAACGGTAAGTGCCAGGATGAGAAGCATTGCAATCAGTTTCTTCATTTTCATTGGTGCATTTTCCTTTCTTTTTTACGGCGTTGCCGCAATTATTTATATCCATTGCACTTTCGCACAATAAATAACAAATTCAGTTTACCTTATCAAGGTGGTGGCAGGCAGCCCAGTGTCCGGGCGATACCTCTTTAAATTCGGGGCATTCGGCGGCGCATTTTTCATCAGCGTACGGGCACCGTGTTCTGAAACGGCAGCCGCTCGGCGGATTAAGGGGACTCGGCACATCGCCCTGCAAGGGAATTCTGTGCGAAGCGCGTGCAATCTTCGGGTCAGCCTCGGGAATCGCCGAAATAAGGCTTTTTGTGTACGGGTGAACATTGTGGGCGATAAGTTCAAAACTATCCGCAAGTTCAACCAGCTTTCCTAAGTACATTACGCCTATTCGGTTCGAAATATGACGCACTACGCTTAAGTCGTGCGCTATGAACAGATAGGTAAGACCGAGGTCGTTTTGTAAATCCTCAAACATATTAACTACCTGTGCCTGAATAGAAACGTCCAAAGCGGATACAGGTTCGTCACAGACAATAAATTCGGGGTCAACCGCCAAAGCACGGGCGATACCTACACGCTGGCGCTGACCGCCCGAAAACTCGTGCGGATAACGGTTGGCGTGTTCGCTGTTAAGTCCAACGCGTTCCAAAAGCGCAATAATACGGTCACGGCGATCCTTTTTATTGGCGGCAAGTTTGTGAATGTCAATCGATTCACCTACGATGTCACCGATGGTCATACGGGGGTCAAGGCTTGCGTACGGGTCCTGGAACACCATCTGCATTTTACGGCGATAGGGAAGCATATCTTCGGCAATTTTGTTTTGCTTGTCAAAAATAGTCTTACCGTCATATATTATTTTACCGTCGGTCGGCTCGTAAAGTCTTAAAATTGTACGGCCTACGGTTGTTTTTCCGCAACCCGATTCACCCACAAGACCGAGGGTTTCGCCGCGTTTTATAAAGAATGAAACATCATCAACAGCCTGAACAAACTTTTTGTTGTTGCCTCTGCCGCCGATATGGAAGTACTGCTGCAAGTGCTGCACTTCTAAAAGGATATCATTATCACTCACAGTCAAGTTCCTCCTTTTCGTATTCCTCTTTTTGCAATAACCAGCAATAACTGTAATGCGTATCGCTCAATTCGGTTTTCGGCGGCATTTTGTGAAGGCATATTTTCATACAATTTGCGCAGCGTGGCGCAAACGGGCATCCCGCCGGCGGATTAAGCAGGTCAACAGGCTGACCCTCAATCGGCACAAGCCTTTCGATTTTTTCTGCATTAAGTTTGGGTATTGAGTTTATAAGCCCCTTTGTGTATTCGTGGTGCGGCTCATAAAATATTTCGTCCGCAGTGCCGTATTCAACAATATGACCGGCATACATAACCGCGATTTTTTCGCACATACTTGCAACTACGCCGAGGTCATGCGTTATCATTATAATACTCATACCGAGTTTTTGACGCAGTTCCTGCATAAGTTCCAATATCTGCGCCTGGATTGTAACGTCAAGCGCGGTTGTGGGTTCGTCGGCTATAAGGAGTTTGGGCTCGCAGGCAAGCGCAATGGCTATCATAACCCTTTGGCGCATACCGCCCGAAAGTTCGTGCGGATACTGTTTAAGTCTTTTTTGCGGTTCGTTTATGCCGACAAGTTCAAGCAGTTCTTCGGCACGGGCATAAGCCTCTTTTTTGGTTTTATCGGTGTGCAGTCTTATAACTTCAACAATTTGATTGCCGATTGTATATACTGGATTTAAACTTGTCATAGGGTCTTGGAATATAATAGAAACTTCGTTTCCGCGCATTTTTCTGAATTCTCTTTCGGTCATTTTATCAACTCTGTGACCGTTAAATTCAATAGTTCCGCCTATAAGTTTGCCGGGGTATGCGGTAAGACCCATTATTGAGTATGCGGTAACCGATTTACCCGAGCCGGACTCACCGACTATACCGAGTACATCGCCTTCATTCATCGAGAAAGAAACGCCGTTAAGTGCTTTTACTTCACCGGCAGGGGTGAAGAAGGAAAGACGCTCGTCCTTTATTTCTAAAAGTTTTTTGCCCACTTTCTTCATCCTCCCTTTCTAATTTTTAAGTTTCGGGTCAAACGCATCACGCAGACCGTCGCCTATAAGATTAAAAGCGAGAATACATACGCTTATAAGTATTGCGGGCAGCAACAGCAGGTGAGGGTAGGTACCCATACCTTTGACCGCGTCGGTTGCAAGCGAACCGAGCGACGGCATCGGCGCCTGTACGCCGAGCCCCAAAAAACTCAAATAACTTTCGGTAAATATTGCCGACGGTATCTGAAGCGTGGTGGTTACTATCAAAGTGCCGATGCAGTTTGTAAGCAGGTGCTTTCTGATAATGCGTGAACTCTTGGCGCCGAGTGCCTTTGCGGCGGTAACATACTCGGCTTCTTTAAGCACCAAAACCTGAGAGCGTGTTATACGAGCCATACTTACCCAGTACAAAAGAACAAACACTAAGAATATGGCAATAAGGTTAGGGCCTATAGTTTGCATCCATTCAAAACCTTTGTGGCTTGCAATGTCTTCAAGACGGGGCTTAAGCGTCATGGAAAGTACAATGATCAAGAGTATATCCGGTATAGTATAAAGAATATCGGTTATACGCATCATAATATTGTCAACCCAGCCGCCTACAAATCCGGCGATTGCACCGTATGTCGCACCGACTAAAAGCACAAGCGCCGCACATATAAGGCCTACGGTCAAACTTATTCTTGTACCCATCATAAGGCGAACGGCAAAGTCACGCCCCAACTTGTCGGTTCCGCAGATATGGGGGAACACGCTTTCGCCTGCGTCAATGCGTTCCTGCTCAACTTTGCCGTATTCAAACGGCGCAAGGTTTTCACTGTATTTTACCTGCTGGTCATAACTGTACGGCCAAAAAGAGGGTAGAATATACGCAAATATGACTATAAGTAATATAAAAACAAGACTTATCATGGCGATTTTATTTTTGCGAAGGCGGCGCAAACCGTCCTTCCAAAAATTCACGCTGTCACGCATTATAACAAGGCTTTCCTTCTCGTCAGGTGTGGCAGGTATAAAATCATCGGGGTTAAGATGAAAACTCGGTAATATATTTTTCATTTCCTACTGCCACTCCTTATTTAAGTTTAATGCGCGGGTCGATGACTTTATAAAGAATGTCAACAACCACATTGGCGGTTATTATAAGTGTGGCAAGCACAATTGTTGTTCCCATAATAAGCGTGTAGTCACGCTGATTTATGGCTGAAACAAAATCTCTGCCGAGTCCCGGTATAGTAAATATTTTTTCGACTATAAACGAACCTGTCATCAAAGAAGCAAGCATAGGGCCTACATATGTTATAACGGGCAAAACCGCATTACGCAATGCATGCTTGAAAAGAACCTTGAAGTTTGAAAGGCCTTTTGCCTTTGCCGTCCTGATATAATCCTGACCCATTACATCCAAAAGGCTTGAACGCATAAGTCGGGTTATATATGCCGTCGGGTAAATTGAAAGCGCAGTTACCGGCATTATGTAAGAAGATGCCGTATTAAGCCCTACAGTAGGCAGAATGTTTAATTTACTTCCCAAAAAATATAATAGCAAAACACTGCTTATAAAACTCGGTATGGCAATGCCGCAGGTTGCAAGCACTATTATAAAATTATCCGAAAACTTGCCGCGGTTATATGCCGAAAGACATCCAAGCGGAATTCCGACAAGCACCGAAACAGCAACCGCAATTCCTGCCAATCCTGCAGAAACAGGGAATTTTGAGAAAATTATATCCGAAACCTCACGCCCGCGCTGGCGAAGGCTCGGCCCCATATCGCCTTTAACAAAATCGGTCATATAGTTGACATAGCGTTCCAAAATCGGCTTGTCCAGCCCGTATTTTTCCGCTAACGCCGCCTGAGCCGCTTTACTGATGGATTTTTCCGCAACAAAAGGCCCGCCCGGAACCAAGTTCATCAAAAAGAATGTAAGTGTGGCGACTATAAAAATACTTAAAACGCCCATCGCAACACGCTTTATTATGTATTTCCCCAAAAGTTTTCAACTCCCCGTTTATTCATACTGCTGCCGTTCGAAAACGGCTCTTGATTGTGCATATCCTTGTAAATGATACAATTTATTTATGATATATTAACACAATATTGACAAAAAAGCAACAGTTTTTTGATAATCAGTTTCCGCATTGGGCTTATATCCAAATGATGAATTTTCGGGTAAAACCCAAAAAGCCGAAAAATCAAACAATCAAAAATCAAACAATCAAACAATAATAAGTTGTTTCGGGCTGCCGGTCAACACTTCGCAGCCGCCGTCGGTAACATATACCATATCTTCTATACGAACGCCGAATTTATTTTCAATGTATATACCGGGTTCAACCGTCATAACCGTACCCGATTTTAAAACGGTATCGCAGCGGGTATTGAAATTCGGATTTTCGTGAATCTCGATACCCACGCTGTGACCCAATCCGTGGCCGAAGCAGCCTTCGTATCCTGCGCCGTAAATTATATCGCGCGCAACCTTGTCGATATCTTTGCAGACAAGTCCGCTTTTTATCGAGTCAATTGCTGCAAGTTGCGCTTTAAGCACGGTATCGTACACCTTTTTCTGCTCGTCGCTCACTTCGCCTACCGCAACGGTGCGAGTCATATCAGAGCGATAACCGCTTACGACGGCGCCGAAATCCATTGTTACAAAATCTCCGCGTTCAATTTTTTTATCCGTAGGCACACCGTGGGGCAGGGAAGAATTTTTGCCCGAAACGACTATAAAGTCAAACGATACACCCTCCGAGCCGAGTTTACGCATATAAAATTCCATATCAAGCATAACATCGCGTTCGGTTCGTCCGGCTTCAATACGCTCTGTAATATATGAAAATGTTTTGTCTGTCATTTCCTGGGCCTGCTTTATAAGCGAGAGTTCCGCTGAGGTTTTAACGCTTCGCATATCCCTTATTATAAGGTCAAATTTATTGCTGTTTTCCACCTTAACAGGTGCAAGTTTTTGGCTTAAATCTTTATATTTTTGAACCGAAATATATTCTCCCTCAATATAAAGCGATGAAATGTTATGCTTTTCGCAAAGTTCCTTTATCTCTTTAAACGGAGATGATGAAAGTTGCACTTTGCAACTTTTAACCGTTTCTTTTGCCTTTTCAAAATAGCGGAAATCAATTAGAAAAACGGCGTCGTCAGGGGTGATAAAAACGTAACCGTCGCTTGTTTCAAAACCCGTAAAATAAAATCTGTTGGGGACGCTTGCCACAAGCAGTGCGCTTCCCGTTTCAAGCTCCGATTGAATTTTTGCAACTGATGTCTTGTTCATTTTTCACAGCTCCTTTAATACTTCGCAAAGATATTTATATGTGCGTTTGGTTGAAGAAACCGACAGGCGTTCATTTGCCGTATGAATATCCCACATATCCGGCCCCATTGAAACCGCGTCAAGATTTTTAATTTTTTCTCCCCACAGCCCGCATTCAAGCCCTGCGTGTACCGTTTCAACAGTTGGGGAATTACCGTAAAGTTTTAGGTAAACTCTCTCCATGGTTTTTCTGAGCGGCGAGTCTTTTCGGTATTCCCACGCAGGGTAATGTCCGTGAGTTGACATTTCGGCACCCAGATCATCAGATACCGCTTTGAGTTCGTCAAGCATATCCTGTTTATCTGTCGCAACGCTGCTTCTTACCGACAGTACGGCGCAAATTTCATCGGCGTTTGAAGTTAAAATGCCTAAATTCTGCGAACTTTGAACCGCATTGGGTATATCGGGGCTCATAGCGGTTATGCCGAATTTTATCCTGTTTAAAAATTCGACCGCACGCTCTGCAGACGGTTTATCATAACAAACTGAAATACCGTCCGCGGACGTTACCGCAATTGTCATATCGGGGTCGTTTTCGGTGTAATTGTTTTTTGCAAATTCCGCCGCGTACGAAGTTAAATCGTCATCACAGGTTATAACGCATTCGGCAAGGTTAGGTATAACATTATCCTTAAAACCGCCACTGATTGAAACAAGCCTGTATTCAAACGGCAATTCTTTTAAAAACTTGCCCAAAAGCATATCGGCATTTAATCTGCCCTTGTTTATATCTATACCCGAGTGACCGCCGAGTAATCCCGAAACCGTTACTTTTTGAGCGGCGTACTTGTTTTTTTCGGTGTTCATCGGCAGTTTTATATCAATCTTGGCGCCACCGGCACAACCTACCGTCAGAACGCCCTCGTCACCGGAATCAATATTTATAAGCGTTTTGCCGAAAAGGGGAGCGGTATTAAGATTTTCGGCACCGATCATTCCCGTTTCTTCGTCAATGGTAAAAACCGCTTCAATATTCGGGTGGCGGAGTTCGGTGTTTTCAAGTATCGCAAGTATCATTGCAACCGCAATGCCGTCGTCTGCACCGAGCGTAGTACCGTCGGCGCTCAGCAAATCACCGTCAAGAACCAATGACAAACCGTCTTTTTTAAAATCAATACGGCAATCCGATGTTTTTTCGCAAACCATATCAAGGTGTCCCTGCAAGATAACGGCAGGTCGTTTTTCATAACCGCTTGACGCGGGCTTTTTAATTATTACATTGCCGAATTCATCTTTCTTACCGTCAAGATTATTAACAGCGGCAAATTGCAGGCAATAGTCTGCAAGTGCGCCGGTGTTGCCGGAACCGTGCGGTATAGAGGCGATTTTCGCAAAATAATAAAATACACGGTCTTTTGTTAAATCATTAAGCATAATTACCTCCGAAAATTTATTTTAAAGTCGAAACATTATTGTTCGGCGCGGTGTTAATGCCCGTGAGGGACTGTGTTGATTTGATCTTTCTCATATATAAGGTCTGCACGCAGAAGGTCAATAAATACTATAAGAAGCAATATTTCCGCAAACCAGATTGCCTTGCCGCCGAAACGCATACACAAAAATGTTGATATAACCGCACCTGCAATAAACGCTATCAGCATTAAAAAATGCATTTTTAACCTCATTGCGTAGGATTTATCCTTCTTGGTAACCGCTTTTACAAGGTTGACGCCTACCTGACGCAGGTGATTCGTGCAGAAAGTGGTTGCCATTGGCACATTTTTTGCCCGCCTGAATGTGTTGTATTGCATTGAAGCGATAAAGTTTATTGATACTTGGCAAATCTGCGGGGGAGCGTCATCGGGCACAAAACCGAGTGCCAAAAGCGAGAGCATTTCAAAGGCTATAAAAAGCGTGTCCCACCGTACTATTTCAAATTTATTCACCCGTTTCGGCAAAAATTCGGAAATTACCGCTCCAAGCAGATATGCGGTGATGGGTATAAGATAGTAAAACGCCCGTGCCCAATTCATTTTACCGAGTTGCACTGCAAGCATTACAAAGTTAGCGGTTTGCGCATTGCAAAATACGCCGCCTTTTACGGTGAATGTGTATGCACCCAAAAATCCGCCTACCATTATAAGCATTATAAATGTCCGCAGGCGTTCGCATTCAAGAAATCCGTCCACACTGTATGTTTTTAATTGTTTTTTCATTATTTAAGTATCCCTCAAATTTATCTTCAATATTGAACATTATAGCATTTTTTATTTCAAAAGGCAAGAGTCGCTCGCCCGTAATTACTATTAACAAACTAAATACAACAATTTTTGCAAACTTGATTTCATATGCGGTTTATGCTATAATTTTTAATAAATAATCGATGCATTTTTAAACAGGAAAGGGGACGCAAATATGCCTATGAAAATGGGCTGGCGTTGGTACGGGGTGGGTAACGACCCCGTTACGCTGGCGGATATTAAACAAATTCCCGGCGTTACAAGTATCGTATGGGCGCTTCACCATAAAATGCCGGGTGAGATCTGGGAAGAAGATGAGATTGCCGAAGTTGTGAATGAGATTCATTCCTACGGCTTTGACGCCGAAGTGGTTGAATCGGTAAACGTTCACGATGATATAAAAATCGGCCTCCCCACAAGGGATAATCTTATTGAAAACTATAAGCAATGTATCCGTAACCTGGGCAAATTCGGCGTTAGGGTTATATGTTATAATTTTATGCCGATTTTCGACTGGACAAGAACCGATCTGTTTCATCCGGTGGGCGATGGATCCACAGCACTTTTCTATGAAAAAGATATGATTCAAAGCGACTATAAGTCGATGGCGAAATACATCCTTGATTTTACCGAAAAATATAATATGACATTCCCCGGCTGGGAGCCGGAGCGCATGAGCAAACTTGACGAATTGTTCAAGGCTTATGCCCCCGTAACAAAAGAAAAACTTTGGGAAAATCTGTTTTATTTTCTGCGTGCCGTTATCCCGACCTGTGAAGAATGTAACATTAAAATGGCTATACATATGGATGATCCGCCGTGGGATATATTCGGGCTTCCGCGCCTGCTTGTCGATGAAGCCTCCTGCACGAAACTCCTTTCGGAGGTTGATCATCCCTGCAATTGCCTTACTTTGTGCACGGGATCGCTTAACGCCAACCCTGCGAACAACTGTGCCGATATTATAAGAAAACACAGTGATCGCATTGCTTTTGCGCATATACGCAATATCCATCATTTTGAAAACGGTGATTTTATCGAAGCAGCTCACCGGGATTGCTGCGGTGAAACCGGGATTATAGAAGTTTTGCGCGCATATCACGATAATAACTGGGAGGGATATATCCGCCCCGATCACGGGCGCCATTTGTGGGAAGAAGGCCCCGGAGTGTGCCGACCGGGTTACGGTAAATATGACCGTGCTTTGGGAGTTCAGTATATGCTTGGCGTTTGGGATACTTTAGACAGATTGGGATAACCGATTGTCTTTGTTTTATAATGTATATTGTTTAATTTCATACAGTTTGGAGGAATATAATATGAAATTACCTTTAACCCATAATTTTGCCGATAAAGTCGTGGTAATTACGGGTGCAGGCGGTGTGCTGTGCAGTGAAATGGCGCGTGCTTACGCAAAGGCAGGCGCTAAGGTGGCTGCTTTGGACTTGAATGAAGAAGCGGTTAATAAACTGGCAGATGAGTTAAAAGACGAGGGATACACCTGCATCGGCTATAAAGCCAATGTTCTTGATCCTGAAATGCTTTCTGCCGTTCATAAAAAAGTGCTTTCCGATTTAGGCCCTTGCGATATTTTAATCAACGGTGCAGGCGGCAATAATCCGCGTGCAACGACAGATAATGAATATCAGCACGAGGCTAAAGAGGGGCAAAAGACTTTCTTTGATTTAGATGCTGACGGTGTTGATTTTGTGTTCAAACTCAATTTTCAGGGCGCGCTTTTACCCACACAGGTTTTTGCAAAAGATATGGTTGAGCGTAAACAGGGGAATATTCTTAATATATCGTCAATGAACGCCTATACTCCTTTGACGAAAATTCCGGCGTATTCAGGCGCAAAAGCTGCCGTTTCAAACTTTACCCAATGGCTGGCTACATATTTTGCGGGCAGTAATATACGTGCAAACGCTATCGCCCCCGGATTTTTGGTTTCAAATCAAAACCGTGCGCTGCTCTTTAATCAGGACGGAACGCCTACTCCGCGTACCGAAAAAATCCTGAAAGGAACACCTACAGGGCGTTTTGTAAACTCGGACGAATTGCTCGGCGGTGTATTTTTCCTGACGGACAATGCGGCTGCATCCGCCATAACGGGCGTTGTGCTGCCTATAGACGCGGGCTATTCGGCTTATTCCGGCGTATGATTATGTGAAGGGGTATTGTTATGACAGTTATGGAAAGATTGGCACGCTCGGTTATCGTGCCGGTAGTTGTTTTAGAAAAAGCAGAGGACGCCGTTCCTACCGCAAACGCAATGTTAAAGGGCGGTATAGACACAATGGAAATCACATTCAGAACCGAATGTGCGCCCGAATGCATTAAAGCCGTGAGCGAAAATTGCCCGGATATGCTTGTGGGTGCAGGTACGGTTTTGAATGTTGAACAGGCTGAACTTGCTGTTAAAATGGGCGCAAAATTCATTGTTTCGCCGGGGTTTGACGCAGATGTTGTGGAATGGTGTATTAAAAACGGAATTCCCGTTGTTCCCGGCTGCGTTACTCCCACTGAAATTACTATGGCGGTAAATCACGGCTTGAAGGTCGTAAAATTTTTCCCTGCGAATGTCTACGGCGGGCTTAATGCAATGAAGAATTTGTCCGCTCCGTTTACGGGAGTGAAGTTTTTACCTACGGGCGGTGTGAATGCCGCAAATATTAAAGAGTATGTGTCGGCACCGTTTATTTTCGCCGTCGGCGGAAGTTGGGTTTGCCCCAAAAAAGAAGTTGCGGCAGGTAATTTTGAAAAAATCACGCAGTTGTGCCTTGAGGGCAGAAGGGCTGCTTTGGAGGATTGATTATGTCAAAGGTTGTTACTTTCGGTGAATTGATGCTCAGGCTTCAACCTGATAATTATGAGCGTTTTGTGCAATGCAATCGAGTTGAGTTTACATTCGGCGGCGGTGAGGCAAATGTGGCGGTGTCGCTTGCTAACTACGGCACGGATGTTGCTTTCGTCACAAAACTGCCAACCCACGCAATCGGTCAGGCGGCTGTAAACTCCCTGCGCCGTTACGGTGTTAACACCGATTTTATTGTTCGCGGAGGCGACCGTGTGGGTATTTATTTTAACGAAAAAGGCGCTTCGCAGCGCGGCTCCGTCTGCATTTATGACCGTGCACATTCCGCTATACAAGAAGCAAAATCAACCGATTTTGATTGGGATAAAATTTTTGACGGTGCCGATTGGTTTCACTTTACCGGTATAACTCCGGCGCTTGGTGCCAATCTGGCAGAAATCTGCAAAGAGGCATGCAAAGCGGCAAAAGCACACGGTTGTAAAATATCCTGCGACTTGAATTACAGGGGGAAATTGTGGACTCGTGAGCAGGCACGCACCACTATGACCGAACTCTGTCAATATGTTGATGTTTGCATATCTAACGAAGAAGACGCGAAAGATGTGTTCGGAATAGAAGCCGAAGCGACCGATATTTACGGCGGTAAACTGAACAGTGAAGGCTATAAATCGGTTGCCAAACAGTTGGCGGATAAATTCGGGTTTGAAACTGTTGCAATAACCCTGCGCGAAAGCCATTCCGCGTCAGATAACGGCTGGTCGGCCATGTTGTATAATGTTGCAAAGAACGAGTACTGCTTTTCTAAAAAATATGATCTGCATATTGTTGACCGCGTCGGCGGAGGCGATTCGTTCGGCGGCGGATTGATTTATTCTTTGCTTAACGGCAAGGATGCACAAAGCGCCGTTGAATTTGCGGTTGCCGCTTCCGCACTTAAACATTCCGTTGAGGGTGACTATAATATGGTTACGGTAAGCGAAGTTGAGAAGTTGGCAGGCGGCGACGGTTCGGGCAGAATTCAAAGATAACAATCTGTATGCAAATCAAGTGATTACACATTAAATAAGTCTATAACAAAACCGCCGCAGGTATAATCTTCGGCGGTTTTTAACGCAAAAAAAATTCCGAAAAGGATAAACTTTTCGGAATTTTGTGTAATTTGAGATGTAAAGAATTCGGTGAATCAGCGTTTGCTGAACTGCGGAGCACGACGTGCGCCTTTGAGACCGTACTTCTTTCTTTCTTTCATTCTCGGGTCGCGGGTAAGAAGTCCTGCTTTTTTAAGTTCGGGACGGAGTTCTTCATTATACTGAAGAAGTGCACGCGCAATACCGTGGCGGATAGCGCCCGCCTGACCGGTAACACCGCCGCCGGCAACGCGGCAAACGATATCAAACTTATCGGTTGTTCCGGTAAGCGCCAAGGGCTGACGGGTGATAAGTTTCAAAGTTTCAAGACCGAAATAATCGTCAATATCGCGGTCATTAATTGTTATTTTACCGGTACCGTTATAAACTCTTACTCTTGCAACAGAGCTTTTTCTTCTTCCGGTGCCGTAGAAATAAGGCTTTCCTTCAAACATCAGTGCATTCTCCCTTCATTAAAGTGTTTCAGGCTTCTGAGCCCGGTGTTTATGCTCTGCACCTTTGTAAACACGCAGTCTTGTAAGGGCAGCGCGACCGATAGTAGTGTCAGGGATCATACCCTTAACAGCAAGTTGCATTGCAAGTTCGGGACGCTCATTCATAAGAGTTGCATAACGAACTTCTTTAAGACCGCCGATGTAGCCGGTGTGACGGCGATAAAACTTTTTCTCAAGTTTATTGCCGGTAAGAACGGCTTTTTCGCAATTGATGATGATAACATGGTCGCCGCAGTCAACATGCGGTGTGAATTCCGGCTTAACCTTGCCGCGAAGTATATCGGCAGCCTGAACCGCAACCCTGCCGAGGGGTTTGCCGGCGGCGTCAATTATATACCATTTGCGGTTGATCTCGCCTGCTTTTGCCATATAAGTAGACATTCTGATTACCTCCGATAATATTTTACCGAAATAAACGATAACATTCACTTCGGCGTGACAACGCTTAGTATGATATCATAAACCGCCGAAAAAGTCAACTCTTTTCGGCGGTTTTTTTAAAATATATTTTTAAATCTCTTAAATACTCGTTTATTCTCTTGAATGCTCCGTTTTTCTAGATTATTATTTTTGCATTTTACGGGGTTACGAGTTGGATTTTTCGTTCTTAACAAATGCTTTTACTACGCTGAAAATCATACGGAAATTGCTTTCTGCGGCTTCTTCATTTGTTCTGTTCGGATGATTAAGCTGATTCATTGCGGTGTTAAGCAATGTGTCAAGAATATGATTAAGAATGGCACGGGAATCAACCGATTCGGGGAATGCGTTCTTCATATTTTCCAATAAAACTTCGTATTTTTGCATATGTTCTTCATATGCATATTTTAAAAATGACGAAGAATAGTAGTATCTAATATAGAAAGTAAGTTGTTCGCGGCGGCCTATTATATATTCCCAGCAGCGCATAAACAGAACTTTGCATCTGGCTTCGTATTCGATACTTTCGTAATGAAGGACGGGAAAATTATTAAGAATTTTTTCTAAAAACAGATCGTCCTCGCGCGCAAAAGTCTTGGCTAACAAATCTTCTTTGTTTTCAAAATAACGGTATATATAAGCTTCGTTGATACCGCTGGCTATGCTTATATCCCGCGTTGCAGTGTTTTCAAGACCGTTAATTGCAACTGCGTGAATTGCGCCGTCCATTAGTCCCGCACGCCTTATATCATGTTCTCTGGCTGACAGCATTTTTCTCAATCTCCGTTCTGTTTTGTGTTTAAATGTTACGGGGTGCCTGCACCGGAGCCGAATTCTGCATCATACAAATAAGTCGCATAACCTTGACATAATGCTTGTGTAAACCGGCGGGTGTGTGCCTTGCGGCATTGTAATTCGGTAGGCAGTCTGTAGGTTTGTGCTTGAAACCAAGTGCACAAATACAAACATTTCCCCATTTATAGCAATTATAGCACACCGATTTATAAAATTCAAGCAAAATTTTCACTTTATATCAAAAAAGGAATTGATTTCTTGATTTCACAGTACTTGTAAATATAAAGATATGCTACAATTCCTTGACATCTTAATGAACATATGGTATAAATATATACATACTGATTTGCTTCGAATATGTATTAAAAGTTGTGAAAGTTGTGATGGAGGGGTTATTAATATGTCAAAACAAGGGGAGAAGTCTGCTAAAGACGCATCGAACAGAATGCCGTCTTTTTCTATCACCTCTGTTAACTGGGTGCTTGCAATATATGATTTAATCGTATTTGTTACCATGTCATTGTTAGTGACTTTAATATACGACGGGAATGCTTCACTGTACAGCCTGTATTCTCGGTTTGCACTGTTATTGGTGTTGACCTTTGCTTTCAGATTTATTTTTAAGGTATACTGTCAGATATTGCGCTACGGGGACATGCAGTCTTACACAAGGCTGTCTGTGGCTGATGTGTGCGCTTTTGCTGTTTATGCGTTGTCGGAAGTTGCAATTTTCGGGAAGCAGTATGCTTTTGTGTTGATCCTTGCTTTTCACGCTATTGACCTTATATTAATAGCAGAAATGCGTGCTGCCTATCGTTATGCGTATAAAAATTGCGGCAGAAGTACATGGTGGGGCAACTTCCTGAATTTCCTTTTGAAGATATTTGCTCACAGGGATAAAAATGATGCCAATGCATATAATGCAGGTAAAATAGGAATAGCAATAATAGGTGCAGGTCGCGTAGGTGCGGGTTTGGCGTCTGAATTGATCGGTAATTCAGCGGCAACATATACGCCCTGCTGTTTTATTGATGTTGATAAGACTAAAATCGGCCGCCAAATATCCGGTATACCGGTAATAGCAGAAGAGTTTGCAAACGCTGATATCCTTAATGCATACAGAGTTCAGGAAATAGTGTTTGCCGTTCCTCAATTGGCGGCAGCAAGAAAGAAAGAACTTTATGACCACTATGTGCAATTCGGTCGCCCTATAAAGAATTATGACTATCCGTCGGTCGGGGCGTCAGGTAACGGTAGACGCCGTATAAAGAATCTTGAAATTGAAGGTTTGTTGTTCCGTAAACCTATAACGGTTGCCGATTCCGCTACCGATTCATATTACTTCGGCAAAACGGTTTTGATAACCGGTGGCGGCGGGAGCATAGGCAGCGAACTTTGCCGACAAATTGCAAGAATGTCGCCGGAAAGAATAGTAATTGTTGATTGTTATGAGAACGGTGCTTACGATGTTCAGCAGGAATTAAGAATTAAATACGGAAAATCCGTTAAGATAGATGTTGAGGTGTTTTCGGTAACCAATAAGCAGGCGCTTGAGAAAATCTTTGCGGAGTATCGTCCGCAGGTTGTTCTTCATGCGGCGGCGCATAAACATGTTCCGCTTATGGAACGCAATTGCTGTGAGGCAATTATCAACAATGTTTTCGGTACTCTTAACACTGTCGTCACCGCCGAAAAATTTAAGGCGGAACGGTTTATTATGGTATCAACCGACAAAGCCGTCAACCCGACAAACGTTATGGGTGCAACCAAAAGAATGTGCGAAATGATCGTCCAAAGTCACAGTGCAATGAATACCGACACTGTCTTTTCTTCAACCCGGTTCGGCAATGTCTTGGGCAGTGCCGGCTCTGTTGTGCCGCTGTTTAAAAAACAAATAGAAAACGGCGGCCCCGTTACATTGACCGATAAAAGGATAACACGCTACTTTATGACTATACCCGAAGCCAGCCAATTGGTGCTGCAGGCGGGGGCTATGGCAAAAAACGGAGAACTTTTTGTTCTTGATATGGGCGAACCCATAAAAATACTTGACCTTGCGGAAAATATGATCAGATTGAGCGGCTTTGCCCCGTATACCGATATAGATATTGTTGAAGTCGGGCTTCGCCCGGGCGAGAAACTTTATGAAGAGTTGCTTGTCAAGACCGAAAAACTCGGCAAAACCAAGAACAGTCTTATTTTCACGGAGCAGGATAAGCCGATAACATCCGAAGAACTGAAAGAAAAACTGGATTTATTAAAAAAAGCCGCTGAGAGTGGGGATAATGCCAAAGCCAAATCGGCACTCAGAGAAACGGTTGAAACCTATAAGACACCGGAAGAGATTAATGCCGCGGCAATAGTTGAAACACGAATTGAATTACAGACTGCAATGTCATAAACACCCTTAACGGAACGAAATATAATATCAGGATTGTAAACAAGCAGCCGCTGAAATAAGCGGCTGCTTGTTTGTTGAATCACCGGCAAAAATGCCGTCTATGCCGGCATTTACAACAGGGACTTATCTTTTAAAATGAAGTATTTATATTAATTTTTTGCATATGGCGATGATATCATCCATTGATTTTATTTTGCCGCACATACGGCGGATTGCCGCAGCGCCTTTTACGCCTTTAATATACCATGCCACATGTTTTCTTGCCTCCAAAAATGCTATGTGATCGCCCTTGTATTTACGCATAAGTTCGATCTGCGCAAG
Organism: Roseburia intestinalis; assembly: GCA_963630555.1. Taxonomy (GTDB): domain Bacteria; phylum Bacillota; class Clostridia; order Oscillospirales; family Acutalibacteraceae; genus CAVALG01. The sequence continues at coordinate 33,106 of CAVGND010000007.1, read as the reverse complement.
CATAACCCGCAGTTTTTCGGAAATAGGAGGGTCGGGAATTATCCGTTCTTCCGAAAGCCGGGCGTTTATTTGCGAAAATATCCACGGATTGCCCATTGCCGCCCTGCCTACCATAATAAAATCGCAACCTGTCTGTTCATACATTTTTGCCGCAGCATTTGCAGAGTTCACATCGCCGTTTGCAATAACCGGTATTTTCACAGTTTGTTTAACCTTTGCGATTTCTTTTATGTTCACTTCGGGCGCATACATCTGCTTTCTTGTTCTGCCGTGTACCGTAACTGCCGCCGCACCTGCATTTTCCGCGCGTTTTGCTATTTCTGCCGCGTTTATTGAGTTCTCGTCCCACCCTAAACGCATTTTCACCGTGACAGGTACATCAACCGCCTTGACTACAGAGTATATTATCTTTTCAGCCAGTTGCGGATCCCTCATAAGTGCGGAGCCACCCTTGCCGGCTATCGCTACTTTGGGCGCGGGGCACCCCATATTTATATCAATAAAATCAGGCTTGTATTCAAGTGCTTTTTTTGCTGCCTGCGCCATTGTTTCCGGGTCAGCCCCAAATAATTGCGAAGCAAAAGGCCGTTCTCTTTCCGAAACGCTCAGAAGGTCAGCGGATTTTCTGTCCCCGAGGGTCACTCCCTTTGCGCTTGTAAGTTCTCCGACAGTGAATGCCGCACCGAAACCGCGGCAAATTTCGCGCATTGCGCGGTCAGCCACACCCGCCATAGGTGCAAGTCCTGCCCATCCTTTTATTTCAACATTACCTATAAACATAATAATTAATCCCCGTATTCCATCATAGTATTTTTATTGTACCTTAAAAATATTGTATGTCAATAATAAAAAACGCTGTTAAATCGTAAATTTATGTGTTACAATTGAACTGTTGAATATAAAAAATCAGGAGAGGTTCGGAATGAATGCTTCAAAAATTCTCGGTCAAACTTTAAAATTCATTTTATCGCCGCAAATAATCGTAAGCATCCTTGTTGTAATCGGTGCATTTACTCTTTGGATTCTTATAAGGCGTATGGCGGCAAGATTTAAAGCCCGTAACGGCGGGGAACAGTCGCAGGTGTGGCAGATTGTTATGAGCGTGCTGAAAGTGCTTATTTCGGTTGTAACCGTGTTGATAATTTTACAGATAAACGGTATAAATATCGGGTCAATGGTTGCCGGTTTGGGACTTGTCAGCGCCGCCGCGGGTCTTGCTTTGCAGGACACTTTAAAAGATGTTGTTATGGGGCTGCATATTATAGGTGATAAATTCTTTTCTATCGGCGACCCTGTTGAATATAACGGCGTAAACGGAATCGTAACCTCTTTTAATATCAGAACCACAAAAATAGAAAGTATTATTGACAATTCGACCCTCAGCGTATGCAATCGCAATATATCCGAAATTAAAAAAATGACTGATTTGATGGATATAGATGTTCCGATTTCGTATGATGAAGATGTTCGCAATGTGCATAAGGTCTTTACCGGAATTGCCGAAAAAATTTCGAAACTTGACGGTGTTGCAACCTGTGAATACAAGGGAACCCAATCGTTTGAGAGTTCAGCCGTGCTTTATAAAATCAGGCTTTTTTGCGACTATAAAAACAGATGCGATATTCGCCGCGCCGCAATTGCGGAAATTCAGACGGGACTTGAAAATGCGGATATTAAAATACCGTTTGACCAATTGGATGTACATAACGTCTGATATTCGATTTTACACAAATTTTACACATAATATGCTGCTGTTTTTACTTTCAGGCTGTAATATAAAATCGTGATAAATAATCGATAAAATTAAAAGGAGGGTGCTGCTCGTGATATTTTGCGTTGAAGATGATACCGGAATTCGCGATCTTGTGGTTTATACGCTTAAAGCATCCGGATATGATGCCGAAGGGTTTCAGGACGGCGGCAAATTGTATGAAAGGCTTAAAACCGTATACCCGCAACTTATTATTCTTGATATAATGCTGCCCGGTGATGACGGTTTAACAATACTTAAGAAACTGCGCATCTCGCCCGATACAAAAGATATTCCCGTGATTCTCGCAACCGCTAAGGGTACAGAGTATGATAAGGTGATCGGGCTTGACCTCGGCGCCGACGATTATCTTCCGAAGCCGTTTGGTATGATGGAAATGGTGTCAAGAGTCAGGGCAGTGCTCAGACGCGCTAACCCACACAGCGAAAATAAAATTAAAATCGGCGGGTTGACCGTGGATATGTCGGCACATACCGTAAGTGCCGACGATAAGCGCATTGAACTTACGCTTAAGGAATTTAAATTGCTTGAACTGTTTATGACTAATGCAGGCAGGGCATTCAGCCGCGATCAACTGCTTGAAAGTGTATGGGGAACCGACTTTATAGGTGAGTCGCGTACTGTCGATGTTCATATGGGCACTTTGAGAACCAAACTCGGTAAATACGGAAATCTTATAAAAACCGTCAGAGGGGTTGGCTATAGGATGGAGGTGCCGCAGGATGACTAAAAGAATTTTCAGATATGTGTTTTCGGTTTCGTTGGCAATGTTTCTTGCAACCGTTGTTATGGTTATGAGCGTGCAGTACGGCTATTTTTCCGACGCTCAGCACCGTAAGATTAAATCGCAGACAACGCTTGCCGCCGACGGTGTTAATAAAGGCGGTACGGATTACCTTAAAAAATTAGGAAAAGTGGATTGTCGCATTACCCTGATTTCCGCCGACGGCAAGGTGCTTTTTGATACCCAAAAAGATGCCGCAAGTATGGAAAATCACTTAAACCGTACAGAGGTAAAACAGGCTCTCAAAAAAGGGTATGGGGAAAGTTCAAGGTATTCTACAACACTTATGGAAAAGCAGGTCTACTGCGCGCAAAAACTCGATGACGGCAGCATAGTGCGCGTATCGGACGCACAGATAACCGTGTTATCAATGCTTGTCAGCGCAGGTCAACCGATAGCGTTCCTTCTGCTCGCCGCAATAATTGTTTCCTGCATTTTGGCTTACAGTATATCAAAAAGGATTGTTAAACCGCTTAATGATTTAGACCTAAACAATGTAAATCCCAATAAGAATTATCCCGAAATCTCACCGCTCTTATCTAAACTTGAACATCAGCAAAGGCAACTTAAAAAGCAGGAAAAGGAACTTGAAAAACGCAAAAGCGAGTTTGAAACCGTAACCGATAATATGAATGAGGGACTCATTCTCTTAAATAACGACGGTGAACTGCTCAGTGTAAATAAAACCGCCGCTAAAATAACGCGCGTCTTTGCGGATAATGTTGGCAGGAATATACTTGATATTTGTCACTTAAAGGCGTTGCGTAACGCGGTTGAATCGCTTAAACACTCAAGCGAGCCGTATTCCGAAAGATTTATTGTGCTTGATAGGGAATATTGCTTAAATTCAAGCCCTGTTGTAGTCGGCGGGAATGTATACGGCAATGTTATCTTTATAGTTGATATGACGGAAAAGGAAAAAACGGAGCGGATGCGCCGCGAATTTACCGCCAATGTTTCGCACGAATTAAAAACTCCGCTGCAATCAATATCCGGTTGTGCCGAACTTTTAAGCGGCGGATTGGTAAAGGCTGAAGACACCGCTGAGTTTTCAAATCGGATATATCGCGAATCCCAAAGGATGATACGCCTGATTGACGATATAATTCGCCTTTCACATCTTGATGAGGGTGTGTCGGATATGCAATTTGAAGACTTGAACCTGTATGATATTGCTCAAAAGACGGTTGATAATCTGCGACCGGTGGCGGAAAAAGAGCAGATAAAAATATCGCTTGACGGTGAGAGTGCCGTAATTAAAGGCATTCCGCAATTGATTGCCGTAACTGTTTATAATCTTTGTGATAACGCCGTTAAATATAATAAAAAGGGCGGCGACGTGAATGTTTCGGTTAAATCGGACGCTGACACCGCAAGTATTACGGTAAGCGATACGGGAATAGGCATACCCGAAGAATATAAAGATCGTATTTTTGAACGTTTTTTCAGGGTTGATAAAAGCCATTCAAAAGAAGTCGGCGGTACAGGGCTCGGGCTTTCTATCGTTAAACATGCCGCAAAATTGCATAATGCGGATATATCGCTGAAAAGCGAGGAGGGGAAGGGAACATCTGTAACATTGACCTTTCCTGCAAACCGTTAGGTATTGGTTTTTCTGCCTAAACCGTTGACTTTTTGCAATTTTTTTGCTATTATGTTAACGGTATCACTACCGTAAAAATATTTTAGTTGGAGGTATCTCTATGATTTGCAAAAATTGCAATCAGCAATGTGCAGATACTGATGTATTTTGCTCAAATTGCGGCGCTACTCTTGAAAAGGAAACAGCGGCACCGGCATCGGAACCGGTTGTATCACAGCCCATTATAAGCAATGAGGTTAATCCCGTTGTGCAGAAATGGCAGCAGATGTTTTCACACAGCCTTTTCCTGGTAATGGCTATTCTGGTTTCCTGTTCGGCTGTATTTTCATTGTTTAAAGGTACATTCTTTTTCTCAATTGATGTAATCTCTGTTTTGTTTACGATATTTTTCTGGATTATTTTTGCAAGTGCAAAAAAGAATGAGGTTTCCGCCAAACATATTCGTTGGATAAGCGGAACCATTTACGCTCAAAAGATTGTCAATTGGGTAATTGTAGGCGTTCTTGGATTTCTCGCTCTCATTTCGATTTTTTCCGCAAGTATGCTTGGAGAAATTTTAGATACATTTGATTATAATTTTGACCGTGAAGTTTATGCCATTATTGCAGAAGTAGGCTTAAGCGCTTTCTTCGTGATTTTTGCAATTGTTTTATTGCTTATAGCGGCTGCCGTGGTTGTTATTAATCTGCTGTACATTTCTCCGGCACATCAGGTTGCAAAGTCACTTTATTACGGATTTATTGATGTGAATAAACTTCGCACAATAAAGACCTGGTCGCTTGTTCTCGGAATAATTGCGGGCGTAGGTGCTTTGGTAAGCATTGGTGATGGTTTCGCTTCCTTCATTTCATCCGCATGCGTTGCCGCCACATATATTATCGCCTATGTTTGGATCGATAAAATAACCGCAACCAATGTATAATTTTACGGCAATATATAAAAACAATATATAAAAATAACACTAAAATCCGCGGTGTGAATTCACCGCGGATTTTTGCGTCCCGAATATAATCTAAAAGACCTTATTTAAGTGCTTTTTCAAACTTCTTTTTAATTCCGTAACCGTCGGGCAGATGCTGCGGCAAACCGTATATATCGTGTCCCGGGTATGCGTTGGCTTCAATAAGTACAGGGCCGCTTGTGCCTATTGCTATATCCCAACCCACATAACCTACCTGCGGTATCATACGCGCGCATTTTTCAACAAATGCTTTTGCTTCTTCAAACATAGGCAGTTTATAGTCTTTAAATTTCGTACCTGTTTTTGGATGCGCTTCATAGACTTTGCCGTCCTTATCGGCGGCATTGCATTTAATAATACCGTTTTCGTCAACAACCGTTGCCATACCGCCTGCGTTAAGATTATCAACCTGTTTGCCGTTACCGACCCTTAAACCGATATATACAAAATGCACCTTGTCATTGTGCAGTATCGTTACAAAACGAATAGTGTTTACGCTGTCGGGGTATATTTTGTTCATCAGATCGTGCTGTACAACAAATTCTTCACAAAGCAACTGCCCGTTTTTCTTCAGTTCGTCAAAAAGAGCGTCGGTGTCGGTAATTTCGCTTGATTTGAGTATCTTAACACCGTCGCCGTGCGACGCGTCAAGCGGTTTTGCAACGATTTTATCGACCGCAGAAACAAAAGCGGCGAATTCCGGTTTGTCGCATTCGTTCAGATAAACCCATTTACGGTCGGCAAACGTGCCGAAAAGTTTAAGCGTTTCAACCTTATTATCAAGTTTTTTTGAGTATTCGGGATCGTTTAACAGTTTAACATAATAATTGTTTACGCCGCGCGTAACGTGTGAGGCACGCTGCGCGTCATTAAGCCTGTAAAACTCGAAAACAAGATAATCAAGATACCCCGCCTGATATTTAATTCCGCACTTAACTATGTCAAAAAAGGCGGCAACAGTGTTCATACCGCATTTTTTATGAACCTTTTTTGCGGTTAAAAATAAGTTTTTATAGTCAAGTGTAAAAATTCTTGCAATTAAAAATTTAATTTTAGACATAGATTTCGGCTCCAAATTTAAGTTAAAATTAAAAGGATGACATCGCGCCGGGCGTGCCATCCTTTCGGCTTAATCAATATCAACAGCGATTTTTTCACCGTTGCGTGCGGCGGCAGCGCGCATAACGGTACGAATAGATTTTGCTATGCGTCCCTGTTTGCCTATAACCCTGCCCATATCGCCTTCGGCAACGCTTAAATGATAGACGGTTATGCCTTCTTCATTCGGTTCGTCAACCGTGATTTTGATTGAATCCGGATCGTCAACAAGTCCCTTGACGATCAGTGTGAGTAATTCTACCATTAAAATTCACCTCTGAAAACTTTAAAACAGATTAAAGAACGCCGTTCTTTTTAAGCAAAGCCTTAACTGTATCAGTAGGCTGAGCGCCGTTACCAATCCATTTTTTTGCTGCTTCAGCGTCGATTTTTACCGTTGCAGGTTCGGTCTTGGGGTCGTAATATCCAAGAGTTTCAATGCAGCGACCGTCCCTCGGTGAGCGTGAATCGGCTACTACTACACGGTAAAAAGGAGCCTTTTTAGCACCCATACGGTGAAGTCTGATTTTAACTGCCATTTTTGACACCTCCATATAAAATATATTTATTTAAAAAGTTGATTTTTCAGAATTTTCTGTAATCAAACTTTATAAACTAAAACTTAAAATCGTCAGGCATACCGGGCATATTTCCGAAGCCATTCATACCCATGCGCCCCATTCGGCGTTTGCCGCCTTTGGAGTTCATCTGTTTGAACATTTTTTTCATCTGGTCATACTGCTTTAAAAGTTTGTTGACATCTTCAACAGATGTTCCCGAACCTGCGGCGATGCGTCTTTTTCGGCTTGCGGCGATTATATCCGGCTTTGCGCGTTCCTTAGCAGTCATTGAAGTAATGATTGCTTCAAGCCGCAGCATCTGCCTGTCGTCAATATCCGCGTCCCGTATCTGTTTTGATACGCCGGGTATCATGGAAAGCAATGATTTAAGCGACCCCATTTTTTTAATCTGCTTGAACTGCGCCAAAAGGTCGTTCATATCAAAGCGGTTTTCTTCTAACTTTTTGGCGGCTTCAAGCGCTTCTTTTTCGTCGATCTTGCTTTCAACATTTTCAATAAGCGAAAGCACATCGCCCATGCCGAGTATTCTTGACGCCATTCTGTCGGGGTGGAATTCTTCCAAATCGTCCAACTTTTCGCCCACACCGATATATTTAATCGGCTTGCCCGTAACCGCCTTTACGGAGAGCGCGGCGCCGCCCCGTGTATCACCGTCCAACTTTGTAAGAATAACGCCGGTTATTTCAAGTTGTTCGTTAAATGATTTTGCAATATTTACAGCGTCCTGACCCACCATAGAGTCAATTACCAAAAGTATCTCATTAACCTCTATAGCCTTGGTTATACGCGTTAGTTCTTTCATAAGCTCTTCATCAATGTGAAGCCGTCCCGCAGTATCCAGAATAAGGTAATCGTGACCGTAGTCGCGGGCGTATTTAACCGCTTCAACAGCGGTTTTTTCGGGCTTTTGCGTACCCTTTTCAAAAACGGGTATATCAATCTGCCGTCCAAGCACCTTTAACTGCTCAATAGCCGCAGGTCTGTAAATATCGCAGGCAGCCAAAAGCGGACGGTGCCCCTGCGCTTTTAAGCGCTTTGCAAGTTTCGCGGAGTGGGTGGTTTTACCCGAACCTTGCAAACCGCACATCATAATAACCGTAGGTATGCGGTTGGCGGTTGCAAGTTTAGCACTGTCGCCGCCCATAAGTTCGGTAAGTTCATCGCGAACCACCTTAACGACCATTTGCGCAGCCGTAAGGCTTTCAAGTATATTTTCACCGATACATTTTTCAGCGCAGCGGTTTGAAAAATCCTTTGCAACTTTATAGTTTACATCGGCTTCAAGCAGGGCAAGGCGAACTTCACGCATGGCTTCTTTAACATCACTTTCGGTCAGGCGACCTTTTGAACGCAGTTTTTTAAACGCCGCGCTTAGTTTATCCGATAAATTTTCAAAAGCCATTGCGTGCCCTCCCTTTTGTTAATACATTTCTTCAATCAGTTTTGTAAGTTCCGACATTTTATCTTTATCAAGCGTTTCCGCAAATCTGCGCAGCGCATATATATTGCGGTTTATTTTAAGTTTGCTTTCCGTATCAAGCATAAACTGTTCGCTGCGCTTAATGCTGTCGCTTACGCCCTGTTTTGTCATTTTCTCGTTTTCGGCGATTTCGGAAAGAGATAAATCGTTGTTATAATAACTGTCAATAATTTCAAACTGCTTTTGCGAGAGCAGTTTGCCGTAAATATCAAGCAGTGCCGATATACCGGGGTTTGAAGCCATTGGTAGCACCTCTGTTATTTTTATGGCATTATTATACACCATAAAAAAACACCTGTCAAGTATTTTTCTTGACAGGCACAATTTATTTTTTGTATATAGCTGCGGGAAATTGGGGTAAACAAAGCCGTATGTTATGGTTAACCATAACATACGCATCTGAACATCTCATATGTTTTCAGCAACCTTTTTCCGCGACATTAAAAAATTCATCAACTGCCCTGTTGAATTCCGCAGGGCGTTTATTTGAAATAAAGTGGTTTCCTGTTATAATTTTTAACTGCGCATTAGGTATGCCTGCCGCAATTTCTTTAGAGCGGGATTCTTTTATCATATCCCTTGTTCCGCAAATAACAAGTGTCGGACAAGTAATTTCAGCCAATTCGCGCGGCTTTATGTTCGGTTCATTTACCATTAATCCGAGCATTTCGGCATTTCTTTCGGCATTTTTTGATTTCGCGGCGAAGTGTTTTGCAATTTTATATCCTACCTCAATCGGGAATTGCGTTGTTCGCTTTACACCGCCGGGGTTTAGGTTTCCGCCGTTAAGTATCAAAGCGCTTACCGCATCGGGGTGCTTTGCGGCAAACTTCATAGCAATATTCGCCCCATCCGAAAAGCCTAAAATTACGGCTCTGTTAATGCGGTGAGTTTTGCAAAAATCATATAAATCCTCGGAAAATTGCTCGATTGTAAAGGGCGCCGTGCCGCGCGGCAATTTCCCGTGACCTCTTGTATCCAAAGCGATTACACGGTATTTGTTTTTGAAATATTCTATTTGGTTTTTAAAATAGGAACTGTCTTCGCCGTTCCCGTGCAAAAATATAAACGGCTTGCCGATTCCCGCTTCGCGACAGCATAATTATATATCCACTTTTTTAACCTCAAGTTTCAACTTTCAACGCCCGAATTAAAAGGTGTCAAGTATCTGTAATTATATATTTAAAGGTTTGCTTTTTCGGCTGTTTGTCCCAATTGCTTTTTTGCGTTTAACTTTAATATCAGCAGGATAAGGGCAACAGGGAATACCGCAAGACTTATCCATTGCGAGGTCGAAAGCCCCAGGAATATGCCGCGTATACTGTCTCCGCGTAAAAATTCAAGATTGAAACGCAGTACCGAATAAATACACAAATAAATATCGGTTAACATACCGTTTGTCTTTTTCTTTTTCCACAAAAACATAAGCAGCGCCCATATAAGAAGGTTGCCCAGTGCCTCTGCAAGCGCTATGGGGAACCGCCTGATTCCGCCGAGTTCGGGTACAAGAGGATTGTTTTCCGCAATAAAACCGAATGACGATTCCTTTCCGTAACAGCACCCGCCTAAAAAGCATCCGATTCTGCCGAACACGTGGAAAAGCGGTATTGTTATTGCAAAAATATCGTAAAAATCGTTTTTTTTCGTTTCGCTTTTACTGACTTTCCTTATAAATATGCGGGTCAGTATCAGCGCCCCGAAAAGTCCGCCGTAAAACACCGAGCCGGAAAATACGGTTGCAATCAGGTTAAAGGATTTTGAAAATCCGTTTTCCGAAAATTGAGAAATACATTTTATTAATGCTTTAATATTCGTAAGAGCGTATAGTATATGACCGCCTATAAGCGTGCCGAGAACGGCAAAAAGAGTCGCCAAAATAACATTTTCCTGTGATATGCCGCGTTTTTTGCCAAGCGCGCAGGCTGTCGCACCGCCCGTGAGAATTCCTGCAATACCGCAGATTGCATACAGTCCGAAGGTTTTTCCGAACAGTTCAAAATAAGGGAACAACTTTTATTTCTCACTTTCTTAAAATTTTACATATAAAAAGTAAAGCCGACCCGTTACGAGCCGGCTTTTTACGCTTAAATAAAATTAAAAAGCAAGCGAAGAGAAAGCAGCCGCATCAGCAGCGCCTGCAACGCAAGCGACACAAAGTGTGCAGCTGACAAAACCGATAGCCGCAAGGCAAGTTCCGATTATTGAAAGAACAAGACCCGCAGTTCCGATTCCGGTGGGTGCGCCTGCTGCAACAGCTTTCTTTTTGCCCATAACCGCAAGAATGATACCTACAATACCGCAAGCAAGAGCAGCGATATTTACAAGGTAGAACCAAGCGAGTACAGTAGCAATGATACCGAGCACAAGAGCAGCGATTGACAAACCTTTACCATTGTTCTGCATTATGAAATACCTCCTATATGTATTGCCCCTTGTAAGGACAATTGAATTATATCAAATGCTTACGCATTTGTCAACAAAAATTACTGTTATTTTGTAAAATTAGGTCATATTTTGTGGGAAATGCGCCGTCGTAATTGTGAATTTTCGAAAAATGTTGATTTTTATTCCGCTATAATGTAATATAGTAATGTTATTGAAAAAATGCCCCTTATGATATCAATATGTTCGGAGGTCAAACTTAATGATTTGGCATAGTGAAAAACTTGAAAATGTAATATCCGCTCTCCAAACAAATGCGGAAAGAGGAATAAGCCCCGGTGAAGCGGAACAACGCCGTGAAAAATACGGCGCAAATGTCTTGACTTCCAAAAAGAAAAAATCATTTTTTGCACGATTTGCCGACCAGCTTAAAGATTTTATGGTAATAATTTTAGCCATAGCCGCCGTTATTTCGTTTGTGACAACAATAATTTCAGGCGAGAATGACTGGATAGAACCGATAGTTATTATAGCGATTGTACTTATTAATGCGGCGCTCGGAGTTTATCAGGAAACCAAGGCGGAAAATGCTTTGGAAGCGCTTAAAAATATGGCGGCGCCCTCTGCAAAAGTCATACGCAGCGGTGCCGTACAGGTAGTGCCTGCAAGTGAACTTGTCCCCGGTGACCTTATTTTTCTTGAAGCAGGGGACTACATCCCTGCCGACGCACGCCTTATCGAAACTCATGCGTTGCGGTGCGATGAATCTACCCTTACGGGCGAATCGGTTGCGGTTGAAAAAATAATCGACGGCCCCGAAATACCGGATATTGCCTCTATAGGCGACCGTCTTAATATGGTCTATTCGGGCTGCTCGGTTACCTACGGCAGCGGAAAGGCTATCGTTACCGAAATAGGTATGAATACCGAAATGGGCAAAATCGCCACTCTTATTGAAGCGTCGGGCGAAAGAACAACACCGCTTAAAAACAGGCTGGCGCACTTGGGCAAAACTTTGGGCATACTTGCGCTTATAATCTGTGCGATAATTTTTGTAATCGGTATTGTTGAATTTGCTTTCAGCCCATCGCTCCAAAACGGTATGACCTGGGCTGAAAAACTTATAGAACTTTTTGTAACTTCGGTATCGCTTGCCGTTGCCGCAATCCCCGAAGGGCTGCCGGCGATAGTAACCGTTGTATTAGCGCTCGGTGTTCAGCGTATGGTAAAAAAGAACGCTATCGTAAAAGAACTTTCGGCGGTTGAGGCGCTCGGCAGTGCGTCGGTAATCTGTTCTGACAAAACGGGCACGCTTACCCAAAACCGTATGACACTTGTTAAGGTGTTTGACGGAAATGAAATTACCGAATTGGGGGAAACGGAATTGTCGCCCGCTGCCCTTAATCTTATAAAAATGGGTGCCATATGCTGTGACGGTACTATTGAACTTAAAAACGGTAAAGAGGTGCATATCGGTGACCCGACCGAAACCGCTATAGTCAGCGCAGCCATGAAGTACGTCCCCGTTAATAAGGATGAACTTAATAACGCTTACCCGAGAATAACATCTCTCCCGTTTGATTCAAACCGTAAAATGATGACAACCGTTAATATGATTGACGGAAAGATATACGCCATAGTAAAAGGCGCGCCCGATGTGCTTATAAAACGGTGCGTTGCAGGCAATACCGAAGACGCTTTAAAAGCCAATGATGAAATGGGTAAAGAGGCGTTAAGGGTTCTTGCCGTAGCCTTTAAACAGTTGGATGAAGTGCCCGCAAACCCGACTTCGGACGAACTTGAAAACGGACTCGTTTTTGCGGGTCTTGTGGGTATGATAGACCCTCCGCGTCCCGAAGCGATCGACGCTATAAAGCTCTGCAAAACCGCAGGCATAAGAACCGTTATGATAACGGGCGACCATATTACTACCGCTGCCGCAATTGCCCGAAAACTCCGTATAATAGAAAACGGCGATCGTGCGATTACGGGGGCGGAACTCTCTGCAATGAGTGATGAAGAACTTTACGAAAATATAGAAAGTATAAGCGTTTACGCAAGGGTATCGCCCGAAGATAAAATCAGAATAGTTAAGGCTTGGCAAAAGCACGGCGATATAGTTGCAATGACGGGCGACGGGGTAAACGACGCACCTGCGCTCAAAGCGGCAGATATAGGCTGCGCTATGGGTATAACCGGCACCGATGTCGCAAAAGGCGCCGCCTCAATAACACTTACGGACGATAACTTTGCAACCATTGTTACCGCAGTGGGTGAGGGCAGAGGTATATACGATAACATTAAAAAGGCTGTTTACTTCCTGCTTAGCTGCAACCTCGGCGAAATACTTACGGTATTTTTCGGTATGCTGTTCTTTAAAACATCACCGCTTATTGCCGTTCAACTGCTTTGGATAAACCTGATAACCGATTCCGCACCCGCTTTGGCTTTGGGTATGGAACCTGTTGAATATGATATTATGACGCGCCCGCCGCGCAGCCGCAAAGAAAACTTTTTTGCGGGCGGAATGGCGCTTAAAACCTTATTTAACGGCGTAATGATAGCTGCCGTTACCCTTACCGCATTTATATTGGGTAAAAATGCGGGCGGCAGTTCTGAGTACGGCTGTTCAATGGCGTTTGCGGTTATGGCACTTTCCGAAATTTTCCACGCCTTTAACGCACGCTCAAATCATTCGATATTCCGTATAGGGCCTTTTTCAAACCGTCCTCTTATTCTGGCGGCGCTTATCTCTGTAGGAATAACGCTCGTTGCGTTGCTTACGCCGCTTAGGGAAATTCTGGGGCTTGTAAAACTCAATTCAACCGAATGGCTCGAAACGGTGCTTCTTTCAATCGCGCCCGTAGTAATATCGGAAATAACAAAACTTATAAAGTTTCTGCGTGAAAAATTCGGCAAACCGCGCGGCTGACAGCGATTTTTAAACCTTTAAAACAATTAAATAAGTTAAAATACCGCCTTTTTCCACATTGACATATCATTCCGATGATAATAGGGGAAATAAGGCGGTATTTGCGCGACAACAGTTTTATGCGTGTTTCGCGCTCTATTAAAGATACTGCCTATAAAACCATGCAGGCAAAGGAAAAATTTCTTGCCCGAAACGGGCGTGAAGCAACGGTTGAAGAAATAGCCGAAATTTTGGGGGTTAAAAAATCAGATGTGGTTTTGGCGCTTGAAAGCGTGGTTGACCCTCTCTCACTTTATGAACCCGTGTATTCTGACGGAGGCGATACGATATATGTGCTTGATCAGGTGGGCGATAAAAATGACGACAGCAATTGGTTAGACGAAATCTGCATAAAGCAGGCGATAAACGAATTATCCGAGCGTGAAAAAAAGATTCTCACTCTGCGGTTTATGATGGGCAAAACACAAATGGAAGTGTCCGACGAAATCGGAATAAGTCAGGCGCAGGTTTCAAGACTTGAAAAATATTCTCTCGATAAGATAAAAAATAATTAAGCACGGTATTTCATATATATAAGTATCTAATTTTTTCGGGGGCGGAATATATGAAATGCAGACTTATGGATATCCGCGAAAAACAGGTGATTTGCGTAAGGGACGGCACAATAATCGGTTGCCTTTATGATGTGATAGTCGATACCTGCAGCGGCAGAATAGTTTCGATTGTTATATTGGGCAGGTCAAAATTTTTCGGACTTTTCGGCAGGTGCGAGGATATAATAATACCGTGGGACTCAATACAGGTAATGGGTGAGGAAACCGTTTTGGTGGATTTTGAAACGCCGCAGCAACAGCGCCGCGGTTTTTTCGGCAGAAGGAATTTAAGTTCTGAATTTCCAAAATAATTAAATTTTAAAAATAAAAAATTGCCATAAAAATCAGCCCGTCAGGCTTTATAAAATTTCGCGGTCATTAATCCCCAATAACACATTTTTTTAACAAAAATCAGGGCTGCAAAACGGGCAATATAAAAACAGAGCGCGCAGGAAAAAGAAAATCTTAATAGTTGGGAAGTGTAAAGAATGACCTGTTTAAGACGAATTGTCAAGACCGTTTTTGCTCTGTTTTTTATTGCTGCCGTAATAATTTTTAGTTTAATTGCCTATTTTTCATATAAATTACCCTCGGTTTTAACAGTGCCGAAAGGCAGCGTTTCAGGGGTGTTAAGCGGGACGCCTTTAAGCGTTAAATATGCGTCCGAGATTATTGAGGTTAAGCCTGCCGCATCGTCAGCCACCGGCAAATATAATGTCAGATTTGACCTTTTGGGTGTTATTCCTGTGGCAGACGCAACCGTTAATGAAGTTGAAGATGACACCGTATGCATTATAGGCAAGCCTTTCGGAATAAAACTTTATTCCGCCGGAGTTATGGTTGTGGGCAGCAGTGATATTGTTTCGGCAAACGAAACCGTAAACCCCGCAAAAACATCCGATATACGGGTCGGCGATTTGATAACATCAATAGACGGTGTTGAAACCCAAAGCAATACAGATGTTGCCGCGGCGGTGGAATCAAGCGAGGGTAGGGAAATGCAGTTTATAATTGAGCGCAACGGTAAAAAAATGAAAAAAACCGTCACTGCCGCATATTCTGCGGAGGACGGTAAATTTAAAATAGGTATCTGGGTGCGTGACAGTTCCGCCGGAATAGGTACGCTGACATATTATGACGCCTATACGAATACCGTCGGCGGTCTTGGTCATGCCGTCTGCGATTCCGATACGGGAGAAACGGTTCCGCTTGACCACGGTGAACTTGTCCGTGCGGAAATTTTGGATATCAGCCGTGGTGAAAAAGGTTGCCCCGGGGAACTTCGCGGCTGCTTCTTAAACGGTACAATAGGCAATTTTACGCTTAATTCGGCAGCGGGCGTTTACGGCGCGGTAAGCGATGCTTCGGCGGTGGACGGTATTAATTTGAAAGTCGGATATAAACACGACATAGAGGTTGGTAAAGCACAGATATACACCACCGTTAAGGGATCCGAACCGCAGTTTTACGATTGCTGTATTCAGCGCGTTGAATTGAACGATAACGGTTTAATTAAAAATATGACCGTAAAAATAACCGATAAAAACCTGCTTTCTTTAACCGGCGGAATTGTACAGGGAATGTCGGGTTCGCCGATAGTTCAAAACGGAAAGTTTATCGGCGCGGTAACCCATGTGTTTGTTGACGACCCGACAATGGGTTACGCAATATTTGCCGAAAATATGATAAGCGAGTCTAAAAAAGCAAGCGCAAAACAGTCGGCTCCGGCGTCTGACGCAGCGTAGTGCTACTCTGCCGCCGCAAGTATATCTTTTTGTAATTTCACCCATGCGTCTTTATGCTCAACATAATATAAAGGGCATAATTTACCCACAACATCATAGTGGCGGATAATGTTTTTTCGGTTTTTAAATCCGCATTCTTTACAAAGCCATGCCGCCAGTTTAACAAGCGAATCGTAGGTTTTTTGGTTGAATTTTCCGCTTTCATCCGGGTGGCAGACCTCAATCGCAATGGTGTCGCCGTTGCGGTTGTTGCTTGCCACCGCGCGCTCGTATATCGGCAAGCACTGTATTATTTCGCCGTCAAGCCCCACAACAAAATGCGAACTTACTTCGGTATCTTCCATATTAAAAAAATTGCGGTTTGCCTGTGCGGTGGTATCGGGATTTCCAACATAGTGTATAACTATTGCGTTTATATCTTTAAGTTTTTCCCCGCTTCTTGATTTTCCGTCAACGTCCAGTAACCGGACATCTATCCAATCGGGTATTTGCACCTGTTCCAACTTTTGCACACGTTCTTTTCCCGTTTCCTGTTTTGTAAATACCGCCGCAATGCTCTGTTTTATATCGGCGCCTGAGTCTATCGCATAAAGTATACCGTAGACCGCCGCCGCAATAACCGCAATAACCGCAAACATAATTAAAAGCAGCAGTATAACGCGTCCCCATAATATTTTTTTGTGTCTTTTCTTCATTCGGGATCTACCTCTTTGCAAATGTCAAACGTAACAGTGACCTTGAATAAATCACCGTCAATATTTATGCTGATATCACCGTTTTGCAGTTTAATAAGACTTTCGGCAATTGAAAGACCAAGTCCGTTGCCTTCGGTGCTGCGCGAACGGTCGCCGCGTGTGAACCGCTCAAACAACTCATCGCTTGTTAAATTAAGCGGAGTTTTGGATATATTTTTTAAGATGACGGATACCTTACCGCCATCTGTATTAAGATTAAGGTAAACACGCGTGGCAGGCATAGCATACTTGTATGCATTGTTCATAAGGTTATCAAACACGCGCCACAAAAGCCGTCCGTCAGCCATAATATAAGGCTCACTTGCAGGGGCGTCCGCTACCAATTGAAATGACGCTTTTTCAAATTTTTCGCGGTATTCGCCGACGAGTTGCGTGATAAAAACTCCCAAATCGCACTGCTGCATATGCACGGGTATATTGCCCGTCGATATTTTTGAAGCTTCAAGCAAATCGTCTATTAGTTTTTTAAGCCGTTTTGACTGTCGGGCGAGAACTTCGGTGTATTCTTTTGCTTTTTCATTTTCTATGTTTTCAGCCCCAAGCAGGTCAACATAATTTATAATTGATGTGAGCGGAGTTTTAATATCGTGCGAAACATTTGTAATAAGTTCCGCTTTTAAGCGCTCGGCTTTGGTCATATCGTCAACCGCATTCTTCATACCTCCGCCGATATGATTCATTTTGTCGGCAAATCCTTTAAGCGGTAAGGATATTTGTTCCGTTTTTATTTTATATTCAAAATTACCCGCGTTGTATTCTTCGGCTGCCCGATCAAGCGCTTTTACAGAGGCTGAATATTTTATTATCAAAATAAACAGTATCGTAATCAGAAGCAGCGTAACGGCAAAATATAATTTTGCGTTGCCTAAAGTCAGCGCAGTTATAATCCCCGTGCCTATTATGCAAACTGCAAAGATTACATAAAGAATGGCAGCGTACGGAACAGCACCTACAGATGCTGCTGTTCGGTATATTACCGTGTTTTTTATAACGCTGCCGCTTTTTGACCGCCTTGCAAGACTTATCGACCAAAAAAAGAACAGCAGATATGTTGCCGTCACACCGACTGTAAGCGACGGCAGAAATACCGATTTATAAGTGCAGTGGTTATATGTGTATTTCACAAAACGGTATATTCCGTATACGGCGGCAGCGGCTGATAATGTCAAAATATCAAGCGGTATTCTGTCGCCGAAGCCGAGAACTGCATCGTTGCATCCTTTTTTATACCCTGCCGAGGAATAAGAAAATATCATCATAATTATAAGAACAATAATCGAAATCGGCAAAATAACACAGGGCAGCACCCTGTATTTATAGCAAAATTTTATTGTATTTGCCGCGTTCTGGAATTTGTCCGCCGATGAAAGCGAAGGATTTACGCTGCCGTAAATAATAAGCGTTTGCTCATCTTTAGCCACCAGTTCAATAGATTCTCCGTCCGCTTCTTCTAATTCGAGCACGTTGGCGTCCGCCATGGATTTTATCGTGTCCGTGCTGTATTCGCCGCCGTATTCATCATAATACATTCCGTCTTTATAATAAATTATAAATGATGTGCCTGCATTGAATGTATAAGTTGTAACGGTATTGTATTCTCCTTTTACATCGGAGGCGTTACTGTACATAAGTCCGGTTTGATTGTTGTAGACCTCGTAAATATAGTTGCCTGCATCTCCGCCGAAAAACTCGTCTTCTCCCATACCGTCTGCGATACTATCCCCAAGAGTTAAATTTTTCACTTCGATATATTCGGAGAAAACAGATTTTATCTTGTATTCTTCACTGAACTGAAAATAATTATTGTTTATAAGGTAAACTACGGCAAGCGCCGATATTGTTGCGGCTGTAATCGCAACTACCGAAATAATAACAGCCAGACATTTAAGCGGATAGTTTTTATAAAGTTTGTTTGATTTCATCGGTTGTCCCTCCGGTAATCTTGTAACCCCGCCCCCATACAACTTTTATGTAACGCGGTTCCGACGGGTTGATCTCTATTTTTTCACGCAAATGGCGAATATGAACCGCAACACTGTTTTCCGCACCCATCGCTTCTTCACCCCATACAAACCTGTAAATTTCGGCTGGGGAGAGTACCTGTTCTTTTCTTTCCATAAGCGATTTTAATATATTATATTCCGTTGGAGTCAGCGTGACGGTGTCGCCCGATACCTTAACGGTTTTATAAAGGTCGTTAAGTTCTATGTTGCCTATGCATATCGTATTCTTTTTGTCGGGCTCCATTCCGCCCAAACTTGTGTATCTTCGCAGTTGTGAGCGCACCCTTGCCATAAGTTCAACAGGATTAAACGGTTTTGTAACATAATCGTCCGACCCCATATTAAGCCCGAGTATCTTGTCGGTATCCTCGCCTTTGGCGGTAAGTAAAATAACGGGAATATTGTAATTTTCCCGTATGAGGGACAGTGCCTTGATTCCGTCAAGTTCCGGCATCATTATATCGAGCAGAATAAGATGGATTTTTTGCTTTTTTAACAGTTCCAACGCCCGGTTTCCGTTATATGCCGAAAAAACACAGTATCCTTCATTTTTAAGATATATATTAAGTGCTGAAACTATGTCGCGCTCGTCATCGCAAACCAATATGTTATACACATTTATCGCCTCTTGCTCATAATCTGTAGTGTGGGATCTGCATTTGTTTGACTTAATTATAACAGATGAATTCTTAAAAACCAATATAGTAAAGCATTAAGATTTTATTAATCTGCTTTGAACCGTGTTTTATGAAAAAATAAAAAAATTTAAAAAATCATCTTGACAAATATGTTTCAGAGTGGTAAACTACAAAAAACGAAAAACCGATGATTAAGAATAGTAACCTGTTTTTGAAGTTTAAAGAGAGTTGCCGGCGGTGAGATGGCAGCAACGAATGGGCAGGCGAATGGACTTATGAGGGCGACCGAAAAACTGTGTTTTGCAGTTTAGTAGCAGTCGACGGTTTCCGCAACCGTTACAAGGCGGAGCGTATGTCAGTACGCGTTAAAGCGGGCGCTTAGCGTCAATTTGGGTGGTACCGCAGGATTATTTCAGTCTTGTCCCTTAGAACAGTAGGGGACAGGGCTTTTTTATTTACTATCTTGCAAACGGAGGAATTTTTATGAAATTGTATACCAAACGATGGCGTAACTGTAACAGACAGGAAAAAATGATATAAAATCGCCGTATGCGAAAATAAATCAAATTTAAATTCAACTTAAATTTATATAATATAAATCGAAATGAGGTAATTAAAATGAAAAAAATAATAACACTTGTACTCATCACAGTTATCACACTCAGCGTCGGGCTTTGCTTTGCAGGCTGTAAAGACAGTAAAGAAACCATAGGAATTATTCAGTTCGGATCTCACGAATCGCTTAATAACTGTTATAAGGGCATCATGAAAGGCCTTAAAGAAAAAATTGATGTAAGCAAATATAATATCGAATATGTAAACAGTAATTTTACTGCCGAAACCTCTTTGGCACAGGCAAAGAAACTTGTAAACAGCAAGGCTAAAGTTATAATCGCAATCGCTACTCCCTCTGCTATTCAGGCTGCAACCGCCGCAACAGGCAGCAGCACACCGGTTGTATACTGCGCCGTTACCGACGCTGAACAGGTAGCCAATTTTGATAATATGACCGGTACAAGCGATGTTCCGGATTTTAAGGCACAGCTTAAATTGGTTTCATCATTTATGGGTAAAGAAGACCTTAAAATCGGCGTTCTGATGTCAACCGAAGAATCAAGTGACGCCGCCCAGATTTCGGCACTTAAAAAAGAGGCGGAGTCTTATGACGGTATGAAAATTGAAACCGAAACCGTTGCCGATATCACAACAATTGACGCTAAGGTTGATTCTTTGATTTCCAAAGATATAGATTGCATTGTTAATCTGCTTGATAATACCATAGTCGGCAAACTTCAGAACATACTCGCCAAAACCAATGCCGCGGGCATTCCGGTATTCGGCAGCGAAATCGAACAGGTTAAATCCGGTTGTCTTGCCTCCGCTTCTATAGATTATATAACCGTAGGGCGCTTGGCAGGCGAGCAGGCAGCAGAAATACTCAGCGGAAAGGCTGTTAAGGATGTTAAAGCAAAAACTATGGAAAACGAAACCTATCCTTATTATAATTCCGATGTTTTAAAAACATTTAAGAACCTTACCCTTCCTACCGATATCGAAGGACTTAAAGACGTAAATAAATAATCCCGGCCGATGCCGGCGGAACAAAATCCGCCGGCTTTGATCAGTAAAAATAATGACTACGATTTAAAAGAAACGAGGCAAAAGCAGATGCTTTTTCTTAACACTACGATTGCAGGCGTGCAACTCGGACTGTGCTATGCGCTTATAGCGTTCGGTATGTACATTGCATATTCTATTCTGGATTTCCCCGATTTAACGACCGACGGTTCTTTTCCGCTCGGCGGAGTGGTAGGTACGATACTGATGTATAAATTGGGTATGCCGCCCGTAGCCGCCCTTGTCGGTGCGTTTGCCGCCGGTTTCCTTGCCGGCGCGGTAACAGGTGCACTGCACGTAAAATTCGGGATATCAAAACTGCTTTCCGGAATTATTGTTATGACGGCGCTGTTGTCCGTTACCCTTGCACTTACAAAAGTGTTGACAGGCACAGGCTTTACGGTTACCAACTTTTCATATCAAGCCAACGGTTTTCACGGTATGTTCCATACGGACAGCGGTAAACTGGGCGATATATACGTAATTCTTATAATGCTCGGTATTGTGGCTGTAATAAAGGTTTTGCTTGATTTGTTCTTTAAAACAAAAACAGGCTTTATGCTTTTTGCAACCGGCAATAACGAAACGCTTGTAACCTCGCTCGGTAAAGATGTCGGATTTTATAAAATTCTCGGTCTTGCGTTGGCAAACGGACTTGTCGGATTAGGCGGCGCAGAGTACGCACAGTATAATATGAACTATGATAATACCTGCGGCAGCGGTAAAGTTGTGTTGGCGCTCGCGTCCGTTATAATAGGTCTGGCGCTTTTCTCAAAGGCTAAGCATATTAAATCTACTACCGCCGTTGCGGTAGGCGCGGTTATATATTCACTCTGCTTAAACTATTTTACGATAATAGATTCGGACGGAACTTATTTAAAACTGATGAACGCCGTCTGTTTCGCCGCCATTCTTATAATCAATAATCAGTTTAAACGCAAAAAGGTTAAAACCGTTCACGGCCCTAAGCGGGAGGTTGCCGAAAAATGATATCGTTAAATAATATTTATAAAAGTTTTAATGTCGGAACAATAAACGAAACATCGCTTTTTAACGGTTTTAACTTGCATATCGAAAAGGGTGAATTCGTTTCGGTCGTAGGCAGCAACGGCAGCGGCAAAACCACGATGCTCAACCTCGTTGCGGGAACGATTTATCCCGATTCGGGCAAGATTATAATTGACAATGCGGATATAACAAGGCAAAAGGAATTTGTCCGTTCCAAAAGAATAGGGCGTGTTTTTCAAAACCCGTCTTCCGGCGTTGCCGAGAATATGACGATTGCCGAAAATATGAGCCTTGCCGATAATAAGGGTAAACGTTACGGACTTACACCGGGGCTTTCCAAAGCGCGACTCGACTATTACCGTGAGTTGATTTCCGAACTCGGGCTCGGAATCGAAGATAAAATATTTGTCAAAATGGGTGCACTTTCCGGCGGTCAACGCCAAGCCGTAGCTTTAATTATGGCTACAATGACGCCTATTGACGTTTTAATACTTGACGAGCATACGGCAGCGCTTGACCCTAAAACCGCCGATATTATAATGGAGTTGACCGACAGGGTGGTAAAACAAAAGAAACTTACCGCGCTTATGGTAACCCATAATTTGCGCTACGCCGTAAATTACGGCAATCGCCTTATTATGATGGATAAAGGCAATATAGTGCTTGATAAAAAGGGTGAAGAAAAATCATCTGCCTCAACAGACGACCTGCTTAAAATATTTAATGAAATCAGCATAGAATGCGGCAACTGATTAAACATCACTTCAAAAAGTTACGGCGGAACACGATATGTGTTCCGCCGTAACTTTTTATGCCGTGTTTTGCTATACGATTTTCTGCCGCTCCGGTGAATTAACGGCAAAAATTCCGCCTATAGCCGCCGCAAGCGCACATATTGCAAGGCGTATAAAGAATACCGTTCCTATGCCGCCGCCCGTCACTGTAAGCGATATTAAAGCGATTATAAAAAACACTATAACTCCCGTAGCCATTCCGGTTATCAATCCCGCTTCGCCCCGCTTTTTTGCCGATATATAACCGCCAAGCATACTGCCGAGTCCCAGAAGTGCCGTTGAAATGTATGTAACAAAATTAACTCCGCTGCCGAGTTTTGCAATAATAAACGCCGCAATTATAACGGTTGCCGCAATGAATATCAGTGCCGCAATAACGCCGCGCAGCACGGCTTTTGCGATTTTTGCAAAATCGGAATTTGCGGTTTGATTTTTACTCATAAAAACACCCCTGCTTCATAATACATTGTACTGTGAAACAGGGGATAATATTCTTTGTTTAATTTATTTTTTCTCTTTTGCGGCTTTCTTTTGTTTTGCCTTTTCCTCTTTAGCTGCTTTAAGTTGTGCTTCTTTTTCAGCCTTTGCCGCCTGCTGTTCTTCATGAACCGTAAGATTGGTCTGCACAGCGGTTTTCAGTATACGCATCTTCGTGTGGTCAACAGTTGACTCCATTATATAACTGTCGTCCTTCACTGCAAGTATTTTGCCGTAAAATCCGCCGATAGTAATAATCTCGTCACCGACCGAAATATTGTTACGCATTTTTTCTTCTTCTTTTTTACGTTTGCTCTGCGGACGAATAAGAAGAAAATACATTGCACCTATTATTACAGCGTAAATTATAACTATCTGGTATCCCATAAAATATTAACCTCCGATTTTTATTATTTTATTGTATACGCAAACGCTGATAAAATCAAGAACTATTTTTAAATTATCGGCATTTTAAAGAAAATTCATATCCTTTTTGAATATATTTCCTGCTTTTCCTGCTTAAATTGAGCAAAATTACCGTTATCCAAAGCACTTCTTATATCTTTCATAAGTTTGTTATAAAAATACAAATTGTGTTCAACCGCAAGGCGGTATCCCAACATTTCACCCGCTTTTAACAGATGGCGAATATAGGCTTTTGAATGATTGCGGCAGGCGGGGCAGCCGCAGTTTCCGTCAATCGGCGTATCGTCGGTCATGTATTTTGCGTTGTTGATATTTATAATTCCTCTGCTTGTGAACAAATGCCCGTGGCGTGCGTTGCGGCTCGGCATAACGCAATCGAAAAGGTCAACACCCAAAGAAACAGCTTCCAAAATATTCGCAGGCGTCCCTACACCCATAAGATAACGGATTTTCTCTTTGGGCATATACGGTTCAACTTCGGAGATAATGTCATACATAACTTCGGCAGGTTCACCCACGGCAAGTCCGCCGATTGCGTATCCGTCCAAATCGAGTTCCGCGATTTGCTTCATATTTTCAATCCTTAAGTCCTTGAAGGTTGCCCCCTGATTTATCCCGAATAACAGTTGTTGCGGATTAACGGCGTTGCCTGAAGCGTTAAGCACCGCCATTTTCTTTTTGCAGCGCTCAAGCCATCTTACCGTTCGTTCGCAGGATTGTTTTGCATACCCGTATTCCGCCGGATTTTCAACACATTCGTCAAACGCCATTGCAATTGTGGAACCGAGGTTCGACTGTATGGTCATACTTTCTTCGGGCCCCATAAATATCTTTTTTCCGTCAATGTGGGAGTTGAATGTCACACCATCTTCTTCTATTCGCCTTAGTTTGGCAAGCGAAAAGACCTGAAAGCCGCCGCTGTCGGTCAATATCGGCCCGTTCCATCCCGTAAATTTATGAAGTCCGCCGAGTTGTTTTATAACTTCATCTCCGGGGCGTACGTGAAGATGATAAGTGTTGCATAACATTACCTGACAATTAAGTGTTTTAAGGTCAAGCGCCGATATACCTCCCTTGATTGCCGCCGCGGTGGCAACATTCATAAATGCAGGCGTTTGCACCGTACCGTGTACCGTACTGAATTCCGCCCGCCGCGCGCGCCCCTCTGTTTTTATGAGTTTGTACATAATCAATCACCTATAAACATTGCATCGCCGAAACTGAAAAACCGGTATTTTTCTTTAACAGCGGTTTTGTATGCATTCATAACATTTTCATATCCTGCGAAGGCGGAAACCAGCATAATCAGCGTACTTTCCGGAAGATGAAAGTTGGTTATAAGTGCGTCCATACAGCGGAATTTATATCCCGGATAAATAAAAATATCGGTCGAGTCGCTGCATTCACCGAATTCGTTGCCGAATTTCTGCGCTGCGCTTTCGAGGGTGCGGCAGGAGGTTGTTCCTACGCATATAACCCTGCCGCCGCTTTTCTTGGTTCGGTTTATAAGTTCTGCGGTTTTTGCCGGTATATGATAACATTCGCTGTGCATCTTATGGTCTTCGATATTCTGTGCCTTTACGGGTCTGAAAGTGCCGAGCCCGACGTGCAGAGTAACATAGCCAGTGTTAATGCCCGCGTTACTTATATCGTCAAGCATTTCTTTTGTAAAATGAAGACCTGCGGTAGGCGCGGCAGCAGAGCCGAGTTCGTGAGAATAAACCGTCTGGTACCGTTCTTTATCCTTTAGTTTTTCGGTTATGTACGGCGGCAGCGGCATTTGACCTATACGGTCGATTATCTCATAAAAGTTGCCGTCGTATTCAAAATCGATTATCCTATTACCGTCCGCGGTAACGTCTGCAACAGTTGCGGCAAGTTCGTCGCTGAATCTAAAACGGTCACCCTTTTTGGCTTTTTTGCCCGGCCCCGCAAGGCATTCCCAGCGGTTTGTGCTTATACACTTTAAAAGTACAAACTCAACCGTTGCACCTGTAGAGCGGACGCCGTACATCCTTGCGGGAAGCACGCGCGTATCGTTAAGTATAAGCGTATCACCCGGGCGCAAAAATTCCTTTAAATCAAAAAAATGACGGTGTTTAATTTCGCCTGTCGCTTTGTTTAAAACCATAAGTCTTGACGCATTTCGCGGTTCTACCGGTGTTTGCGCTATTAGTTCTTTTGGCAAATCATAATAAAAGTCGCTTTTTTTCATACAAAACTCCGAAATTACATATTATTTATTAAAATTATTTGACAAGCAGCCTTTACAATGGTATCATTTTTAAAGATATATTTCAATGTTTTTTGCAATTTTTCTTTTCAAAGGGGTTATAAACATAATGAAAAAGTATAATGTAGGTATAATCGGTGCTACCGGAATGGTTGGTCAACGCTTTGCAACTTTACTTGATACGCACCCGTGGTTTAATGTAAAAGTGCTTGCGGCAAGCCCCCGCAGCGCAGGTAAAACTTATGAACAGGCTGTCGGTTCGCATTGGCTTATGAAAACACCGATGCCTCAAAGCATGAAAGATATGATAATTCTTGACGCTGCTGCCGATGTCGAAAAAATCGCCGCAACGGTTGATTTTGTGTTTTGCGCCGTTAATATGAAAAAAGACGAGATCCGTGCGCTTGAAGAAAAATACGCTAAGGCTGAATGCCCCGTTATTTCAAATAACAGTGCCCACCGTCACACACCCGATGTGCCGATGATTATACCCGAACTTAATGCCGATCATATAAATATAATTCCGTTGCAAAGGAAAAGACTCGGAACAAAACGCGGTTTTATCGCGGTTAAATCGAATTGTTCGTTGCAAAGTTATGTACCCGCTCTGTTTCCGCTATCCGATTTCGGCGTAGAAAAAGCGCTCGTTTGCACATATCAGGCAATATCCGGCGCAGGCAAAACATTTGAAACTTTCCCCGAAATTATCGATAATGTTATACCGTATATCGGCGGTGAGGAAGAAAAATCGGAACAGGAGCCGCTTAAAATTTGGGGTAAAATAGAGGGTGACCGTATAGTTGACGCTAAAAAACCCGAATTTACCGCGCAATGCCTGCGTGTGCCCGTTTCTGACGGTCATATGGCTGCGGTTTTTGTAAAGTTTGGCAGGAAGCCATCAAAGGACGAAATTCTTAAAATATGGTCAGAATTTAAGGGCAGGGCACAGGAACTCAAACTCCCAAGCGCACCGAAACGGTTTTTGAACTATTTTGAAGAAAATGACCTTCCGCAAACCAAATTGCAGCGTGACCTTGAGGGCGGCATGGCCATTTCAATAGGCAGATTGCGTGAAGATACGCAGTATGATTATAAGTTTGTCTGTATGTCACACAATACGCTCAGAGGCGCTGCCGGCGGCGGCGTGCTGTTAGCCGAACTTCTCTGTGCCGAAGGATATATGGACTGAATAACAGGAGGTTGTTTGATTTGAAAAAGACACTTTTTAAGGGCTGCGGAACGGCGCTTATAACGCCGATGAAAGATGATTATTCGGTTGATTACGACGCGCTTAAACTTATTGTTGACGAACAAATCAAATGCGGTATTGACGCACTTATTGTTTGCGGAACTACCGGAGAGGCACCTACTTTAAAAATCAGCGAACACCTTAAAGTTGTGGAAAAGGTTATTGAATATGCAGGCGGTAAAACTACCGTTATAGCCGGTACGGGAAGCAATGATACTTTTCATTCGGTCGAAACGGCAAAAAGCGCAAAGGCTTTGGGAGCGGACGGTGCTTTGTCTGTAACCCCATATTATAATAAAACAACGCAAGAAGGATTGTATGCGCATTATACTTATATTGCCGACCATACCGATCTGCCGTTGATTATTTACAATGTACCGTCAAGAACAGGCATTAATGTTGCGCCGGCAACCTATGCCCGTTTGGCGGAACACCCCAATATTGTGGGCATAAAGGAAGCCAACGGCAACATTTCTTCTGTTGCCGAAACGAGAGCGTTATGCGGCGATAAACTTGCCGTATATTCCGGTAATGACGACCAGATCACACCTATGCTTTCCCTCGGATGCTTCGGTGTTATTTCAGTTCTTTCCAATATGCTGCCGTTGGAAACACGTGAAATCTGTACTTCTTATTTTAAGGGTGATGTTAAGCGCTCGGCGGAATTGCAATTAAAATACATACCGTTAATAAAAGCGTTGTTCTGTGAAACAAATCCGATAATGATCAAAGAAGCAATGAGTTTAAAGGGCTGCTGCGGAAACGGAATAAGACTTCCTCTTGTAAATCCGACCGCTGCACACAAAGAGTTGCTTGTAAGCGAAATGAAAAAGTCGGGTATACTTTAATTAAAAATAAAAGGAATAATGAAATGACCGATATTATTTTATGCGGTTGCTGCGGTAATATGGGTAAAGCCGTAACCGCCGTTGCCGAGAAAAATGAAAACTGTAATATCGTTGCCGGCATTGATAAAATGTCCGGCAACGCTTGCTATCCTATTGTGCCGTCATTTGATAAATTAACGGTAAAAGGCGATGTGATTGTGGATTTTTCGCACCCGTCGCTGCTGCCCGAAACGCTTAAGTATGCCGTAAACACAAAAACGCCTGCCGTTATAGCAACAACCGGTCTGGCAAAAGACGATATCGATAAAATAAAAGACGCTTCAAAGCGGGTAGCAATATTTTTTTCATTTAATATGTCGCTCGGCATAAATCTGCTTGTCGCGCTTGCGAAAAAAGCAGCCTGCGCTCTCAGCGGTTTTGATATCGAAATAGTTGAAAAGCATCATAACCGTAAAATCGACGCACCGAGCGGCACCGCTATAATGCTTGCCGATGAAATCAATCACACGTTGGGCGACGATATGGTTTACGAATATGACCGTCACGCAAGGCGTTCGCCGCGCAAACCGCAGGAGATTGGCATACATTCCGTAAGGGGCGGTACAATAGTCGGTGAACACGAAGTGATCTTTGCCGGCAATGATGAGGTTGTTACACTAAAGCATGAGGCGTTTTCAAAAAATGTTTTTGCTGTGGGTGCACTTAATGCGGCAAGGTATATCGTAGGCGCAGAACCCGGAATGTATGATATGTCAAGCCTTGTGTAAAAACAACCGTATGGGTTAAATAATGGAGTGTGAATAATGAAATACGATGTACCTAAAAGTTATTTTGAAGATTTAAGCAGGGATTATGTTGCACAAAATCTTATAACTGCTGCCGATTTTAATAAGCAATACATAAAAAAAGGTCTGCGCAATGCGGATGGTACCGGTGTTGTTGCGGGCGTTACACAGATATGTAATGTTCACGGATATATTATGGATGAGGGTGAAGTTTCGCCCATTGAAGGCGAACTGACCTACAGGGGTTATTCAATTTCCGATATTGCCGAAAACTGTATGGAAAGCGGCAGATTTTGTTTTGAAGAAACCGCATACCTTCTTATGCTCGGGCATTTGCCGACCAAAGAACAACTTGATAAATTTAATGAAGTTGTAGGTAAGATGAGGGACTTGCCGAAATTTTTTACAGAAGATATACTGTTAAAAAAACCAAGCAAAAATATTATGAACAATATGTCAAGGGCGGTGTTGTCGCTTTACAGTTACGACCCGGATCCGGAAAACCCCGGTATAGCGGACAACATTGAGAAAAGCGTCGGACTTTTTTCAAAACTCCCTGTAATAATGGCATATGCATACCAGGCAAAAAAGCATTATTATGATAATGATAGTTTATTTATACATTTTCCGAAATCGGATCTTTCAACCGCAGAAAATATTTTACATATTATCCGTGACGACAGCAAATACAGCAGGGAAGAGGCTGCCTTGCTTGACCTCCTGCTTACCCTGCACGCAGAACACGGCGGCGGTAATAACTCAACATTTACCGCAAGGGTGCTGACTTCTTCGGGAACCGATATTTATTCAACAATATCTTCATCAATCAATTCGCTTAAAGGCCATAAGCACGGCGGTGCCAATGTAAAAGTTACTAATATGATATCGGATATAAAGAGTAATGTTAAGGATTGGGCCGATGAAGATGAAATCAGGGCATATGTCAAAAAAATTCTTAATAAAGAGGCGTTTGATAAAAGCGGCTTGGTGTACGGCATCGGTCATGCCGTATACACATTGTCCGACCCTCGCGCCGTTATATTGAGAAAGGCGGCTCAAAAACTCGCCGAAGAGAACGGCAGAATGAGCGAACTTAAACTTATGGATACAATTGCAGCTGTCACGCCCGAACTGCTTTGCGAATTAAAGGGCAGAAAAATGACCGTCTGCGCCAATGTTGATTTTTATTCCGGGTTTGTGTACTCGATGCTCGGCATACCTACCGAGTTGTACACGGCGCTTTTTGCCATTGCCCGTATTTGCGGTTGGTGTGCACATAGGATAGAAGAACTTACCACAAACGATAAGATTATAAGGCCGGCTTACAAATCAATTGTGCCTAACAGAAAATTTGTGCCTATAAGTCAAAGATAAACAGGGGATACTCAAAAATGCGAAAAACAGTCAGCAAGGTTCGTGCCGCCGTTGAAAAATATGATATGATAAACGAAGGCGACCGTATATCGGTCGGTGTTTCGGGCGGAAAGGATTCGGTTCTCCTGTTGTCGTCGCTCGCTGAATTGCGACGGTTTTATCCGCATAAATTTGAATTGGAAGCCATAACTTTGGACCCACAGTTCGGTGGCGTTCCGGGCGACTACAGCCTGATACGCGAACTTTGCAAAAGATTACACGTTAATTATACCGTTAAGCGTACCGATCTGTGGCAAATTATATTTGAAATACGCAAAGAAAGCAATCCTTGCAGCCTTTGTGCGCGAATGAGACGCGGTGCGCTTCACGATCTTTCAAAGGAACTCGGTTGTAATAAAATTGCTCTTGGCCATCATATGGATGACGCTGCGGAAACATTTTATATGAACATATTTAACGGCGGACGAATTGCCTCTTTTTCTCCCGTAACATATCTTTCACGAAAAGATTTATATATGATAAGACCGCTTATATTCTTAACCGAAAATGAAACCTCATCCGCCGCTAAAAGGCTTAATTTGCCTGTGGTAAAATCCAAATGCCCTGCTGACGGAGTAACAGAAAGGGAAAATGTAAAAAGCCTTTTAAAGCTTCTTGAAGCAGACTATCCCGATATAAAAGAAAAAACCGTCAGCGCAATGCAGCGTTCCTGCATATCAGGGTGGTAAATTCTATTCACAGCCGTTTTCAAAATTCTGCCGTAATTTTTCAATTGCCCTCTTTTCTATGCGTGATACGTAAGATCTTGAAATACCGAGGATTTTTGCAACTTCACGCTGCGGCATTTCGGCGTCCGCACCCATACCGTAACGCATGTATATGATTAATCGCTCACGTTCATCAAGGCAGGTTTCGGTCAATTTTCTCAACTTTTCATAACTGATCTTGTTTTCAATGTCACTTTCAATATCCATATCGTCGGATATTATATCCAACAGTGTGAGAGAATTACCCTCCTTATCGACATCTATGGGATCGCTTATATATATGTCCTGTGCGCTTTTTTTCAAATTTCTGAAGTACATAAGCACCTCGTTTTCAATACATCTTGAGGCATATGTGGCGAGTTTTATATCCTTTTCGCTTTTAAAGGACGATATCCCTTTTATCAGTCCGATTGTACCTATGGATATCAAATCTTCCTTGTCAATATTTGTGTTGTAGTATTTCTTTATCACGTGCGCTACCAGCCGCAAATTGTGTTCAATCAATTTTTGCCGTGCGGCACGGTCACCGTTTTCACAAAGGACAACAAGCCTTTTTTCTTCTTCCGGCGGCAGCGCTTTGGGAAACGAGCCGCTTCCGGTGACGTGAAGTGCAAAATGAAAAACATGAGATAAAATATTCAGTAACATTTCAAGCATACGGTTATCCCTCCACATTTAGATTCTATGCTTGAAAAAAGTCCGCTTTGCCAGTCCGCAAATTTTTAATTTCAGGTGAAATGATGAAAGTTCTCTTTAAAACATTAGGCTGTAAAGTAAATCAATATGATGAAATGATGTTGTCGGCACAACTTGAATCTAACGGTTTTGAAGTTGTAACGGAACTTGATAAACCGGATATCTGTGTTGTCAATTCCTGTACCGTAACTGCCGAAAGCAATCGTAAAACGCGTCAGGCTGTCCACAGATTTAAAAAGAAATTTCCGGACTGTATTCTGGTGCTGACGGGATGTATGGCGCAGGCGTTTACCGACGAATGTACAGATATAGACGGTGTTGACTTGGTTGTCGGTAACACCGAATACCCGGAATTTTCTTCTATACTTAAAAATTACATTGCAAACAGAAGCAGGGTTGCTGTTGCCTCTCGACATATAATCGGTGAAAAATACACCGAACTCAGCTTTACATCTTCACGCGGGAAAACTCGGGCGTTTATAAAAATTGAGGATGGCTGCGACCAGTTTTGCACTTATTGCATAATTCCCTATGCGAGGGGAAGGGTTCGTTCGCGAAGGCTTGAAGATATTAAAGATGAGGCATCTCAACTTGCAGTGAATGGGTTTACCGAAATTGTTTTGGTAGGCATTAATCTCTCGGCTTACGGCACAGATATAGGTTATGACCTGTGCGATGCGGTTGAAACGGTTGCAAATATATCGGGTGTATGCAGGGTGCGGCTCGGTTCCCTTGAACCGGAACAAATAACCGATGATGTCATTCGGCGTCTTGCCGCAATTCCGGAATTTTGCCCGCAATTTCACTTGTCATTACAGGCGGGGTGTGATGCTACCCTTAGGCGTATGAATCGCCGCTATGATACGGCATTTTATAAAAATTTGGTTAAAACAATACGAAGTTCCTTTGATAATTCTTCAATAACTACCGATATAATGGTGGGCTTTGCCGGAGAAACCGAAACGGATTTCCTGCAATCGGTAAAATTCGCCGAAGATATCGGATTTGCGAAAGCGCATGTGTTTGCATATTCAAGGCGTAAAGGAACGGTTGCTTATAATTTGCCGGATCAGATAAGCAATGCCGAAAAACAACATCGTTCCGAAAAAATGATCGACGCCTGCAATGCGGCAGAGAAAAAATTTCTTCAAACACAGGTCGGAAGAACTTGCAAAGTCCTGTTTGAAGAAAAGAAAAACGGGTTTTGGTGGGGATATTCCGATAATTATACGCGCGTTGCCGCAATATCGGATCTTGATATTGCGCACAATATGTTGACCGTAAAAATCACTTCCGCAGCCGACGAATTTTGCTTTTCTGAAATAATTTGACCGTTTTTTTGTAAAACAACCTGTTTTCCGCTTGTGTTATACGATTAAAAATGGCACTATAATCGCACAAAAACGTGATGTTGGGTGAAAAACCGAAATTTTTTTAAAAAAAGGGAAAAATTTTAGTTGACAAAGAGGAGGCGGTGTGGTAATATAATTAGGCGCTCTGTTTTGG